>NZ_JBVIJX010000006.1:0-511958 GCF_055581185.1 Streptomyces sp. NPDC031474
GATTTCCTCGGTGCTTTCCAGGTTCTCCGCGTTTTTCGTTCCGCGGTTTCCCTTTCCGGCGGTTCCGACTCTATCAGATCCTTTCGGTCCTGATTACCAGTCAGAGGGGGCTTGTCTTCGCGGCTGTTGGGCCGTTCCGACGAGTGAGACTTTAGCGGATTCCCTGCTCCCGAAGCCAATCGGGGGCTGCGTCCTTTCGAACGCGGATTCCTCGTTTCGCGAATACGCACGCCAATGACGCGACGGCAGCCGTATCGACTGCGTGTCGAGAAGTGGTTGGTACCTGCGGAATGGCTGTCCGGGGACCGACCGGAGTCGGCGCTCACGTCGGACAACTCGGAGAACACTACGTATCCGTACGTGACTGTGTCAACTCGTGTCCTGGAGGCACCCCTGAGGCGTACGCTGACGGACATGACTACGCGTACGTGCACCCAGCTGTGGTGGGCCGCCTGACGGCGGCCGTGTTCACGTATGCGCTCAACGGCCGCCGCTTCGGCGGCCGTTCTTGTTTCTCCCACCAAGTTCCAGGGGGCCGGCCGACCGGGACGGCGGCCTCGACCAGGAGGTGGAGAGATGAAGCGAGTCTTCAGCGGGATCAAGCCGACCGGGCACCTGACGCTGGGGAACTACCTGGGAGCACTGCGGCAGTGGGCCGAGGTCGACCAGCACCGGGCGGACTCGTTGTTCTGCGTCGTGGATCTGCACGCGCTGACCGTGGAGCACGACCCGGCGCGGGTACGTCGGCTGAGTCGGCAGGCCGCGACGCTGCTGCTGGCGGCGGGACTGGATCCACAGCTGTGCACCGTGTTCGTACAGAGTCATGTGGACGAGCACGCGCGGCTCTCGTATCTGCTGGAGTGCGTGGCCACGGACGGCGAGATGCGGCGGATGATCCAGTACAAGGAGAAGGCCGCGCGGGAGCGGGAGCGCGGCGGGAGCGTGCGGCTGTCGTTGCTGACGTATCCCGTGTTGATGGCGGCCGACATCCTGGCCTATGGGACCGACGAGGTTCCGGTGGGAGACGACCAGACGCAGCATGTGGAGCTGGCGCGGGATCTGGCGGTGCGGTTCAACCAGCGGTACGGGCACACGTTCGTCGTCCCGAAGGCCACGCATCCGGCGGTCGCGGCACGGGTGACGAACCTGCAGGAGCCCGCGTCGAAGATGGGCAAGAGCGACGACTTCGGGCCCGGGATCGTCTATCTGCTGGACGAGCCCGAGGTGGTGCGTAAGAAGGTCATGCGGGCTGTCACCGACAGTGGGCGGGAGGTCGTGTACGACCGTGAGGGGCGGCCCGGGGTCGCGAATCTGCTGGAGATCCTCGCCGCTTGCACGGGTGGGAACCCGGAGATCCTGGCGGGCGTTTATGAGTCGTACGGCGCTTTGAAGAAGGACACCGCGGACGCGGTCGTCGAGGTGCTGAAGCCCGTGCAGGTCAGGCACAAGGAGTTGTGCGCTGATCCTGTGTATGTGGAGGGGGTGCTGCGGGATGGTGCGGAGAAGGCTCGCGGGATGGCCCGACCGGTCGTGGATACCGCTTATCGCGCGATCGGGTTGCTTGCGCCCGTGACGGAGCCCGCCGGCGAGTCGGCGTCGGTGGCGAGCGGGGTGCTGAACGCGGCCCGGTAGGCGCGGGGGCTGGTGGCGAGGCGTGATGCGAAGTGCTGGCGCATGGTGACCTCGCTGCCGAAGCCTGCGCGCCGGGCGACCTCGGGCATGGGGAGGTCGGTGCGTTCGAGGAGTTTCTGGGCCGCGGCGATGCGCTGGTCGAGAAGCCAGCGGAGGGGGGTGACACCGGTCGCCGCCGTGAAGTGACGGGCGAAGCTGCGCGGGGACATGCCGGCGTGCCCCGCCAACTCGGCGACGGTGAGTGGTTCGTGCAGATGACGAAGGGCGTGTTCGCGTACGGCGGCGAGGGTGTCGGCGTCCCGGTCCGCGCGGGGAGTGGGGTGTTCGATGAACTGGGCCTGGGTGCCAGTGCGGAAGGGGGCGGTGACCATGGCGCGGGCGATGGTCGCGGCCGTTTCGGCTCCGTGGGAGCGGCGGACCAGGTGGAGGCAGAGGTCGATGCCGGCTGCCGTGCCGGCGGCGGTCCAGATGTTGTCGTCCTCGATGAAGAGGGCGTCGGGGACGACGGTGATCCGGGGGTGGTGCGTGCGCAGGAGGTCGATCAGGTTCCAGTGGGTGATCGCTCGACGGCCGTCGAGGAGGCCGGCCTGGGCGAGGGTGAAGGCTCCGCCGCAGAGGGCGGCGAGGGTGGTGCCGCGGGCGTGGGCGCGGCGCAGTGCCTCCAGGACGGGGGCGGGTGCGGGGGTGAGGTAGTCGTCCAGACCGGGGACGAGGATCAGGTCGGCTCGGGAGAGCCAGGTGAGGGCGCGGTCCGGGAGGAGAGCCAGGCCGCCGCGCATGGGGATGGGGGTGGTGGTGTCGGCGGCGACGCGGTGCAGGTCGAAAGCGGGAACGCCGCGGTCGGTGCGGTCGTTGCCCCAGACCTCGGTGACGACGGAGACGTCGAAGGCGCGGATGCCGGGGAAGGCGACCAGGGCGACGCGGTAGGTGCCGCCCGTGGCCTCTCCATGCCGCGTGGCCCGTGTGGCTTCCGTGGGTTCCGTGGTTTCTGTGGCTTCCGTGGGTTCCGTGGTCTTCACGGCGTTCTGCATGGGTGGCAGTAAACCATCGATCGATGACTTTGGTGCTTCTGGAGCGAGGGTGCTCGCGGCGGCAGGATCGGGGGCATGGACATCGCAGAGAACGCAGCGCTGGTGGTCATCGACGTACAGAAGGGCTTCGAGGAGCTGGACTACTGGGGGCCGCGGAACAACCCGGGGGCCGATGACAACATCGCCGTGCTCATCGAACTGTGGCAGGAGACGGGGCGGCCGGTCGTCTTCGTGCGGCATGACTCCCCCAATCCACAGTCGCCGCTGCGGCCGGGGTACGAGGGGAACGATCTCAAGGCGTACGTGCAGGAGCGGCGCGGGAAGGGGGCGGGGCCGGAGCTGTTCATCACGAAGACCGTGAACTCGGCGTTCCTCGGGACGCCGGATCTGGGCTCGTGGCTGAGGGCGGAGGGGATCTCGCAGCTCGTGGTGGCGGGGATCCAGACCAACATGTGCGTGGAGACGACCGCGCGGATGGGCGGGAACCTGGGGTACGAGGTCGTGCTCGCGTACGACGCGACGCACACCTTCGACCTGGAGGGGCCGTTCGGGTGGCGGCGGACCGCGGAGGAGCTCGCGCAGGCCTCGGCGGTGTCGCTGCACGGGGGCGGGTTCGCGCGAGTGGTGACCACGAAGGAGATCGTGGGGGCCGCTTCAGGCCGGTGACCACCCCCGCTTGTTCGTTCGGCGGGGGCGGGGGCGGGGGCAGGGCGGTTCTGGTGTCGGTGCCGCTGCCGGTGCTGCTGGCAGGTCTTCCGTCAGTCCTTCTTGCCTGAGGCCAGTTCGCGGCTGCGGTCGCGGGCGGCTTCGAGGGCGGCGATGAGGGCGGCTCGTACGCCGTGGTTCTCGAGTTCGCGGATGGCGCTGATGGTCGTGCCCGCGGGAGACGTGACGTTCTCGCGGAGCTTGACCGGGTGTTCGCCGCTGTCGCGGAGCATCGTGGCGGCGCCGATCGCGGACTGGACGATGAGGTCATGGGCCTTGTCGCGGGGCAGGCCGAGGAGGATGCCGGCGTCCGTCATGGCTTCGACCAGGTAGAAGAAGTACGCGGGGCCGGAGCCGGAGAGGGCCGTGCAGGCGTCCTGCTGGGACTCCGGGACGCGGAGGGTCTTGCCGACGGAGCCGAAGATCTCCTCGGCGTGGGCGAGGTGATCGACGGTGGCGTGGGTACCGGCGGAGATGACGGACATCGCCTCGTCGACCAGGGCGGGGGTGTTCGTCATGACGCGGACGACCGGGGTGCCCGTGGCGAGGCGCTCCTCGATGGAGGCGGTGGTGATGCCGGCGGCTCCGCTGATGACCAGACGTTCGGCGGGGACGTGCGGGGCGAGTTCGTCGAGGAGGGCGCCCATGTCCTGCGGTTTGACCGTGAGGATCAGGGTGTCCGCGGTCTTGGCGGCCTCGGCGTTGGTGACCGGGGCGACTCCGTAGCGGGTACGGAGTTCTTCGGCTCGTTCCGGGCGGCGGGCGGTGACGAGGAGGTCGGCGGGGAGCCAGCCGCCTCGGATCATGCCGCTGAGGAGAGCTTCGCCGATTTTGCCGGTGCCGAGGACTGCGACTTTCTGGGTCATGGCTGAGGGTCCTCCGGGGGTTGCGTCGTCCGGGATCATCCTCGCATCGGGGGTGGGGGTGGGGGGCTGGTGTCCGGTGGGCGGACTTCGGTTTTTCGGCCCCGCCGCCCGTTCGTTGGTTTCGCTGGTCACGCTGTCCGGCGTCGCAGCGTTGCCGCGCCCAGGCCCAGGACCAGCAGGGCGCAGCCCGCCACGATCAGGACGTCTCGTAGGAAGGTCGCTGTCATGTCGGTGTGGGTGAGGACCTCGTTCATGCCGTCCACGGCGTAGGACATGGGGAGGGCGTCGGAGAGGGCTTCCAGGGCGGGGTGCATGGCGTCCCTGGGGGTGAAGAGGCCGCAGAGGAGGAGTTGGGGGAAGATCACCGCCGGCATGAACTGGACCGCCTGGAACTCGGTGGCCGCGAAGGCCGAGACGAAGAGGCCGAGGGCCGTGCCGAGCAGGGCGTCGAGGAGGGCGACCAGGAGGAGGAGCCAGGGGCTGCCGGTGACGTCCAGGTCGAGGAACCAGACCGCCAGGGCGGTGGCCAGGGCCGACTGGACGATCGCGAGGGCGCCGAAGGCGAGGGCGTAGCCGGCGATCAGGTCGCCTTTGCCGAGGGGCATGGCGAGGAGGCGTTCGAGGGTGCCCGAGGTGCGTTCGCGCAGGGTGGCGATGGAGGTCACCAGGAACATCGTGATCAGGGGGAAGATCCCGAGGAGGGACGCGCCGATGCTGTCGAAGGTGCGCGGGCTTCCGTCGAAGACGTAGCGGAGCAGGAACAGCATCACGCAGGGGATGAGGATCAGCAGCGCAATCGTACGGGGGTCGTGGCGCAGTTGGCGCAGGACGCGGGCCGCGGTGGCGGTGGTGCGGGAGACGTTCAGGATGCCGGTCGGCGTGGGGGCGGTCGTCGTTGTCGTCGTGGTTGTCGTGGTCGTTGTGGTCATCGTGCTGACTCCTTGGCGCGGCCGGCCGCGGCCGCTTCGTCCACCAGGTGCAGAAAGGCCGACTCGACGGTGTCCGTGCCGGTACGGGTGCGCAGAGCGTCGGGGGCGGCGTCGGCGAGGATTTCGCCCTCGCGCATGAGGAGCAGGCGGTGGCAGCGCTCGGCCTCGTCCATGACGTGGGAGGAGATGAGGAGGGTGGCGCCCCGGGTCGCCGCGATGTCGTGGAAGAGGTTCCACAGGTCGCGGCGGAGGACGGGGTCGAGGCCGACCGTCGGTTCGTCGAGGACGAGGAGTTCGGGGGTGCCCAGGAGGGCGACGGCCAGGGAGACGCGGCTGCGCTGGCCGCCGGAGAGGTTGCCGGCGAGGGCGTGGGCGTGGGTGGTGAGGTCCACGTCGGCGATGGCTCGGGTGACGTTCTTGTGGCGTCGGTCCGCCGCGCCCCGGCCGGGGTCGAGGATCGCGGCGAAGTAGTCCAGGTTCTGGCGGATCGTCAGGTCGTCGTAGACGGAGGGGGCCTGGGTGACGTAGCCGATGCGGGTGCGGAGGGTGGGGTGGCCTGCGGGGCGGCCCAGGACGTCGAGGGTGCCGGTGACCTTGGCCTGGGTGCCGACGATCGCGCGCATGAGGGTCGACTTGCCGCAGCCGGAGGGGCCCAGCAGGCCGGTGATCTGGCCTCGGGGGACGGTGAAGTCGAGGGAGTGGAGGACCGTGCGCGGGCCGCGGACCACGGTGAGGTGTTCGGCGACGACGGCAGGGGGCGTGTCGGGCAGGTCCGGCGGCTCGGGCGGGCCAGGTGACTCGATCCTAGAATTCATCATGTGATGAATAATCCTCGTGGCGCCGTCAGTCGTCAAGCGGTCCGGTGGGTGGGGGTGCGTGCGATGGCGGGCGAGCGGTTGCGGGGCGCGTGCGATGGCGAGCGAGCGGTTGCGGGGCGCGTGCGATGGCGAGCGAGCGGTTGGGGGGTGCACGGTGGGGGGTGCGCGGTGGGGGGTGCGCGGTGGGGGGTGCGCGGTGGGGGGGTGCGCGGTGGGGGGTGCGCGGTGGGGGGTGCGCGGTGGCGCAGGCGCGTGGCGGTGGGATTGGAAGCGGAGGTTCCTGTTCATCCGCTTCCGTGTTCACCGGGTCGGCACAGGAACCCGTCGTCCTGGCGATCGTGTCAACCGATAATGGAATTCATGCGCGTTGCGCGGGCGGGGCCTCGGTCCCGGCCGCATCCGCGTCCGCGTCCGCGCATGGTCGTCGTCGCGCCCTCCCCCGGTGCGGCGCGCCCACGCATCTCCCGTTCCCTACCGGAGGTGCCGCCGTGTTGCGCCGTGGTGTTCGCAAAGCCGATCTGTTCGCTTCTCTCGTCGTCTTTCTCGTCGCGCTCCCCCTGTGTGTGGGCGTCGCCATGGCCTCCGGCCTGCCTGCCGAGCTGGGGCTGGTCACCGGCATCGTCGGCGGGCTGGTCGTCGGGGTGCTGCCCGGCAGCAGCCTGCAGGTGAGCGGGCCGGCGGCAGGGCTCACCGTGCTCGTCCACGAAGCCGTGCAGCGGTACGGCGTTCAGGCGCTCGGGGTACTCGTGCTGGCCGCCGGGCTGGTGCAGCTCGGGCTGGGCGCGCTGCGGCTCGGGCGGTGGTTCCGGGCCGTGTCCGTGGCCGTCGTGCACGGGATGCTCGCCGGGATCGGGCTGGTGCTGGTCGCCGGGCAGGTGTACGCCCTCGGGGACGCGGGAACGCCGGAGGGCGGCCTCGGGAAGCTCGCCGGGCTGGTGTCGCTGCCCGGGCGGGTGGATCCGGTGGCGTTGTCAGTGGGGGGTGCCACCATGGTCGTGCTGGTGGTGTGGGGGCGGTGGCGCGGCGGTGCGCGGCTGGTTCCCGCACCGTTGGTCGCGGTAGCTCTGGCGGCGGGCGTCACTTGGGTGTTCGACCTGGATGTGCGGCGGGTCCGGGTGCAGGGTCTGCTGGATGCCGTACGGGTGCCGGAGGCGGCGGATTTCGGACGGCTGACGGAAGTGGGGGTGATCGGGACGGTCGTGGCGTTCGCGCTGATCGCGTCGGCGGAGTCGTTGTTCAGCGCGGCGGCGGTGGACCGGCTGCACGACGGCCGGCGGACGGACTACGACCGGGAGTTGATGGCGCAGGGCGCGGGCAACGCGGTGTGCGGGGTGCTGGGCGCGCTGCCGCTGACGGCGGTCATCGTGCGCAGTGCGGCGAACGTGCGGGCGGGTGCGCGGACGAAGGCATCGCGGGTGCTGCACGGGGTGTGGCTGCTGCTGTTCGCGGCCGTCGTGCCCGGGGTGCTGGGGCTGATTCCGGTCGGGGCGCTGGCGGGGCTGCTGGTGCACGCCGGCTGCAAGCTCGTGCCCGTGCGGGAGGTGCGGAAGCTGTGGCGCGGGCATCGGGGGGAGGTCGTCGTGCTCGGGGTCACGGCGGGGGCGATCGTCGTGGGGAACCTGTTCGAGGGGGTGTTGGTCGGGCTGGCACTGGCCGTGGCGAAGACGGCCTGGGAGATCAGCCACGTGCACGTTGAGACGGAGGACCGGGGCGACGCCGGGCTCGTCGTACGGGTGCTGGGGCACGCGACGTTTCTGCGGCTGCCGAAGCTGCTGGACGCGTTGGAGGCGCTGCCGCACGACCGTGAGGTGCGGCTGGAATTGGGCGGGCTGCGGCATGTGGACCACGCGTGTGCGGCGGCCCTGGAGGGGTGGGCCGCCGCGCGCGGTCAGGGTCTGGTCGCGAGCAGCAGTTCGACGTCGTAGGTCTCCTCTACGGTGCCGTCCGGGAACGCGGCGAGGAGGTGGCGGCGTTCTTCGGCGAGGAAGGCGGCCGTGCTCTCCTCGCCGTGGGTCAGGAAGATCGAGTGGCTGCTGATGTTGGCCAGGTGGAGATCGAGGGGGACACGGCGGCTCCAGCGGACCGTGCGGTGGGCGAAGTCGAGCCGGCCGGACGGGTCGGTGCGGGCGGCGCGGCTGCCGTCGCCGTTCCTCTGCACGACGTGGTCGACGCCGAAGCGGCGCTCCATGCGGTGGGCCTGAGCGTCGATCCACGGTATGTCCACGGCGCTGGTGTTCCACCACAGCGCCAGCGCGCCGCCCGGGCGCAAGACGCGCAGGGCCTCCGGGACCGAGTGGGCCGGGTCGGTCCAGTGCCAGGACTGGGCGTAGGTCAGGAAGTCGACGCAGGCGTCGGCCAGCGGAAGGTGGTTGCCGTCGCCCCGGACGATCGGCACGTCGGGGAGAGCACGGCGGAACTGCGCGGCCATGCCGTCCCCGGGTTCGACGGCGATGACGTCCGCGCCGCGGGCGTGCAGGAGGGCCGTCGCTATGCCGGTGCCGGCGCCGATGTCCGCGACCCGCGCCCCGCTCAGGGGGTGTCCTGCGAGGTCCTCGATCGCGTCCAGGAGGGCGGTCGGGTAGGAGGGGCGGTTGGCGGCGTACTGGGCCGCGGCCGAGTTGAAGGAGTGGGCTCGGGTGACGTGGGAGGGGGCAGGGGAGGGGGAGTAGGAGGACGACGTCATGGGGTCATGGTGGCCGGTGGGAGGGGGTCGGGGAAGACCCGGACGGCGGTGGTGGCAGGGCGCGGCGAGGTGGCGTGGCGGGGGGAGGGGGATGGCGTGGCCGGGGTGAAGCGGCAGGGTGGCGTGGCCGGGGTGAAGCGGCAGGGTGGCGTGGCCGGGGTGAAGCGGCAGGGTGGCGTGGCCGGGGTGAAGCAGCGGAGTCACATGGCCGGGTGAAGCAGGGGGCTTCCTCAAGCCGTCTCCCAGACCGCCTCCAGGACCGCCTCGCCCCTGGCCTCCGCGACCGCCTCCCCCGCCGCCTCCCTCACCGTCTCCGAGGCGGTTTGGCGTCAGGGGTGGCGGCGCTTCTTCGATGGGTTGCCTGTGCGGCGGGAGGTGCGGCGTTTGTGCTGTTGGCGGGCCGTGTCGTACTCCTCGCGGTGGAGTTTCTCGCCGGGCGCCTCGGTGAGGGTGCGGAAGAAATAGGCGAGCAGTGAGCCGACGAAGCCGATGGCCAGCAGGCCGCGCAGGGAGGCCTGGCGGTCGGGGTCGGGGCGCCGGGAGAAGCCGTCCCAGGTGTGGCGGAAGGCGAGCGCGCTGCAGACCGCGAACATCACGACGATCAGGAGCGTCACGAAGCCGCCGAGGTCGGCGATCGCGATGCCCTCGTAGGCGAAGCGCAGGACGAGGCAGGAGACGGTCACGGCGACGAGGGCGCCGACGGCCACGGCGATGCGGCGGGCCGCGTAACCCTGGAGGCCGGGGTCGTGGTCCACCCACGTGGTGCCGAAGAAGCGCAGCGGCTCCGGACGGGGGCCCGCGCCGGCCTGACCTGTCTGCTCGGCGGGACTGCCCGGGATGCCCGGGGAGCCCGCCGCCGTGTCCGGGGTGCCGTTTTCGTCGCTCACGGGACGATTATGGCTCCGGACGGGGGCGGGCTCCCCGGGCGGGTTGCCCGGAGGCCGGGATCAGGCGCAGCGCGGGGCTATGTAGCCGTCGCTGCCCGTCCTGACGTACGCGTCCGAGACGAACTGGCTGTCGGCGATGTTGTCCCAGATGTTCGTCGAGCCGTACGGGCCGCTCACCGTGGTGCCCGGGGTCTGGCAGAAGATCGGGACCTTCGTGCCCTCGTTCAGGACCTTGACGACCGGGTAGCTGGTGCCGGGGCCGCTGCGCACGTTCAGCCGGACGCCCGGGGCGATCGGGTAGTAGGTGAGAGCCGCCGTCGTGACGGCCGCCGCCGCATCGGCGCTCTCGGCCTCGTCCACCTCTTCCACGCGGTCAACAGACATGAAAACCTCCCCCGTTGGACCCCATGACTGCCATGGGGCCACGTTGATTCCCCTAAAACACGCCATGAAACACATGTGCGCAATTCGTACGCGAAGGCTAGCAAGCCGCCTCTGTCCCGTACGAGTCATCGACTAGGCTCCGTGCGTCGCGCGCGCGGACGAACAGCACGGGGGTGGTCCATGACGCCACAGCGCAACACCGGGGCGGGCGCGGAAGCGGAACTTCCGCGGTACGCCGGTCACTACCGCCTTGAGGAGCGCCTGGGCTCCGGCGGCATGGGCGTGGTGCACCTGGCCCGGAGCACCTCCGGGATGAAGGTCGCGGTGAAGGTCGTCCATGCCCAGTTCGCCCGGGATCCCGAGTTCAGGGGGCGTTTTCGGCAGGAGGTGGCGGCCGCCCGGCGGGTCAGCGGGGCGTTCACCGCGCCCGTCGTGGACGCCGACCCGGAGGCCGAACGGCCCTGGATGGCCACTCTGTTCATTCCCGGCTCGACGCTCGCCGAGCAGGTGAAGCGGAACGGGCCCATGGGCCCGGGAGAGTTGCGGCGGCTGATGGCGGGGCTCGCGGAGGCGCTGCGCGACATCCACCGGGTCGGGGTGGTGCACCGCGATCTGAAGCCGAGCAACGTGCTGCTCGCCGAGGACGGTCCGAAAGTCATCGACTTCGGGATCTCGCGGCCGAAGGACAGCGAACTGCGGACCGAGACGGGCAAGTTGATCGGCACTCCGCCGTTCATGGCGCCGGAGCAGTTCCGGCGGCCGCGGGAGGTCGGGCCGGCCGCCGACATCTTCGCGCTCGGCTCCGTGATGGTGCACGCGGCGACGGGACGCGGGCCGTTCGACTCCGACAGCCCGTATGTCGTCGCCTACCAGGTCGTCCACGACGAGCCGGACCTGACCGGCGTACCGGCGAATCTCGCGCCGCTGGTGACGCGGTGTCTCGCCAAGGAGCCCGAGGACCGGCCCACGCCGGACGAGTTGATGCGGGAACTGCGGTCGGAGGCGGCCTCGTGGGACACGCAGGCGTTCATACCGTCGCAGCGGGCGCTGGACGAGCCCCAGACGGGCCCGGCGGGTTCGGCGGGTTCGGCGGGTTCGGCGGACCAGGCGGATCCGCAGCCCGGGTCGAAGGTGGGGCCAGCGGGCGTGAAGCGTCGGCGCAGGCGGGTCGCTCTGGCGGCCGGCGCCCTGGTCGTCGTCCTCTCGGGTGGTGGGCTGGCCGCCGCGCAGCTGCTCGGCGACGACGGCACGGGCCGGGACGCGCGGGGCACGGCGGGCGCGTCGGGGGCCGAGTCGGCAGCCTTCGCTCCCTGGAGCGCGCGCCCGGCGCATGGCGGCGCGGGCGGGGAGACGGGCGCCGGGACCGGCACGGGCGGCATGCCGCAGTGCGCGTACGACGCGAAGCGGCTGCTGTGCGCGCAGTCGGGGCTGGTGTCCGCGCTGGACGCGTCCGGCGGCCGGGTGCTGTGGCGGCACGCGCTCGCCGAGGACGACCGGCCGGGCGAGGCGCCGGTGCTCGCGGGCGGGCTCGCGCTGGTGGTCACGCACTCGGGCAAGCGGGTGGAGGCGCTCGATCCGGCGTCGGGCGCCACGCGCTGGCAGCGGAACGTGTCGGCGTACCGGGGTGTCCGCACCGTCGGCGGCACCCTGCTGCTGACTGCCGCCGACGGCAAGGTGACCGGCGTGGACGCGGCGACGGGGAGGACGGCGTGGAGCCGGCGGATCCCGGGGCTGGGCGAGCCGTACTTCCTGTCGTTCCCCAAGGATCCGCTGGCGTATGTGTCCAGCACGTCGGGCTCGGGCGACGGGCGCACCCGGATCACGGCCGTGGATCCCGCGACCGGGCAGGTGAAGTGGGAGGAGCGGCTCAGCGGCGCGCTGACGCTGGTGGGCACCGTGGGCGACAGCCTGGTGCTGCTGTCGCAGGGCGACGCGTACGGGTCGGTCGACGCCGTGGTCCGCTACTACCCGGCGGACAAGGTGTCGCTGCGGGTGAGGCTGGGCGTGCCGCTGCAGTTGCAGCAGGCGCGCGCGGCCGTGCAGGGCGACCGGGTCTACCTGCTGGGCTTCGACGGGACACTGGTGGCCGTCGACACGGTGGCGGGGAAGCAGGTGTGGTCCCTGCAGACGGCCGTGAGCCGCGGTTCGGTGCCGTCCGCCGACGGCGAGCACGTGTACTTCAGCGCCCCCGACGGACGTCTCCTCGCCGTGGACGCCGACCGGGGGAAGCTCGTCGGGCAGACGGAGCTGCGGCTCGGCGCGAACTCCGACGAAGTGGTGACGGCGCTGCCCGCACCCGAGGCGGTCGACGGCCGCGTCTACGCCGGCGCTCCCGACGGGACCGTGTTCGCGGTCGACGGGCGGGATCCGGCGGACTGGTGAGACGCGCCGGGGGCCGCCTCCCTGGGAAGCGGCCCCCGGTCACGCACTGATGGGCGTCAGCCCAGCTTCGACACGTCCCGCACGGCGCCCTTGTCGGCGCTCGTCGCCATCGCGGCGTAGGCGCGCAGGGCGGCGGACACCTTGCGCTCGCGGTTCTTCGGGGCGTACACGCCGTCGAGGGCGGCCTCGCGGCGCGCCAGCTCGGCGTCGTCGACGAGGAGCTCGATGGTGCGGTTCGGGATGTCGATGCGGATGCGGTCGCCGTCCTCGACGAGGGCGATGGTGCCGCCGGAGGCCGCCTCGGGGGAGGCGTGGCCGATCGACAGGCCCGAGGTTCCGCCGGAGAAGCGGCCGTCGGTGATCAGGGCGCAGGTCTTGCCGAGGCCGCGGCCCTTGAGGAAGGACGTCGGGTAGAGCATCTCCTGCATGCCCGGGCCGCCCTTGGGGCCCTCGTAGCGGATGACGACGACGTCGCCGTGTGTCACCTGCTTGTTGAGGATCTTCTCGACGGCCTCCTCCTGCGACTCGCAGACGACGGCCGGGCCCTCGAAGGTCCAGATCGACTCGTCCACGCCGGCCGTCTTGACGACGCAGCCGTCGACGGCGAGGTTGCCGCGCAGGACGGCGAGGCCGCCGTCCTTGCTGTAGGCGTGCTCGGCGGAGCGGATGCAGCCGCCCTCGGCGTCCTCGTCCAGCGCCTCCCAGCGCTCGGACTGGGAGAAGGCCTCGGCGGAGCGGACGCAGCCGGGGGCCGCGTGCCAGAGTTCCAGGGCCTCGGGGGACGGCGAGCCGGCGCGGACGTCCCACGTCTTCAGCCAGTCCCCCAGGGACGGGCTGTGGACGGCGTGCACGTCCTCGTTGAGCAGGCCCGCGCGGTGCAGTTCGCCGAGGAGGGCGGGGATGCCGCCGGCGCGGTGCACGTCCTCCATGTAGTACGTGCGGTCCTTCGCGACGTTCGGCGCGACCTTCGCGAGGCAGGGCACGCGGCGCGAGACCTCGTTGATCTCCTCCAGACCGAACGGGACGCCCGCCTCCTGGGCGGCGGCGAGGAGGTGCAGGATCGTGTTGGTGGAGCCGCCCATCGCGATGTCGAGTGCCATCGCGTTCTGGAAGGCCGCGAAGGTCGCCACATTGCGCGGCAGGACCGTCTCGTCGTCCTGCTCGTAGTAGCGACGGGTGATGTCCATGACCGTGCGCGCGGCGTCGACGTACAGCTGCTTGCGAGCCGTGTGGGTGGCCAGGACCGAGCCGTTGCCGGGGAGGGAGAGGCCGATGGCCTCGGTCAGGCAGTTCATCGAGTTGGCGGTGAACATGCCGGAACAGCTGCCGCAGGTCGGACAGGCGTTCTCCTCGATACGGAGGATGTCCTCGTCGGAGATCTTGTCGTTGACGGCGTCGGAGATCGCGTCGACCAGGTCGAGCGTGCGGACCGTGCCGTCGACGAGCGTGGCGCGGCCGGACTCCATCGGGCCGCCGGAGACGAAGACGGTCGGGATGTTCAGCCGCAGGGCCGCGTTCAGCATCCCCGGGGTGATCTTGTCGCAGTTGGAGATGCAGATCAGCGCGTCCGCGCAGTGCGCCTCGACCATGTACTCGACCGAGTCCGCGATCAGGTCGCGGGAGGGGAGGCTGTACAGCATGCCGCCGTGGCCCATCGCGATGCCGTCGTCGACCGCGATGGTGTTGAACTCACGCGGGATGCCGCCGGCCTCGGTGATCGCCTCGCTGACGATCCGGCCGACCGGCTGGAGGTGCGTGTGCCCGGGCACGAACTCGGTGAAGCTGTTCGCCACCGCGATGATCGGCTTCCGGCCGATGTCCGCACCGGGTACACCGGAGGCGCGCATAAGGGCGCGTGCGCCCGCCATGTTGCGACCGTGGGTGACTGTGCGGGACCTCAGCTCGGGCATCGTCGCTCGCTCCTTCAGAGACTGCGATCAGAGACTTCTGACTGCTAATGAGCGTACGCCGGTCATCCAGGGGGCGGGACGAGGCGTCCGGAATGCGGGACGCAAGTCTCGTCCTCAGGTATGACCCGGCGTGCTCAGGGGGCCGTGAGGTGTCCTTGTACGACGGGCGCCACGCGCGCGATGATCTGTTCCAGGTCCGCCGAGGCCAGCGGCTCCAGCTTGACCACGTACCGCATCATGGCGCAGCCCACCAGCTGTGCCGCCGCCAGTTCGGCGCGCAGTTCGGCGTCCGGCAGGTCGAGCTGGGCGGCGATCCGGCGCAGCAGCTGTGAGGCGACCAGACGGCGGAAGACGGCGGCCGCGGTGTCGTTGTTCACGGCGGAGCGGAGGATCGCCAGCAGCGGCTTGCGGGTGGTGGGGTTCTCCCACACGCCGAAGACGAAGCGGGCGAACCGCTCCCCGACCTGGTCCAACGGGCCGTCGGCGACAGCTTCCGGCGCGCTCAGCGCGGGTGCGAAGGCGACCTCGACGGCCGCCTCGAAGACCTGCTCCTTGGTGCCGAAGTAGTGGTGCACCAGCGCCGCGTCCACCCCGGCCGCCTTCGCGATGCCGCGGACGGACGTCTTGTCGTAGCCCCGCTCGGAGAACTCCTCGCGGGCGGCCGTCAGGATGCGGTCGCGGGTGTCCGCCGACTCCGTACCAGGGGGGCGGCCGCGTCTGCGGGCGCCGACGCCGGTCATCGGCGGGGCGCCGAGGGGGTGGACGTGGCCGAGGCCAGGTGCAGACGGGTGAAGGCCAGGGCCTCCGCGAGGTCGGCCTCACGTTCGGCGCCGGACATCGCGCGCCGGGTGTTGACCTCGATGACGACGTGGCCGTCGAAGCCGGTCAGCGCGAGCCGCTCCAGCAGCTCGGCGCAGGGTTGGGAGCCGCGGCCGGGGACGAGGTGCTCGTCCTTCGCCGACCCGTTTCCGTCGGCGAGGTGGACATGGCCCAGGCGGTCGGCCATGCGATCGATCATCTGCATCGCGTCCGCGCGGGCCGTCGAGGCATGGCTGAGGTCGATCGTGAAGTGCCGGTAGTCGTCCTTCGTGACGTCCCAGTCCGGCGCGTACGCGAGCATCTCGCGGTCGCGGTAGCGCCACGGGTACATGTTCTCGACGGCGAACCGTACGTCCGTCTCGTCGGCCATCCGCCAGATGCCCGTGACGAAGTCGCGCGCGTACTGGCGCTGCCAGCGGAACGGCGGATGGACGACGACCGTGCTCGCGCCGAGCTTCTCCGCCGCCGCGCGGGCCCGCTGGAGCTTGGTCCACGGGTCCGTCGACCACACCCGCTGCGTGATGAGCAGGCAGGGGGCGTGGACGGCGAGGATCGGGATCCGGTGGTAGTCGCTGAGCCGGCGCAGCGCGTCGATGTCCTGGCTGACGGGGTCGTTCCACACCATGACCTCGACGCCGTCGTACCCGAGGCGTGCGGCGATCTCGAAGGCCGTCGCCGTCGACTCCGGATAGACCGAGGCAGTCGACAGGGCGATCTTCGCATCCGGGATCCGCACGACTGGCTCTGCCATGGGGGACAGGTTACGGGGTGCTGTTGCTCCGGTGCGGGGTGCCTGCTCGCCGTTGTGGGGTACGCCACGGCAGGTACGCGTGGAGGGTGATGGCTCGCGCACCTGCTCGTGCCCCTATACGTGACTAAAGCGAACCCATGTGATCGAGTCTGCGCAGAATGACGCCCTCCCTGAGGGCCCACGGGCATATCTCCAGCGTCTCGACGCCGAAGAGATCCATCGCGCCTTCGGCGACCAGCGCGCCCGCGAGGAGCTGGTTGGCGCGGCCTTCCGAGACACCCGGGAGGGCTGCGCGCTGGGCCGTGGTCATCGCGGCCAGGCGGGGCACCCAGGCCTCCAGGGACTCGCGCTTGAGCTGGCGCTGGGTGTACGGGCCGTCGGCCGAGCGGGCGGCGCCGGCGATGCGGGCGAGCTGCCGGAACGTCTTCGACGTGGCGACGACGTGGTCGGGGGTGCCGAACCGGCTGAACTCCCCCACCGTGCGGGCGATCTGCGCGCGGGCGTGCCGCCGAAGGGACCGTATGTCCTCGGGGTCGGGCGGATCGCCGGGCAGCCAGCCCGCGGTGAGCCGGCCGGCGCCGAGCGGCAGCGAGACGGCCGCGTCGGGCTCCTCGTCGATGCCGTAGGCGATCTCCAGGGAGCCGCCGCCGATGTCCAGGACCAGCAGTTTTCCGGCCGACCAGCCGAACCAGCGGCGGGCGGCGAGAAAGGTGAGCCGGGCCTCCTCGGCGCCGGAGAGAACCTGCAGCTCGACGCCCGTCTCGGCCTGCACGCGCGCGAGGACGTCGTCGGCGTTGCTGGCCTCGCGCACGGCGGAGGTCGCGAACGGCAGCAGGTCCTCGACGCCCTTGTCCTCGGCGGCCTGGAGCGACTCGTGGACGACCCTGATCAGTTTGTCGACGCCCTCGGGGCCGATCGCGCCGTCCCCGTCGAGGAGTTGGGCAAGGCGTAGGTCCGCCTTGTGCGAGTGCGCGGGCAGGGGGCACGCGCCCGGGTGTGCGTCCACCACCAGCAGATGCACCGTGTTCGATCCCACGTCGAGGACACCGAGTCTCATGTAGGGAACGCTACTGCCCGCAGGGCCGTGGGCCGTCCCCGAAGCGACTCCCGGCGACTTACCCTGGACGAGTGCCAAAGACGAACAAGGCAAAAGCTGACAAATCCACCGGCGGTTCTTCGCAGGCGAAGCCGCTGAAGTCACCGAAGAAGTCCAAGAAGGCCCTGGCAGCGGACGAGAAGGGTCTCGACTTCGCGCGGGCATGGGTGGAGTTCCCTGATCCGGCGGACGACGAGCAGGTCTTCCGCTGCGATCTGACATGGCTGACCTCTCGCTGGAACTGCATCTTCGGCAGCGGCTGTCAGGGCATCCAGGCGGGCCGCGCGGACGACGGGTGCTGCACGCTGGGCGCCCACTTCTCCGACGAGGACGACGAGAAGCGCGTCGCCGAGCATGTGGCGAGGCTCACGCCCGAGATCTGGCAGCACCACGACGAGGGCACCCGGGGCGGCTGGGTCTCGGAGGACGACGAGGGCTCCCGCCAGACCCGCCCGTTCAACGGCTCGTGCATCTTCCAGAACCGGCCGGGCTTCGCGGGCGGCGCGGGCTGCTCGCTGCACATCCTGGCCGTCAAGGAGGGCCGCGAGCCGCTGGAGACCAAGCCGGACGTCTGCTGGCAGCTTCCCGTGCGGCGCACCTACGACTGGATCGACCGGCCCGACGACACACGCGTGCTGCAGGTGTCGATCGGCGAGTACGACCGGCGGGGCTGGGGTCCGGGCGGCCACGACCTGCACTGGTGGTGCACGTCGGCGACCTCGGCGCACGGCGCGGGCGACCCGGTGTACGTCTCCTACCGCCCGGAGCTGACCGAACTGATGGGCAAGGCCGGCTACGACCGTCTGGCCGAGCTGTGCGAGGAGCGCCTGGCCTCGCAGCTGCCGCTCCTGGCGCCGCATCCGGCGGACCCGACCGCCTGAGGTCCTTGCGGATCGCTTCGAGGGACCACCCGGCTCGGGCACGGCCCACCGGCCGGGACGCCTGCGACTACGGCTGCGGCTGCGGCTGCGGCTACGGCTACGGCTACGGCTACGGCTACGAAGCCGACGGGGCCGGGGTGCTGGGGTCGGCGGGTGGCGGTGGCGAGGATTCCGGGGCGGACGGGGTCGGGGCAGTGGGGGTCGGGGTGGGGTCCGGGGTGGGGGACGAGGGCGGGTCGGCTGGCGTGGGGTCCGGGGAAGGCGGGGGTGTGGGGGTCGGTTGCGGGTCCGACGACGCGGGCGGGTCGCCGGGACGCGGGTCCGGGCCGTCGCCGGGGTTCGGGGGGCCGGGGGCCGTGCCGTAGCCCTCGATGGAGACGACGGCGCCCGCCGGGGCGATCGCCACGCGCGCGTGCCAGCGCCCGGGGGGCTCCCGCAGGGGGTCGACGTACACCTTGATCGTCACCGACTCGCCGGGCCTCAGGGCGCCCGTGGAGCGGCTCAGATAGAGCCAGGGGGCCGGTGTGGCCGCCGACCAGCGGACCGGGCCGTCGCCGTCCGGGGGTGCGGTGAGGGTGACGAGGGTGATGTCGCCTCTGGTGGCCGCCCTCACGGAGAGCCGGCCGGAGGCGCTCCGGCCGAGTCCCGTGACGCTGATGACCTCCACGGAGACGTCCGGTCCGTCGCCCTTGGGGGAGCCGGTGCCGGGGCGCGTGCTGGCGTTTCCGGCGTTCTCGTAGCCGCCGGCCGTCTCACCGGCGAGGCCCTCGGGGCCGTGCGCCTCGCCGGCGCTGACGGAGCGGCCCTCGGCGTCCCCCGTCGGCGTGCTCCGGTAGGCCGCCCACAGGGCGAGCACCGGCGCGGCGACGACGGTGGCGACCACGGTCGTCGTGACGGCACGCGCGCGTAGGCGCTCCCGACGGGCGGCGCGGTCCTTGGGGTCCATCGGGAACCCGCGCCGGTCGTAGCGCGGCGCGGCGGTGCCCCGCGCGCGCGGAAGGTGCGCCAGGGCGACGTGCAGCCGTGCGCGCGGCGCCTCCAGGACGGGCAGCTCGGCGGGTGTGACACCGGCGCCGGGCCAACGGCCGGGGACGGCGCGTTCGGCGACGCGACGGCAGCGCGGGCAGTCGTCGACGTGCCGGACGAGTTCACGGCGCAGGGCGGCGCTGAGCACGACCTGGTTCTCGCCTGTGAGGCGGGACACACCGGGACAGCTGCCGGTCTCGACGACGGCGAGCGCCGCGCGCGTGCGCTCGACCTCGCAGGCGGCGGCGGAGAGCAGCTCGCGGGCCGCGGCGAGGTCCTTGCCGAGGACCGCGGCGATCTCGTGGGCGGCCAGGTGGTGGCGTACCGCGAGTTCGAGCGCCTCACGCTGCTCGGGAGTGGTGCCGGCCGCCTCCGGCCAGGCCAGCAGGGCGAGTTCCCGCTGCCGTTGCTCCTGGTCCTCGTCGGGATCGGCGGGATCGGCCGGGTCGGCGGGATCGGCGGAGGAGGCGGGGGCAGGTGCTGCGGCGGGCTTGGCGCCCGGCGGCCGGCGGGTGCCGTTGCGGGCCGCCGCGTGCGTGCCCTGACGTTTCTGCTTGGCCTCGGTGAGCTTGCGCAGGCAGGCCCAGCGGGCCAGCGCGTACAGCCAGGCCCGGCGGTCGCCGGCGGCGGTCGGACCACGCTGGCCGCGCCGCTCGGCGAACGTGAGGACGTCACCGAGGGCTGCGGTGGCCGCGTCGTGGTCGCACAGAACGGACAGGCAGTAGGTGAACAGGCCGTCCAGGTACGGCTCGTAGCGCGCGGGCGGCCACTGCGCGAGCGTGCGCGCCGCAGCGGCGTCGCGCGCCTCGCGGTGCGCCCGGTGCGCGCCGGTCGTGCGGGTCGAGATTTCCGGGCTGCTGCTCATCACCCGTGCGACCGTAGGCGGCGCGGAACTAGGTCTTCTTGTCCCTTGAGTCCTTTTAATCCGTACGGGTGAAACGATCCCTCATAAGGGGACAGCCAAGAGAGGTACCGTCGCTCGTTCGTGACAGGACGTGGCCAATTCGGCAGATTACGGACGCCCGGGGAGGCCGGTTGTCCACAGGCGCGTCCGGCTGTCAGTGGCGGCGGCTACGGTTCCCCCATGGCTGCCCGTACGAAGACCACCAAGGACCGTCCGTCCTACCGCTGCACCGAATGCGGCTGGCAGACGGCCAAGTGGCTCGGCCGGTGCCCCGAGTGCCAGGCCTGGGGGACGGTCGAGGAGTACGGCGCGCCCGCGGTCCGTACGACGGCGCCGGGCCGCGTCACCACCTCCGCCGTGCCCATCGGCGAGGTCGACGGCCGTCAGGCCACCGCCCGCCCCACCGGCGTGCCCGAGCTGGACCGCGTCCTCGGCGGCGGTCTCGTGCCCGGCGCGGTCGTGCTGCTGGCCGGCGAGCCGGGCGTCGGCAAGTCGACCCTCCTGCTGGACGTGGCGGCCAAGTCGGCGAGCGACGAACACCGCACCCTGTATGTGACCGGTGAGGAGTCGGCCTCCCAGGTCCGCCTGCGCGCCGACCGCATCGGCGCCATCGACGACCACCTCTACCTCGCCGCCGAGACGGACCTGGCGGCGGTCCTGGGCCACCTGGACGCGGTGAAGCCGTCCCTGCTGGTCATGGACTCCGTGCAGACCGTGGCCTCCCCGGAGATCGACGGGGCGCCCGGTGGCATGGCCCAGGTCCGCGAGGTCGCGGGCGCCCTGATCCGCGCCTCCAAGGAACGCGGCATGTCCACGCTCCTGGTGGGCCATGTCACGAAGGACGGCTCGATCGCCGGTCCCCGCCTCCTCGAACACCTCGTGGACGTCGTGCTGAGCTTCGAGGGCGACCGGCACGCGCGCCTGCGTCTGGTGCGGGGCGTCAAGAACCGCTACGGCGCCACCGACGAGGTCGGCTGCTTCGAACTGCACGACGAGGGCATCACGGGCCTGGCCGACCCCAGCGGGCTCTTCCTGACCCGGCGTGACGAACCGGTCCCGGGGACATGTCTGACGGTCACCCTGGAGGGCCGTCGCCCCCTGGTCGCCGAAGTGCAGGCCCTCACCGTCGACTCCCAGATCCCCTCGCCCCGCCGTACGACGTCCGGTCTGGAGACGTCCCGGGTCTCGATGATGCTGGCCGTCCTGGAGCAGCGGGGCCGGATCAGCGCGCTCGGCAAGCGGGACATCTACTCGGCGACGGTCGGCGGAGTGAAGCTCTCGGAGCCCGCGGCCGACCTCGCGATCGCCCTCGCCCTGGCCTCCGCCGCCAGCGACACCCCGCTGCCCAAGAACCTCGTCGCGATCGGCGAGGTGGGCCTCGCGGGCGAGGTCAGACGGGTCACGGGCGTGCAGCGCAGACTCGCGGAGGCCCACCGTCTGGGCTTCACGCACGCGCTCGTGCCGAGCGATCCCGGCAAGATCCCGGCGGGTATGAAGGTCCTCGAAGTCGCCGACATGGGGGACGCTCTGCGGGTCCTGCCGCGCTCACGTCGCCGAGAGGCCCCACGGGAGGCGGAGGACCGCCGGTAGACTTTGCCCTGGTCTCGCCCGTCCGTACGAAACGAGTGCGCGAAACGGGAACCCCCAGACCCTGTGACCGGAGGAGTGCAGTGGCAGCCAACGACCGGGCGGCAGCTCCCGGAAAGTCCGGTGGGAGTTCCGGTGCCGACGGCCTGATGCGCGCCGCGCTGAGCGCGGTCGCCCCCGGCACGGCCCTGCGCGACGGCCTGGAACGGGTGCTGCGCGGCAACACCGGCGGACTCATCGTGCTGGGCTCCGACAAGACGGTCGAGGCGATGTGCACCGGCGGCTTCGTCCTGGACGTGGAGTTCGCGGCGACGCGCCTGCGTGAGCTGTGCAAGCTCGACGGCGGCATCGTGGTCTCCTCCGATCTGTCGAAGATCCTCCGGGCCGGCGTCCAGCTGGTGCCGGACCCCACCATCCCCACGGAGGAGACGGGCACCCGGCACCGCACGGCGGACCGGGTCAGCAAGCAGGTCGGCTTCCCGGTCGTCTCGGTCTCCCAGTCCATGCGCCTGATCGCGCTGTACGTCGACGGACAGCGCCGCGTCCTGGAGGACTCCGCGGCGATCCTGTCCCGCGCGAACCAGGCCCTGGCGACCCTGGAGCGCTACAAGCTCCGGCTGGACGAGGTCGCGGGAACGTTGTCAGCGCTGGAGATCGAGGACCTGGTGACGGTCCGGGACGTCTCCGCGGTGGCCCAGCGCCTGGAGATGGTCCGTCGCATCGCCACCGAAATCGCCGAATACGTGGTCGAACTGGGCACGGACGGGCGTCTGCTCGCCCTCCAGCTCGACGAATTGATCGCGGGCGTGGAGCCGGAGCGCGAGCTGGTGGTCCGGGACTACGTGCCCGAGCCCACCGCCAAGCGCTCCCGCACGGTCGACGAGGCGCTGTACGAGCTGGACGCGCTCACCCACGCCGAGCTCCTCGAAATGTCCACGGTGGCCCGCGCGTTGGGCTACACCGGCTCCCCCGAGGCCCTCGACTCGGCGGTCTCCCCGCGCGGTTTCCGGCTCCTGGCGAAGGTGCCGCGCCTGCCCGGCGCGATCATCGACCGCCTGGTGGAGTACTTCGGCGGCCTGCAGAAGCTCCTCGCCGCCAGCGTCGACGACCTCCAGACGGTGGACGGCGTGGGCGAGGCGAGGGCGCGCAGCGTCCGCGAGGGCCTGTCACGCCTGGCGGAGTCGTCGATCCTGGAGCGGTACGTCTAGTAGGTCGGTCCAGCCGGCCGGACGCTCCAGCCGCCTGCTGTAGCCGTAGCCCTAGCCGTATGTCCTAGCTGTATGTCCTAGCTGTATGTCTGATCGTCCACTCCGGCCGTGCCGTAGCCGTCAGCTGTCGTCGTCTGCTGTCGTCGTCTGCTCTAGTCGGCCTTCAGCACGAACGACGTCTGTGCCTTCGCGAACCCCGGAGCCTTGGCCTCCACCAGGTACGTCCCCGCTCCGGCCGTGCCCGCCGGAGGCGTCGCGCACTCCGGAGCGCTCGGCTTGCGGTCCCACTTCAGGGTGTAGGTGAAGCTGTCCCCGGCCGGCACCCGGTACAGCAGGCTCCCGGACGCCTTGGGGCAGTCCGCGGAGGACCAGTAGTCGTCGTCGGCGCCCGCCTTGGTGATCGTCAACACCGCGGTCTTCGGGCCGAGGTCGACCTTGCAGTCGCTCCCCGAGCTGTTCTTCGCGATCAGCTGGAACGTGGGCGTCCGATCCGGCGAGTACACGTTCTGGACGCTGCGCAGGCTCAACGTGACCACTCCGGCCGTGCAGTTGGGCAGTGTCGTCCCGGCCGGCAGCGTCGTCGCCGTACTGCTGCCGCCGCCGGCCCCGCCGCTGCCGTTGGAGCCGTCGCCGTTGGCGCCGTCGTCGTTGGCGCCGGAGCCCGCCGAGCCGCCGTCCGAGCCACCGGAGCCGGCGCCGCCTCCGGAGCCCGCGCTCGACCCCGAGCCGGTCCCGCTGGTGGTGCCTTCGCTCGACTCGTCGCGCCCGCCCGGGTTTTGACTGATCGCAGGCCCGGATCCGGAGGGCCCCGGCGTGATGGAGGACGCGGGATTCTTGCCGCCGCCCCCGTCGGCGCCGTTCTTGCCGCCGCCACCGCCCGACGTGACCACCCACAGGATCAGCAGCGCCAACAGGGCGAACACAGACAGCAGTACGACCCTCCGACGCCAGTAGATGGAGGAGGGAAGCGGCCCGACCGGATTGCGCAGAGATCCCACGGCGCAAACTGTACGAGAGATCGACGCGTTCGCTGGCCCCACCCGCCGCCGCGACGACAACTTTTCCGGATCATCATCCCGGAAACCACAGCCCCCTCACCCGACTTCGGCCCGTGCGCCCGGCTCCCCTTGGCGATCGCACCCGTCACACCTCTGGCCATGGCTTGGCACGCGCGCGTGCCGCACTCCCGGCGCCCGGGCCGGGCGAGTGGCGGTACGCGCGCGTGCCCCGGTACGCATGGCAGGATCGGAAGGGCCATGACTGCGCCCACGAAGCCCCCGCACAGCAGCCCCGCCCGCGCCGACGCCGACGCCCCCGGAGCGGACCTGCACTCCCCGGTGATCGACTGGTTCGACGACAACGCCCGCGACCTGCCCTGGCGGCGCCCCGAGGCCGGTGCGTGGGGTGTGATGATCAGCGAGTTCATGCTCCAGCAGACGCCGGTCAGCCGCGTCCTGCCGGTCTACGAGCAGTGGCTCGCCCGCTGGCCGCGCCCCGCCGACCTGGCCGCCGACGCGCCCGGCGAGGCCGTACGCGCGTGGGGGCGGCTCGGCTACCCGCGCCGCGCCCTGCGGCTGCACGGCGCCGCGGTGGCGATAACGGAACGGCACGGCGGCGACGTGCCGTCGGACCACGCGCAGCTGCTCGCGCTGCCCGGCATCGGCGAGTACACGGCCGCGGCCGTCGCCTCCTTCGCGTACGGGCAGCGGCACGCCGTCCTGGACACCAACGTCCGCCGGGTCTTCGCGCGGGCCGTCACGGGCGTGCAGTACCCGCCCAACGCCACGACGGCCGCCGAGCGCAAGCTGGCCCGCGCCCTGCTGCCCGACGACGAGCCGACGGCCGCGCGCTGGGCCGCCGCGTCCATGGAGCTCGGGGCGCTCGTCTGCACGGCGAAGAACGAGACCTGCGTGCGCTGCCCGATCGCGGCGCAGTGCGCCTGGCGGCTCGCGGGCAAGCCGGAGCACGACGGCCCTCCGCGCCGCGGCCAGACGTACGCGGGCACCGACCGTCAGGTCAGGGGCAAGCTGCTCGCCGTCCTGCGCGCCGCGCACGTGCCCGTGCCGCAGTCGGCGCTCGACCGGGTGTGGCACGAGCCGGTGCAACGCGCGCGCGCACTCGACGGCCTCGTCGCGGACGGACTGGTGGAGCCGCTCCCGGGCGGGCTGTACCGCCTGCCGCTGACCTGACACGGGTTTCGCACAGAGGTCTGACACACGGTCATTTCACAGACAAGCGGCTTCGTCACGGCCGACGACAAGCCTTTGTCACACCCAACCGCCGGATAAATCGACCCATATCCACATCATTCACCTCGCCCCTTTACCCCGAACCCCTCGCCGTTACACAACCGACGGACAGCTGAGGGCTAGCCGAAGGCTGCTCCGCACAGCGCCGTGACAACACCTCCGTAGCTTCAGTTGCGTAGTCGGCAGGGACACGGCGGGCTACAGACCAGAAGCAGTGAACCGGCGGCGGACAGTCCGCCGGAACGGGGAATCGGAGGCGGTTGACCATGACGCAGGGCGAGGTGCTCGAGTTCGAGGAGTATGTCCGCACCCGGCAGGACGCGCTGCTGCGCAGCGCCCGCCGGCTGGTCCCGGACCCGGTCGACGCGCAGGACCTCCTCCAGACCGCCCTCGCCCGGACGTACGGCCGCTGGGACGGCATCGCGGACAAGCGGCTCGCGGACGCCTACCTGCGCCGGGTCATGATCAACACGCGGACGGAGTGGTGGCGGGCCCGCAAACTCGAGGAGGTCCCCACCGAGCAGCTCCCGGACGCCTGTGTGGACGACTCCACCCAGCAGCACGCGGACCGCGCCCTGCTGATGGACGCGATGAAGGTGCTCGCTCCCAAGCAGCGCAGCGTCGTCGTGCTGCGACACTGGGAGCAGATGTCCACGGAGGAGACGGCCGCCGCCCTCGGCATGTCGACGGGAACGGTCAAGAGCACGCTGCACCGAGCGCTCGCCCGGCTCCGCGAGGAGCTGGAAGCCCGCGATCTGGACGCACGCGCGCTGGAGCGTGAGGAGCGGGAGCGTTGCGCGGCGGCCTGACCGAGGCCGGGCCCACACCGGCCCGAGGCACCATCCAGGCGGCGATCACGGCGATGTCCGTGCTCGCCGCCCTCGCCCTTTTCGTCTCCGCCTGCGCCACCGGCGGCACCGGTGCCCGTGACGAGGGCCCGGCCCACGCCGACGCCGTGGCGGGCGCCAAGGCCCCGCCCTCCGCCGCCCCCACCGCCACCCCCGACCGGGCGGACGCGGTTCAGCTCATCAAGGACGACCCCGCGGTCTCGGCGGAGGTCAAGCGTGAGCTGAAGCCCTGCGTCGGCGACGAGTACCCGGTCGACGTCTCCTACGGCAACCTCACCGGCGGCTCCGGCGACGACCTCATCGTCAACGTCGTCACCTGCGGCGACGCCGTCGGCGTCGGCTCGTACGTGTACCGGGAGAGCGACGACGGCTATGAGAACGTGTTCAAGGCCGAGGATCCCCCGGTCTACGCGGAGATCGACCGGGGCGACCTCGTGGTGAGCAAGCAGGTGTACGAGAAGGGCGACCCGGTCTCCAGCCCGTCCGGCGAGAACGTGATCACCTACCGCTGGGCCGCGGGCCGCTTCATGAAGGAGTTCAGCTGGCACAACGACTACAGCGGCGTCGGCGACGGAGAACCGACGGCGATGGCGTCGAAGGTCGGCTGACCTGCCCGGGATCGGCCGGCCGAAAAAATCTTCCGGCAGCGTGAACCGATCGGGCCGCTCGTTCCGATCAATGGTTGTCGGGCGAGGCGGGCGCCACGAAAAATGAACGCTCGTCGCGCTACGGGCGTCCATTCATGGGGCACCCTCGACAGGACACCGACAGCTTGACGGACCGCAGACTGGCAGCACACGGACTGACGGGCCTCAGACTGACGGCCGGCCCGCGCACCACAACGCATACGCATCGCATACTCATACGAGAACTGAGAGCACCGGGATGGCAGACCAGACACACGTCCTGTTCGTCGAGGACGACGACGTCATCCGCGAAGCCACCCAGCTCGCCCTGGAGCGGGACGGCTTCGCGGTCACCGCGATGCCCGACGGCCTGTCGGGTCTGGAGGCGTTCCGTGCCGACCGCCCCGACATCGCGCTCTTGGACGTCATGGTGCCCGGCCTGGACGGCGTGAGCCTGTGCCGGCGCATCCGGGACGAGTCCACCGTGCCGGTGATCATGCTGTCGGCGCGCGCCGACTCCATCGACGTCGTCCTCGGCCTGGAGGCCGGCGCCGACGACTATGTGACCAAGCCCTTCGACGGCGCCGTGCTGGTCGCCCGGATCCGCGCCGTGCTGCGCCGCTTCGGCCACGCGGGCGGCGGCGACCGCACCGAGCCCGCCGCCTCCGCCGCCGGTGGCGTGCTGACCTTCGGCGACCTGGAGGTCGACACGGACGGCATGGAGGTGCGCCGGGCCGGACAGCCGGTGGCGCTGACCCCGACCGAGATGCGCCTGCTGCTGGAGTTCTCATCCGCTCCGGGCACGGTCCTCTCGCGCGACAAACTGCTGGAGCGGGTGTGGGACTACGGCTGGGGCGGCGACACCCGGGTGGTCGACGTCCATGTGCAGCGGCTGCGAACGAAGATCGGACAGGACCGTATCGAGACGGTCCGCGGCTTCGGCTACAAGCTGAAGGCCTGAGCGGGGCAGGGGCGGGAGTATGCGGGGGATGATCCGGCACCTGGTTCCGGCCCGTGCGGAGCGCATGGGCATCCGTACGGGTCTGCGGTGGAAGCTGAGCGCGGCGATCGCGCTGGTCGGCGCGCTGGTGGCGATCACGCTGAGCCTGGTCGTGCACAACGCCGCACGCGTGTCCATGCTGGACAACGCGCGCGACCTCGCCGACGAGCGCGTCCAGCTCGCCCAGCGCAACTACGAGGCGTCGGGGCGGCCGAACTTCCCCAACATCAAGATCGACGACTCGAACCTGCCGCCGGCGTTGGAGGAGAAGGTCCGGGACGGCCGCCGGGCCACGTTCGTCTCCGACCGCGCGGGCGGTGTGCCGGACATCTGGGCGGCCGTGCCGGTCAAGGACGGGCATGTGCTGTCCCTGCACACCGGGTTCACCGACCGCAGCACGGACATCCTCAACGACCTCGACCAGGCTCTGGTGATCGGCTCGATCGCGGTCGTCCTCGGCGGCAGCGCGCTCGGCGTCCTCATCGGCGGGCAGCTCTCGCGCCGGCTGCGCAAGGCGGCGGCCGCGGCGAACCAGGTCGCCAAGGGAGAGTCGGACGTCCGTGTACGAGACGCCATCGGCGGGGTCGTGCGCGACGAGACCGACGACCTGGCGAGTGCGGTCGACGCCATGGCGGACACGCTCCAGGAACGGCTGGAGGCCGAGCGCAGGGTCACCGCCGACATCGCGCACGAACTGCGCACCCCGGTGACGGGACTGCTGACGGCCGCCGAGCTGCTGCCGCCCGGCCGGCCGACGGAGCTGGTCCTGGACCGGGCGAAGGCCATGCGCACCCTCGTCGAGGATGTGCTGGAGGTGGCCCGTCTCGACGGCGCCTCGGAGCGGGCCGAGCTGCAGGACATCGTGCTGGGCGAGTTCGTGGCCCGGCGGGTGGCGGCCAAGGACCCGGACATCGAGGTGCGGGTGGTGCACGAGTCGATGGTCACGACCGATCCACGCCGCCTGGAGCGGGTCCTGTTCAATCTGCTCGCCAACGCCGCCCGGCACGGCAAGCCGCCGATCCAGGTCACCGTCGAGGGCCGGGTCATCCGGGTCCGCGACCACGGCCCCGGCTTCCCCGCGGACCTGCTGGCCGAGGGGCCGAGCCGCTTCCGCACCGGCAGCACCGACCGCGCCGGGCACGGCCACGGGCTCGGCCTGACCATCGCGGCGGGCCAGGCCCGTGTCTTGGGCGCCCGGCTGACCTTCCGCAACGTACGGCCCGCGGGAGCACCCGAGCGCATGCCGTCCGAGGGCGCCGTCGCCGTTTTGTGGCTGCCCGAGCACGCGCCGACGAACACGGGAAGCTATCCGATGATGCCGTGAGGGCGGCCGTGCGAGCTGCGACCGGTGCGCCGGGTCGGCGAGCGGAGCGCCTCGATGCCGTACGGCCGCTCCTACGGCGGAGTGTCTCCTCGGCCCGCTCGACACGGCCGTGCACGAGGGACTGGCCGGGCGTCTGGCCGTAAGCCTCCTTGAAGACACGGCCGAAAGGGGTAGCGGGAGTAGCCGCCATGCCCCCCTTGAGGCAGCGACCGTCGATGGAAGGCCCCCCGGGTTCCGACCAAGTCCGCGAGAGCGGTGCCCGTTCAGACGCGCAGGAAGGCCCCCCGGGGCGGACACCGCCGGGGGGCCTTCGTTCAGGGCGAGGTCAGACCTCGACCATGGTGGGCGGCGCGGGCGCCGCACCGCCGCTCGCCTCGTCCGTCTTCTGCGGCCCCGCCCCCTTCAGCGGAACCTCCTTCACGAACACCGCCGCGACCAGCGCGACCACCGCCACCACGGCCCCCAGCAGGAACGCCGAGTGGGTGCCGGCCGACACCGCGTGCTGGTAGGCCTCCCGGGCCACCGCGGGCAGCTTGGCCAGGCTGGCCGCGTCCAGCTGCGCGGACTGCTCGGTGACCTTCGAGCCCAGTGCGCCGGCCCGCTCGGACATGACGTCCTGGACCCGGTTGTTGAACAGCGCGCCCATGATCGCGACGCCGAAGGAGGAGCCGAGGGTACGGAAGAGCGTGGTGGACGAGGACGCGACGCCCATGTCCTTCATCTCGACGCTGTTCTGCGCGACCAGCATCGTGATCTGCATCAGGCAGCCCATGCCGAGTCCGACGACGGCCATGAAGACACCGGAGGTGAGGCGGCTGGTCCCGGTGTCCATCGTGGACAGCAGGTACAGGCCGATGACCATGAGGACGCTGCCGACGACCGGGAAGACCTTGTACTTGCCGCTGTTCGTGGTCACCCGGCCCGCCACCATCGAGGTGACCAGCATGGCGCCGAGCATCGGCAGGAGCAGCAGCCCCGAGTTGGTCGCGGAAGCGCCCTGCACGGACTGCTGGTACAGCGGCAGGAAGAGGGTCGCGCCGAACATCACGAAACCGGTGATGAAGCCGATGATCGACATCAGGGTGAAGTTGCGACTGCGGAAGATGTGCAGCGGCACGATCGGCTCGGCGGCCCTGGTCTGCCAGTACACGAACCCGATGAGCGAGGCGACGCCGATGCCGATGAGCTCCATGATCCGCGCGGACGTCCAGGCGTACTCCGAGCCGCCCCAGGTGGTGACGAGGACGATGGAGGTGATGCCGACGGTCAGCAGCACGACACCGAGGTAGTCGATGCCCGCCTTCGACCGCTTCTTCGGCAGGTGCAGGACGGTGCTGATGAGAGCCAGCGACACCGCGCCGAGCGGCAGGTTGATGTAGAAGGACCAGCGCCAGCCCCAGTTGTCGGTGATGGTGCCGCCGACGAGCGGGCCGCCGATCATCGCGAGCGCCATGACTCCGGCCATCATGCCCTGGTACTTGCCGCGCTCGCGCGGCGGGATCAGGTCGCCGATGATCGCCATGACGCCGACCATCAGACCGCCCGCGCCGAGGCCCTGGATCGCGCGGAAGCCGATGAGCTCGCCCATGTTCTGGGCCATGCCGCTGAGCGCGGATCCGACCAGGAAGAGCACGATCGACGACATGAAGACGCCCTTGCGGCCGTACATGTCGCCGAGCTTGCCCCAGATCGGGGTGGAGGCGGCGGTCGCGAGGGTGTACGCGGTCACCACCCAGGAAAGGTGTTCGAGCCCGCCCAGTTCGCCGACGATCGTCGGCATCGCGGTGCCCACGATCATGTTGTCGAGCATCGCGAGCATCATCGTGATCATCAGCGCGAGCAGGACGACCCGCACGCTCCTCGGCGGTTTCTCCGCCCCGGTCTCCGCTGTCTTTGTGTCCGCCATCTTCCCCACTCCCCTGGGTACTCCCCCCGACCGGCCACTTACTTGCCGCCCGGCTAGTTCACTACACTGGGAAGGTAGACCTGTCATTAGCCGGGCGTCAAGTAAGTTCCCGCCTCCAACTAGCCGGGCGGCAAGTAAGTGTCCGCGGGAGCTCAAGGAGTACGAGGATGGACGTCACCATGGACGGCACAAAGCAGCAGCGCCGGGGCAATACCCGACAGCGCATCCAGGACGTGGCACTCGAACTCTTCGCCGAGCAGGGCTACGAGAAGACCTCCCTCCGCGAGATCGCGGAGCGCCTGGAGGTCACCAAGGCTGCCTTGTACTACCACTTCAAGACCAAGGAAGAGATCATCGTCAGCATCTTCGGGGATCTGACGAAGCCGATCGAAGACCTGATCGAGTGGGGCAGGGACCAGCCGCACACCCTGGAGACCAAGCAGGAGCTCGTCCGCCGCTACAGCCAGGCCCTCTCCGAGGCGACCCCGCTCTTCCGCTTCATGCAGGAGAACCAGGCGACGGTGCGGGAACTCCAGATCGGCGAATCGTTCAAGGACCGCACGCGCAGCCTGCGCGACATCATCATCGACCCGGACGCTCCCCTGACCGACCAGGTCCGCTGCGTGAGCGCCATCTTCACGCTGCACGCCGGCATGTTCTTCCTGCAGGACCTCGAAGGCGACCCCGAGGACAAGCGGGAAGCCGTCCTCGAGGTCGCCATCGATCTGGTGACGCAGGCGCACCAGGGCGCCTGATCACGTCGGCGTCAGACCTTCACGCCCTTGGCGTGCAGGAACGCGACGGGGTCGATCGCCGAGCCGTAGTTCGCGGTCGTACGGATCTCGAAGTGCAGGTGCGGACCGCTGGTGTTGCCGGTGTTGCCGGACAGCGCGATCTTCTGGCCCGTCTTGACGATCTGGCCGATCTTCACGTCGATCTGCGAGAGATGGGCGTACTGCGAGTAGACGCCGTTGGCGTGCTTGATCACGATGGCGTTGCCGTAGGCAGGGCCGTCACCGGCGCCGTTGCCGCCGGCCTTGACCACGGTGCCGCCGTGCGCGGCCATCACCTTGGTGCCGCTCGGCACGGCGAAGTCCTGACCGCTGTGGGTGGCCTGCCACATGGCGCCGGCCTGGGCGAAGCTCGCGGTCAGCGTGTATTTCTTCACCGGGTCGATCCAGGAGGCGGCGGAGACGGCCTTCTTGGCGGCGGGCGCGGCGGGCGCGGCGGCAGGGGCAGCGGCGGACGCCACTCCGGTTCCGAGCACGACCGAGGCGCCGACGGCGGCGGCCCCGACGGCCACGCGGGTGCGGAGCAGGGACGTACGGGAAGAACGGAACGTGACGTGCTGGAACATCGAAGACCTCATGGGAACGGGGACAGAGGAAACCACCCGGCACGAAGCTCTGCCGGAGTGGCCATCCCTTGGTAACCCGGGGGCCCACATACGCCCAAACGTGTGATCTACGACGGAAGCTAGTACTTCACATCAAGACTTCCCACTTATTGACAGATCGCCCCTTCCCGACATTTTCGGCACCGATCCCCGCCGGCGGCCAAAGTAGGGGTGGGAGCGGGGCGGGAGCAGGGGTCAGGACTCCAGGCTCAATGTCCCTTTTCTATGCATTTATGGCGACTATCCGGGCTAGTAGGGCCCTATTCGCCTGTGCGGCATGTCACCGGCCGCCCGCCTCAAGGGACTTCTGAATGTGACGGCGACTACTCCCCTGCCCCGCAGGCCACTTGTGACCCCGGTCACGATCGCAGACAAGAGTCTGTGACCGGCCTCTCATCGACCACTACCGTCCAGTAACCCGCTGGTTCCCCTCAGGCCACCCCCAACGATGAGCATGCCCACGACACCGGCACGCAAGGACGCGAGAGGACCCCACACATGACCAGAGGCACCTGGACGCGCCGCATAGCCATGACCGCCGCAGCGACGGCCGCGGTCACCGCGATGGCCGTCCCGGTCGGCGCCCAGGCCGCGACGGCCACCGGCACCTCCACCCTCGCCACCGCCTCCGCGGCCGCCGCGGAGGACGTCGACTACGCCACCTGGCAGCAGGACTGCCAGGCCGTGATGGACAAGGCCCTGCCGGCGCTGAAGCAGCGCATCGCCGCCGTCAAGCCGGGCGAGAAGCAGGCGGTCGTCTTCGACATCGACAACACGACCCTGGAGACCGACTTCGGCTTCAGCTACCCGCAGCCGGCCAACAAGCCGGTCCTCGACGTCGCCAAGTACGCCCAGGAGCACGGCGTCTCCCTGTTCTTCGTCACCGCCCGCCCGGGCATCATCTCCGGGGTGACCGACTACAACCTCAAGTACGTCGGCTACCAGGTCTCCGGGCTCTACGTGCGCGGCTTCCTCGACCTCTTCAAGGACGTCGCCGCCTACAAGACCGCCCAGCGCGTGAACATCGAGAGCAAGGGCTACACGATCATCGCCAACATCGGCAACAGCGCCACCGACCTCTCCGGCGGCCACGCCGAGACGACGTACAAGCTGCCGGACTACGACGGGCAGCTGTCGTAACCCGTCGCGGACATGCAAGAGGGGCCGGTGCCTTTCAGCACCGGCCCCTCTTGTCAGCTCGGACGGAGGCTCAACCCCGGAGGGTCAACCCCGGAGGGTCACGCGTCCTTGCTCAGGTTCGGTCCGGCGCCGCCGGCCGCCTGCTCGATCGGGGGGACGTCGGGCAGGGCCGACTTCTCCTCGCCGCGGAAGGTGAAGGTCTTGGTCTCACCCTCGCCCTCCGTGTCCACGACCACGATGTGACCGGGGCGCAGCTCACCGAAGAGGATCTTCTCCGAGAGCGTGTCCTCGATCTCGCGCTGGATGGTGCGACGCAGCGGACGCGCACCCAGCACCGGGTCGTAACCCTTCTTGGACAGCAGCTCCTTGGCGGACTGGGAGAGCTCGATGCCCATGTCCCGGTCCTTGAGGCGCTCGTCGACCTTGCCGATCATCAGGTCGACGATCCGCAGGATGTCCTCCTGCGTCAGCTGCGGGAAGACCACCACGTCGTCGACGCGGTTGAGGAACTCGGGGCGGAAGTGCTGCTTGAGCTCGTCCGAGACCTTGTTCTTCATGCGCTCGTAGTTGGACTTCTTGTCGCCCGAGGCCGCGAAGCCCAGGTTGAAGCCCTTGGAGATGTCCCGGGTGCCGAGGTTGGTCGTCATGATGATGACCGTGTTCTTGAAGTCCACGACCCGGCCCTGGGAGTCGGTCAGACGACCGTCCTCCAGGATCTGCAGCAGCGAGTTGAAGATGTCCGGGTGGGCCTTCTCGACCTCGTCGAAAAGGACGACGGAGAACGGCTTGCGGCGGACCTTCTCGGTCAGCTGGCCGCCCTCTTCGTAACCCACGTATCCGGGCGGGGAACCGAAGAGACGCGACACCGTGTGCTTCTCGCTGAACTCCGACATGTCGAGGGAGATCAGCGCGTCCTCGTCACCGAAGAGGAACTCGGCGAGCGCCTTGGAGAGTTCGGTCTTACCGACACCGGACGGGCCGGCGAAGATGAACGAACCACCCGGACGCTTCGGGTCCTTGAGGCCGGCACGCGTACGACGGATCGCCTTCGACAGCGCCTTGACGGCGTCGACCTGCCCGATGACCCGCTTGTGGAGCTCGTCCTCCATGCGCAGCAGACGCGAGGACTCCTCCTCGGTCAGCTTGAAGACCGGGATGCCGGTGGCGGTCGCGAGGACCTCGGCGATCAGCTCGCCGTCGACCTCGGCGACGACGTCCATGTCGCCGGCCTTCCATTCCTTCTCCCGCTTGGCCTTGGCGGCCAGGAGCTGCTTCTCCTTGTCGCGGAGGGAGGCGGCCTTCTCGAAGTCCTGCGAGTCGATCGCGGACTCCTTGTCGCGGCGCACGCCCGCGATCTTCTCGTCGAACTCGCGCAGGTCCGGCGGCGCGGTCATCCGGCGGATGCGCATCCGGGAACCGGCCTCGTCGATCAGGTCGATCGCCTTGTCCGGCAGGAAGCGGTCCGAGATGTAGCGGTCGGCCAGGGTGGCGGCCTGGACCAGCGCCTCGTCGGTGATGGAGACGCGGTGGTGGGCCTCGTACCGGTCACGCAGACCCTTGAGGATCTCGATCGTGTGCGGCAGGGACGGCTCCGCGACCTGGATGGGCTGGAAGCGGCGCTCGAGGGCCGCGTCCTTCTCCAGGTGCTTGCGGTACTCGTCCAGCGTGGTGGCGCCGATGGTCTGCAGCTCACCGCGGGCCAGCATCGGCTTCAGGATCGAAGCGGCGTCGATGGCGCCCTCGGCGGCACCCGCACCGACCAGCGTGTGCAGCTCGTCGATGAACAGGATGATGTCGCCGCGGGTGCGGATCTCCTTGAGGACCTTCTTCAGGCGCTCCTCGAAGTCACCGCGGTAGCGGGAACCGGCGACCAGCGCGCCGAGGTCCAGGGTGTAGAGGTGCTTGTCCTTGAGGGTCTCGGGCACCTCGCCCTTGACGATGGCCTGGGCGAGGCCCTCGACGACGGCGGTCTTGCCGACGCCGGGCTCACCGATCAGGACCGGGTTGTTCTTGGTACGGCGGGACAGCACCTGCATGACCCGCTCGATCTCCTTCTCGCGCCCGATGACCGGGTCGAGCTTGGACTCACGAGCGGCCTGGGTGAGGTTCCGGCCGAACTGGTCGAGGACCAGGGACGTCGAGGGCGTGCCCTCGGCAGGCCCGCCGGCAGTGGCGGTCTCCTTGCCCTGGTAGCCGGAGAGCAGCTGGATGACCTGCTGCCGCACCCGGTTGAGATCTGCGCCCAGCTTGACGAGGACCTGGGCGGCGACGCCCTCGCCCTCGCGGATCAGGCCGAGCAGGATGTGCTCCGTGCCGATGTAGTTGTGGCCCAGCTGAAGGGCCTCGCGGAGCGACAGCTCCAGGACCTTCTTGGCACGGGGGGTGAAGGGGATGTGCCCGGACGGGGCCTGCTGGCCCTGGCCGATGATCTCCTCCACCTGCTGGCGGACCGCCTCGAGCGAAATCCCGAGGCTCTCAAGGGCCTTGGCGGCGACACCCTCACCCTCGTGGATCAGGCCCAGGAGGATGTGCTCGGTGCCGATGTAGTTGTGGTTGAGCATCCGGGCTTCTTCCTGAGCCAGGACGACAACCCGCCGCGCGCGGTCGGTGAACCTCTCGAACATCGTTAATCGCTCCTCAGAGCGGTCAGGCAGTGGGGGGAACTTCCCCTCCCTGTCCTTCCGCAGCTTAGTCCCGCAAGCGGGGACCGCTCATTCCAACTGCCGACACCGTCGATGGCCTCCTGACCCCGAACGCCGACATCTGCTCCAACCCGATGGTGCGAGACGATGTTCCCGCAGGCCAGGCAGTTACCCCACTCGCCAGTACGCCGATGGCGAACGTGAGACGGCCTTTCCTGCGTGTCGCCCCCTCCCACTAGGGATGTCTTACCCGCTGGGACTGACACTCCATGCCGCGGGCACCGGTTCCCTCCGCTATGGGCGAACAACCTTGCGCCTCCCGACACTCCCAGCCGCCCCGATTGTCGACACACGACGCAGCCATGGGAACACCCAGCGTAACTTGGGAGCCTTTTTGGCGGTTGCGCTTGGCATGGTTGGCTCAGTCCCCCCGGCTGCCGGCTCGGCCGCCTCTGCACTCCTCACGGTTCCCCTCCCTCGACGGCCGCTCGATCCGGACGGTCCGGACGATCGGGCGGACCGGATCCGCGGCTGGTACGAGAACGAACTGGGCTGGGCGACCGTGCCCGGGGACCCGGTACGACTTTTGGTGGGCGAGCGCTTCGACGTCCTGGACGTACCGGCCGAGGCGGGCCTCGCGGCGCTGCGGCGCCTGGCGCCGGGCTCGCCGGTGGCCGCGCGGGGCGACCGGCTGCGGCTGCTCGTGGCAGCGGGCGGCGCGGAGGAGGTGCCGGGGATCCTGCGGTGGCTGGAGTGGGGCGCACTGCCCCTGGACCTGACGGCGATCGGCGCGGGCGGTCGCATCGAGGCGCCGTCGCCGCCCGACCAGAACCCGGGCCGGCATGCGGGCGGCCGGGACATGAGCCGCGATCCGGGCCTCGATCAGGGCCACGATCCTGACTGCGACAAGGGCCTCGGTCAGGGCCTTGCGTCGAGCCGTGTTCCGGGCCGCGCCATGGGGCCTCTCACGGGCTTGGACAGCTCCGAGCCGGTGCAGGGGGCCGCCGTGTGGCTGCGGCCCCCCGTGGCAGGGCGCGAGGTCGAGGCCTCGCTGCCGACGATGTCGGCCATGGGGGGCGGTGGGGGCGCCCCCGATCTCGTACGGCTGGTGGACTCGCTGGCGACGCATTGTCACCGTGTCCGGCTGCGGCGCGCGAGCGCTCAGCCGTTGGCCTTCTCGTAGGCCTCGCGAATGGACGCGGGAACGCGGCCACGGTCATTGACCTCGTAACCGTTCTCCTTCGCCCACGCACGGATCTGAGCGGTGTCCTGGCTGCCGCCGGAAGTGGCGCGCGCCTTTCCACGCCCACCCGAAGCACGGCCACCGGTACGACGGCCGCCCTTCACGTAGGGCTCCAGAAGTCCACGCAGCTTGTCCGCATTGGTAGTCGTGAGATCGATCTCGTACGTCTTGCCGTCCAGCGCGAACGTCACGGTCTCGTCCGCCTCGCCGCCGTCGAGGTCGTCGACAAGAAGGACCTGAACCTTCTGTGCCACCGGATTTCCTTTCATCGAAAACGTGAGGGACGGGGGTCCGCGGCGTCCGCCGTTTAGCCGCGCCCTGTTATATGCAGTACTGCAGTACGTCGGAAAGCAAACCGCTTTTCCTGGGAAAACACAAACCCCTGACAGAGACCGGCAGCCCGCCCCGGACCGGAAACATGCGCGTTTCGGACATAGGGAACCCCGGCTAGGCGGGTCGGGCGGAATGGACGGCCACGATCACAGATGCAGAAGCATCCGGCTGTTGCCCAAGGTGTTCGGTTTCACTCGTTCGAGTCCGAGGAACTCCGCGACGCCCTCGTCATAGGAACGCAACAGCTCCGCGTAGACATCGGTGTCGACCGGCGTCTCGCCGATCTCCACGAAGCCGTGCTTGCCGAAGAAGTCGACTTCGAAGGTCAGGCAGAAAACGCGGCGAACCCCGAGCCAGCGTGCGGTGTGGAGCAACTTCTCCAACAACTGGTGACCGACGCCGGCGCCCTTGAGTCCGGGCTTCACCGCGAGAGTGCGGACTTCCGCCAGGTCTTCCCACATGACGTGCAGGGCGCCGCAGCCGACCACCTCGGCGTTGTCGTCGCGTTCGGCCACCCAGAACTCCTGGATGTCCTCGTAAAGCGTCACCGTCGCTTTGTCGAGCAGGATGCCGCCGCGGACGTAGGCGTCAAGGAGACGGCGGACGGCGGGGACATCGCCGGTCCGGGCCCGCCGGACGGTGATGGCTTTAGCGTTGACTTCGGGGTTCTCGGCGGAGGGACTCTCTGCGGACATGGGCCGGACGCTATCGCCCGTCGGCCTCCGTTGCCGAGGCGGGGTTCTCCCCCGTAGTCGCGGTACTTGCCGTAGTTGCCGTACTCCCTGTGCTCCCGGCACTCTCCCCGGTTGCGGGTTCGGCGGTTTCGGGACCTTGGACCATGCGTACGGCGTCGCGCAGCGCATGTCGCTGTTCGTCGCTCATCATCCCGAAGAAGGCGACGAGAGCGGCTGCCGGGTTGTCGCTCTGCGCCCACGCGTCGTTCATCAGGGCGGCAGCGTAGGCGGCGCGGGTGGAGACCGCCTCATATCGATAGGCCCGGCCTTCCGCTTCACGGCGCACCCAGCCCTTCTGATGGAGATTGTCCAAAACGGTCATCACGGTGGTGTACGCGATGGACCGTTCCTGCTGAAGGTCTTCCAGGACTTCTCGAACGGTCACCGGGCGGTTCCACTTCCACACCCGCGTCATGACCGCGTCTTCGAGTTCTCCCAATGGGCGAGGCACAGCTCAGAACAATAGTGGGAGATCTCGCCGATCGCGTGCCGGACGTGCACTTTCATCGGCAAACAGGAACAAAAAGGGCGTGCAGGCCCCGAAAGGAGCCGCACGCCCAGGATGGCCGCGGAAGCGTCGTGACCCGGTCAGGCGTCGGGGCTCGCGGAGGCCTGGTGGGTGCTCTCCGCGCGCGCGAGGGCGGCGTCGACGACCGCGTCCTCCTTGGCCTTGTTGGCCCCGCCCTGGGTCTTCACGATCACCCTGATCACACCGATGAAGAACACGGCCATGACGACGGGGGGCACGAGCGCGGAGACGTAGTCCATGGATCCAGGGTAGCCAGGGAGGAACGGGACATCCGGGCGGGGTCGCCCGGCGACGGCCCTCGTCTCAGCCTGCGGCCAGCCGCTGCTGGTCAGGGGTGGCGGGCGGCGGGGTCGGCTTGCGGCGCGGGAAGACCTCGCCCGGCGTCGGGATGGGCCGGCGGGCGGGCTTCGGGTCGGACGGCCCGGCGGGACGGGGGCCGGGGGCGGGCGCGGGTGGCGCCGGCTTCTCGGCGGGTTTCTTCCTGGGTTCCTCGCCCGGACGCTCGCCCGCGTCCTCAGCCACCGCGGAAAGGCGGGCGCAGCCTTCGGCGGAGCGGCCCCCGGGAAGGGCCAGGAGGCGCGTACGGGACGCCGGGACGGCGGGAGCGGGCACAGAGAGCCTGCGGGCCGTACGGCGGGCCAGGCGGGCGCGTACGTCCTGTTCGGCGAGCGTCTGGCAGCGGTCCAGGAGGACGGCGGCCGTGGGGTTGCCGCGCAGGGCGCGGAGCGCGGCGAGGTCGTCGACGTCGGGGCGGTAGCCGGTGGCCAGGACCTCCTCCAGGAGCGTGAGGTAGCCGGCTGCGGTGCCGGGGAGGGCGGCGCGGTACCGGGCGAGGTCGGCCACCAGGAAGGCCCGCAACCGGGCGGCCTCGCGCATCGCCTCGTCGAGGGACTCGGCGAGGCGATGGCAGTCCTGGACGTCCTCGGCGGAGACGGGGCCGGGGTGGAGGGCGAGGGCGAGGGCGCGGCGGAGCACACGCAGCTCCTCCGCGCCGAACGCCATGCCGCCGCGGGATCCGTAGGGCGTGGGCATGCCGTGACGATACGCGCTAATCAGACAAATTCGATATAAACGGCGGGTGTGGCGCGCCCCAATCCGACGGAATCCGCCCTGGTGGTGGCTTACATACGCGAGACGTTGCGCTCGTACACCAGGCGCAGCCCGATCAGCGTCAGCCACGGCTCGTGTTCGTCGATCACCGAGGACTCGCCGAGGACCGTCGGCGCCAGCCCGCCCGTGGCGATCACCGTCACGTCGTCCGGGTCGTCCGCCAGCTCCCGGGCCATCCGGGTCACCACTCCGTCGACCTGGCCGGCGAACCCGTAGACGATGCCGGACTGCATCGCCTCGACCGTGTTCTTGCCGATCACGCTCCGGGGTCTGGCCAGCTCGATCTTGCGCAGCTGTGCGGCCTTGACGCCGAGGGCCTCGACGGAGATCTCGATGCCCGGGGCGATGACGCCGCCGACGTACTCCCCGCGCGCGGAGACCGCGTCGAACGTCGTCGCCGTTCCGAAGTCGACGACGATCGCCGGGCCGCCGTAGAGCTCGTTGGCCGCGACCGCGTTGATGATGCGGTCGGCGCCGACCTCCTTGGGGTTGTCGAAAAGGATCGGCACGCCCGTCTTCACGCCGGGCTCGACGAGCACCGCGGGGACGTCGCCGTAGTAGCGCCGCGTCACCTCGCGCAGCTCGTGCAGCACGGAGGGCACGGTGGCGCAGATCGCGATCCCGTCGATGCCGTCGCCCAGATCGTCCCCGAGGAGCGGGTGCATGCCCATCAGGCCCTGCAGGAGTACGGCGAGTTCGTCCGCGGTGCGGCGGGCGTCGGTGGAGATCCGCCAGTGCTCGACGATGTCCTCACCGTCGAACAGGCCGAGCACGGTGTGCGTGTTGCCCACGTCGATCGTCAGCAGCATGGCCGTTCCCCGTTCCTACTCGGCCGCTCGCAGATCCAGACCGATGTCCAGGATCGGCGAGGAGTGCGTCAGGGCGCCCACGGCGAGGAAGTCGACGCCGGTGTCGGCGTACGCCTTGGCGTTCTCCAGGGTGAGCCGGCCCGACGCCTCCAGCAGGGCTCGTCCGCCCACGATGCCGACGGCCTCGGCGCACTCGCCGGGCGTGAAGTTGTCCAGCAGGATCAGATCCGCGCCGGCGTCGACGACCTCGCGCAGCTGGTGCAGGGTGTCGACCTCGACCTCGATCGGCACGTCCGGGAAGGCCTCTCGTACGGCCTCGAAGGCGCGGGCCACGCCGCCGGCGGCGACCACGTGGTTGTCCTTGACCAGGGCCGCGTCCGACAGCGACATGCGGTGGTTGACGCCTCCGCCGCAGCGGACGGCGAACTTCTCCAGGGCGCGCAGGCCCGGCGTCGTCTTCCGGGTGTCACGCACGCGTGCCTTGGTGCCCTCCAGGACATCCGCCCACGCGCGCGTGGCGGTCGCGATGCCGGACAGGCGGCACAGCAGGTTGAGCGCGCTGCGCTCGGCGGTGAGGAGGTCACGCGTGCGCGTGGTGACCGACAGCAGCTGCTGGCCGGCCTCCACCCGGTCGCCGTCCTCGACGTGCCGCTCGACCTCGAACTCGTCCGAGCAGACGACCGACACGACCGCCTCGGCGATCCTGAGGCCCGCGACCACGCCTGCCTCGCGCGCGGTGAAGTCGGCGGTGGCGACCGCGTCCTCGGGGATGGTCGCGACCGTCGTCACGTCGACACCGTGGTCCAGGTCCTCCTGGATGGCGACGTTGGCGATGTCCTCGACCTCGACGGGGTCGAGTCCGGCGTCGGCCAGGAGCTGGGCGAGCGCGGGGTCGAGCCCGCACTCCAGGTATTCCTCGTCGGCGAACCCGGCGTCGGCGCCACAGGCACAGCCGTCGCCGCAGCCGCCGCTCTGGGCGAGGGGAAGGTCGGGGGTGCTCACTTCTGTCACTGCTCCTGGGGACGGTGCTCCGGCTGGTGCTGCCGGGTCGGGGGGAAGTCTGCGGTATCGGTGGTGTGTACGGCGAGCGTGCGGTCCGGATTCAGCCGGACGACGATGTGACGGCGCCAGTTCGCGTCGTCGCGGTCGGCGTGGTCCTCACGCCAGTGGCAGCCGCGGGTCTCCTCGCGCTGCCGGGCGGCGGCGACCAGGACGCGCGCGACGCACAGGAGGTTGGTGGCCTCCCAGGTGTCGACGCCGGGCTCGGCCGTCTTGCCGTTCTCGTCGAGGGCGTCGCGGGCCTCGCTGTGCAGCCTGTGAAGGTGGTCGGCGGCCCTCTCCAAGGACTGGGCGGAGCGCAGGACGCCCGCGCCGTCGGTCATGATCCGCTGGATGGCGAACCGGGCCTCGGGGGCCAGCAGCGGGTGCGCGGGCTTCTCCGGGCGCTCGACGGGCGCCGGCACGCGCGCGTGGAGGCCGTCGTCCGCCCGGCTCGCGGCGATGTCGGCGACGATGCGCTCGGCGTAGACGAGGCCCTCGAGGAGCGAGTTCGACGCGAGCCGGTTCGCGCCGTGGACGCCGGTGCAGGCGACCTCACCGCACGCGTACAGGCCCGGCACGGTCGTGCGGCCGTGGGAGTCGGTGCGCACGCCTCCGGAGGCGTAGTGGGCGGCCGGGGCGACCGGGACGGGCTCGGTGACCGGGTCGATGCCGTGCGCCCGGCAGGCGGCGAGGATCGTCGGGAAGCGGTGCTCCCACATGTCGGCGCCGAAGTGCCGGGCGTCGAGGAACATGTGCTCGGCGTCCTGCTCCTGCATACGGCGCATGATGCCCTTGGCGACGATGTCGCGGGGCGCGAGCTCGGCGAGCTCGTGCTGTCCGACCATGAAGCGCACGCCGTCCGCGTCCACCAGGTGGGCGCCCTCACCGCGCACGGCCTCCGAGACGAGGGGCTGCTGGCCCTCCGCGTCGGCGCCGAGGAACAGCACGGTCGGATGGAACTGGACGAACTCCAGGTCGGAGACCTCCGCGCCCGCGCGCAGGGCCAGCGCCACGCCGTCGCCTGTGGACACCGACGGGTTGGTGGTGGCGGAGAACACCTGCCCCATGCCGCCGGTCGCCAGGACGACCGCGGGCGCGTGCACGGCGCCCACGCCGTCGTGCTGCCCCTCGCCCATGACGTGCAGGGTGACGCCCGCGGTGCGGCCGTCGGCGTCCGTGAGCAGGTCCAGGACGAGCGCGTTCTCGATCGTGCGCAAGCCACGCGCGCGTACCGCTTCGACGAGCGCGCGGGAGATCTCCGCGCCGGTCGCGTCGCCGCCCGCGTGCGCGATACGGCGGCGGTGGTGGCCGCCCTCGCGGGTGAGCTCCAGGCCGCCTTCCTCGGACTCGTCGAAGTGGGCGCCGGTCTCGATCAGCCGGCGCACGGCGTCGGGGCCTTCGGTGACGAGGATCCGTACGGCGTCCTCGTCGCACAGGCCCGCGCCCGCCACCAACGTGTCGTCCAGGTGCTGTTCCGGCGTGTCGCCCTCGCCCAGGGCCGCTGCTATGCCGCCCTGCGCCCAGCGGGTGGAGCCGTCGTCGAGGCGGGCCTTGGTGACGACGACCGTCTTCAGGCCGGCGGCCTCGCAGCGCAGGGCCGCGGTCAGGCCGGCGACGCCGGAGCCGACGACGACGACGTCCGCGGCGATGCTCCACCCGGGCGCGGGCGCGTGCAGTCGTATGCCTGTGCTGGTCACGAGGCGGCTCCGAAGGTGAGGGGGAGGTTGTCGATCAGCCGGGTCGTGCCGACCCGGGCGGCGACGGCGAGGACTGCCTCGCCGGTGAAGTCGTCCTCGATCTCGGTGAAGTCGGACGGGTCGACGAGCGCGAGGTAGTCCAGTTGCAGCGGCGGGTCGAGCCGGGCGGCGTCGTCGAGGACCATGCGGGCGGCCGCGCGGACGGCCGCGGGGTTGCCGGGCGTTGCCTTGGCGACGGCGTGCGCGTCGGCGGCCGCGCGGGACTCCCCTATGGCGCTGAGCGCCTCGGCACGCGCCTGCGTGGCGGGCACCTCACGCGCGCGTGCCCGCAGCGCCTCCTGCGCGGCGTGCCGGTCACCGCCCGCGAAGAGGGCCTGGGAGAGCGCGAGCGCGGTGCGCCGCTCCTTGGCGGACAGATAGCGGTTGCGGCTGGACAGGGCCAGCCCGTCGTCCTCGCGCACGGTGGGTACGGCGACGATCTCCACACCGAAGTTCAGGTCCCGCACCATGCGACGGATCAGGGCGAGCTGCTGGGCGTCCTTCTGTCCGAACAGGGCCACGTCGGGCCGGGTGAGGTGCAGCAGCTTGGCGACGACGGTGAGCATGCCGTCGAAGTGCCCGGGGCGCGAACTGCCCTCCAGGCGCTCCCCCATGGGGCCCGCCGTGATGCGGACCTGGGGCTCGCCACCCGGGTAGACCTCGTCCACGGCAGGGGCGAACACGACGTCCGCTCCGGCCTGCTCGGCGATCTTGACGTCGGCGTCCAGGGTGCGCGGATAGCGGTCGAGGTCTTCGCCCGCGCCGAACTGCAGCGGGTTGACGAAGACCGTGACGACGACCTCGCCGTCCGGCCCGGCGAGCTCGCGGGCGGTGCGCACGAGGGTGGCGTGGCCCTCGTGCAGGGCGCCCATGGTCATCACGACGGCCCGGCGGCCGCCACGCGTGCGTGCGTGCAGTTCGTCGGCGGTGCGCAGCAGGGTGGTGGTCATCCGGCGTCTCCTTCGGTGCCGTGCGGGCCGGGAGTTCCGGGGCTGCCGGGAGTGCCGTGGGCGCCCTCGGCGAGCACGCCGAGGAGGTCCTGGGCGAGTTCGGGCTTGAGGAGCCCGTGGGCGAGTGCGCGGTCTGCGGTCGCGCGGGCCATCGCGAGGTAGCCGGCGACGGTCTGCGGGGCGTGCTCGCGCAGCTCCGCGACGTGCGCGGCGACCGTGCCCGCGTCCCCGCGCGCGACGGGGCCGGTGAGCGCCCCGTCGCCGGAGCGCAGCGCGTTGTCGAGGGCGGCGCCGAGGAGCGGGCCGAGCATCCGGTCGGGGGCGTCGACGCCGGCCGCGCGCAGCAGCTCCATGGACTGGGCGACCAGGGTGACCAGGTGGTTGGCGCCCAGGGCGAGGGCCGCGTGGTAGAGCGGCCGACGTTCCTCGGCGATCCACTCCGGCTCGCCGCCCATCTCGATCACGAGGGCCTCCGCGGCCAGCCGCAGCTCGTCGGGCGCCGTGACGCCGAAGGAGCAGCCGGCCAGGCGCTGGACGTCCACGGGCGTGCCGGTGAACGTCATCGCCGGGTGCAGCGCGAGCGGCAGCGCGCCCGCGCGCAGGGCGGGGTCGAGGACCTTCGTGCCGTACCGCCCGGAGGTGTGCACGAGCAGCTGGCCCGGACGTACGGCGCCGGTCTCGGCGAGGCCCTCCACGAGGCCGGGCAGGGTGTCGTCGGGGACGGTCAGCAGCACCAGGTCGGAGCGCTGGAGGACCTCGGCGGGCGGGACGAGGGGCACGTCGGGCAACAGGAGGGCGGCGCGCCGCCTGGAGGCGTCGGAGACGCCGGAGACGGCGACCGGGCGGTGCCCGGCGAGCTGGAGGGACGCGGCCAGGGCGGGACCCACCCGGCCGGCGCCGACCACGCCCACGGCGAGCCGCGCGGGGCGGTCCCTGGGGTCTGGCTGCTGGGCTGTACTCACGCGACGACGGCCTTCCGTTCCAGTCCGCTCCGGGTACCGGACGATTTCTCGTCATGTTAACGCGATCGGTTCGAGGGGCGTCCGGTTGTCCACAGGCTGTGGGCTTTCCCACCCGCCTCCCACCCGCCTCCCGCCGGCCTCCCACCGGCCTCCCACTGGCTTCCCACCCGCTTCCCCATTGTTTCCCCGCTGCCTCCCCGGCTGCTTGCCGGTGCGGGGCCGGGGGCCGTAAATGCGCGTGCCGACGCGAGCCGCCGCACGGCATCATCCGGGGCATGGCGAACACGGCAGAGCACGACGACGAGAAGACGGCGCGGCAGCGCCTGCGGGAGCGGCGGGCGGTCGCCTTCCGGGAGGCGGAACGCGTCCTGTCGCGCGGCGGCTTCCGGAGCCCGCTGCGGGATCGGCTGGCCCTGCTACAGGAGGCCGCACACGTCTACGACCTGGACGAACCCGCGGACATCTATGGCGACGGGGTCGTGGAGGCCCTTGAGAGGCGGGTCGCCGGGCTGCTGGGGACGGAGGCCGCGGCGTTCTTCCCGACCGGCACGATGGCCCAGCAGATCGCCCTGCGCTGCTGGGCGGGCCGCACCGGCAACCCCACGGTCGCGCTGCACGCGCTGAGTCATCCCGAGGTATGGGAGCGGGGCGCGTTCAGCACCGTCAGCGAGCTGCGCACGGTCCAGGTGACCCGCGAGCCCCGCCTGCCCACGGCCGAGGAGGTCCGCGCCTTCGAGGAGCCCTTCGGAGCGCTGATGCTGGAACTGCCCCTCAGGGACGCCGGTTTCGTACTGCCGTCCTGGGAGGAGCTCACCGATGTCGTCGAGGCGGCGCGCGAACGCGACGCGGTGGTGCACTTCGACGGCGCGCGCCTGTGGGAGACGACCCACCACTTCGGCCGCCCCCTGCACGAGATAGCGGACCTGGCGGACAGCGTCTATGTGTCGTTCTACAAGTCCCTCGACGGCTTCGGCGGCGCCGCGCTCGCCGGCCCGAAGTCGCTGGTGGAGGAGGCGAAGACCTGGCGGCACCGCTACGGCGGAATGATCTTCCAGCAGTTCCCCACCGCCCTGTCCGCCCTCATCGGCCTGGAGAGGGAACTGCCCCGGCTGCCGGAATACGTGGCCCACGCGCGCGTGGTGGCCGCCGCACTGCGTGAGGGGTTCGCCGAGGCCGGTGTGCCGTGGGCCCGCGTGCACCCCGAGGCGCCGCACACCCACGAGTTCCAGGTCTGGCTGCCGTACGAGGCGGACGTGCTCGCCGAAGCGGCGGCGCTCCAGGCCGAGGAGACGAAGACGATGCTCTTCGCCACCGCCTGGGAGCGCGGCGGCCCGGGGCTGTCCCTCACCGAGGTCCCCGTCCGCGCCGCCGGCCTCACATGGACGGCGGACGACGTGAAGGCGGCGGTCGCGGACTTCATGGACCGGGTGGCAAGCGTGGCCGAGGAGACCCGCAAACAGAGGGTCAGCGGGTAGGGGGCGGCAGGTAGGAGGTCAGGCGGGGTCAGCAGGCAGGGCGCGGGCGCAGTCGGCGGGCCAGGGCCCGCCGCAGCCTCCCGCGCGCGGGACGGCCCGCGAGGACCGCGCGGAACTGCTGGTGGTCGCGCAGTTCGCGCATCACCTGCCAGTCGTGGGCTCCGGGTGCCGGGACGGGGGGCTCGCCGTGCTGCCGGGCGCGGTAGGCGTCGAGGGCGTACTGCTGCGTGATGCTCATGGCCGATGCCTCTTCAGGTCTTCAGGACGTGTCCGGTCTTCAGGACGTGTCCGGTCTTCAGGACGTGTCGGGACGTGGAAGGGGAATCCGGAAGGCTCCGCGGCGGCCCCCGGTGTCCTCAGGCTGCGCCCGGCCCGCGCCCCGCGTCGCGTCGATTGACGGCGGCCGTCAATCGGGAACCCGTTGTCAGTGGCGGGGTGCACCATGAGGGCATGGGCGTGAACATCGACATCGCGGGGCTGCGGCCGGAGAGGGTCGCCGTCGTTCCTTCGCCCCTGGCCGAGCTCGGTCAGGCGCTGCACGCACTGTCCGAGCCGGGGCACCACCCCGGTCTGCAGGGCTGGGTCACCGGCGTCACCGCCCGGCTCGACCCACGGCTGGCCGACCGGATGTGCGAGGCCGACTTCCTGTGGCGGACGACGTTCTCGGACCTCTTCCTGCCCTACGCGGGCATCCCGGGCCGCAGCACGCTCCCCGGAGCCACGCTCGCCGAGGAACTCGACCTCCTGGACAAACTGACGGACGACGAGTTCGTGGACCTCGCCCTGGAGTTCACCTGCGCGCCCGGGTACGACCTGCCGAGCCCCAGCGTCCTCTCCGACCCCGCACTGCAGAGCCGCACCTTCGAACTGGCCGCCTCGCGCGGACCGCGCCAGGTGCGGTTCACCCGGCGGGTGCTCGATGACCCGCCACGCGTGCGTGCCTGGCTGAGGGAGTTCCTGGAGGACTGCGAAGAGACGTTCTTCGCCGATGTCTGGGCCCGCGTGAGTCACACTCTCGCCGCGGACACCCGCCACAAGACGGATCTGCTGCGCCGCAAGGGCCTGGCGGAAGCGCTCACCGCGGTGTCCCCGGCCGTGACACTGGATGAGCAGGCCGCGCGGATCGTCGTCGACAAACTGGTCGACGGCCGCTGCGCCACAGGCGACGGGGGCCTGTTGCTGGTGCCGACGAGTCTCGGCTGGCCGCACCTGGCGGTGCTGCACCGGTACGGCTGGCAGCCGGTGATCCACTACCCGGTCGGTTCGCCGGAGCTGGCGTCACCGCCGTCGGTGGAGCAGCTGACGCTGCGGCTGACCGCGCTGTCCCACCCGGTCCGGATGCGGATCTGCCGCCAGCTGGCCCGCAGCGCCTACACCACGACCGAGCTGGCCCAGGTCCACGGTGTGACGGCCCCCGAGATATCCCGGCACCTCGGTGTCCTGAAGAAGGCGGGCCTGCTCACCACGCGCCGGCGCGGCCGGTATGTGCTGCACCAGCTCGACGTGACCGTGGTGGCCCGGCTGGGCAGCGACTTCCTGGAGGGGATACTCCGCTAGGCCTGTCCAGGTGGGCTCGGGGCAGCTGGGCCGTGACAGTTGGGGGCGTGACAGCTGAGGCCGTCAGCCGGGGGGGTCAGTGGCCGCCCGCGCGGACGAGCCCCGTCTCATACGCCAGGACCACCACCTGGACCCGGTCGCGCAGCCCCAGCTTGGTGAGGATGCGGCCCACATGGGTCTTGACGGTCGCCTCGGACAGCACCAGCCGGGCCGCGATCTCCCCGTTGGACAGCCCCTGGGCGACCAGCACCATCACCTCGCGCTCCCGCTCCGTGAGCCGCTCCAGCCCCTTGTGCCGGGGTTCCTTGCCGGCGCTGGGCAGCATCGGCGCGAACCGGTCGAGGAGCCGGCGGGTGGTGGACGGGGCGACCACCGCGTCACCGCTGTGCACGGAGCGGATGGCGGTGAGGAGCTCGCCCGGCGGCACGTCCTTCAGCATGAACCCCGAGGCACCGGCCTTCAGCCCCGAGAACGCGTACTCGTCCAGGTCGAAGGTGGTCAGGATCAGCACCTTCGGCGGGTCGGGCTCCGCGCAGATGCGCCGGGTGGCCTCCACGCCGTCCAGCTTCGGCATACGGACGTCCATCAGCACGACGTCCACCTCCGTGGACCGCACCACCTGCAGGGCCTCGACCCCGTCGCCCGCCTCCGCCACGACCTCCATGTCCGGCTGGGCGGCGAGCACCATCCGGAACCCGGTGCGCAGCAGCACCTGGTCGTCGACGAGCATCACGCGGATGGTCATGAGGTCCTCTTCCGTGGGTCTTCGCTGGATGGGCGCGAGGGTGGGGGCGTGACAGGTGTCAACAGGGGGCGCGCATCGGCGTCAATGCGCGGGTTTGAGCGGGAGCAGAGCGCTGATGCGGAATCCTCCGCCGGGCCTCGGGCCCGCGTCCAGGGTGCCGCCCACCATGCCGACCCGCTCGCGCATGCCGATCAGGCCATGGCCCGCGCCGTCGGCGCCGCCCTCCTCGTACAGCTCGTGCGGGGCGCCCTTGCCGTCGTCCTCGACGAGCAGGCCGAGGCCGTCGTCGAAGTAGACCAGGCGCACGCTCGCGCCCGCGTTCGGTCCGCCGTGCTTGCGCGTGTTCGTCAGCGCCTCCTGCACGATGCGGTACGCCGTCAGCTCCACGCCGCTGGGCAGGGGCCGCGCAGTGCCCTCGACCTTGAAGTCCACCGGCAGACCCGAACCGCGGCACTGCTCGACGAGATCCTCGATCTGCTCGACGTCCGGCTGCGGCACGTACTCGCCGCCCTCCTGGTGCTCGCCGGTGCGCAGCACGCCCAGCAGGCGGCGCATCTCGGCGAGGGCCTGGCGGCCGGTGGAGGAGATCGTCTCCAGGGCCTTCTTCGCCTGGTCGGGCGCCGCGTCGAGGACATAGGCGGCGCCGTCGGCCTGCACCACCATCACCGACACGTTGTGGGCGACGACATCGTGCAGCTCGCGCGCGATGCGGGCGCGCTCGGCGGCGACCGCGACCTTCGCCTGTGCCGCGCGCTCCTTCTCCAGCCGGGCGGCGCGCTCCTCCAGTTGCGCGAAGTACGCGCGACGGGTGCGAATGGAGTCGCCCAGCACCCAGGCGAGGGCGAACGGCACCGTCTGGAAGACGATGACCGCGAACTGGCCCGGCACGCCGGCGTTCTCGTGCGGCCAGCGCACCTGCGCCAGGGTGGCCGCGCTCAGCGCCATGACCAGGGAGAGGCGGGAGGCCCAGCGGGCGCCGATCGCGGCGACCGTGTAGACGATCACCAGCAGGGCGGAGTCGGCCGCCGTGACCCCGACGTTCAGCACCAGCTGAGCCAGTCCGAGCGCCGCGGCAAGCACGAGCATCTGCTCGGGCATACGCCGACGCAACGCGATGACCAGGCACAACAGAAACACGACCGGCACCAGCAGCGCCATGGAGTCGGTGCCGCCGCGGTCTTGTCCCGCGGTTCCGGCAGCCGCGGAGATCCCGAACACGACGAGGGCCCAGAAGCCGTCGACCCAGGTCGGGTGTCTGCGGAGGAAGTCATAGAGGCGCTGCACGTAACCCAGCGTAGGGAAGGCCGATGCGTGCAGGGGTCAACCGGAGGGCCGATCCGATCCGGGCGCGCGTACTCCGCAAGGTGGATGCCGTGATCACCTGTACGCCTAGTCTGACCGGATGGTGGACGAGGTGACCGATCCGGGCGCGTGGCGCGGCTGGCGGGCGGCGACGCAGACCGCGCTGTACGGCACGGACACGACGGGCGGCTTCTACCGGCGGCCCGAGGGTCCGGCCGGGCACTTCCGCACGTCCGTGCACGCCTCGCCGCTGTTCGCCGGGGCCGTGGCCCGGCTGCTGTGCCGGGTCGACGAGGCGCTGGGCCGTCCCGCCTCGCTCGACTTCGTCGACATGGCCGCCGGCCGGGGCGAACTGGTCACCGCGGTGCTCGCCGCGCTCCCCGCCGACGTGGCGGCGCGCACGCGCGCGTACGCCGTCGAAGTCGCCGGCCGCCCCGAGGGCCTCGCTCACCGGATCGAGTGGCTGCCCGAGCCCCCACGACAGGTCACCGGGCTGTTGTTCGCCAACGAGTGGCTGGACAACGTACCCGTGGAGGTCGCGGAGGTCGACGCCGCGGGGGTGGCGCGGCTGGTGCTCGTCCGGGGCGACGGGGTCGAACGCCTCGGGGAGCCGGTCTCCGGCGCGGAGGCGGAATGGCTCGACCGCTGGTGGCCGTGGCCGTCGCCGCGCGAGGAAGGGCTCCGCGCGGAGATCGGACTGCCGCGGGACACCGCGTGGGCGTCCGCCGTCGGCTCCGTCGTACGGGGGCTCGCGGTGGCCGTGGACTATGCGCACTCGGCGCACGCACGCCCCCCGTTCGGGACGCTCACCGGCTTCCGGGAGGGCCGTGAGACGGCGCCCGTGCCGGACGGGTCCTGCGACATCACGGCCCACGTCGCGCTGGACGCGTGCGCGGAGGCGGGCGAAAGGGGTTCCCGCGCCCGCCTGCTCACCCAACGCACGGCGCTGCACACCCTGGGTGTGACCGGCGCACGCCCCCCGCTCGCGCTCGCCTCCACCGACCCCGCGGCCTACGTGCGCGCCCTCACGAGCGCCGGAGAGGCCGCCGAGCTCACCGCGACGGGCGGCCTGGGCGACTTCGGGTGGCTCCTCCAGCCGGTTGGAATTCCGGACCCGCTCGCCACTGCGGTGTGATCCCTACTTGTCGATGTCCCCGACCACGAAGAACATCGACCCCAGGATCGCCACCATGTCCGCGACCAACGTGCCCGGCAGCAGTTCGGTGAGCGCCTGGATGTTGTTGTACGACGCCGAGCGCAGCTTCAGCCGGTACGGGGTCTTCTCGCCCTTGCTGACGAGGTAGTAGCCGTTGATGCCGAGGGGGTTCTCGGTCCACGCGTACGTGTGCCCCTCGGGCGCCTTGAGGACCTTCGGGAGCCGCTGGTTGATCGGGCCGGGCGGCAGGTCGGCGAGCCGGTCGAGGCAGGCGTCCGCGAGGTCGAGCGCGTTGTGCGTCTGCTCCAGGAGGCACTCGAAGCGCGCGAGGCAGTCGCCCTCGGTCCGGTGCACCACCTTCAGGGTGTCCTGCAGCTCCCCGTACGCGAGATAGGGCTCGTCGCGGCGCAGGTCGAAGTCGACGCCCGAGGCCCGCGCGATGGGCCCGCTCACGCCATACGCGTGCACGTGCTCCGGCGCGAGGACGCCCACGTCCCGCGTGCGCCCCCGGAAGATCTCGTTGCCGAGCACGAGGTCGTCGAAGACGTCCATGCGGGAACGCACCGCGGCGACGGCGCCGCGCGCGCGTGTGGACCAGCCGGCCGGGATGTCCTCCTTGAGGCCGCCGACGCGGTTGAACATGTAGTGCATGCGCCCGCCGGAGACCTCCTCCATGACGTTCTGGAGCACCTCGCGCTCGCGGAAGGCGTAGAAGACCGGTGTGATGCCGCCCAGTTCCAGCGGATACGACCCCAGGAACATCAGGTGGTTCAGCACCCGGTTCAGCTCGGCGAGCAGCGTGCGGGTCCACACCGCGCGCGGGGGCACCTCCATGCCGAGCATCCGCTCCACCGCGAGGACCACACCCAGCTCGTTCGAGAACGCCGACAGCCAGTCGTGACGGTTGGCGAGCATGACGATCTGGCGGTAGTCGCGGGCCTCGAACAGCTTCTCCGCACCACGGTGCATGTAACCGATCACCGGCTCCGCGTGCCGGATGCGCTCGCCGTCCAGCACGAGCCGCAGCCGCAGCACACCGTGCGTGGAGGGGTGCTGGGGACCGATGTTGAGCACCATGTCGGTGCTCTCCGCGGCACCGCCGATCCCGACCGTGGTCTCCGTCGTAGGAGTCATGCATCACAGTCTCCCCTACGTACGCTGGCCGCATGGAAACGGGGAGCCCTGGGGGCCTGGAGACGACGGACAGCGGATCGGCCGGACCCGTGTGGACCGGACTGCCGTCGGGGCTGCTGCGGATGCGACGACTGTTGCTGGTGGTGTGGCTGGGGCTGGCGGCCGTCGGCATCGGGCTGCCGCTCGGCCTGTTCGCCGGCCCCGCGTGGGCGGCGTTCGCGGTGCTGCCGCTGGCCGGCGTCGGCTGGGGGTGGGTGCTGCTCGGCCGCAACTGGCGCTCCTGGCGGTACGCCGAGCGGGCCGACGACCTGCTGATCAGCCGGGGTGTGCTGTGGCGTGAGGAGACCGTCGTGCCCTACGGACGCATGCAGCTCGTGGAGGTCACCTCGGGTCCCGTCGAGCGGCACTTCGGGCTGGCCAGCGTCCAGCTGCACACCGCGGCCGCCGCGACCGACGCGACCATCCCGGGCCTGGACCCGGCCGAGGCGGAGCGGCTGCGCGACCGGCTCACCGAGCTCGGCGAGGCCCGATCGGCGGGACTGTGACGACGCCGGGCGTCGAGGACGACGCCCCGCACCCGCCCGACGAGGCGAACGCGTACGGCATACCGGACGGGCCCGCACCCGGCGCTCGCCCGCAGCGGCCCGTCACCGAGCGCAGGCTGCACCCCGTCACGCCGTTCCGGCGGGCGTGGGCGCCGATCGCGGTCCTCGTCGGATGGGCGGTGCACGACCCGAACCAGGCGCAGGAGCAGCTGACCCGGCTCACCACCACGGCCCTGCTGATCGCGCTCGCCGTCATCGTCCCCGCCGCCTCCCTCTACGGCTTTCTGACCTGGTGGTTCACCCACTTCGCGGTGACGGACAGCGAACTGCGCATACGGACCGGCCTGCTGTTCCGGCGCACCGCGCACATCCGGCTGGAACGCATCCAGGCGATCGACGTCAGCCAGCCGCTGCTGGCACGGATCGCGGGCGTCGCGAAGCTCCGGCTCGACGTGGTCGGCGCCGAGAAGAAGGACGAACTCGCCTTCCTGAGCGAGGAAGAGGCCCGCACGCTGCGGGCGGAGCTGCTCGCGCGGGCGGCCGGTTTCGCCCCCGAGTCGGCGCACGAAGTGGGCGAGGCGCCCGCGCGCGAGCTGTTGCGCGTCCCGGCGCGCAAGCTGGCGATCTCCCTGCTGCTGACCGGTGCGACCTGGGGCGCGCTGGCCGCCGCGCTCGTCGTGCCGCCGGTGCTGTGGCTGGCCACCCACAGCGTGTGGACGGTCCTCGCGACCGGCGTGCCGCTGCTCGGCGCGGCGGGCGCGAGCAGCGTGGGACGGTTCGTCGGCGAGTACGACTGGACCGTGGGCGAGTCCCCGGACGGGCTGCGGATCGACCACGGGCTGCTGGACCGTACGCACGAGACCGTTCCGCCCGGACGCGTACAGAGCGTGCGGATCGTCCGGCCGCTGCTGTGGCGGCGGCTCGGCTGGGTGCGCGTCGAGCTGCATGTGGCGGGCTCGGCCAACTCCGTGCTCGTGCCGGTCGCCCCGCGCGAGGCCGCGGAGGCCGTCGTCGCGCGCGTGCTGCCCGGGGTGAGCGTCCCGGCCGAGGACTCGCTGTCGCGCCCGCCGCGGCGGGCCGGGCGGTGTGCGCCGGTGTGGTGGCGGGGCTACGGGATCGCCGTCACGGACAGCGTGTTCGCCGCCCGGCACGGACTGCTGCGCCGCAGCCTGACGCTCGTGCCGCACGCCAAGGTGCAGAGCGTGCGGCTGACGCAAGGGCCCTGGCAGCGCCTGTGGCGCCTCGCGGACGTCCACGTGGACACGGGAGCCGGCAAGACCGTCACAGCCCGCCTGCGAGACGCACAGGAGGCCGCGGAGCTGCTCCGCGGCCAGGCCGAACGATCACGGACCGGGCGCCTGGACGCCCGGCCCGACCGGTGGATGGCTTAGGACTGCACGACAGCGGCGTCAGGAGACGGCGCTGCGCAGCCCCTGGAGGTCGATCACCTCGGTCTCGTCGTGGGCGGTCAGGTCGATCACCTGGCCCACACCGCGCGACGCCTCGTCGACCGGCTTGAACTCCGCCTCGGACTCGGCCTTGTGCAGCGCGAGGGCCTCCTGGCCGACGACGTCGGCGAGGTCCTCGTTCTGCACCGACTCCAGCGTGTCGGACGACGACGCGCTCTTCGTGCCGAAGAAGTCGAACCCGCCCTCGGCCGTCGGACGCCGTACGGGCTGCGTGGCCGGTACGACGGCCACGGCGGTCGGCACGGCGAAGTGGCCGGAGGGGCGCTGCACGGGAGCGGCGGGACGGCGGACGAGCGCGGAGCCGACCTCGGCGGCGGGCGCAGGGGCGGCCGGGGCGGGGGCCGGCGACGGCTCGGGCCGCGCGGGCTCCGCCTCGTCCGCGTTCTCCGCGCGGATCACGCCGACCGCACCGGCCGCGTCGTCCGCCTCATGCGCCTCATGCGCCTCGTTCGCCTCATGCGCCTCGTTTGCTTCATGCGCCTCGTTTGCTTCATGCGCCTCGGCAGAGGTCTCTTCCGGGGCGTCCAGCTTCGCCTCGTCGCTCTTCGCGACCTCGTTCCGCGGAGCGGCGATGGCCTCGTCAGCCGTGTGGGGGGCGACCGCGCGCGCGTGCTCGTCGGCCGCCTCGGGCTTCCCCTGCGCTTCGTCCTCCTGCGCGGCCTCCGCCTCGCCACCGCCGGCGGTGACCTCCACGGAAGTCGTCCGCGCGGGCTCCTCCTCGGCGTGGTCCTCGCTCTTCGCGGGCTTGGCGGAGTCTGTGTCGAAGCGGGCCAGCGCCACCTGCGCCCGCAGGAACAGCTTCGATCCCTCGGGGGAGAAGACCGCCGGGGCCTTCGGCTCCTCCTCGGCCGACTCCCCTGACTCCCCCGACTCCGCCGCCTGCCCGGACTCCGCCGACTCGACGGACTCGACCGCCTCCGGGGTCTCCTCGGCCTTCTCGGCCTCCTGTGCCTCGGTGTCCGTCTCGACTGCGTCCTCGCGCTCGGGGGCCTCGAGGTCCCGCGGACCGGGAGTGCCGGTCGGCTCGGCGTCCTGCGCCGTGCGCGCGGCAGGCAGTGCGGGCGAGGGAGCCGCTTCTATCTCGAGCAGGCGGCGGCCCTCCAGGGCGCTGGCGCGCTCGGTCTCCGCGGTGGCGTAGCGGCGCAGCAGCGCGGCGTGCTCGTTGCGCAGGCCGGCCAGTTCGGCGCGCTTGGACCGCAGCCGCTGTTCCAGCTTGACGCGCAGCTCACGCGATTCGTCGAGGTCGCTCTCCAGTTCGGCGACGCGTTCCTCGTAGCGCCATTCGTCACCGGCACGCGCGCGCGTGAGGTCGGCGACCTGCTTGCCCGCCTGCATGTCCCAGCGGCGCATCACGACCGCCCCGACGATCGCCGTCGCCGCGGCGGCCGCGGCCAGACCCCGGAGCACCGTCGGCTCCGTGAACACCCAGGGGCCTAGGGCGCAGAGAAGGGAGACGCTTGCGATCGCCGAGGGAGGCAGCAGCCTGTGCAAAGGTGGGGAATGGCGGTGACGTCCACGTGGCATGGCCAGAAACTTACCGCGCGTAGGCGAATGTTGGCGCCCCGCCCCGCAAAAACACAGCCATACCGAAGTCTTCACAGGACATCAGCAAACAGCGCTGCCGACGAATTCGACGGGAAGCAAGATCATTTCCGGTCGGAGCCGCCGAAGGGCGCTGTCACCGGTCGCCCAGCCGCCCGCTGATCCACTGCAGCACCGGCGGGATCTCCCGCCGCCAGGTGTTGAAGTTGTGCCCGCCGCTGTCCAGGACGATCGACGAGATCCGGGTTTTGCCCGTACCCTTCGCCAGCGCTATGAACTTCATGGTTGCCTTGTAGTTGGATTCTCCAACCTTGCTGGTGGTGACCAGCAGGGAGGTATTCGGAGCGGAACGGTTCTTCAGATACCAGAGCAAATCCGCCTCGTTGCGCAGCGTCTTGTTCCCGTGGAAGAGATCACCCGTGGTCGGGTCGATCGGCGCCTTGTAGTACGCCGAAAGGCCCACACCGGCCGCGTAGACCTCCGGGTGGTGCATCGCCAGCTTCAGGGCGCAGTAGCCGCCCGTGGAGTCGCCGATGATCCCCCAGTTGCCGGGCTTCTTGCCCACCCGGTAGTGGGCCGTCACGGCGTCCGGCAGGTCCTTCGCGAAGAACGACTCGGTCTGCGGGCCGCCCGGGATGTCCACACACTCCGTGTCCCGCGGCGGCGCGACCGTCGGCCGCAGCATCACCAGGATCATCGGCTGCATACGCCCGTCCTTGGCGAGCTCCCGCGCGGTGCTCGGGTAGTGCAACTTGTTGACGAGCGCCTCCGCCGTACCGGGGTATCCCGTCAGGATGACGGCCGCGGGGAACGTACGCGTGCGGTACGCCGGGTCGAAGTACTCCGGCGGCAGATACACGTACGCGGTCGTGGCTATGTGCGTCGTCCTCCCGTTGACGGCGACCTTCTGGACCTGCCCGCCCAGCTGCGGCCGCCCGCTGCCCCCGCCGTCCACGCGTCGCGTGTCGACGACCTGCAGCGGCCCCGCGGGGCCCCCGTCCGCCGCATGGTCGACGACCACGCCCTGGTCGGTCTCCTTGCCGAAGAGGTCCGCCCAGCTGGCGTAGAAGCCGAAGGCCTGGTTGGCGGAGAGCCCGACCGACGCGAACAGCGCCAACTGGGTGGCGAGCAGCAGGCCGACGCGCCCGCTGACGGCCCGCCAGCTGCGCCGGGCCAGGCGCGGCCACAGCCACACCGTGCCGACGAACAGCGAGAGGGCGAACAGCACTGACAACAGCAGCACTTTGTTGCTCGTGAGACCCACGATGGTTTCCTGCCTGCTCTCCGTCGGGGAACACGCCCGTCCCCCCGACTCCTTCGCGAGGGCTTGTCCCAGACTTTCCTTGGCCTTTTCAGTGGCTTTGAGGAAACGAGTGAACCTCTCAGCCCTAGACACCGTCCTAGAGGGCGCAATGTCGCCGGATGCCCGAATCGGCACCGGGTTCAAGGTCTCTCGCGGAACTACGGGATGCGATGTCTGTCACGGAAGATGGGGAAATGTCGGGCGGGGTTCCGCACCGATCAAGCCGGGTGCGGCAGATAGTGCGAGGTCCGCGCCCCGAGTCCGTACCTGCCCTCGTCGGCAGAGCGTGTGCCCTCGTGGGTCTGCTGGACGTCGCCGCGGGTGTCTTCCCGCGGTTCCGGCACAGCCGTATGCACACCTTCGCGGAGGTGCTGCCCGGCTCCTTCGGGCCCTTCGTGGCCGCGCTGTCGCTGAGCGCCGGCGTCCTGCTGCTGCTGCTCGCCCACGGCCTCAAGCGCAGCAAGCGGCGCGCCTGGCGTGCGGCGGTGGTGCTGCTTCCGGCGGGCGCGGTCGCACAGTTCGTGTACCGGCACTCGATCGTGGGCGCGCTCATCTCGGTCGCGCTCCTGGTGCCGCTGCTGCTGCATCGCGACCAGTTCGCGGCGCTGCCCGATCCGCGCAGCCGCTGGCGCGCGCTGGCCAACTTCGTCCTCATGGGAGCCGGTTCCCTCGGTCTGGGACTGGTCATCGTCAGCGTCCACCCCAACCGCATGATCGGCGACCCGAGCCTGGCCGATCGCATTACGCACGTCCTGTACGGCCTCTTCGGCTTCGAGGGCCCGGTCGACTACCAGGGCAACACCTCCTGGACCGTCGCCTTCTCGCTGGGCGCCCTGGGCTGGATCACCGCGGTGACGACGATCTACCTCGCGTTCCGTCCCGAACACCCCGCCGCACGCCTCACCGAGGAGGACGAGTCCCGCCTCAGGGCGCTCCTCGCCAAGCACGGCCGCCGCGACTCCCTCGGCCACTTCGCCCTGCGCCGCGACAAGGCCGTCGTCTTCTCCCCCAGCGGCAAGGCCGCCGTCACCTACCGCGTCGTCTCCGGCGTGATGCTCGCCAGCGGCGACCCCATCGGCGACGTCGAGGCCTGGCCCGGCGCCATCGAGCGCTTCATGGACGAGGCCAAGGCCCACTCCTGGACCCCGGCCGTCATGGGCTGCTCCGAGACCGGCGGCGAGGTCTGGACCCGAGAGACCGGCCTGGACGCCCTCGAACTGGGCGACGAGGCGGTGGTGGACGTCGCGGATTTCTCCCTCGCCGGCCGCGCGATGCGCAACGTGCGCCAGATGGTCAAGCGCATCGAACGCGCCGGTTACGAGACCCGCGTACGGCGCGTGGGTGACCTCGGCGAAGCCGAACTCGAGCGCGTCCGCCGCGCCGCCGAGGACTGGCGCGGCACCGACACCGAACGCGGCTTCTCCATGGCCCTCGGCCGCATCGGCGACCCGGGCGACGGCGACTGCCTCATCGCCACCGCCCACAAGGCCGACGAGACCCCCGGCGAGTACGGCGACCTCAAGGCGATCCTGCACTTCGTGCCCTGGGGCCCCGACGGCGCCTCTCTGGACCTGATGCGCCGCGACCGCTCCGCCGACCCCGGCATGAACGAACTCCTCATCGTCGCCGCCCTCCAGGCCGCCCCCAAGTTCGACATCACCCGCGTCTCGCTGAACTTCGCGATGTTCCGCTCGGCCCTCGCCCGTGGCGAGAAGATCGGCGCCGGACCCGTCCTGCGCGCCTGGCGCGGCCTGCTGGTCTTCCTCTCCCGCTGGTTCCAGATCGAGTCCCTGTACAAGTTCAACGCCAAGTTCCAGCCCCGCTGGGAACCCCGCTTCGTCGTCTACCGGGCCTCCGGCGACCTCCCCCGCATCGGCTTCGCCGCCATGCAGGCCGAAGGCTTCGTCAACCTCGCCCTCCCCCTGCCGCGCTTCCTGCGCCGCCGCTCCACCGCGGCACGCGCGTGTGCGCACACGATGGCGGAGAGAGACGTACGGGCGGCATAGCCGCACGATGGAGGTAACGGGACCCGGGCCCGGGCCGCACCGCGGTCCGGGCCCTTCCTGGGCCTACGCTGAACGTATGAGCAAGCAGAGCGGACGCGGGCGCGTCGACGGCCTTCCGGATTGGGACCGCTGCGCGGTCATGGGAGTCGTCAACGTGACCCCCGACTCCTTCTCCGACGGCGGCCGCTGGTTCGACACGACGGCCGCCGTCAAGCACGGCCTCCAACTCGTCGCCGAGGGCGCGGACCTGGTCGACGTCGGCGGCGAGTCCACCCGCCCCGGCGCCACCCGCGTCGACGAGGCCGAGGAGCTGCGCCGGGTCGTTCCCGTCGTCCGCGGTCTCGCCTCCGAGGGCGTCGTCGTCTCCGTCGACACGATGCGCGCCTCCGTCGCCGCCCAGGCCCTCGCGGCCGGCGCCGCCCTCGTCAACGACGTCAGCGGCGGCCTCGCCGACCCGGCGATGATCCCGGCCGTGGCGGACGCGGGCGCGCCCTTTGTCGTCATGCACTGGCGCGGCTTCCTGGAGGGCGGCAACGTCAAGGGCGTCTACGCCGACGTCGTCGCCGACGTCATGGACGAACTGCACGCGCGCGTGGACGCCGTCCTGGCGGGCGGCATCCCCCCGGACCGCATCGTCGTCGACCCGGGCCTCGGCTTCTCCAAGGAGGCCGACCACGACCTCTCGCTGCTGGCCCACCTCGACCGCCTGCGGTCCCTCGGCCATCCGCTGCTCGTCGCCGCCTCCCGCAAGCGCTTCCTCGGCCGCGTCCTCGCCGGCCCCGGAAGCGCGCCGCCGCCCGCGCGCGAGCGCGACGCCGCCACGGCCGCCGTCTCCGCCCTCGTCGCACAGGCCGGCGCCTGGGCGGTCCGCGTGCACGAGGTACGCGCGACGGCGGACGCGGTACGGGTCGCACGCGCCGTGGAGGAGGCGCGCGAGGCAGGCGACACGCCCGGCACGCACAACACTCAGGACGCGCACCCCGGCGCACACCGTCCGCACGGCCCGCACGGCGCAGAAGGAGCCCGGTGAGCGCCCCCCACACCGATGTCGAGCAGGTCGAGGCCGCCAACACCGCCTTCTACGAAGCACTGGAACAGGGCGACTTCGAAGGGGTGTCCTCGCTCTGGCTCACCCCGGCCGACCTGGGCGTGGACGAGACCTACCACGACCCGGCGGACGTCGGCGTGATCTCCTGCGTGCACCCCGGCTGGCCCGTGCTGACCGGCCGCGGCGAGGTCCTCAGGTCGTACGCGCTGATCATGGCGAACACCGACTACATCCAGTTCTTCCTCACCGATGTGCATGTCTCCGTCACCGGCGACACCGCGGTCGTGACCTGTACCGAGAACATCCTCAGCGGCGGCCCCGCGCCGGAGGCCGGCGAGGAGCTCGGGCCGCTCGTCGGTCAGCTGGTGGTCGCCACGAACGTGTTCCGCCGCACGTCCGACGGCTGGAAGCTGTGGTCGCACCACGGCTCTCCGGTGCTGGCCGAAAACGACGAGCCCGAGGACTCCGAGGACGAGGACACCCCCTCCTGAACGGGTAGAGGACCCACAGGGACCAAGAAGTGGTTGGAATCACGAACCCGTGGGTAGGCGCGGCTACCGACGTGTGAGCCGCCGGGCGTCCCAAGGAAAACACCCGGTGAACACTCCTGGCTCCGACCCGGGCCACCGCGGCCGGGGCCAGGGTCTGTCAGTGCTCGCAGGTAGATTCGTTCGAGGGCCGGGGCGTTGCCCGCACCCGGTACGCACCGGCCGAACCGACGACTGCAGGAGGATTCGCGTGGATCGTGTCGCGCTGCGCGGCCTGAAGGCCCGCGGGTACCACGGCGTGTTCCCCAAGGAACGCGAGGAGGGCCAGACCTTCATCGTGGACCTCGTCCTGGGCCTGGACACCCGACCGGCCGCCGCCGACGACGACCTGGCGAAGACCGTGCACTACGGCATCGTGGCGGAGGAGGTCGTGGCCGTCGTCCAGGGCGACCCCGTCGACCTCATCGAGACGCTCGCCGAGCGCATCGCCCAGGCCTGCCTGAAGCACGAAGGGGTCCAGGAGGTCGAGGTCTGCGTCCACAAACCGGACGCCCCGATCACCGTCCCCTTCGACGACGTGACCGTCACCATCACCCGGAGCCGTGCATGACCGCGTTCTTCACCGAGGGCCAGAGCGACCCGACCGTACAGCCGGTACCCGCCTCCGTCGTCGAGAAGGTCGACGCCGCCGACACCACCCTGCACAACCCCCAACGGGCCGTGATCTCCCTCGGCGCCAACCTCGGCAACCGTCTGGAGACCCTCCAGGGCGCCATCGACGCCCTGGAGGACACCCCGGGCGTCCGCATCAAGGCCGTCTCCCCGGTGTACGAGACCGAACCGTGGGGCGTCGAGCCCGGCAGCCAGCCGTCGTACTTCAACGCGGTGATCCTGCTGAAGACGACCCTGCCGCCGTCCTCGCTCCTGGAGCGGGCGCACGCCGTCGAGGAGGCCTTCCACCGGGTGCGGGACGAGCGCTGGGGTGCGCGCACCCTCGACGTCGACATCGTCGCGTACGCCGACGTCGTCGACGACGACCCGAGCCTCACGCTCCCCCACCCCCGCGCCCACGAACGCGCCTTCGTCCTCGCCCCCTGGCACGACGTGGAGCCCGAGGCCCAACTCCCCGGCCGCGGCGCGGTCGCCGACCTCCTCGACGCCGTCACCCGCGAGGGCATCGCGGCCCGCAAGGACCTGGAACTCCAGCTGCCCGAGTAGTCGTTAAGGTCAGGAAGACCACTGCCCGCGCGCTGTCCGCGCCCGCGGGCTCGGGGGAGCTGAAGGGACACCGTGAGAGAGCTGCGCATCAGGGTGCTGGCCGGCGTGTTCGTCGTCGCCGCGATCCTGTCCTGGGCGGGCGCCCGCCTCTGGAACTCGATCGGGACCCTCCCCAGCGTCCCGCTGGCCGCCCCCATCGTGCTCGCCCTGATCGCCGTGGTCCTGCTCGCGACGGCGTTCTCGCTGCGCGGGCGTCTCAAGGCCCAGCGTGAGCGGCGCCCCGAGGCCAAGGGCGTCGACCCCTTGATGGCGGCCCGCGCTGTCGTCTTCGGTCAGGCCAGCGCCCTGGTGGCCGCCCTGGTCTCCGGCATGTACGGAGGCACGGGCGTCTTCCTCCTGGAGTCCCTCGACATCCCGGCCCGTCGCGATCAGGCCATCTACGCGGGCTTCTCGGTCCTGGCGGGCATCGCGGTCATAGCGGCGGCCATGTTCCTGGAACGCGTCTGCAGGCTCCCCGAGGACGACGACCACCAAAACGGCGCAGCGTCGACGGCGTGACACCGCGCGTGCGAACGCAGGCGGGGCAGGCGTGGCCGACGGGCGTCAGTCCGCCATGATCAGGCTCATCGCCTCGTTGCGCGTCGCCGCGTCCCGCAACTGCCCGCGGACCGCCGACGTGATGGTCTTGGCGCCGGGCTTGCGAATGCCCCGCATGGACATGCACATGTGCTCGCACTCGATGACGACGATCACACCGCGCGGCTCCAGAATCCCCATCAGGGAGTCGGCGATCTGCGTGGTGAGACGTTCCTGCACCTGTGGCCGGCGAGCGTAGACGTCCACGAGGCGGGCCAGCTTCGACAGACCGGTGATCTTCCCGCTGATGGAGGGGATGTAGCCGACGTGGGCGACGCCTCTGAACGGCACCAGATGGTGTTCACAGGTGCTGAACACCTCGATGTCCTTCACGAGCACCATCTCGTCGTGCCCGAGGTCGAACGTCGTGGTCAGGACGTCCTCGGGCTGCTGCCACAGCCCCGCGAATATCTCCCGGTACGCCCGCGCCACCCGTCCCGGCGTCTCGCGGAGGCCCTCACGGTCCGGGTCCTCGCCGACCGCGATCAGCAGTTCGCGTACGGCGTTCTCGGCGCGCTTCTCGTCGAACTCGCCGATGAAGCCTTCACCGTCCAGCGTCACGGGGTCGGTCATCTGGTGCCTCGTTCCTGTGCGGGTTCGCGCGTGTGGGGCACGCGCCTCATCTGCGGGCATAGAGAATCGGTCATACGAAATGCCGCGCCCCCCAGGCTAGGTCCTGGGGGGCGCGGCATCCATTCCGGGCCTGGTGGGGCTCCCGGAGCCGGGTCAGCTCTCCGGGCGGTCCTCCGGGGCGGGCTCGGCCACCGGGCTGGACTCCACCGCGGTGGACTTGGCGGTGGAGATGGCCGGCGTCGCGCCGTTGGCGCCGTTCGTCAGTGCGAGCTCCTTGGGGGAGAGCACCGGCGGACGGGTGGAGGGCGTGCGCCGCGAGGAGCCGGTCCAGGCGGGCCGTGCCGGGCGCTTGACGATGGCCGAGAAGACCTCGGCGATCTCCTCCTTGCCCAGCGTCTCCTTCTCCAGCAGTTGAAGCACCAGGTTGTCGAGGACGTCGCGGTTCTCGACCAGGATCTCCCAGGCCTCGTTGTGCGCGTTCTCGATGAGCTTCTTGACTTCCTCGTCCACCAGGGCGGCGACCTCTTCCGAGTAGTCGCGCTGGTGAGCCATCTCACGGCCGAGGAACGGCTCGGTGTTGTCGCCGCCGAACTTGATGGCGCCCAGACGCTCGGTCATGCCGTACTGGGTGACCATCGCCCGCGCGGTCGCCGTGGCCTTCTCGATGTCGTTCGCGGCGCCCGTGGTCGGGTCGTGGAAGACGAGCTCCTCCGCCGCTCGGCCGCCCAGCATGTAGGCCAGCTGGTCGAGCATCTCGTTGCGGGTGGTGGAGTACTTGTCCTCGTCCGGGAGCACCATCGTGTAGCCGAGGGCACGGCCGCGGGACAGGATGGTGATCTTGTGGACCGGGTCGGAGTTCGGCGAAGCCGCCGCGACCAGGGCGTGACCGCCCTCGTGGTACGCGGTGATCTTCTTCTCCTTGTCCGACATGATCCGGGTCCGCTTCTGCGGGCCCGCGACCACACGGTCGATCGCCTCGTCCAGCATGTGGTTGTCGATCAGCTTCAGGTCCGAGCGGGCCGTCAGCAGCGCGGCCTCGTTCAGCACGTTGGAGAGATCGGCGCCCGTGAAGCCGGGGGTGCGGCGGGCGACGGCGGCCAGGTCGACGTCGGGCGCGACCGGCTTGCCCTTCTGGTGAACCTTCAGGATCTCCAGACGGCCCTGCATGTCCGGGCGGTCGACCGCGATCTGACGGTCGAAGCGGCCGGGGCGCAGAAGGGCCGGGTCGAGGATGTCGGGCCGGTTCGTCGCGGCGATGAGGATCACACCGCCCTTGACGTCGAAGCCGTCCATCTCGACGAGCAGCTGGTTCAGCGTCTGCTCGCGCTCGTCGTGACCGCCGCCGAGGCCGGCGCCGCGATGGCGGCCGACCGCGTCGATCTCGTCGACGAAGACGATCGCCGGGGCGTTCGCCTTGGCCTGCTCGAAGAGGTCACGGACTCGGGAGGCACCGACACCGACGAACATCTCGACGAAGTCGGAACCGGAGATCGAGTAGAAGGGAACGCCCGCCTCGCCGGCGACGGCGCGCGCGAGCAGGGTCTTGCCGGTGCCGGGAGGCCCGTACAGGAGCACGCCCTTGGGGATCTTGGCGCCGACGGCCTGGAACTTCGCCGGTTCCTGGAGGAACTCCTTGATCTCATGGAGTTCCTCGACGGCCTCGTCCGAGCCGGCGACGTCGGCGAACGTCGTCTTCGGGGTGTCCTTGGTGATGAGCTTGGCCTTGGACTTCCCGAAGTTCATGACCCGGGAGCCGCCGCCCTGCATCTGATTCATCAGGAACAGGAACACGACCACGATGAGGACGAAGGGGAGCAGGGACAGCAGGATCCCGACGAAGGCGTTCTGCTTCGTCGGCGAGACCGTGTAGCCGTCCGGAATCTGCTTGTCCTGGTACTTGGTCTGCAGCGTGTTGGCGATGGTCACGCCCTGATCGCCGATATAGCTCGCCTGGATCTTCGAGCTGCCCTCGATCTTTGTGCCGTCCTTGAGCGTGGCCTTGATGGTCTGCTCGTCACCGGTGGTGAGCTTGGCCGACTCGACCTTGTTGTCGTTGATCGCTGCAATGACCTGGCCTGTGTCCACCGTCTTGTAGCCGCCGGACGAGCCGACGACCTGCATCAACACGACCACGGCAAGGACGGCCAGCACGATCCACATGACCGGCCCACGGAAGTATCGCTTCACGTCCATCCATACGGAGCGGTGTCGCCCCGTCCCTCCTGCCATAGTGAGTTTGATAAGACAGTTCTTCTGACGGTACCCCAGCTTTGTCGCGCGAAGCCGCACGGGACGGCTGGCGCACCCGTCTGCATGCTCCAACGGCGAGAGGGCCGCCGGGGTTCCCGATCTTCGTACGGGGCTTTGGGCCCTTCGGGTTCAGCCGCCGTAGACGTGAGGCGCGAGCGTACCGACGAACGGGAGGTTGCGGTACTTCTCGGCGTAATCGAGACCGTAGCCGACGACGAACTCGTTGGGGATGTCGAAGCCGACCCACTGCACGTCGATGGCGACCTTGGCGGCCTCGGGCTTGCGCAGCAGCGTGCACACCTTCAGGGAGGCGGGCTCGCGCGAGCCGAGGTTGGACAGCAGCCAGGACAGGGTCAGGCCCGAGTCGATGATGTCCTCGACGATCAGGACGTGCTTGCCCTTGATGTCGGTGTCGAGGTCCTTGAGGATCCGCACCACACCGGAGGACTGGGTGCCCGCGCCGTAGGACGACACGGCCATCCAGTCCATGGTGACGGGGGTGGACAGCGCTCGGGCGAGGTCGGCCATGACCATCACGGCGCCCTTGAGCACGCCGACGATGAGCAGGTCCTTGCCCGCGTACTCCGCGTCGATCTTCGCGGCCAGCTCGACCAGCTTCGCGTCGATCTCTTCCTTGGTGATGAGCACCTCTTTGAGGTCGGTGCCCATGTCTTTCGCGTCCACCCGCATCACTTTCGGTTGTCCCACCGGCCACCGGGACCGCCCACGACCACGTAAGCGGTCCTGCCGGAGGGCCCGGATTCAGCCTTGCCGAATCACCAGTCTGCCACCCTGGCGCTGGGCGACGACTTTGCCGGGGAGATTGATGACTCCCTGGCCGCGCCAGCCGGTGATCAGCCGGTCGACCTCCTCGATGTGCCGGGCGAAGAGGGAACCGGCCGGGGCGCCCGCCTCGATGGCGGCACGCCGCAGGATCCGGCGGCGTACCGCGGGCGGCAGCGCGTAGAGCTTGGCGCACTCCAGGAGGCCGGCTGCGTCCCGTACGGAGGACTCGGCCTGGCCGGCCCAGGCGTCGAGGGCGTCGGCGTCGTCGCGGGAGAGCTGGGCCGTACGGGCGAGGGCTTCGACGACGCCCTTGCCGAGGGCCTTCTCCAGGGCGGGCAGGCCCTCGTGGCGCAGCCGGGAGCGGGTGTAGGCCGGGTCGGCGTTGTGGGGATCGTCCCAGACGGGCAGGGACTGGACCATGCAGGCCTTGCGGGCGGTCTGCCGGTCGAGCTGGAGGAAGGGGCGGCGGTAGCGGCCGCCGGCCCCCGAGACCGCGGCCATGCCGGACAGGGAGCGGATGCCGGAGCCGCGCGCGAGGCCGAGGAGGACGGTTTCGGCCTGGTCGTCGCGGGTGTGGCCGAGGAGGATCGCGGCGGCGCCGTGGCGTTCGGCCGCGGCGTCCAGGGCGGTGTAGCGCGCGTCGCGGGCGGCGGCCTCGGGGCCGCCTGCGCGGCCGACGGACACGGCGGTGGACTCGACCGGATCGAGGCCGAGTTCACGCAGTCGCAGGACGACTTCCTCGGCGCGCAGGTCGGAGCCGGGCTGCAGGCCGTGGTCCACGGTGACGCCGCCGGCGCGGATGCCGAGCCGGGAGGCCTCGAAGGCGAGGGCGGAGGCGAGCGCCATGGAGTCGGCGCCGCCGGAGCACGCCACGAGCACGAGCGGCGACGGCGGGCGCTCGTGCGGGCTTGCCTCGGGGGCGGGGTGGTCATTGAGGATGTCGTGAAGAACGCGGCGGACCGCCAGGCGTATCGCCGCGACCGCAGGATGGGGACCCATTGTCCGGTTCCCTTCATGAAGTTTTCGGGGGGTGAACCCGAGGATCGGTCACTCAGAGTGTGTAGATGGTGACAGAACCGGGCCGTTCCCCGAGCATTGCACGCCTACCGGGGGCTCACGGTCCCTCGGACGGGTGATTGAAGGGGCGTTCGCCTGCCGGCGGCCGGATTCGGTTCACCACCTGTGCCCGGGGTTCACGACTCGGCCTTGCGGTGCACCCGAGCGACCCAGTCCGCCGGTTTGGCGATCTCGGCCTTGGTCGGAAGTGTGTTCGGGGAGGTCCATACGCGGTTGAAGCCGTCCATGCCGACCTGGTCGACGACGGCCCGGACGAAGCGTTCGCCGTCCCGGTACTGCTTGAGTTTGGCGTCCAGGCCCAGCAGTTTGCGCAGCGCGAGGTCCAGCCGGGAGGCGCCCTTCGCGCGGCGCTGCTGGAACTTCTCGCGGATCTCCGCGACCGTCGCCACGACTTCCGGTCCGACTCCGTCCATGACGAAGTCGGCGTGGCCCTCCAGGAGGGACATCACAGCGGTGAGGCGGGCGAGGATCTCGCGCTGCGCGGGCGTCTGCACGAGTTCGACCAGGGAACGCCCGCCGTCGTCCTCCTCGCCCTCCGGTCGGCCGCCGGCGAGCGACTGGGCGGCTTCCCGGACGCGCTCCAGGAAGGTCATGGGGTCGACGTCGGTCTCGCCCAAGAACGACTGGATTTCGCCCTCCAGGTGGTCGCGCAGCCACGGCACGGCGGAGAACTGGGTGCGGTGCGTCTCCTCGTGGAGGCACACCCACAGGCGGAAGTCGTGGGGCTGTACGTCGAGTTCGCGTTCCACATGGACGATGTTCGGCGCGACGAGCAGCAGTCGGCCGCCGCCGTTCGCGCCCGCGGGCAGTTCGCGGGTGGCGGGCGCGAAGGTCTCGTACTGGCCGAGGACCCGGGAGGACAGGAAGGACAGCAACATGCCGAGTTCGACGCCGGTGACCTTGCCGCCGACGGCGCCGAGAACCGCGCCGCCGGGGGTGTTGCCGCGCCGCTCCTGCATCTTGTCGAGGAGGGGTTTGAGGATCTCCCGAAAGCCCGCGACGTTCGCCCGCACCCAGCCGGGGCGGTCGACGACGAGGATCGGGGTGTCGTGGATGACCTCGGTGCCCATACGAGTGAAGCCCCGGACGTGTTCCTCCGAGGCCTTGGCGTGTCGGCGCAGTTCCGCGACGACGGCACGGGCCTCGTCACGGCTGACCTCGGGTCCCGGCCGTACCAGGCGGGTCGCGGTCGCCACCGCGAGATTCCAGTCGACCATCCCCGAAGATGCGGCACCACCGATGCTCGTCATGCGTCAACCGTACGTGAGCGCCGCCGTTGGGGGCAGGCCGCAGGCGGCCGGTCAGGGAGATGTCAGGGTCGGGGCCGGGGGCGGCTCGGGGGTGGTGGGCCGTGCCCCTCAGCGGCAGCCGCATCCGGCGAGCGCCGTGGCCGCCCGGTCCAACGCCGCCTGGGCGGCCGCCGGGTCGGTCGTGTCGGCGGTCAGGAGGGCGAACGCGAGGAGGCGGCCGTCCCGGTCGACGACCGTGCCGGCGAGGGTGTTCACGCCGGTCAGGGTGCCGGTCTTGGCGCGGACGACACCGGCCGCGCCGTCGCCGTAGCGGCTGGTGAGGGTGCCGGTGAAGCCGGCGACCGGGAGGCCGGTGAGGACGGGGCGCAGGTCGGGCCGGGCGGGGTCGCCCGCCTTGACCAGGAGGGCGGTCAGCAGGTTCGCCGTGAGCCGGTCCTCGCGGTTGAGGCCACTGCCGTCCCTGAAGCGGGCGCCGGCCGTCGGCAGTCCGAGCTTCTTCAGCTGGGTCTGGACGGCCTTGCCGGCGCCGTCGAAGTCGGCGCGGACGCCGGTCGCGACGGCGGTCTGGCGGGCGAGGGCCTCGGCGATGTCGTTGTCGCTGTTGGTGAGCATCCGCTCCACCAGGGCGGACAGCGGGGGCGAGGAAACGGTGGCGAGGCTCTGCGCGCGCGTGGTGGCCTTGGAGGGGCCGGGGGCCGTGGTCCTGATGCCGGCGGCCTTCAGGAACTCCGCGAACCTGAGGGTCGCGTCGGCCGCCGGGTCGCTCACCCGGGTCGCCGGGCCGCTGGTGGAGTCGTCGGTGCGGCCCTCGTCGGCGGACAGGGCGGTGACGGGGGCGAGGTTGGGGTTGACCCCGATGGGGTGAACTTGGGTTCCGGCGTACCGGGTCGTGTCGTACGAGAGCGTCACCCGGGTGAGGCCGCGCTTCTTCAGGGCGGCGGCGGTGGAGACGGCGAGGGTGCGCAGGCTCGCCCAGCCCTCGGCGGCGGGGCGGGCCGTGAGCGTGGGGTCGCCGCCGCCGACGAGAACGAGCTCCTTGGTGTCGGGCTCGAGCGCCGCGCGCGTGGTGAGGCGGTGCTCGGCGCCCATCGCGGAGAGCGCGGCGACCGCGGTGGCGATCTTCGTGGTGGACGCCGGGGTCAACGCCTGGTCGGCTCCGGTGCCGTACAGCTGCCTGCCGGAGGCCACGTCGACGATCGCGGCGGTGTGCCGGGCGCCGAGAGCCGGATCGTCCAGGAGGGGGGCCAGGACGTTCGCGAGGCCCGGACCGGTGGGGAGGGCGGCCGGGGCCGACTTCACGGTGCTGCCGACGGTGCCGCCGAGGCCGGTGAGGACGGAGGCGGCACTGGGGGCGGGCCGCGGCGCACCGGCCGCCGTGTCGGACGTACCGGACGAATCGTTCGGGCGGCCGTGATCTGCGCCACCCGTCCGTTCGAGGGCGGCCGCCCGGTCCCGCTCCGCCGTACGCTGACCGGTGGAGTCCCAGGGGCCGGCGGCGGTCACCACGCCGGCGGCCAGCGCCAGCCCGGCGGTCGCCGCACCCGCGGTGTACTGCCAGGACCTGGCGTTCGGTCTGGAGGTCATCGGCTTCGTGACGCGTGCGAGGTGCGGCTTCGCCGCCCGTGTGAGCCGTGCGACCTGCGGCTTGGCGGCGGCCACGCGCGCGAGGCGGGGTCGTACGATCCCTGCGGCCCGCGCCAGACGCGGTCGTACGGCGTCCGCGACCCGCACCACATGCGGTCTCGCGGCCCGCCAAGGCCTCAGCTCTGGCACGATCACCAGCCCCTTTCGCGATCACACAGCTGCGTGAGGGACACTTAACCACCAGAACTATGTGCTGATCATGGAGGAGCCACCGGTGGAGTTCGACGTCACGATCGAGATCCCGAAGGGTTCGCGGAACAAGTACGAGGTGGACCACGAGACCGGTCGGATCCGCCTGGACCGTCGACTCTTCACCTCGACCGCCTACCCGACCGACTACGGATTCGTCGAGAACACTCTCGGCGAGGACGGCGACCCGCTGGACGCGCTGGTCATCCTGGACGAGCCCACCTTCCCGGGCTGTCTGATCCGGTGCCGCGCGATCGGCATGTTCCGGATGACGGACGAGGCCGGCGGCGACGACAAGCTGCTGTGCGTCCCGGCGACCGACCCGCGCGTGGAGCACCTGCGGGACATCCACCACGTGTCGGAGTTCGACCGCCTGGAGATCCAGCACTTCTTCGAGGTCTACAAGGACCTGGAGCCCGGCAAGTCCGTGGAGGGCGCCGACTGGGTCGGCCGTACGGACGCCGAGGCGGAGATCGAGCGGTCCTACAAGCGGTTCAAGGACCAGGGCGGTCACTGAGGCAGCGGCCGCATAGAGGTGCGTAGAGGGCTGCACGCGCACGCGTGCGGCCCTCTCGCGTGTCTGTGCGCATACTGAGGCCCACGGAAGGTGTCGTTCAGGGAGCGTTGCTGAGTGTCGGAGGCGGAGGACCGCAAACCGCAGTCGGACGAGGCCAGGGGTGCTTTCGACCCCGAGATCACGTCGGAGTTCGCGATCCCGGCGGGGCTGGCCGTCCCGAAGGCCGGGGTCGAGTCGGAGACCACCTCGGAGTTCGCCGTTCCGCAGGGCCTGGACGTGGGGCAGCAGGCCGCCGGGGAGACCGAGGGGTCGGCGTTCAGTCTGCCGCGCACGTACAGCGCCCGACAGGCCCCGGCCGCGTTCACACCGGCGGCCGGCGTGCCGATGGTGAGTCTGACCAAGGACGTGCCCTGGCAGGACCGGATGCGCACGATGCTGCGGATGCCGGTGGCCGAACGGCCCGCGCCGGAGCCGGGCCCCAAGGCGGAGGAGGGCGGCCCGGCCGTCCCGCGCGTGCTCGACCTGACGCTGCGCATCGGCGAGTTGCTGCTGGCGGGCGGGGAGGGCGCCGAGGACGTGGAGGCCGCGATGTTCGCCGTCTGCCGCTCCTACGGGCTCGACCGCTGCGAGCCGAACGTCACCTTCACGCTGCTGTCGATCTCGTACCAGCCGTCCCTGGTGGAGGACCCGGTGACGGCGTCGCGGACCGTGCGCCGCCGAGGCACCGACTACACGCGCCTGGCGGCCGTCTTCCGGCTCGTGGACGATCTGAGCGACCCGGAGACCCACCTCTCCCTGGAGGAGGCCTACCGGCGGCTCGCGGAGATGCGCCGCAACCGGCACCCGTATCCGACCTGGGTGCTGACCTCGGCGAGCGGGCTGCTCGCGGGCGCGGCCTCGGTGCTGGTCGGCGGTGACGTGGTCGTGTTCGTCGCGGCCGCGCTCGGCGCGATGCTCGGCGACCGGCTGGCGTGGCTCTGCGCGGGGCGCGGACTGCCGGAGTTCTACCAGTTCCTGGTCGCCGCGATGCCGCCGGCCGCGATAGGCATCGCGCTGACGCTGGGTCACGTCGATGTGAAGGCCTCCGCGGTCGTCACCGGTGGGCTGTTCGCGCTGCTGCCCGGACGGGCGCTGGTGGCGGGCGTCCAGGACGGTCTGACGGGCTTCTACATCACCGCCGCCGCCCGCCTGTTGGAGGTCACGTACTTCTTCGTGGGCATCGTCGCCGGGGTGCTGGTGATGCTCTACGTCGGCGTGCAGTTTGGCGCCCATCTCAACCCCGACGCGGCCCTGGGCATCGGCAAGCACCCGCTGTGGCAGATCGGGGCGTCGATGCTGCTCTCGCTGACGTTCGCGGTGCTGCTCCAGCAGGAACGATCCACCGTGCTGGCCGTGACGCTGAACGGCGGTGTGGCCTGGTCGGTGTACGGCGCGATGTACTACACCGGGGAGATCTCGCCGGTGGCCTCCACGGCCGTCGCGGCGGGGGTGGTGGGACTGTTCGGGCAGCTGCTCTCGCGATACCGGTTCGCGTCCGCCCTGCCGTACACGACCGCCGCGATCGGGCCCCTGCTGCCGGGGTCGGCGACGTATTTCGGGCTGTTGGCGATCGCGCAGAACAAGGTGGACGCGGGGCTGGTGTCGCTCGCCAAGGCCGCGGCGCTCGCCATGGCCATCGCCATCGGCGTGAACCTGGGATCCGAGGTGTCGCGGCTGTTCCTGCGGATCGGCTCCGCGGAGAAACGGCGGGCCGCCAAGAGGACGCGGGGGTTCTGAGCACCGCCCCGCACCCTTCCCGCGCCCTTCCCGCGCCCTTCAGGGACGCTCGCTTCCGGTAGCCCTGTCTAGTAGCCCTGGTTCTGGTTGTCGTACGGGTACTGGGGCTGCTGGGGCTGCTGGGGCTGCTGGGGCTGCTGCTGCCAGTCCTGGGGGTACTGCTGCTGTTGCGGGTACTGCTGCTGGCCGCCGTAGTAGTCGTTCGGGTGGCCCTGGTTGGCGTGGCCCTGGTTCTGATGGCCGGGGTTCTGGTAGCCCTGGTTCTGGCGGCTCTGGTCCTGGTAGCCCTGGTTCTGGTCGTACGTGTGGTTGCCGTACGGGGCGGGCTCTTCGACGCGGCGGAGCTGGGTTGTCGCGTCGTCCATGACCGGGGGCCGCTGCTGGGCGGGGGCGGCCTGCGGGGGGTTCTTCTTGGCCTGGGAACGCGCGCGCAGGAACTCGATGATGATCGGGATCACGGAGACGAGGACGATCAGGATGAGGATCGCCTCGATGTTCGCCTTGACGAAGTCGATCTTGCCGAGCCAGGAGCCGAGCAGCGTCACGCCCGCGCCCCACAGCACGCCGCCGATGACGTTGAAGATCAGGAACGAGCGGTACTTCATGCCGCTGACGCCGGCGATGATCGGCGTGAATGTGCGCACGATGGGCACGAAGCGGGCCAGGACCAGGGACTTCGGGCCGTACTTCTCGAAGAACTCGTGCGCCTTGCTGACGTTCTCCTGCTTGAAGAGGCGGGAGTCCGGGCGGTTGAAGAGCGAGGGGCCGACCTTCTTGCCGAACATGTAACCCGCCTGGTCGCCCAGGATCGCGGCGACGCAGATGAGGGCGATCGCGCCCCACAGCGGGAAGTCCAGCTGGTTCGAGGTGATCAGCAGGCCGGCGGTGAACAGCAGCGAGTCGCCGGGCAGGAAGAACCCGATCAGCAGACCCGACTCCGCGAAGACGATGAGCAGCAGGCCCCAGATGCTGTAGGTGTCGAGCAGATAGTTGGGGTCCAGCCAGCTCGGCCCGAGGGCAAGAGTCATCACGGTTCCGGGCTCCTACGGGTGGGGGACGTACGGCGTTTTTGGTACGGCCGCACAAAGCTATCAACGCAATGTGCCCACCCCAGGTTCCACGGGTGCCCCCGGGATGCGCTGTGCCCCGACTGGGACGAGGCTGTGAGCCATGGGCATCGAGGATTACGGCGGCGGGCAGGGCCCCCAGCCGGACGTACTGGTCGTCACCACGAACGACGTACCCGGGTTCCGGGTGCAGCAGGTCATCGGTGAGGTCTTCGGACTGACCGTGCGCTCACGGCACCTGGGCAGCCAGATCGGCGCGGGCCTGAAGTCGATGATCGGCGGCGAGCTCAAGGGGTTGACCAAGACCCTCGTGCAGACCCGCAACCAGGCCATGGAACGCCTCGTCGAGCAGGCACGCGCGCGTGGAGCCAACGGCGTGCTCATGTTCCGCTTCGACGTGACGGAGGCGGCGGACGTGGGCACCGAGGTATGCGCCTACGGGACGGCGGTGGTCCTGGTCCAGGAGTAGGGAGTAGGGAGTAGGGAGTAGGTCCGGACCAGGACCACGGAGGCGTCGCCCTACGACGTCCGTCGCGCCGCGTTGGCCGTGATCGCCTCCTTGAGGTGCTCGGCGAGGCCCGGGTGCATGGAGTCGTAGAACGCCTTGAAGCGTTCGTCGGAGACGTACATCTCCCCCAGGCACAGGTGCGTCGTGTGCGGGCAGTCGTAGAACCATGTGCTGATGTGCCGGCGGTGTTCCTCGGCCATGTCCATCGCCGTCTCCCCGGTGGGCGGTTCGCCCGCGGCCACCAGGCCGGCGTAGCGCTCGCTCCAGTCGTCGACCTCGGCCTGCAGGCGCTTCCAGTCGTCCTTGCTGTAGCCGGCGGCGCGGCGCTGGGACTCGGCGTAGGCCTCGGTGCCGCCCCAGCGCTGCTCCGCCTCCTCGGCGTACTGCTCGGGGTCCTTGTCGCCGAAGACCTCGAACCTCTCTTCGGGGGTGAGGTTGATGCCCATCTTGCGTGCCTCCATGGCGTGTTCCACGGCCGCGGCCATCTTCTGCAGCTTCTCGATCCGGGCGGTCAGCAGTTCGTGCTGGCGGCGCAGGTGCGCGCGCGGGTCGGTCGCCGGGTCGTCGAGCAGGGCCGCGACCTCCTCGAGCGGGAAGCCGAGCTCGCGGTAGAACAGGATCTGCTGCAGCCGGTCGAGGTCGGCGTCCTCGTAGCGCCGGTGACCTGCGTGGCTGCGCCCGCCGGGGACGAGCAGGCCGATGTCGTCGTAGTGGTGCAGGGTGCGCACCGTGACCCCGGCGAATCCGGCGACCTGTCCTACGGAGTAGCTCACTTCACCCGCTCCCTTCTCGGTACGGGCTCCACGATGTGTCCTCACGTCACGTGAGGTGCAAGCCCCGCCCCCGAGTGGCACTTTTCAAGATGTCCGTCCCGTTGGGCCCGCTTATCGTGAGCCCGTGGCCCAGGACACCGCGCGGCAGACGCCTTTCGCTCCGGCGACTCCGGCAGGCGTCCTGCTGCCGTCGATCCTGCCCGCTCTCGTCGTCGGCGTGCCGGCGACCCTGCTGTTCCTGCTGGTGAGCGGGGCGGCGGGGCGGCAGACCCAGGGGGCGCTGTGGGACGACGTCTTCGCGCCGCTGGTCGCCGCCGCGGCCGGCTCGATGACGACCACCCTGGTGCGGCTGGGGCACCCGATGCCGGCGCTGCCGGCCGGCGGACTCGTCCTGGGCCTGCTGGGGGCCCTGGGCGGCCCTCTGACGCTCTTCAAGGGGCTCGGCGAGGGTCGGGGAGCTCGCGGCCGATCCGGAGGGCTGGTCGGCCGGACAGTGCGTGACGATGACGGTGGTGAAGCCGACGGCGCTGCTCGTCGCCGCGTCCTGCGGCTTTTGGGGCGGGCGGATCTTCCCGTCCGTGTTCGTGGTCGTCGCCCTCGGCCTCACCGCGCATGCCCTCGTCGCCCTGCTGTGCATCGCCTCGCTGCCGGCCCGGCTGCTGATGACGGGCGGCCACAGATGCAGTTGCGCGACGTCGGAACGGCGGTGCGGTGACTGCGTGAACCGATCAGACCCCTCGATCCGATGAAGCGGTAGAACGCCACCCGGCGCTCGTCGCTCCTCAGTCAGGAGAAGAAGCCATGCCCCTGCACGAAGGCCACAAGAAGCCCGACGAGCGCCCCCTGTCCGTCAACCCCTTCTACGGCGAGGCGAATCCGTTGGGCGGTATGACCGAGGCGCCGCCCAAACACCGGCTGCCGGACGCGCCGATGCCGCCGTCGACGGCGTATCAGCTCGTGCACGACGAGCTGATGCTGGACGGCAATGCGCGGCTCAACCTGGCCACCTTCGTCACCACGTGGATGGAGCCGCAGGCCGGGGTGCTGATGGCGGAGTGCCGGGACAAGAACATGATCGACAAGGACGAGTATCCGCGCACCGCCGAGCTGGAGCGGCGCTGTGTGGCGATGCTCGCCGACCTGTGGAACGCGCCCGACCCGTCGGCGGCCGTGGGATGTTCGACGACGGGGTCGAGCGAGGCGTGCATGCTCGCCGGGATGGCGATGAAGCGGAGGTGGGCGCAGCGCAACGCCGATCGCTATCCCGCGCGCGATGTCCGGCCGAACCTCGTGATGGGCGTCAACGTCCAGGTCTGCTGGGAGAAGTTCTGCAATTTCTGGGAGGTGGAGGCCCGTCAGGTCCCCATGGAGGGGGACCGGTTCCATCTCGACCCGCAGGCCGCGGCCGAGCTGTGCGACGAGAACACCATCGGGGTCGTCGGCATCCTCGGCTCCACCTTCGACGGGTCCTACGAGCCGATCGCCGAGCTGTGCGCGGCCCTGGACGCCCTCCAGGAGCGGACCGGGCTCGACATCCCGGTGCATGTGGACGGCGCGTCCGGCGCGATGATCGCTCCTTTCCTCGACGAGGACCTGGTGTGGGACTTCCGTCTCCCGCGCGTGGCGTCCATCAACACCTCGGGGCACAAGTACGGGCTGGTGTACCCGGGGGTCGGCTGGGCTCTGTGGCGTGACAGGGAGGCACTGCCGGAGGAGCTGGTGTTCCGTGTGAACTACCTGGGCGGCGACATGCCGACCTTCGCGCTCAACTTCTCCCGGCCGGGCGCGCAGGTCGTCGCGCAGTACTACACGCTGCTGCGGCTGGGCCGCGAGGGCTTCCGTGCGGTGCAGCAGTCCACGCGGGATGTGGCCCGGGGCATCGCCGACCGGGTGGAGGCGCTCGAGGACTTCCGGCTTCTCACCCGGGGCGACCAACTGCCGGTGTTCGCCTTCACGACGGCGCCGGGCGTGGAGTCGTACGACGTGTTCGACGTCTCCCGGCGGCTGCGTGAGAACGGCTGGCTGGTTCCCGCCTACACCTTCCCGCCGAAGCGGGAGGACCTGTCCGCCCTGCGGGTCGTGTGCAGAAACGGCTTCTCGGAGGACCTCGCCGACCTGTTCGTGGAGGACCTGACCCGGCTGCTGCCGGAGCTGCGGCGGCAGTCGGGGCCGTCCACCCGGGACAAGGGGGTGGCGACCGGGTTCCATCACTAGGCGGATCGACCCGCTGGGCTGGATCGACCCGCTGGGCTGTGCCGGTGGCGGCCGCCACCGGCCCCGGCGGCAGCGGTTCGTGCAGGTGTCAGCGGGAGTCCCCCGGATGCGGCTCCTTCGTCGCGTACGGGTTCTCCTGGCCCTCCGCCAGTACGCCGACGAACGGCTCGCCCTCCCCGGCGAAGGTGTACGCCCCCTCCTCGATCCGGGCGATGAGGCCGCGGGTCCACTCGGCGTCCGTGTCGGCCGTGTGGACCCAGAGGTTCATGATCTCGCCGATGTGGCCCAGCTGTTCCGGGCCGTCCTCGGGGACATAGTGCTCGGTGACGGCGGAGCGCCACTCCTCGATGCGGCGGATGCGCTCCTTCAGGAGCGACACGGCCTCCGCGCGCGGGAGGTCGACCACGGCGCCGATCGCCGCCGTCTTCATGTCCATCTTCTGGTCGTACGAGGTCAGCGCCTCGCGCACCAGCCTGAGGTATTCCTCGGTACCGGCCTCGGTGATCTCGTACTCGGTGCGCGGCGGGCCGCCCGCGGTGGACGGCGCCGTCTCGTGCTCGCGCAGCAGTCCCTGCTTCGCCATCTGCTTCAGGGCGTGGTAGATCGAGCCCGGCTTGGCGTTGGACCACTCATGGGCGCCCCAGTACTCCAGGTCGCCGCGCACCTGGTAGCCGTGGGCCCGCCCGTGCTGACGCACGGCGCCCAGCACGAGAAGACGGATCGCTGACATGTGCCCAGGTTAGGGCGTGGTCGGCGGGCGCCCCAATGCGCGGGTGCCCGCCCCGGTCGCGTTCAGAAGGGGAAGCCGCTGCGGCCGTGCTGGACGGAGATCCACTTCGTGGTGGTGAAGGCCTCCACGGTCATCTCGCCGTTGAGACGGCCGACACCGGAGTTCTTCTCGCCGCCGAAGGGGACGATCGGCTCGTCGTGGACGGTGGAGTCGTTGACGTGGAACATGCCGGTGACGATCTGCCGGGCGAAGGCGACGCCCCGCTCGACGTCGGCGGTGTGGACCGCGCCGCTCAGGCCGTACGGGGTGTCGTTGACCAGGCGTACGGCCTCGTCCTCGCCGTCGAAGGTGTTGAGGAAGACGACCGGGCCGAAGACCTCCTGCCGGAGCAGGGGGGAGTCGGTGGGGAGGCCCGCCAGCACGGAGGGCTCGACGACGTTTTCGGTGGTCGTGCCGTGCAGGAGAGCGTTCGCGCCCGCGGCGATCGCCTGCGTCACGACGGACGAGACCGCCTCCGCCTGCGAGCTGTTGATCAGCGGGCCGATGATGGTCTGCGGGTCGCGGGGGTCGCCGGCCTTGAGGGTCTTCGTCTTGGCGACGAACTTCTCCGTGAACTCGTCGGCGACGGAGCGGTCGACCAAAATGCGGTTGGCGGCCATGCAGACCTGACCCTGGTGGACGAAACGGCTGAAGACGGCCGCGTCGACCGCGTAGTCGAGGTCGGCGTCGTCGAGGACGACGAAGGCGCTGTTGCCGCCGAGTTCGATGACGGACCGCTTGAAGTGCGAGGCGGCGACGGTGGCGACGTGCCGGCCGACCCTGTCGGAGCCGGTGAAGGAGATGACCCGCGGGATCGGGTGCTCCAGGAAGGCGTCGCCGATCTCGGCGATGTCGGTCACGACGACGTTCAGCAGGCCCGGAGGCAGACCCGCGTCCTCGAAGAGCTTGGCGATGACGGTGCCGCCGGCGACCGGGGTGTTCTGGTGCGGCTTGAGCACCACGCCGTTGCCGAGGGCCAGCGCGGGGGCGACGGACTTCAGCGACAGCAGGAACGGGACGTTGAAGGGGCTGATCACCCCGACCACGCCGACCGGCTCGCGGTAGACGCGGTTCTCCTTGCCGTCGATCGGCGAGGGCAGGATGCGGCCCTCGGGGCGCAGCGTCAGCTGGATCGACTCGCGCAGGAACTCCTTGGCCAGGTGAAGTTCGAAGGCGGCCTTGCCGAGCGTGCCGCCGGCCTCGTCGACGAGGATCGCGCTGATCTCCGGCTCGCGCTCCTCCACCAGGCGCAGCACGTTCTCGAAGACCGTGCGGCGGGCGTAGGGGCTGGTCGCGGCCCACTGCTTCTGGGCGCGGGCGGCGGCGCGGTAGGCCTCGTCGACCTCGTCGACGGTGGCGATGGTGATCGAGGCGAGCTTCTCGCCGTTGTAGGGGTTCACAGTGATGATGTCCCAGGACCCCGTCCCCGGACGCCACTTACCGTCGATGTACTGCTGGGCCAGGTCGGTGAAGTAGGACGACATGTGAACCCTCAATCCCCTGCTGCGATCGGCTGTGATCGCTCGGCATCACGTACTGATCACACGTCATCGTACGGGTGTTTCAGGGGAGTTGGGGGAGAAGGCCGTTGAGTGGGGGGGAAGCCCGTTACGACAGCTGGATCAGTCCGCGCAGCAGGTCCCGGCTCTCGTCCGGTCCGGGGCTGTCCTGCTGGAGCTCCTTCAGCGCCTGTTCGTACTGGGCGACGTCCTCGCGCTTGTCCAGATAGAGCGCGCTGGTGAGCTGCTCCAGATAGACGACGTCCTGCAGGTCGGACTCGGGGAAGCTCAGGATCGTGAACGCGCCGGACTCACCGGAGTGCCCGCCGAAGCTGAACGGCATCACCTGAAGCTTCACGTTGGGGCGTTCGGAGAAGTCGATCAGATGCTGGAGCTGCCCGCGCATCACCTCGCGGTCGCCGTACGGGCGGCGCAGGGCGGCCTCGTCGAGGACGATGTGGACGTCGGGGGCGTTCTCGGCGACGAGGTACTTCTGCCGCTCCAGGCGCAGCGCCACCCGCCGGTCGATGTCGGCCGCGTTCGCGCCCTTCATGCCCCGGCTGACGACCGCGTGGGCGTACGCTTCGGTCTGGAGCAGGCCGTGCACGAACTGCACCTCGTACGCCCGGATCAGCGCGGCCGCGCCTTCCAGACCGACGTAGGTGGGGAACCAGTTGGGCAGGACGTCCGAGTAACTGTGCCACCAGCCCGCCACGTTGGCCTCGCGGGCGAGTCCGACGAGGGCCTGGCGCTCGGTGTGGTCCGTGATGCCGTACAGCGTCAGCAGGTCCTCCACGTCCCGGGTCTTGAAGCTCACCCGGCCCAGTTCCATGCGGCTGATCTTCGACTCCGACGCCCTGATCGAGTATCCGGCCGCCTCGCGCGTGATGCCTCGCGTCTCACGCAGCCGCCGTAGTTGCGAGCCGAGCAGCATCCGCCGCACCACCGATCCGGGCTCTCCCGCGCTCACGTTCGCCAGCCTCCCCAACCCGTCCTAGGGGCCGCAGTCTGCCACTAAAACACTTCGAGCAGTACTCGTCTGATTACAGAGATGGAAAGAAGCCAAAGGATACGCACAGAGCGATGCGAGGGAAGAGTGAGGGGAAAGCAAGAGAAGTGCCTCTGATGAGCGAGAAGTTGGCGGAAAAAATGGCCAAGAAGCGGTACGGGCGGGTCCATTTCGGTCACGTGCACGTGCATCTGCCCTTGCATCCGCAGTGCGCATCAGAAACCATGGTCCCGCGCCACCGCTGCATCGCAACGACCGCGAATCCCGGGAGTGCCTCGCATGGGGACGAATGGATCGACCATGCTCGAGCCGTTACGGCAGGGCCTTCCGCCGCTTGATCCCGCGGCCGTGTCCAACGCCGCCTCGTGCGCCCTGCCCGCCCGCTTCGAAGCGGTGCGCGAAGCCCGCCAGTTCACCAAGAGGACCCTCGGTCAGTGGGACGTGGGCGACCGCTTCGACGACGTCTGTCTGGTCGTCTCGGAGTTGGTGACCAACGCGCTGAGACACGGACTGTCCCCGGACGACGGCCCGTGCATGACGGATCTGCATCCGCCCGTGCGGCTGCACCTGATGCGATGGACCGAGCGGCTCGTGTGCGCGGTGCGCGATCCCAGCCAGGACAGTCCCCTGCCCCGTGAGGGCGAGGACTTCTCGGCGGAGTCGGGCCGCGGCCTGTTCCTCGTCGACTCGTTCGCCGACAGCTGGGGCTGGCATCCGCTCTCCGGCAGCCTGGGCGGCAAGGTCGTCTGGGCGCTGTTCAGGCTGCACACTCCCGCCGCATGACGAACCGCGGCGCACCCTGGTGCCGCGGTTCTACGCGCGTTGTGCACTGTTTTCCGGCGGGATTTCCGATATGGGCGGTGCGGTGATCGTGACGGCGACGACGTACGGGGCAGCCGGGGACGTCAGCTCGCGATCAGGTGGTCGAACTCGCCGTCCTTGATGCCGAGCAGCATCGCCTCGATCTCGGCCCGCGTGTAGACGAGCGCGGGGCCGTCCGGAAAACGCGAGTTGCGTACGGCCACGTCGCCGCCCGGCAGACGCGCGAACTCCACGCAGGAACCCTGCGAGTTGCTGTGCCGGCTCTTCTGCCAGGCAACGCCGTACAGCTGTGTGGCCGTCATGCCGTTGTACACGTCGTGCCCCCCGTCAACGTCGTGGTCCACAGGTCGCTCCCTGGTGGTGCGCTGGCTCGTGTGGCCCGTGTGGCCATTGGTGCCGTGGTCAACTGTCCCGGATCATAACCCCGTTCACGTGCAGTCGCATGAGCAGATGCACGTGCACGCGCGGTGCTTGTGCGGTTACAGCTTTGACGCCCGCTTTACCCAACTCGTTCGATTCGCCGGACTCCGTGGAGTCCCCGTGAAAGTCGTCCGGATCGAACCACTCGTGTCCTAGGAACAGACGCGCGCCACGGCCATCGTGTTCCGTCGGCACGACAACGGATCGCCGACGGAGGGCCGGCGAACACCGTCGGAACCCGCCCGAGGGACACCGTTCCGGCGGACGCCGGGCGTCCGCTCGACGCCGTACCCGGAACCTCCGGATGTGAGGCCGCGCCATCCCACGCCGGGCCGGACGCCGACCGTCGGCCCGTCCTGCGGCCGCACCCCGTCCGCCCGCCACCTCCGGAAAACCCCGGGCACCTGTCCCTGTGGCCCCTGCCCGCACAGCCTCACTCCCCCGGGCCGGACGGGAGCACCCCCTGGCCGCGAGGCCCGACGACGACGCGCGCCACCCCCGCGTACGACGGTGAGGTCGGCCGCGGGGGTGGGGGTGGGACGGCTCGGTGCATGAGGACGAGGTCGGCTGGTCGCCGGGGAGGTGGCGGGGCAGCCGACCAGGCCGAGTAGACGGCAAAGGTGAGTTTCCTCATATGAATGAGGAGGGCGGTCTACGGCGTGGATGGAGGCGGGAGTACGGCTGAAGACGCGGGCGGGTGAGGGCCGGGTGGACGGGGTGGGCGCGTATCGGACACCGGATGGCGAGCGGGGCCGGGCTGGAGCGGACTGCGCCCGGGGGGCGTCGACATCGGGTCGCGAGGCCGCGCGGGAGGGGTTGTTCTACGGCGGGTTCGGGTCAGCGCGCGGTGCTGTACGGCAGGAGGGCCATTTCCCGGGCGTTCTTGACGGCTCGGGAGAGCCGGCGTTGTTGCTGGGCGGTGATGCGGGTGATGCGGCGGCCGCGGATCCTGCCCCGGTCCGAGAGGAACTTCCTCAGCAGGTCGGTGTCCTTGTAGTCGATGTAGGTGATGCCCGCCTGGTCGAGGGGGTTGGGGCGGGACTTGACGGGCTTGCGGTCGGGCTTGCGGGGCATGGGGTCAGACCTCCAGGAGGGTGTCGAAGGCGGGCGGCAACTGTTTCCAGGCGGTCCGGCCGGCGGCGTATTCGGCGTCCGTGAGCAGGCAGGACTCCAGGAGCCGGGCGAGGCCGTCGCGGTCGAGGCCGGGGGATGTGAAGACCAGGTGCTGACAGCAGTCGCCGTGCTCGGGGTGCCAGTCGAGCGCGGCGGCGGCCCGGCGCACCGGCGGGACCATGTCCCAGGCCGCGTCCGGGAGGGACGCCAGCCAGGGCCCCGCCGACTCCACGCACAGCGCCCCGCCCGCCGCGTCCCAGTGGAGCAGCACGTCGGGCTTGTCGGCGAGCCAGAACCGGCCCCGGCTGCGGGCGGCTGCGCAGGTCAGGTCCTCCAGCGCCGCGTACAGCCGCTCCGGGTGGAACGGCCGCCTCCGGTGCCAGACGAAGGTGCTCACGCCGTGCGCGTCGGCCTCGGCGGGGAGCAGCGCACAGGCGGGATGCTGGGCGGCGGCGGCCCATTCGACGTCGAAGCCGGCCAGCACTGCCCGCGCGAGGGGTGAACGTGCATCCGCACGGCCGTCCGAGGCTATACGGACCTGGCGGGCGGTCGGGTGCAGTTGGGCCAGCAGTTCCCGGTCCTCGTCGTCGGCGTCCTCGGAGTCGACGACCGCCAGGACGGGGGCGTACTCCAGCTGCCTCGCGAAGGTGTCGGCGACGGTGCGCCGGTCGGTGGCGGCCGCGGCGAGGCCGACGTCGGCGAGATCGTCGCCGTTGCCGAGGTACGGCAGCAGCAGCGCCGGGTCGACGGCGGTGACCACGCCGGTGACCGTGAGGCCGCCGGCCACGACCACCTCGGCCATGGCCTTGGGCTCGACGGAGTCCCACAGTTCGACGACCGCGAGGTGTGTGGCGCCGTCGTCGGCGAGGCGGCGCAGCTCGGGCACCAGGTCCTCGCGCAGGGCGCAGCAGGCACAGTCGTCGACCAGGGGCGCCTCGCCGGCGGCGAGGATGCCGGTGGCGTCGCTGATCGTCCGTACGACCGTGCCCGCCGCGGCCGTCGCGAGGTCGTGGTGGAGGACGACGCTGCCGGGGACGTCGGCGAGCAGGCGCGCGACCGCCGCCCGGCGGGCGTCGGCGTGCAGCCCACCGACGATCACGACCGACAGGCTCACGCGCCGCCCCGCTTCCCGTAGCGGCGCTCGAAACGCTCGACGCGGCCGGCCGTGTCCAGGACGCGGGCGGTGCCGGTGTAGAAGGGGTGGCTGATGTTCGAGATCTCGACGTCGACGACCGGGTAGGTGTTGCCGTCCTCCCACTCGATCGTCTTCTCGATCGCCTTCTCGCCCGCCAGCGTCGAGTGGGTGAGGAAGACGTGGTTCGCGGCGCGGTCGCGGAAGACGACGGGACCGTAGGCCGGGTGGATTCCCTTGCGCATGGCGGTGGTTCAGCGCTCCTCTCGGAAGTCGACGTGCCGGCCGACGACGGGGTCGTACTTGCGCAGGGTCATGCGGTCCGGGTCGTTGCGGCGGTTCTTGCGGGTCACGTAGGTGAAGCCCGTTCCCACCGTGGACCGGAGCTTGATGACCGGGCGGAGTTCGTTGCGTGTCATGCTGCTATCTTACTGAAAATGAATTCCATTAGCACCATGGATTCCGGCATCGCCCGAGGAGAGGTACGTCACCCGTGTCCGCGCACTGCATGCTGACCGGCGCCCAACCGGGCTTCGGCAACCGCATCTCCCACTCCCACCGGCGCACCTCGCGCCGCTTCGACCCGAACATCCAGTCCAAGCGGTACTGGCTGCCGAGCGAGGGCCGGTATGTACGGCTGCGGCTGAGCACGAAGGGGATCAGGACCGTCGACGCGATCGGCGTCGAGGCGGCCGTGGCGCGCATCCGCGCGCGGGGGGTGCGGATCTGATGGCGAAGAAGAGCAAGATCGCGAAGAACGGCCGGCGGCAGGAGATCGTCGCGCGGTACGCGGCGCGGCGGGCCGAGCTGAAGGAGATCATCCGGCGGCCGTCGTCGACCGACGCGGAACGGGAGGCGGCACAGCGGGAGCTGCGCGCCCAGCCGCGCGACGCCGGCGCCACGCGCGTGCGCAACCGCGACCAGGTCGACGGGCGCCCGCGCGGGTACTTCCGGACGTTCGGGCTGTCCCGGGTGGGTCTGCGGGAGCAGGCGCACGCGGGGTATCTGCCGGGGGTGCGGAAGTCGTCCTGGTAGCGCCTGCCGTCCGGATCACCCCCAGGCCGCAGGTCGCAGGCCCACAAGCGTTACTTTCCGCCCGTCCGGTGGTAGGTCGGACAACTCCGTTGTCCGACAAGGCGATCCCAACCCTGGTACCGCGCCCCTCCGGGCCGCTATGGCGAGGATGCCCTACACCTCCACCCTGAAGGGTGGAGCACCGGGCAAGTGTTCGGTAGCGCCTGGCTGGTAGCTTGCTGCGGTCCATACCGGTACCGGTGGTCCTTGTGGTCCTCATGGTTCTTGTGGTCCCCGCGGTCGTTCCAGTCGGCGACCGGAAGCGGCCGGGCCACCGGGTCGACCGGGCCGGCCGGCTACAGCTTGGGAGCTTGCAGTGACTTCGGCGATCTTCTCGCGGGGCGCGTCCCGTAGGCCGGTGCGGGCCGCGGCCGTGGCCGTCACGCTGGCGGGCGCGCTCGCGCTGACCGCGTGCAGCGGCGGCGGCTCCGACGACACCTCCTCGGCCACGCCGACCACGGCGACCGCGGACGGCGGCGGCACGGGCGGCGCCACGGCCTCCGCCTCCGTCTCCGCTTCCGGCAAGCTGGAGGGCAGTTGGCTCGCCACGACGGACGGCAAGCCCGTCGCCCTGATCATCACCGGGAAGCAGGCCGCCCTCTTCGTGACCGGCGGGACCGTGTGCAGCGGGACCGCCGGTGAGGAGGCGGGCATGGAGATGATCCACCTCAAGTGCACGACCGGGAAGGACGACCGCACGACCGGCATGGTCGACGCCGTCGACGCGAACTCCCTGAAGGTCACCTGGTCGGGCGCGGCCGGCAAGGAGACGTTCACCAAGGCGGAGGGCGGCCAGTGGCCGTCGGGGCTGCCGACGACGGGCATCGGACAGCTCCCGTAGCGAAGCGGTCACAAGGACGGGGGCGCGCGCGGAACCCCCGCGCGCGTGCGTGATGATCCTTCGAGCACCGTCACGAAACCCGAGGGACCACTCATGCGCGCCGTTCCCATCACCGTCACCGCTCTCACCGCGGCCCTGCTCCTCACCGCCTGCGGAGGCGGGGACGACAGCGGCTCCGGCAGCGACGAGAAGAGCAAGGCGTCCGGCTCCGCCTCCTCCGGCGGCGCCGCCGGATCCGCCTGCGCCGCCGACAACCTCGGCCAGGAGGTCGGCCCCGTCAACGCCGCGCCCGCCGCCGGGGACACCGGCAACGTCACCGTCACGTTCACCAACAAGGGTGAACAGTGCACCCTGACCGGCTTCCCCGCGGTCGACCTCCAGGCCGACGGGGCCTCCGCGACCGTGGCCAAGGACGCGGCCGCCGAGGCGCAGCCGCTGACCCTCCCGGCGCAGGGCACCGCCTCCTTCACGATCACCTATGTGCGCGGCGAGGGCGGCGGCGACAAGAGCCTCGCCGTCAAGACCGTGAAGTACGGCCTGCCGGGCGCCTCGGCCACCCAGACCTTCCCGTGGTCGTACGGCGATGTCGCGCTGAAGAGCGCGGGCGTGCCGGACGCGACCGTCAGCGCCTTCCAGCAGGCCGGCGACTGAACCCGTCGACCGACCCGGCGACTGCTGACCCACGCGGGGGCGTCAGGGCGGTCGGGAGCCTCAGGGCAGCCGGGGCCGGGACTGCACCCGAGCCCGGTCCGCCGCCTGCGCGCCCTCGGTCCAGCCCGCCTCGTCGGTGACGCCGCGCAGGCGGGTGGCGACCGTCTCCGGGAACATCCGGTCCGTCGCCGCGGTCACCGCGACCTCGCGAGAGGCGAGGACCGGCAGCAGGTCGTCCGCCACCCGCGTCTCGGCGGCGGCGGTGACCTCGCCGAGACGGGCGCCGATGCGGTGGGCGTAGGCGGCCAGGAAGGACTGCCGGAACGTCTTGGTCCGCTTGCGGCCGCCCGCCCGCTGGGCCGCCTCCGCCTTCGCCATCGCGGACTGCGCCTGCACCAGCAGCGAGGTGTAGAGCAGCTCCACCACCTCCAGATCGGCCTCGAAGCCGACGACCGTGGAGAAGGCGAAGGGTTCGTTCCACACCGCCCGGCAGTGGTTGGCGTCGGCGACCGCGTCCAGTAGCACCGCCTTGGCCTGCTCGTACGGCGGCTCGACGCCGATCCGGCAGGCGCCGGGCGCGTCCGGGGCGGGTGCCTGGGCGTCGAGCAGCGCCTCGTCGACACTGTGCCGGGCCATCAGCTCCTGCGCCTTCGCCGTGAGCGCCTCCGCCTCCTCCGGAAAGCCTGTCGCCTCGGCCTTGGCGAGCAGCGCGCGGATACGGGTGAGCATGCGGGAGTGGTCGTCGCGGCCGGACTGCCCGCGGTGGGCACGGTCGGCTTGGGGAGCTCGGCGGGCCTCCCGCTCCTGGAGGGGTTCGAGGGCCGGCAGGCGCAGCAGCAGGCGGTAGAGCTCCAGGACCGCGGTGGCATGCGAGAAACGGTCGGTCTGCGGCGGGCCGCCTGCGGGCAGGTCCGCCAGCTGGGCCGCCCAGCGTCCGCCGCGCGGCCGGTCGTCCCGCGCGTGGGCACGTATCAGCTCCGCCGCAAGGATGACGTGGACGCCGTCCAGGTCGCGCCGCACGATCCGCATGACGTCCGCGGGCTGCCAGCCCCGCCGCCAGAGCGCCGCAACGAACTCCGCGCCCCGCCGGGCGAGTTCGGCGTCCGCCGCGGGGTCGGCGGCGAGGAGCGACGCGCCCGTGTCGAGGGCGGCGTCGGCGGTGGCGTAGAGGGCTGCCTGGAAGGCGCGGTCGACGGTGCCGGGCGGGTGGTCGCCGGTACTGGTGCTGGTGCTGCTCACCGGTCGATCGTGCCACGGGGGCACGGCGCGTCCCGCGCGCGGGAGTGGGTGAGCGAGAGGCAGGGGGTGAGCGAGTGGGAGGGGGTGAGTGAGGGAGGGGGTGAGTGGGCGAGCAGACGGGTGACAACCTCGGGTTGACAGCCCTCGACTGTCAACCTACGGTTGACACATGACGAATCCGCAACCCGTCACCACCTCATCCGTCCGTCTGGACGACCTCATCGACGCCATCAAGAAGGTCCACCCCGAGCCGCTCGACCAGCTCCAGGACGCGGTCATCGCCGCCGACCACCTGGGCGACGTGGCGGACCACCTCATCGGGCACTTCGTCGACCAGGCCCGCCGTTCGGGCGCCTCCTGGACGGACATCGGCCGCAGCATGGGGGTCACCCGGCAGGCCGCGCAGAAGCGCTTCGTGCCGAAGGAGTCCGCGGACCTCGACGCGAGCCAGGGCTTCGCCCGCTACACCCCGCGCGCGCGGAACGTGGTCATGGCCGCCCACAACGAGGCCAAGGCCGCCGGCAACACGGAGGGGCTGCCCGCGCACCTGGTCCTCGGGCTGCTCGCCGAGCCGGAGGGCCTCGCGGCGAAGGCCATCGCCGACCAGGGCGTCGCCCTGGACGCGGTCCGCGAGGCCGCGGCCGCCGCGCTCCCCCCGGCCGCCGCAGAGGTGCCCGAGCTGATCCCGTACGGCCCCGACGCCAAGAAGGCCCTGGAACTCACCTTCCGCGAGGCGCTCCGCCTCGGCCACAACTACATCGGCACCGAGCACATCCTGCTGGCGCTGCTGGAGTTCGAGAACGGCGAGGGCGTCCTCAGCGACCTCGGCGTAGACAAGCCCGGCACCGAGCGGTACGTCGCGAAGGTCCTGGCCCTGATCACCTCCAAGCAGCAGGAGGAGGGGCAGCAGGAGGAGGGGCAGCGGGACGGCGGCTGAGGGCCGTTGTCAGACCCCCCTGCCACACTCGCAGCATGGCCGACCGGTGGGCACTCGCTCCGGCCGAGGACGGTGGCGTGGAGCTCGCCCCCCTCGGTCCCGGCGGGCTGCCCGCCGGTCCGGTGCTGCGGGAGGCGGACCTGGCGCGGGCCGTGCGCGAGCGGCCCGACGTCACCCGCTGGGTCTGGCGTTCCACGGCCGAGGTGTATCCGCGGTTGCTCGCCACGGGGGTGCGAGTAGAGCGGTGCTACGACGTCGAGGACGCCGAGACCCTCCTCCTGGGCCACGAGGGGCACTCCGGCGAGCCCCGCTCGGCGGCCGCCGCGCTGGCCCGGCTGCGCGGCGGCCCCGTACCGCCGGATCCGCCGCAGCGCTCCGCCGCGCCCGGTGCGCAGTCCTCGCTGTTCGAGGCGCAGGACACCGCCGTCCGGCTGCCCCTCGACGACCTCCTCGCCGTCTACGCCGAGCAGCAGCGGCGGCACGAGCGGGCCGAACACCCGGCGCGGATGCGGCTGCTGACGGCGGCCGAGTCGGCGGGGATGCTGGTGGCCGCCGAGATGAACCGGGCCGGGCTGCCGTGGAGCGCGGAGGTGCACCGCACGGTCCTGCACGACTTGCTCGGCGAGCGGTACGCGGGCGGGGGCGAACCCCGACGGCTGGCCGAGCTGGCGGACGAGGTGTCGGCCGCCTTCGGGCGTCGCGTGCGGCCCGACCTGCCCGCCGACGTCGTCAAGGCCTTCGGGCAGGCCGGGATCCGGGTCAGGTCGACGCGGCGCTGGGAGATCGAGTCCCTCGACCACCCGGCCGTGAAGCCGCTGATCGAGTACAAGAAGCTGTACCGCATCTGGGTGGCCCACGGCTGGTCCTGGCTGCAGGACTGGGTGCGGGACGGGCGGTTCAGGCCGGAGTTCCTGGCCCATGGCACGGTCACCGGCCGCTGGGTGACCAACGGCGGGGGCGCCCTGCAGATCCCCAAGGTCATCCGGCGGGCCGTGGTCGCCGACCCGGGCTGGCGGCTGGTCGTGGCCGATGCCGACCAGATGGAGCCGCGGGTGCTGGCGGCGATCTCCCGCGACCCCGGGCTGATGGAGGTCGCGGGCCGGGAGAGCGACCTCTACCAGTCCGTCTCCGACCGCGCCTTCTCCGGCGACCGCGCCCAGGCCAAACTCGCCGTCCTCGGCGCGGTCTACGGCCAGACCTCCGGGGACGGTCTGAAGAACCTCGCCGCGCTGCGCCGCCGCTTCCCGCGCGCGGTGGCGTACGTCGACGAGGCGGCCAAGGCCGGCGAGGAGGGCCGGCTCGTGCGCACCTGGCTGGGGCGGACCTGCCCGCCGGCGGCCGGGGCGGGCGACGACGGGGCGGAGGAGGCGGGCATCCCCGTCGACTCCGGTGGCCCTGCCGGAGAGGAGGAGCTCTCCGACGACCGGCAGTGGGTTCCGGGGTACGCCTCGACCAACGCACGCGCGCGTGGCCGCTTCGCCCGCAACTTCGTCGTGCAGGGCAGCGCCGCAGACTGGGCGCTGCTGCTGCTCGCCGCACTGCGCCAGGCCTGCGCGGGGATGGCGGCGGAACTGGTCTTCTTCCAGCACGACGAGGTGATCGTGCACTGTCCCGAGGAGGAGGCGCAGCGGGTCGTCGCCGCGATCAGGGAGGCGTCCGACCTGGCCGGACGGCTGACGTTCGGGGAGACGCCGGTGCGGTTTCCGTTCACGGCGGCGGTGGTGGAGTGCTATGCCGACGCGAAGTGATCAAGCGTCACCGGCAAGCAGCTCCCTGAGCTCCGTTACGACGGCCTGCTCGTCCGTCCCGGCCAGCGCGGCGAGGGCCGCCCGCCACTCCTCGTACGCCTGCTCGATACGGCTCTGGTCCCGGAGCAGAAGACCGTGCTGGTGCCGGGCCAGACCGCCGGTGTAGCGGTCGCCGCGGGCGTCGGCGCGGCGCAGCAGTTCGGCGCACTCCGCCCGTGCGCGTTCGGTGCGGCCCAGCGGTCGCAGGGCGCGGACGAGCCCCAGCCGGGTCTGGGACTCGCCGTGCCAGTCGCCGAGACCGCCGAGGATGCGCAGGCTCTCCTCGAAGTGCGGCCACGCGGCGGCGGGTTCGCCGAGGGCGAGGTGGGCGTAGCCGATGTTGCAGTGCGCCGAGTGCTGCACGAGGACGGCGCCGATCGCTTCCCCGATCGCGAGGGAACGCCGGTGCTGCTCGATGGCGGCCCTCGGGTCGGTGTGCTCGTACAGATTGCCGAGGTGACTGTGGGTGACGGCCTCGCCGTGCGGGTCGTTCAACTGCCGCGAGTAGGTGAGGCTCTGGCGCAGTGCCGCGCCGGACTCCTCGTACCGTCCGAGGCCCTCCAGCAGCAGTCCCCGGTTGTTGAGGCAGCGCCGGACCCAGGAGAGCCGGTCGAGCCGCCGCCAGATCGCGAGGGCCTGGTCGTTGAGGGCGAGCGCGTCCTGCTGTCGGCCGGTCAGGAAGTGCAGGCCGGCGAGGTCGCCCAGGGCGTAGGCCTCGGCGGCCTCGTCCCCGAGCCGTCGCGCGACCCGCAGCGCGGTCAGCCCGAGCACCTCCATCTCGGCGACCCGGCCCCGGCGCTGGAGGTAGGGGAAGAGGAGACGAAGGAGGGTGGAGACGAGGGGGTTCGCGCCTGCGTCGCTCTTCACCAGCGCGACGATGTTCTGCAACTCCGTGTCGCACCACGCGAAGGCCTCTTCGGGGCCGGCGAAGGGGGGTACGGCCGTGACGTGCGCCGCGTGGGCGGGCGGCTGTGCGGCGGTCGGGCGGCGGCGGTCGTCCTGGTCGGGGCCGCCTTCGACGATGGCGGCGAGGGCGCGTTCGGCCACGGCGGCGTACCAGTGCAGGGCCGTCGGCATCGCGTCCACGGCGTCGGCGCCGCCGTCCGGCTCGCCCGCTTCGGACTCCGCCAGTTCGCGCGCGAAGTCCCGTACCAGGTCGTGCGGTGTGTAGCGGCCGTAGGCCTGTTCCTCCAGGAGCGCCACGTCGACGAGACGGTTCAGGGCGGCCTCGGCGCGGGCCTCGTCGGCGCCGGTGAGGCGGGCCAGCAGGGGGACGCCGTAGGCGGGGAGGTCGAGGGCGCCGATACGGCGGAGGGTGCGGGCCGCGTCGCGGTCGACCTCGCGTCCGGAGGCGGCGAGGGCGTCGTGGGCGACGGCGAGGGAACGGCGGACGCTGAGATCGTCGTACTCCAGGTGGGACAACCTGCTCTCCGCCGCCGCCAGTTGGCCGGCCAGCGCGTCCGGGGTGAGGGCACTGCGCGCGGCGAGCCGGGCGGCGACGACGCGCAGGGCGAGCGGAAGGCGACCGGTGAGATCGACGAGGGGGTGACCGGCGTCCAGGTCGGCACGTCCCTCGCCCGGTCCGGAGGCCGCCCGCAGCAGGGCCGCACTGTCCTCGCCCGACAGCGGAGCGAGCGGGAAGCGGTGGGCGCCGTCGAGGACGGTCAGCGGCGAGCGACTGGTCACGATCACCGCGCAGCGGGGGCCGGCCGGCAGCAGCGGACGGATCTGGGCGGCGGTCGCGGCGTCGTCCAGAACGAGAAGCGTGCGCGTCGGGGCGAGCAGGGTGCGCAGCAACGCGGCGGCGGCGTCCGGGTGCTCGGGGATGCGCCGGGGCTCGGCGCCGAGGTCGCGCAGGAGGGCGGCGAGCGCCTGACCTGCGGTGAGGGGGGTCATGCCGGGCGTGGCGCCGTGCAGATGGAGGTAGAGCTGACCGCTGGAGAAACGTTCCCTCAGGGTATGGGCGAGGTGCAGGGCGAGGGCGCTCTTGCCTACTCCGGCCATACCGCTGAGGACGACGACGGTCGGGGTGGCGCCGTCACCGGGGGTGGTCGCGAGGATGCGGTGCAGCAGGCGCAGGGTCTCGTCGCGGCCCGTGAAGTAGGCGGGGGGCGGCGGGAGTTGGGCCGGGCCTACGTGCGGGGCAGCCGGGGCGGCCCCTGGAGGCGAGGCGGCGGACGGGGCAGCCGGGCTGGACCCGGGGGGCGAGGCGGCGGACGGGGCAGCCGGGCTGGACCCGGGGGGCGAGGCGGCGGACGGGATGGAGAGCGTGGCGGAGATCGAGGCGGCGGACGGGGTCACGGGCAGGGTCGGGGTCGAGGTCGAGGTCGGGGGACGGTCGTCGACCGTCGGGGCCAGCACTTCCGCATGCGCCTCACGGACCGCCGGGCCCGGTTCGACGCCGAGTTCCTCGACGAGGCGGGTGCGCAGGTCGCGGTGGACGGCGAGGGCCTCGGCCTGGCGGCCGGTGCGGTGCAGGGCGAGCATCAGCTGACGGTGGTACGCCTCGCGCAGCGGATGCTCGGCGGCCAAGGCCGTCAGCTCCGGGACGATGCGCTCGAACCGGGCGCCGCCCAGGGCCAGTTCGGCGTCGTAGCGCCACTCCAGCAGGAGCAGCCGGGCCTCCCGCAGACGTCGTACGAAGGCGTATCCGCCCAGGTCGGCCGGGAGGCCGCTGAGCGGGGTGCCCCGCCACAGCGCGAGCGCCGCCGCGCACTCCCGCACGACCCGTTCCCAGTTCCGGGCGGCGTGCGCGCCGCGCGCCGCGGCGACGTGCCGCTCGAAGACGTGGACGTCGAGCTCGCCCTGTTCGACCCTGAGCTGGTAGCCGGGCGGCACGGCCCGCAGCCGCTCCGGGTCGTCGAGCAGCCGGCGCAGCCGGGTCACGTGGTTGTGCAGCGAGGCCTGCGCGGACGCGGGCGGTGCGCCGCCCCACAGCGCCTCCTTGAGCGACTCGACGGGGACGATCCGCCCCGCGTCGAGGAGGAGGGCGGCGAGCAGGGTACGCACTTTGGGGCTGCGGACGGTGTCGTACGGGAGACCGTCCGCGGTGGGGACGTCAGCAGCCGTCGAGGTGTCAGTCGCGGCCGGGGCGTCGGGCGTGTTCATGTACAGGACCGGTGGGCCCAGCAGTCCGAACCGCAGCCCGTACCGCCGCATCACGCCGCCCGTCGCCCTTCCGCGCCCGGCCCGTGCCGGGTCGCTCGCATTCCGCGGCGGGTACCCCGTCGGTCTGGCGGAATTCCGCCCCCGGCCGCCGGAATTCCGCCACCCTGTCCCTGACGGTCCCCCGGGAATTTGCTGTAGGTACGGCTGACTCCCGTGTTCGTCCGACGACTTCAGGCCAAGTGACCAGCGACGACGCGGAGAACCGTTGGCCACATGTTAGCGATTCGTTGGCGCGATCTGATGTGATCACAACATCGGAACCGGCCCGACGGCGCGCGCGTGTCGACGCGCAACTCGGGGGAGTGTCGCCGCCGCGGCCGGGTCCGGAGGTGTGCGGGGCTGTGGTCGTCGGAGGTGAACGACCGGGCCCCGCACTCCGTGTTGCCGTGATGGTGGCTCAGATGATCGGCGGTCGGCCGAGTCGGGTCAGCTGCCACACCGTCCGCCACTTCATGGGCCGCCGCCCGCCCGCAGGTTTGCGTACGCCCTCCGCGAACCCGGCGAACCAGGCCTTCAGGCCGCCGGCGGAGCGGGTGCGCAGCAGGGTGACGGCGATCCACACGCCCAGGTGGACGGGGATGAGGGGCAGCGGAAGGTTCCGCCGGACGAGCCAGACCCGGTTGCGGGCGGTGACCCGGTGGTAGATGGCGTGCCGGGCGGGCGAGGTCTTGGGGTGCTGGAGCAGCAGCTCGGGCGCGTAGAGGATCTTCCAGCCGGCGTCGACGGCCCGCCAGGCCAGGTCGGTCTCCTCGTGCGCGAAGAAGAACTCGGCGGGCCAGTCGCCGGTCTCGGCGAGCATGGCCATGTTCAGGGCGTGGCCGCCGCCGAGGAAGCCGGTGACGTATCCGCCGCGCATCGGATCGGCGTCGCCGGCGCGCGGCACGTGCCGACGCTGGGTCTCGCCGTGCTCGTCGGCGATGCGGAAGCCGACGATGCCGAGGCGGGGGTCGGCGGCGTACAGGTCGCGGACGCGGCGCAGGACGTCGGCGTCGACGAGCAGCCCGTCGTCGTCCAGTTCCACGACGACGTCCACGTCCCCGAATTCACGGAGCCGGGCGAGGGCGACGTTGCGGCCGCCGGGGCAGCCGAGGTTCTCGTCGAGGTCGATCGTGGTGACCTCGCCGGGCAGGGAGAGGCGGTGCGTGAACTCGGGGAGGCGGCAGCCGTTGCCTACGATCACGATGCGCGCGGGGGCCAGGTCCTGCTTGGCCACCGACTCCAGCAGGGCGTCGACCTCGGCGGGCCGGTTCCCCATGGTGACCACGGCAACGGCGATCCTCGGCTCCACCGGCTCCACCACGTCCCTCACTCCATCCGGCCCTCGACAGAGCCGCGTCCGTCCATGCGCGGCCTCGTCGTTCACCTAGATGTTGCCTCAGGTGGGGACGTTGCTCCGGCACCTCCATATTTTGCTTAGTCTCGGACCGGACCGTCCCTCCTGGAGGAAACACCGTGCCGTTCCGCTGTGCCGTACTCGACGACTTCCAGAATGTCGCGACGACCTTCGCCGACTGGTCGGTGCCGGGAGAGAAGGTGGAGGTGGAGGTGGTCTCCTTCACCGAGCACTTCGGGACGGAGGTGGAGCTGGTCGCCGCCCTGGCCGACTTCGACTGCGTCGTCACCCTGCGGGAGCGGGTCGCGTTCCCGGCGTCGCTGCTGAACCGACTTCCCCGGCTACGGCTGTTGATCGCCTCCGGCATGCGGAACTCGGTGATCGACTACGCGGCGGCGAACGCGAACGGCGTGACGGTGTGCGGCACGGAGAGCTCGTCGACCCCGCCGGTCGAGCTGACCTGGGCGTTGCTGCTGGGCCTCGCGCGCGGGCTGGTCGAGGAGAGCACCGCGCTGCGGGAGGGCGGCCCCTGGCAGTCCACGGTCGGCGCGGACCTGCACGGGCGGCGACTCGGTCTGCTGGGCCTGGGGAAGATCGGGAGCGCGGTCGCTCGCGTGGGGTCGGCCTTCGGCATGGAGGTGAGCGCGTGGAGCCAGAACCTGACGGAGGAGCGGGCGGAGGGGGTCGGTGTGCGGCTGGCCGCCTCGAAGGAGGAACTGCTCGCCGAGAGCGACTTCGTCTCCGTCCACCTGGCGTTGAGCGACCGCACGCGCGGGCTGATCGGCCCCGCCGAACTGGCCCTGCTGAAGCCGACGGCGTACCTGGTCAACACGTCTCGCGCGGCGATCGTCGACCAGGACGCGCTGCTGACGGCGCTGCGGGAGGGGCGTATCGCGGGTGCGGGGGTCGACGTCTTCGACGTGGAGCCGCTGCCGGCCGACCATCCGATGCGGACGGCTCCGCGCCTGCTGGCCACTCCCCACCTGGGGTACGTGTCCCGCGCGAACTACGAGCGGTACTTCGGGCAGGCGGCGGAGGGGATCCGGGCGTTTCTGGCGGGGGCGCCGGTGCGGGTGCTGGGGTGAACCCGGGCACCCGCGACGGCGGGCGTTGAACAGGACTGTCTACTCGCCGGTGTCGCAAAGGTCGTCCGCTGTCGTCGCGTGGACTGCACGCTCGGACCAGACGGAGAGCTGGTCGAAGTCGGTGCACGCCTCGACGCGGGCTCGGACGGTGTCCGGGACGGTGATGCCACGCAAGTCGAGAATGCGGAGAGTCATCTCGGCTCGGTCCTTGAGACGGCCTGCTTCTCGGCCTTCTTCTCGGCCTTCTTCCCGTACCTCCTCGGCGAGCGGGTGTCGCCAGAAGTACTGCATCGCCGTCATCAAGTCCCTCCACATCTGCCGGACCTGGTCATTTGCCAGGCACGAGTCGACGAACTGCACGAGGACCGCGGCACTGTCGCGGTCGATGGTCCGCAGGGCGGCTGCCAGCGATTCCAGTATGGGCGGGAGCCTGCCGTCCCCGGCCGTGTGTCATGGCCGAGAGCGCGGCCAGGGGTGGGTCCTGAATGGCCTCCTGCTCGGTGGCGATCACAGGTACGTTGTCCGGCCCCAGCACGAAGGGCCGCACCGTGAGCGAGGGCATACCACGCACTCCGAAGTGGATGGGCTGTGCCGCCCAGCGGGCGGTGGCGCTGCTCTGGGTGACGACGATGAGGACGGGCTCGCAGCGGTACTTCTCGTAGAGGTAACTGAGGTAGTACGGCCAGCTGCCGCGCTTCCTGTCGTCCGGCTGGCCCTGTGACTCAACGACCAGGAGGTACGTGCCCTCGTCGGTCTCGGCCCGCAGCAGCGTGTCCACGCGCCGCTCGATGGGCTCGATCTCGGTGAGGTCGACGTTCATGCCGGCGAAGTCGTACGGCTCGGGGAAGGGAACCTGTAACACCTGCTGGAGCGCACGGGTGAGTAGCGCCGGGTCCTTCTGGAAGATCCGGTGCAGCGCCTCGTGTGACGAGCCGACCATCGGCTCTCCTTTCTGTCCGACGTGATCAACGAGCTACGCCGCGTTCAGTTCGCACCACACGAGCTTGCCGCGATGCCCCATCCGGGACAGTGGCTGCCAGTGCCAGAGGTCCGAGCAGGCCCGCACCAGGGCCATGCCCCGGCCGCTTTCGGCATCGCCGAGCTCCTCCAACCGGCTTGGGGGTTCCGGGGGTTCGGGGTCGGCGTCCCATGCGCCGATCTGGAGGACGCCGTCGCGGTAGCGCAGGCGCAGACAGGCGGGGCCCTTGGTGTGCAGGACCGCGTTGGAGATCAACTCGGAGGTGAGAAGTTCGGCGGTGTCGATGAGGAGGGCGAGGCCGTGGACGGTCAGGATCGCGCGGAGGGTGTGACGGGAGACGGTGACGGCTCTGGGGTCGGTCGGGATGTACAGGGAGTACTCCCAGGGGTCGGGGGTGGGGGCGGGAGCGGTTTCGGGCATGGGGCAGCTCCAAGTCGGTGCGGGACGGGGTGTTGGGATTACGGGCGGTGGCATGCCTCAGCCGCCATGGCAGGACGGAGCGGTGCGCTTCCGCAGCGTGTACGTCGCATCACTGACGGTATGGGTAAAATTTGGGTCGTCGCAAGTCGCTGGCGTAATCTGCACCTCGAATGAGTAACTGCACCAGGGCAGTTGCGATCTTGGGAGGAAGCGATGCCACGCAGGCGGCAGCCCACGGCACGCCAGGAACGTCTGGGCGTTGAGCTGCGGAAACTGCGCGAAGCAGCAGGGCTCAAGGCACGCGAAGCGGCCGCCCTGGTCGGGTCGGACTCGGCACAGATGAGCCAGATGGAGTCCGGTATCGCCGGCGTCAGCGAGGAGCGCCTACGAAGCCTTGCCGCTCACTACTCCTGCGAGGACCAAGAGTTGGTCGACGCGCTGGCCGCGATGGCGACGGACCGCACTCGGGGCTGGTGGGAGGACTACCGGGGCAAGTTGCCCACCCCGTTCCTCGACGTCGCCGAGTTGGAGCATCACGCGACGTACCGACTCGATGTGGAGTTCCTCAACGTCCCGGGCCTTCTCCAGACGGAGAACTACGCCCATGGCGTCTTCTCGTACCGGGTACCTGAACTTCCGGACTCGGAGACCGAGTTGCGGGTCCAGCACCGCATGCGACGGAGAGGCGTCATCGAGGGACCGACGCCAATCCCCTACGAGACGATCGTCCATGAGGCAGCGCTGCGCATCAGGGTTGGCGACCGAGCCGCCGCGCGCGCTCAGCTCAACCACGTCTTGGAGCTCTCCGAAGCGGACCACATCACCGTGCGCGTCATCCCCTTCGACGTCGACAGCTTCGGCGGAGCATGGGCCCAGATGATGTACGTCGGCGGCGCAGTCACCAAGTTGGACACTGTCGTACGCGACGTCACCGCCAACGGCACAGCCTTCATCGACTCCGAAGCCCAACTTGGTTCATTTCGAACGCTCTTCCGTAAGGTAGAGGCCGCGTCGCTCGAACCTGGACGCTCGCGTGACTTCATCCACAGGCTTACGAAGGAACTGTGAGGCGAACGATGGCCGCTCCCGACAACTGGCAGAAGTCCTCCTTCTCCGGTGGTGGGGACGGCTCCAACTGCCTCGAACTCGCCTCCACCCCCACCACCCTCCACCTCCGCGAAAGCGACACCCCGGCCACGATCCTCACCACCACGTCGGCCGCCCTCGCCCACCTCCTGGCAGGCATACGAGCCCGATGAACGCTCCCCGCAACTGGCAGAAGTCCTCGTTCTCCGGCAGCGGAGACGGCAATGCCTGCCTCGAACTCGCCTCCACCCCCACCACCCTCCACCTCCGCGAAAGCGACACCCCGGCCACGGTCCTCACCACCACCTCGGCCGCCCTCGCCCACCTCCTGGCAGGCATACGCACAAGGCCCCAACCCCCGGAACCGATGACCCGTGACTGAACCCGAGTTCGATCTGCCTCCGAAAGCCTCGCCGGAAGTCGTCGCCGAGCGCAACGCGCTGGCTGACGAGGTGTGCCGGGAACTGGGCCGAGCCGGGCTTTCCGTTCATCGGGGCGACCTCAGCGGCGGTGAGCAGGAGAAGCCGGGGGCACGCGTGCACGTAGCGCCTTTCGTCGAGGGCGGCGTGTACGTGAACTGGTGCACGGACGCGGAGTTGAGCAGTACCGCTCTCGATCTCTTCGCGCAAGGGATCGACTACTCGAACCCACCTCCGGTCGTCCGCCACCACAACGACGTGCTCACGCACATGCAGGCCGCTCTTCTGGGGATTCTCACCTCGGCCGGATTCGAGGTCGAGGAACCGGACAGACACGGGCACGGGAGCATGGTCCACGTGAAGGGCTTTCGGCCCTGATCCACCCACGGGACGCGGGTGGCAGGTCGGCTGACAGGAGGAACTCGCGGACCAAGCCACCACGATGCACGGCGCAGGCGAGGACTTGCGCAGCCTTGCCGCCGAGATGCACGCATTCCTTACGAGCGGGTCGGCGAGGAACACGACGAATCCCCGCCAGTGAATACCTGGCGGGGATTCGGCTTGCCACAAAGGAAGTGCGGCCCGCCGCCCGTCATCCGTCATCCGTCATCCGTCATCCGTCATCCGTCATCCGTCATCCGTCGAAAGGCTCCCTCGTGCGCCGCATCCCCACCTGTGTCCTGAGCGGCGCGGCTTTACCCGAGGTCAGTGACGGTCATGCCGTGGACCGGTTCGTCGAGATCGGCTCGTTCACGAAGGTCGTCACCGGCACCGCGCTGACCCGCATGGCCGCGGCCGGCGTCCTCTCGCTCGACGATCCGGTCGAGCGGTGGCTGCCCGCGGTTGCCGGGACCGGGATCACGCTGCTGCACCTGGCGCGGCACACGTCCGGTCTCCCCCGCCTGCCGCCCCGCGTCGCGCGCCGCGACCCGTACGCGGCGTTCGACCGGGCCGCGGTGCACCACTTGCTGAGCCGGCTCGACACGCTCACCACCCGCCCGCCGGGCCAGGAGGAGGAGTACTCCAATCTCGGCTACGCGTTCCTCGGCGAGGCTCTGGCCGTCGCTGCCGGCGCCGCCTACGAGGAGGTGGTGGCCGAGTACGTCCTGCGTCCGCTGGATGTGGCGGAGGTGACCGCGAGCCCCGACCCGGACAGGCTCCTGGCCGCGCCGGGCCTGTTCGGAAGGCCCCGCAGGCCGTGGACGATGCGGGGTGCGATCCTGCCCGCGGGAGGTCTGTGGGCCACTCCACGCGCGGCGGCCGATCTGCTCGTGCGCCTGGCAGTGGAACGCCGGTTGGGGGACCCGGCGCCGTCCTGGCAGACGGCCGGCCCCCTGTACTGGCACAACGGCGCGACGCGCGACGCCTCGCTCTTCGCCGGGGCGATGGACGACGGCCGCTGGGTGCTGATCCACCGTCTCAACGGGGCACCGGAGGAGACGGACCGGGCCGGCATCGAGGTGCTCAAGGGGAGCCGCGCCGCCTCCTGACGCCGGCAGCGGGCTGTTCCCGGGCGGGGTCCACCTATTCCCAGGCGGGGTCCACGGGGACGTTCCAGCCTTTCAGCATCGCCAGGATCTTCGCCCGGGTCTTCGGCCAGGCGTACCGAAAGGCGCGGTCGCACACTTCCCTGCTCTCCAGAAAGAATTCTATGAAAGTGAAGTAGGCCGTGTCCACCAGCCAACCTGTGGGATCTTCCTCAAGCGCCTCAATGAACTCGAAACAACGCTTGAGGAATTCCTCTCCCTCTGCATTGATTTCTGGAGATTCCATGAGGGGCTGAAACAGAGGGTAAGCGAGCACGTCGGACAGGAACGCCCCTGGGCTGGTATTGACCTGTTCCCAGTGGGTCACCTGCGACACACGCAGGTCGTGACGCTCGGCAGCCTTCTCAAAATGGGGCTTCACCTCCGGGAGCAGTCGCATGAGCTGCGTAACCAGTTCATCCGAGGAGATTCCTTGCATACCCATTCACCTTCGCATTACGCTGAATAATAACCGCACCGCCGGCCGGGAATTCCTCCCGGCCAGCGGCACCGCTGGTGGGCGGTCCGGTGCGGTCAGGCCATCGGGCTCACCACATAGCAGTCACCGAAGAAGAGGCACCCCGCGCCCTGGCCGTCGGGAACCACGTCCAGCGGGTCCGTCAGGGATTCACTGAGCTGTTTCGTCGCTTCCTCGAATCCGTAGTTATAGGCATCCACCGGGAACTGTGCTGCGCTGACGGCACCGCCCACCACCCCGAACGCCTTGGCGAAACCACGGCCCTTGATCTTTTCACCCGACGGCACGGCCCGCTGCGGCGCCTTCGGATGGAGGTTCTCAGGCCGACAGAAAGGTCGCGCTCAACGAATCGAAGGAACTCTGGACGGCTCTCAACGCGGACGACGTGGCCGGGGAGGTCACGAAGAAAGTGAATGCGGAGGGGCTCGCGAAGAAACAGCGGATCGGCCAGGCCAACGCCGCCGCAGGCTCACTGTCGCCGCAGCCGGTACAGGCTCACCTGGAGCAGTTGCCGCCGCTGGATGCCGAGCGCCGTGGGCACCGCCGTTACCGTCGGTCGCCAGTCGGTGCGACTGCCGGATCCACGAACCGCGGAGGCAGCCGCGGCCGAGCACGTCAGCGGGTCGGAGCGGCGCCTTCGAATGAGGTCAGGCCGGTGTCGATGACCTTGGCTGCGCGGCGGACGTCGGCGGTCACAGCCTCATGAATCTGTGTCGGGGTGCGGGCGCCGTCCAGATGCTTCCCAAGGCTTTGGAACTGGATGGACCACAGTCCGAGCAGGGCAGTTGCCGCGATCTGCGGTTCCGGGTCGTCCGGGCTGGTGCGGGCGCGCTGGGCCAGCGCCTCCGCTGCGGCGGTGACGAGCCGGTCGGTCATGTCCCGGTGGTAGGCCCTCAGTGAGGGCGTGGACCTGGTCAGTGCGCCGAAGCGCCTGATCATGGCGGCGGCCTGGCTGGAGTCGTCCTGCGCGGCGATCCAGGAGGTCATGGCTCGCAACTCATCGGAGAGGATCCGCAGCGCCGCTTCGACCGCGGAGTGGTCCGTGTCGGCCAGTCCGGCGCGCAGCGCGGCCATCGTGGACTCGCCCTGGTCCAGGATGAGCGATTCCTTGGTGGGGAAGTAGTTGAAGACCGTCTTCTCCGAGACCCCGCACGCCTGGGCGATCTCCGATACGCGGACGGCGTCGAAGCCGCGCTCCAGGAACATCTCGGTCGCGGTATCGGACAGGCGTTGCCGCAACAGGCGCTTCTTCTGCTCTCGCAGCCCTTCGGCCCCGGGCGCCGCGGTCTGCGGGCGCCCTGCCGTCCAGTCCACCGTGCTCATGACGACAGAGTAGTGCAGCGGCAGAATATTTACTGCGACTGTAAATTTTCAGTGACTGTAGATTCTATCTCTACGTGACCTTGCGTGACATCTATGCGACCTCTCCGTGACCGATTCGGGAGCCCCATGAGCGCCATCCACATCGTCCGCGACTACCCCCACTCCCCTACCAAGGTCTGGCACGCGGTCACCGACCCCCGGCTCATACCGCTATGGACAGCCACCGGGGCCGGGGCACGCCCAGAAGGATTCACCACCACCGTCGGCGCCCCGTTCCAGTTCATCGCCAAGCCCAAGCCCGGCTGGAGCGGCATCGTCGACTGCGTCGTACTGGAAGTGGACAAGCCCCGGCTGCTGCGTTACTCGTGGACCGACCATGGCGCCGGCGAGAGCACCGAGGTCGCCTACCGCATCGAACCCCGGGACACAGGAACACGCTTCACCTACGACCACACCGGCTTCACGGGTGCAGGCGGCCTCCTGATGACCCAGATCCTGGGTCACGTCCGCCGGAAGATGCTGCGCGTCGGCCTGTCCGCCGTGCTGAACGACCTGGACGAGGACGGCAGACTCCGCCCCGGAAGCACACTCAAGCCCAAGACCTGACTCTCCCCTTGATCCCGCCACCAGCTGAGGACGAGGACCGGCGCGGTCAGTTGCGGATGTTCGCCCCCTCCTTACCGGAAGCTTTGGCACCACCCTGCGTACAGCGAGCGCAGCTCGTATCGCCGGTGGCGTTTCCGCAGACAGCGCACCATGGGCATATGAAGACTCGGGCTCGTGTCCAGCACGGCGCTGCCAAGAGGTCGGTCGCGAACTGTCGATCGAGATAGTCACCGTCAGTGTTCTCGGCGCTGACGGCGGCTGTGGATTCAAGGACGGGATACGTGCGGCGGCACGTCCGGCAGCGCCGTCCCTCCCAGGTTCCGCCACACTGGCTGCACGAACACCGGAAGTGGCCATCCGCCCATGTCTGTAGGGCTCGGTCCGGGGCTGCGGACTCGGCACCGCAGCGGGGGCACCGGGTGAGCGCGATCGTCTGTGCGACGGCGCGCTCGACCCCCTCCCACAGCTGTTCCACCGCTGCGGCATTCGTACCGCGCTGGAGGAACCGGGCGGTGTCCCGACGCTGCGCCAGAACCATTGCTCGTGCGGTGGCCAACTCGTGATCAGTTGGCAGTCGCGTCACGATGATCCCGGTCGGTCCCATCGACAGCCAAGGGATCTCGGACACGAAAGCAGTGTCTACGCCGCCACCGACTGACACGGGGTACGGGTAACCCGACAGGCGAGGTTGTTCAAGGACAAAGCGCAGCCCGCGGGCAAGCCGGGTCACGCTATCGATCTCCAGAGGTGACACGGGGATCTTCCACAGCGGAGCATCGTCCTTGTCAGGTGCTGGGGTGCCGGGTGCTTCGAAGGCGTGCAGGCGTACAGCCAGTGGCAATTCCTGCCGCTCCTCGCTGCCACTCGGGTAGAGCACGAGCGTCGGCTCGGTCGGCGACTGAGCGTTGAGCATCGCGAACTCGGCCAGCGTGGTCTCCCTCCGGCGGGACGCTGTCAGGGGGTGTGGGAGCGGCACCACTCGCAGCACGACGGTCTCGTCGCGCTCGATGACCAGCACGCCGTCCCCGCCCCAGCGCAGTCGCACCTCGGATCCGCCGTGCGAGTAGTTCACCGGCCCCCCGCCCCGGGCCAGCACCGACTCATCCACCGCCTGACCGCCGACCTCGTCCAAGGCCCGCAGGAGCAGCACCGCGACGTAGGATTCGAAACCGCGGCACCAGTCCTGACTGCGGCGGAATTCATCATCTGCCGATGAGGAGCGCGTTCGCGTCACCATCCACTGATTCCACAGTTCGGCGACGTGGCGGAATCGGTCTTCACCGACAAGCAGATTCGTGGTGCGCAGCGAGGTGCCCAGCTCTGCACGCCGGTTCACTCCATGCCATACCGGTGATCGACGCAACGCGGACACAGCGCTTCGCAGTTGCTCGAGTTCCTTCAACCGCAGGATCGCCCGAGCGTTCCAGTCTTCCTGATCGACGAGCTCAGCCAGCAGATTCCAGAGTCGGAGACTGCTCTGCTGCCACGGTCGTCCGTTCACGTCGTCGATGTACCGCTCGATATCGCTGAACATTCCGCTGATATCACGGATTTGGGCCATGCGGACGGTGAGATAACGCCAGAGCTGGTCGACGAGATGAGCGGCGACCCGGTTCTCGTACAGGTCCAGATTGACTTCGCGCTCGGGGCTGAGCACCCGGTCCGGACGCACGCCGTCCGGCCGCAACGCGGCCCAGTCCTCGCTGTGTGCGGCCAGGCGAGTCACGGTCTGCGGCGTGATGCGCCGCGCCCTGGGGACCGGTAGCAGGCGATTGACGGGGTGCAGTCGACTCACGGGACGGAAGCAGACCGCGCGCAGAAAGGGCAGATGCTCCTCAATGGCCTCTTCCAGCGGCTGGCGGCTGAGCGTCCTCATCGCGGCAGTACCGTCCACCAGCGGGGAAACATCGACAAGATCGGCGAGGTGGGATTGCCGCCCGGTCAGCTTCTCAACGGTTCGGCCGATTGCCAGAACGGCTTCCATCGTCACCTGATCGGATTCCGCCTCGTTCGCATGCTCACGCCTTGCGACGTAGTACTCGCCAGGCCTTGCAGGCCGGTGTCCTGCTTCGACGGAACGGCGACCTGGCAGGAAGATGTACTGCCCCACCAGCGCGTGTCCGACCATGGCCGGTGCCGGGCGGCCCGAGACTCGGTCCAGCAGATCGAGGCTGTCCATCATTCGTGTCCCAGTTTGCGGAGAATGCCGTTGAGCACGGAAACCGATCGGTCGGGGCCGCCGTCGGCGGAGAGCTTCGGCCAGTCGGAGACCAGGTCTTCCCGCAGTTGCTTGAGGTGGTCCGCCCGGACTTCGTAGCGCCCGTGCAACTTACGGAGGATCTTTCGGGCCACGAGTTGGTCGGTGGCTTCGCTCAGTGATCCTCCGGAAGCCATGACCACGGGTACATAGCGGTGGAGCTGCGTGGGAAGCCGGCTGCCCCAGGAGATCTGGAAGTCGTCGGCCATCCGGTCAGCGAGTGCGGTGCCAAGGAATGCCTCGGCCTTCTGGGCGTCGCGCTCGTGCGTAGCCTGAGCGGCGTCAAAGGCAGTTTCAAGGGCCTTCCAGCTCAGTGGCTCAACGGGGTCCTGCGGCGGGACCGTGAAGCGCTCGTACCTGGCGGGAAGCTCGATGACATGTGACCTGTCGTACGTCTTGTCCGCGAACAGCAGTGTCGTCTCGTCCTGGTTGGCAGTCCCCACGAAGAAGACACTCTTCGGTACAGGCAGCAGTCGGCCCTCACGCAGCAGCCGGGGAGACGGATCCACGGCGGAACTCATCAGGACGAGATCAGGCGTGGTCTCCCGGGAGACTTCGCGTGACAGCGCGGACAGCACATCGTTGAAGTACTGCTCGGGATGGGAAAGGTTCATCTCGTCCAGGACGATGAAGAACGGCTGCGCTGCGAACTGTGGACACTGCGCCTGGTAGAGAGCCTTGGTGAACTCCGACTCGTAGAAGCGGCGCTCGAAAGCGTTGTAATAGCCCATGAGATCCTGCGGTGTACGCCAGTCCGCGCCGACGGACACGACCTTTGCGGTCGCGCCGATGGCTTCGGCGAACCGCTGGGGGAGCTGTGTTTTGCCGATGCCGCTGATGCCTTCGAGCAAGTGCAGTTGTGTAGCGGCGAGACCGCCGAGGAACGAACGCAGGTCGGCCATTTCGTAGAACAAGCCGTGCTGTTGCCTGATGAACGCCCGCACGCGCTGTACCAGTTCATGCAGCGGAGGCGCGCTTCCGGCAAGGTCACCGGGCGCGGAGTCGTACTCATCGTCCATCTTGCTGCACGCAGCGAAAGCGGTTTCGCCCTCCCGCCGTTCGACCAGGCCCTGCCAGTCGCGCTTCTGCTCCTCGACTTGCTCACGGTATGCACGTACCTCCGCCTCCAGCGCCTCCTTGCTCACCGACAGGCGTTCAACCTCCACAGCCGTGATCTCGTGCGCCGAGAGCTGACGCTGCAACCGTTCGTTGTGGGCGGCATATGTGGTGCACCGATCGCGAAGCTGACGTGTCTCTTCTTCCAGAGCCGCGAGCCGCAGGGCTGACTCGTCGGGCGCCGCGAGCCGGAGTCGCCGTAGCTCCACGCTGTCCTCGCGCAGCCGTTCCAGCTCGGCGAGGACGTCCTCCGGGCTCTGGCTTCCGAACGCCCGATCGAGTCGCTCATAGTCGGCGATCCGCTCGCTGTGCAGGTCAGCATCCTGCCGTGCCGCTTCGTAGAGCCGTCGCTGATGTTCGGCTTCGGCGCGGATCTGATCGGTAGCGGACGCCACCGCGAGAGCGGTGCGCTCGGCATACAGTTCCTTGGTGTCGTGCAGATCCTCCTCCCGAGCCTGCAACTCCACCTTCTGGTGACGCAGTCGCCGCCACTCGTCAGTAAGTTCCGCACGCTCCGACGCCAACCCGTCGCGCTCAGCTAAGAGTTCCTCGCGCAGGCGGGACCGCTGGATCTCGATCTCCTCATCGAATTCACGGCGGGCGGTGTCGAACCGCTCGCGTGCTGCCGACAGCTCCGCGCGGGCCTCGGCGATGATCAGTTCCTTCTCCCGCTCTTCCCGTGCGGCGAGTGCCACTTCACGGTCGAGCAGGGCGCGGTCGCGGTCGTCGAGCGCAGCACGGCGCTCCGCCAGTGCCTCTTGCCCCTGCTCCAAACCCGACTCGGCTTCGGCCAGCTCACGACGCCGGGTCTCGAGTGCTTTCGTCTCCTCGCCGAGTTGCTCCCGACGCCGTGCGCATTCCTCTTCTCCCGCGGTGACAGCCCCTTCACGCCGCTCCAGCCCCTTCACCGCATCCTGGTAGGCCTGCCTCACCTGCGTGGCCTGCTGCCACAGGACGGCCAGCTCCTCTGCGCTGGGCGGGGAGGCGGCCGGCTGCGCCGGTGGGATGGCTTCGACGCCCAAGTCCGCCGCGGCAGAGGCCATGCCCGCCGAGACCGTCTCCGCCAGCGACTGGTCGGGGGTCGCCTTGGGCGCGCTGACACGCTTCTGCGTCGTCCGTCGGGCAGCCTTGCTGCGGTTCCTGGACATCAGAGGGAGGTCCTCTCGGTGCGAGGTTCAGGCAGTTGCAGTAGGGCACGGGCGGCGCTGGCCGCAGCCTCCCGGCACCACTGGGCGTCGTGGGGATTGGTGGCGTCGCGGCTTGCGTGGGCACCGCGGTTGCGCAGGCCGTTGAGCACGGTGAGCGTGATCGGCAGGTCGGGCTGCCGAACAGCTATGGCGCGCAGCGGGTGGCCGGCCTGCTCCTTGGCAGCAAGCAGCGACAACGCGAACATTGCCTTGACGAAACCCCGTTGCGGGTCGCGGTAGGTCTTGGTGAGCTCGTCATCTCTGACCCCGGAGTACAACTGTGTCACGCTGTGAAAGCCGGCACTCTGGGCCGCTGACTCCAACATCGCGCGGCGCAGTGTCGGTGAGTTCTTGAAGGTCTGGAAAGTGCCGTGGCTCACCGGATACGCCACCATCATCCGGCGGAAGAGCACTTCATGGAGACGCAGTGCTGTGTGTACGACCCGCTCCATCGATTCGTCCCGCACTGCGGACTCGACTGCCATATCGAGCTCCAGCATGAGATCGAAAGCGTCACGGTCGTCGCGGATCTCGGGGCCGAAGTCGTGAGCCAGACGCTGCTCCAGTAGGTCGCGTAGACCCTGGTCCGCCTGATGGAATCGGGCACTGGCGGCGGCCAGCTCCGCGGCCGCCCGGACTCGTATCTCCTCGTCGAGCACGCCGTCGTCGCGGCCGAAGCGGTAGACCAGCGACTGGAAAAAGTCGCTGGGGCCCAGCCCGAAGGGGTCGTATGCGGTCCAGGCCTCAGCTGTCTCGGTGTCGCTGCTCCCCGACACCTCCAGGAAGCCCAGCAGGTACACCGGTTGAGGATCCTCGAGGAACGCGACACGGTTGAGTTCCGGCATGTCTTCGACCAGTCCGCCGGCCCCACGAGGCCCAGTCAGACCGTCGGGTGCAGCGAGCGGTTCGAGTCCGGATCGGCGTTCGTACTGGCGGACCTTGAAGACACGACGGGCGGCACGATCCTCGCTCGCGGAAGCCACTACCCGCGCGGCATTGGGCCGCTGCGCGGGCCGGGCCGGCGGCTGAACGCGCCGCGCCGTCGCACGGTCCGACTTGCCGGCCGTGCCGAGCTGCAACTCCACGCCCTCAGGCCGTGAGCGAAGCACATACGCCTCACGGAGCGAGTCGGTCGTCCGGGGCCACAATTCTCCCGAGAACGGGTCCTCGAAGACGTAGCAGACCTGCCATTCCGGTGAGTCGGCTGCCGAGCCGGTACGCAGCGCCCGGCGGCCCTGGTCCGTCAGCTCATGTCTCTTGTTGAGGTGCCCGGCGTCGACGGCCCTGTCGAGAATATGTGCGCACAGCCGGGCGTCGAGCTCGATCAGGGCACCCATCCGGTCGGGCCGGCGAACACCTGCCTGGCAGAGTCCGAGTACCACGCGCTCGAAGAGATCCAGGCCGCGCTGCTGCAAAACAGGCGCCGTGACGCGATACGCCCAGGCGGGCCACAGTACGCAGAGTCGGCCGTCGCCGGGATCCCGGTGGTCGTAGCTCAGTACCCGGGCCCGGGACCAGTCAGCGGCGGAAGTGGCCATAGGGCGCCCCCTTTTGGCACATGTCCAGGAAGTCGGCCAGCGGAGCCAGCGCCTTGGGAGCGAAACCGGCGTCGAACATCGACGCAGCACCCACGGATATGAGGAGCCGCTTCTGGCGGCTCATCGCCACGCACAGGCGGTTCTGCAGCGTCACATGCCCGTATCGCCTCGCGACCCATCTGTTGTACGAACGATCAGTGGTGGCGGGCGGTACTTCCTGGCGGGGACCGCAGCGTGTGGTCGACAGCAACACGATGTCGAACTCTTTGCCCTGGAATGCATCGACGGTGCCTACGAGCAGCCGGTCCAGCCGGTGGCCGCCGCTGTCGTAGCGCAGCCGCTCCGCCACCTCGTAGTCCCTGCCCTCCCGGGTCAGCAAACCCTTGTCCGCCAGCTTTCGGCAGATCTCCTCGACCTGGGCGGAGTAGAACGCGATCACCCCGATCGTCAGGTCCGGTGCCTCGTCGACCAGGCGGGCGACCTCATCGGCGACCGCCGCGGCCTCCACTGGCCGTGACTTGCTGCGGTCCCCGTACTCGGGCCCCACGTCCGGCGGGACGTCCACCCAGGCTGCGACCGCCGTGCCGTAACGGGCCAGGCCGTGGACGAATTGGTCGTCGGGCCTGGGGGAGTTGACTCCGCCCTGGTAGAAATTGCGGCTGACGAATTCGCCGAGCACCCGGTGCATGCGGAACTGACTGTCGAGGGTGACCACACGCTGTACGGGAACACCGGGCTTCGCCAGGCCCTCGAACAGCCGCTGGAACAGACTCTCCGAGAGCAGTTCCCGTGTCACCGGCTCGAATTCGCGCTCGACGTCCGGCTCCAGCATCTGCGGCAGCTGATTGTGGTCGCCGACAAGCACGATCCTCCGGCCCGCGTGGATCAGCGGGATCATCAGGTCGAGCGGATTGGCTCTGGCCGCCTCGTCCACAATCACCGTGTCGAAGACGAGATCATCGACCCGCGACTCGCCCTTGGCGTCGGCCATCGCCGGCGAGGAGACCTGCTGGCAAGTAGCAGCGTACGAGGCGGTGTACTCCCTGAGCGTCCAGTGCACCGCGTCGGGGTCGCCGTCGAGGGCTTCGCGGTATTCCAGCAGCGCCAGCGTGACGCCATCGTCCGACGACTGGGCCGTGCGGTCGGCCAGAGCATCCACGGTGTCCTCGATCAGGCGGCGCATCTCCGGGTCGACCGCTGGGTCCGGTGCGGGGCCGACCGGCCGGGCCAGTTGCTCCAAGAGGGCCGTACGCAGTGCAGCCAGTTCGGCCAGGAAATCGGGTGGGCCGGGCTCATTCCATGCCGCCGCCTGCTCCAGGAGGTCGAGCCTGCTGTCCGAGAGGTCCACGTCGGTGAGAGCGCGCAGTCTTCTCAACGCTTTCGCGGCGCCGGCCGGGCCGTCGTCACCGAACGACTCGGCTGAGACGCGGATGCCCCGCACCGCCCGTACGGCCAACTCCTCTTCGTCCGATCCGATGAGGAGCGGAGGGGGCATGTTCGCGGCTGCGAGACGGGTCCTCAGCCGGTCGGTGATCCGGCCGGACACGAGTCCGTCGGTGAGGTCCATCAATTCGCGGAGCATCGCGGCTGTCCCCATCGCGTCGGTCGGCGCGAGCAGATAACCGGCGGCGAGAGCGGCGGCCCGGCGCAGGGCGACCAGGCCGGGCCCCTGGTCGCTCCCGGTGATCCGCTCGGTCAGCCGGGCTGTTGTCTCCTTCTGCCAGCGGTCGATCTGCACGGTGGTGCCGCGACCCGCCCGGTCGATCTTGTTCGCGGGCAGGCCGAAGATCACCGATCGTTCCACCAGCTCATCGACGGCGGCGTGCTGGTAACTGGTCAAGAGCATGCTCCCGCGCAGTCGCGCATACCCCCGTCCGGCCTCGGCGAGCCTGGTCTGCAAAGCAGCGATCACCTGTGTCTTGCCGGTGCCCGGAGGACCTTGAATGATCGCGATGTCGGGGGTGTTGAGAGCGACGCGCAGTGCTCTCTCCTGAGCCTGCGTCGGACGCCCGTTCTTGAAGCAGGCCCAGGTCGCCTCCGACTTCGGGTCGATGGAGCGCTCCAGTACCGGCGCAGGCGCCGGATCGCCCTCGAGAAGGGCGAGCAGGTTGGGAATCGTGGTGCGGCCCTTTCGGACGAGGTCGAAGGCCTTCCGCCGCCGCATCAATCGTCGGCGGTTGCCCCGGAAGGATCGGTAGAGGAATCCTTCCGGAGCGGGGTCGCGCCGTTGGATGGGCATGCCCGGCCGTGCCTCGACGGCCCGTGGCCGGATGTCAATCGTTCCCCTGACGGGGTCGGCGTTGAGCACCTCGCCGCTGATCGTGTCCTGGGGAAGCTCGTCGTCGAGCAGAGCCCACTCTTCTCCGTCGGCGGCGGGTTCGCGCAACAGGACGGACGGCAGGGTCATGGACGCCTCGAGTTCCATGGGCTCGTCGTCGTTCCTGCGGTGCGCCTGGTCGAGCAGGGACAGCCTGCCGTCGTCGGAACCGGTGGGTTCCGTGACGTGGAAGCGAAGGACGCCGTTGTGCCGGGGCACCACCTGGTGGTACTTGAGGTATCTGTCGTCGTGGACCCGCCGATGGATCCACCAGCTCTCCTTGCGGTTGTACGTATTCCACATCGCCAGGAAGCCCTCGCCGGAGGCGAGTTTGGCGAGCTGGCGCTTCATCTCCTCACGCAGACGAGTGGCCTGGGACTCGTCGGTGAAGGCGACCGAGCGGTTGATCAGCTTCAGCGGTCCCTGCTGGGCGTCGTGGCCGCGCAGCACGACTCGGCTCAGCATCACGCGGTCGCCCACGGTCTTCACATCGACCGCCACGCCTCGGCCGTGGATACGGAAAGCGACCGGTTCCTCGGTGTTCTCCCTCGGGCCGGCTGAGATCACGATGCGGCCGGGGGCACCGGCCGCGGAACCGGCCAGAGGGGGCAGAACGAGTCGCTCGTTCAGCCACTGCAGTGCCCATTCGGGTTTGTCGTGGCGGGGTCTGCCGGCGGCGCGGAAGATGCTCTGGAACTCCTTGTCGGTCACGCCGATGGCCAGGGGGGTGCCGGTCGGCCCCTTGTCGTACGTGTACACGTTGAGATCCAGACGGGGCCAAGCCGCCTGCCCCGAGGCGGGAGCAAGGTACAGCACGATGGCTACCCTCGCCTGGCCCGCCCCAAGGAGTCGTTGCAGCCTCCGGCTGTCCTCCGCCGTGAAACCGACCGCGGGCGCTCGTACCCCGCCGATCTCCACAATGACGCCGCCGGCGGGGGTGCGCCCCAGCACTGCCTCTGTCTCGTCGGTGGTTATCTGCGGCGGTGCCGCCCGCAGTTGCCAGGTCAGGGAGATCAGCGTGGCCGCGCCTGGAAGTGGGGGCAGCTTGCTCACCCTTGCCTGCCGCAGCGGTTGGTTCCCGCTTGCGGGCCGCGACGAGCCGGCGCCACCGCGGCCGCTCGGTGGTACCGGCCGGGGACGGCCACCGGCCTGCCCGCTGCCGGGCGCGCGCGGGCTCACCGGTCGCCACCCTTGGTGAGGCGGCTGAAGCGCAGGAGCCGGTGCGGTGTGTGCTCAGCGTCGAAGTGCAACTCCCAGATGGCACCCGTGGCCAGTCCCGGAATGGCGGATTCCTGCCCGGGCTCAACCGGAAGCCACGGTCCCCCACCTGGGCCGACCACCCACGTCGGCCGGTCCCAGCGATTACGCATGGTCAACTGTCCAGCGCGATCGAACCAGAGGGTGACGACCGGCAGCTCGCCGTCGACAGCCGAACCCGTAGCCGTGCGCTTCGATATCGGCGCTGCCATCTCCCGCTGCAACAGGACAGCCTGCCTGGTCTGCGCGATCAATTGTTCCCCCGATCCGATGGGTGGTACCTGGGTGAGGACACGGGCCACCAGAGCTGGTGGTGACGGATCCAGGCACCATGGACATGCGGACTCACTGCCGTAGAAGGAGCCCCGGCACCGCTCGCAGGTCAGAGTCAGATCGGCGGCCTCGAACAGCTTCGTACGCCACTCGCCCACGGTGGGCCGACCTGTCGGGTTGACGAGTCCACCCTCGAACGTCCGTGATGCCAGGGCGCGCAAACCTGGTGTCAGGGTGTGGCGACGAGACAAACCGAAGCTCGACCTGTTGGCCTCGTCACCGGCGTGGTCCACCCATGGAATCTCGCCGGCGAAGGCTCGCTCCTCCAGCTCAGGTTCACCGTCGTAGACGAGATCGCCGATAAATGGATGCAGGATGGAGAGAGTCTCGAAGGCCATCACCGCGAAGGCGAAGGAGTCGCTGAGGCTGGACACGCCCCGTCGCCCCGTGAGGACCTCCGGTGCCGCATAGCCGGGAGTGACATATGCACCGTCACGGATCTCGGAGGCCACGGCAATGTTGTCGACGTCGATCAGGAACACCTGTTCGTGCTCCAGAGACTCCGAGACCATCACGTTGACCAGCGACGGATCCCCATAGCAAAAGCCCCTGGCGTGCAACTCGGCCAGCGCTCCGGCCAGTCGGCCGAGCAAGCGCAGCCTGCGCCGCAAACCACCCGTGTTTGCGTACCACGCCGCGAGATCGCCACCACCCGAAGGCTTGACCAGATGCTGCAACGCCGCCATGTCCGAGAGCATCGGCATCGTGTAACCCGGATAGGGCGGTGCCAGCAGGGAGAGAGGACGGGCCAGTGGCAGGTTGTCCAGGTCGAGCAGACGGACAGTGCGCAGTCGCTCGGCGAGCCGCTGGGCTGCGACCGCGTCACGGCTGTGCAGTATCTTGACGGCCACGCGACCGCCGCTCGCTTCCCAGACCTCTCCCTGACCCCCCGCGCCGAGTCTGCGAGTCAATTCGATGATCTGACCGTTCTCCGTGCTCACCACGACCTGTAATCCGGTCGTGCTCCAGGTCTGGCCAGTGCCCAGCACTCCGCGTACTCCCCAGGGATCTGTCTAGGCCGGTCAGTTCATGAAGTCGGACAGGTCGTCGTTACTGATCCGACCGCTGCGCACCTGTGTGGTCACCGTGGCAGTGATCCAGTCGAAGAATCGCGGCAACTCGTGTACTTCGTCGGCACGCTTCACTGGGATGGCGGGGTTGCCGATGAACGCGTTGAGCACTGCGAACGCTTCCTCATCCATGTCCTGCCCCACCCCCACGGCGAGCCGCAGCGCCTTCGTACCTCGTTCCGAAGTCAGCAAGCGCCGAAGCGGTTCACGCCACTCGTCGGTGGGGATCCCGTCGGACACCAGCACGACCGTCGGACGGAAAGCACGGCGCGGTACGACGGCGTCGTCTGCCAGCAAACCGGTCGCGAGATTGAGCGCTTCGCCGAGCGGGGTGCGCCCTGCGGCCTCCATGTCGGTCCACTGCACCTGGTCCGCGGGCTTCAGCGGATGATGAAGCACGGCGTTCCGGCCGCCGAAGGTCACCACGCCGGTCCAGATCTCGCCGCGCAGCGAATCCTCGGCGGCAAACGTCTGGATCATCGTGGCCATACTCTGGTTCAACACGTCGATCTTGCCGTCATCGGCCATACTGCCGCTGACGTCTGCCAGCACGAGCACAGGCAGTGGGCGCGGCCGCTGTGCCCTGGGGCGGCCGGAAACGGGCTCTTCCACGACTCCTCCACTGTCCAAGGTGGAACCTGCACGAGCGCAACATTCCAGGATCCCTGCTACCTGTCGGTACGTCAAATGCCTTATCCGCAAGGGCTGGACGCCCGATTGCGGGTGAAGCAGCACACTGAGGCCGACCGCGCGAAGTTTGCCAGACTCACTCACCCCTGGGGCCTCTTTACCGACATCACGGGAGTCATCTGAAGAGGCTGCCGACGGAGCTTGAGGACTGGCAGAAACCGTGGCGTTCTTACGGGACCGAGGCCCGGCGGGCCGCGCACTCGTTTCCTGAAAGGCTCAGAGCGATGCGCTCCCCTCGCGCGACCGGTCGGGGCCGGAGCTGACCAGGTGTCAGTCACTCCAGCCCGGACCCGACAGCACGAAGACCATGGAACCCCAGGTCAGACACCTGACCTGGGGTTCCAGTCAAACCGCTGCCGTTCGACGCCCATCGCGCGGCGGAGGGCGGGCCGCTCTATCCCGCGGCGCTCGGCTCGGGGATGCGGGCGGTGGTCGGCGAGTGGGTGAGGTCGTAGGCGCTCTCGGCGTGCAGGTGGACGTCGACGACGTCGAGGGAGGGTGCCGAGCGGGGAGACCGTGCCGCAGGACGGGGTGAGATGGCGACCAGACCGGCTATCGCACCGGACGCGGCACCGAGGCTCGTGGGGTGGCCGTCTCTGAGCTTCTCGACGAGGAGCCGGCCGAGCATCGCCGAGCAGGTGGCGGTGAAGGTGTTCAGCACGACGACCGAGGCGGCGTTGCTCGACGGCAGAGCCGAGCCGCCGTTGAAGCCGAACCAGCCGAACCACAGCAGGCCCGCGCCCAGCATCACGCGCCGGCCGCGTACCCGGCGAACCCGACGCCCTCGTCGCGGAGTTCTCGACAGCCTGGGCCGGGACCAGCTTGGCGTTCTCCCTGCCCGATACAGGATGCCCACCGTGGTGAACCATTGTTGCATACGAGTAGACACTCTGGTCGTTACGGGAGGATTTCCGCCGTGGAAGGTCCCCGTAAGCCGACGGAAGATCCGCGCAGGCCGAAGGGCCGGGCAGGCCGAAGGGCCGGGCGCCACCCCCGCAGAGGAGACGGAACCCGGCCCTGCCCCGGCGTCAGACGGTGGCGGGAGAGGGTTCGTCGGTGGCCAGATGGGGCGAGCCGCCGGACGAGTCGCGCACCCACAGCGGCTTCAGCCGATAGGTCAGCAGGTACAGCACCGCGCCCGCCCCGGCCGCCACGAACATGCTCAGGTCGCCCGCGCCCGGGAACGCCTTCGAGAACGGCCCGGTGTAGAAGCTGGACTGCCAGAACGGCACCGAGGCGGCCACGCCTCCGGCCCAGGCGACGAAGCCCCAGTCCAGTACCCGGCGCCGGTCGTAGAGCTCGGCGACGCGGGAGGGGTCGGAGCGGCCGCCGAGGTAGAAGTCGCACAGGAGCACGGCCGCGAAGGGTGCGATGAAGTAGGCGGTCAGGTTGAGGAAGACCTTGAACTTGGCCTCCGTGCCCGACTCGCCCCACAGGCTGATGGCGTAGGCCAGCAGACAGATGACGGTGACCGCCTGGGAGCGGGAGACCGGGATCTTCAGCGTCTGGACGGAGATCGCGCCGCCGTAGACGTTGAGGAAGTTCTGCGCGAGGGCTGACAGGCCGACGGCGAGCAGGGCGGGGATCGCGAAGGGGCCGGCCAGCTCGTGCAGGGCGGTGATCGAGTCGGAGCTGCTGGCGCTGCCGCCGACGACCACGCCGAGGATGCCCAGCCAGGCGATGGTGACGAAGTTGCCGAGGCCGGTGTACCAGGCGGTGCGGCCGACGACCTCGGGGGTGTCGGGCAGATAGCGGGAGTAGTCCGAGGCGAAGGGCGCCCAGGCCACCAGGAAGGACAGGAACCAGCCGCCGAAGGTGACCCAGCCGCCGGTGGAGCCGATGTACCCGGAGGCCTTCGGGTCGGCGTGGAAGAGGCTGCCGCCGCGTACCACCGCGACCACGGTGATGAGCAGGAAGAGCGGGGTCAGGACGTACGTCAGGACCTTCTGGAGGTAGTTGATCATGTTGTAGCCGTAGATCGACACCACCAGTTCGACCGCCGTGAGCACCGCAGCGCACAGCCAGTACGGCAGGTGCGTCAGCTCGGCGAACGCCTTGCCGCCCAGGATGACCGTGACCGCCGCCCAGCCGACCCCGGCGAAGACGTTGATGTAGGCCACGGGCAGGAAGTTGCCGAAGAAGCCGAGCGGACCGCGCGCCTGGATCTGCTGCGGCACGCCGAGCCGGACACCCATCCGGGACATGACGGCCATCAGCACCGAGCCCAGCGCGGCCCCGACGACGATGGCCGTGACGGCGGCGCCGAAGCTCAGCCCGAACCAGGCCGCGCTGAAGCCGAGCAGGATGATCGGGAAGTTGAGACCGGCCGCGAACCAGACGAAGAACTGCGAACTGGGCCTGCCGTGCCGCTCGTTGTCGGGGATGTGGTCGACGCCGAAGGGCTCGACCTTGGTGACCGCGCTGCCGTAGAGCGGCGCCGGTGTTCCGTCTGTCATGAGGTGCTCCTGCTCGGGTGGTCCGGGTTCACCACGGCAACGGCGCCGTGTGCGAGATGTCGAAGAAGCCGCCGCCGCTGTAGACCAGCGGGGCGAGGTCGTCGTGGCGGGCGGAGACCACCCGGCCGGTGAACACGGTGTGAGTGCCGGCCTCGAGCAGTTCGCCGATCTCGACCTCCAGCCGGGCGCAGGAACCGTCGATCAGCGGGGCGCCGAAGTCACCTGGCGTCCAGCAGACCTGGGCGAACTTGTCGTCGCCCTTGGAGGCGAAGGTCTTCGCCACGTCGAGCTGGTCGGCGGCCAGGATGCTGATGCCGAGGTGGCTCGCCCGGTGCAGCGCGGGATGGGTGCTGGAACTGTGCTGGACGCAGACCAGGACCATCGGCGGGTCGAGCGAGATGCTGGAGAAGCCGTTGACCGCGAGGCCGCGCGGTGTGCCGGCGTCGTCGGTGGTCACCACCGTGACGCCGGTGATGAACTTGCGGTGCACCCCGCGCACGAGGTCGGGGTCGACGGCCGCCTGCTTGGCGGTGGTGATGATCCCGAGTGCCTCGAGGAGCTGCCGGGAGTCGAAGGTCGCCCACTCCTCGGCGACCGAGGGCCCGTCGAAGCGGGCGAAGGTCGCGCCGGACACCTCGACCGGTTTCCCGGTCGGCGGCACGCCGAGGAAGGCGCCGGTGTGCCGGCCGGTGCTGCGCCAGCGGATCGCCGGCCGGTCCCCGTCGTCGACGATGTCCTCGATCTCGGTGCGCAGATCGGGGAAGGCCTCGCGCATGGCGCGGATGGAGTCCTTGAGCTGGTCGCGGCCCTGCACGGCGGACGCGGGTCCGCGACGGCGGACGTAGGCCGGGCTGAGCAGCTCGTCCAGGGCCTCGACGTGCCCGTGGTCCCAGGCGGCCCGCCAGGCGGAGCGGATCCGGGAGGTGCGGTCGGTGCCGGCGGTGCGATCAAGAGTGTGGGTCATGACGGTTCCCTCAGTCAGCTCTTGTATGGCAGAGGACCGTAGGGAGGGGCCGCTTCGATGTCAACACCTCATGCAGAAAAGCCTGATGATTGACGGCGGGACGATCAAATACACAGGTCAAGCTTGTTTCGACGCGGTTACGTCTTGACGGTACAGACCCGGACTCCTAGCCTCACTGCCATGGCACAGAGCGAGAGGGAAGGTCACGGGATGCGGTTCTCGATATTCCACAATCCCGGATCGCCCGGACGGCTCGGTGAGTACGCCCAAGTCATGGACGAGGCCCGCGAGTTCGCGATCGCCGCGGAACAGGCCGGGTTCGCCGTCGAGAAGCGGGCTGCGGCCGGAACGGTCTTCGACATCCCGCTCAAGCACATCACGGACGCGACGATCCGCTCCCACCACCAGACGATCGAGGCCCGGGTCCCGGACGGCCCCCGCGCCGACGAGATCGTCATCGGCCTGGCCGCCGCGGCACAGGGACGCCCGCAGGCTCGCCTGGCGCCGTTGTCGACGGAACGATGACCGCGATGGGTGCGATGGGTGCGATGGGCGGGTCGGTGGCGTTGAGCCACGAGGAGCACGGCACCGGTCCCGATCTCATGCTGCTGCACGGGGTGGGCCTCGACCGGACCATGTGGCGGCGCTGCCTGCCGGCACTGGCCGAACGGCACCGCGTGACCGTGGTCGACCTGCGCGGGCACGGCGCGTCCCCGCCCGCCGTGCCCGGCGTGTCCTTGCAGGAACTGGCGGCCGACGTCGCGGCACTGCTGAACGGCCCCGCACACCTCGTGGGCTTCTCCCTCGGCGCCCTGATTGCCCAGCAACTGGCAGCCGTACGACCCGAGTTGACGGCCTCGCTCACCCTGGTCAGCTCGGTCGCCGGACGGTCGCAGGAAGCGAGGGCGGCGGTGGCACGGCGTCGGGAGCGGGCACTGGAGGACTTCGAGGCGTCGGCGCACGCGGCGGTGGAGCGCTGGTTCTCGCCCGAGTGGCGGACCCGGGAACCGGAGCTGGCCCGGTCGGTCCTCTCCACCCTGCTGAAGAACGACCGCACGTCGTACCTGGCCTGCTACGACGTCTTCGCCACCGCGGACGCAGGCCTGTGGCCCCGCCTGCCCGACATCACGGCACCGACCCTCGCGGTGACGGGCGCGGACGACCCCGGTTCGACGCCGGCGATGTCCCGTCTGCTGGCCGACCGGATCTCCGGCGGCCGGGCGCTCATCGTGCCCGGAACACGTCACCTGCTTCCGCTGGAACGGCCGGAGGAACTGGCCCGCGCGGTCCTTGACCATACGGGGCGGTGACAGCGCCCCGTTAGGGGCGCGGGGGCGGCGGCAATGCGCGGCTCCGCCGCGTGGGCGCGAGCAACCACACACAACCCGCAGCCGAGGAGCCACCTCAATGACCCCACTCCCCCGCCACCAGCACTACATCGCCGGCGCATGGACGGCTCCCGCCTCCGGCGAGTACTTCGCGAGCCTCAACCCCACGACCGCCGAGCCCTGGTACGAGGCGGCGAGCGGCACCGCCGAGGACATCGACCGCGCGGTCAAAGCCGCCCGCACCGCCTTCGAAGACCGTCGCTGGCGCGACCTCAGCCAGACCCGCCGCGGCCGTCTCCTCCGCAACCTGGCCGACCTGATCGGTGAAAACGCCGCAGAACTCGCCCGTACCGAAACACTCGACAACGGCAAGCTCCTGCGTGAGATGCAAGCCCAACTCGCGGGCCTGCCCGAGTACTTCCACTACTACGCCGGCCTCGCCGACAAGATCCACGGCGAGGTCATCCCCGGCGCGAGCCGCGAGCTGCTCAACTACACCCTGCGCGAACCGGTCGGTGTGGTCGGCGCGATCACCCCCTGGAACTCCCCCCTGCTCCTGACCGTCACCAAACTCGCCCCCGCGCTCGCCGCGGGCAACACCGTGGTCGTCAAGCCCTCCGAGCACACCTCGGCCTCCCTCCTCGCCCTCGCCCCGCTCTTCGAGCAGGCCGGCTTCCCGCCGGGCGTGGTCAACGTGGTCACCGGCTTCGGCGCCACCGCGGGAGCGCCCCTCACCGAGCACCCCGCCGTGGCCAAGGTGACCTTCACCGGCGCCACCAAGACCGGCCGCCGTATCGCCCGCACGTGCGCCGACCGATTCGTACGCTGCACCCTCGAACTCGGCGGCAAGTCGCCGAACATCGTCTTCCCCGACGCCGACCTCCCTTCCGCGGCGATGGGCGTGATCGCCGGCATCTTCGCCGCCGCGGGCCAGACGTGCGTGGCGGGCAGCCGCGTGCTCGTCCACGAGGACGTCTACGACGAGGTCCTGGAGCGCGTGACGGCACGCGCAGCGACCATCCGCATCGGGGACCCGCTGGATGAGCTCACCGAGCTGGGCCCGCTGGCCCTGGCGGACCAGCTGACGAAGGTCGAGTCGTACGTGGACCTGGGGCGGACCGAGGGCGGCAAGGTGGTGGTCGGCGGCGCCCGCCCGGACACCGGACTCGGCGGCTGGTTCTACTCCCCCACGGTCTTCACCGGCACGGACAACTCCATGCGCATCTGCCAGGAGGAGGTCTTCGGACCGGTCGCCACGGTCATGCCCTTCGCGTCCGAGGAGGAGGCCCTCGCCATCGCCAACGACTCGGTGTACGGCCTGGCCGCGGGGGTGTGGACCCGGGACGTCAACCGCGTGCACCGTATGGCGGCCCGCCTGGAGGCAGGCACCGTGTGGGCCAACACCTACCGGTCGATGTCGCCGATGTCGCCGCGCTCGGGCTTCGGGAACAGCGGCACCGGCGTCGAACACGGCACGGAGGTCATCCCGGAGTACACCCGGCTGAAGAGCGTGTGGGTCAACACGAGTGAGGAACCTGTCGGTGACCCGTTCATCCTGCGGTCATGAGGCCGTCTTGCATGGCAGACGACAGTGCGGTGCCGAGGAAGGTTGACGCCGTTCACCTCCCCACATTACGTTCACGTGCCATGCAACAACCCAGTGGACGAGCACGGAAACCGCTGCAGCCGACCAGCATGCAGGCCAGGGTCGCCGAAGAGCTGCGCCAGATGATCATCAGTGGAGAGCTGCCGCCGCGTTCCAGCCTGTCCGAGATGGCGCTGTCGGAGACGTTCGGCGTCAGCCGCACCCCCATCCGTGAGGCCCTCAAGCAGTTGCAGATCGAGGGCCTGGTGGAAGTGCGGCCGCGGGTGGGCACGTTCGTCGCCGTGCCGTCGCGGCGTGAGATCACCGAGCTGTTCCAGATGAAGGAGCTGCTGGAGGGCGCCGCGGCAAGACTGCTGGCGTTCCGCGGCAACGTCCCCGAAGTGGCCCGCATCGAGGAGAACATGCGCGAGGCCGACGAGGCCGTCCGCGCGGGCGACGCGGAGCGGTATGCGCAACTGGTCCAGGAGTTCCACGACCTGCTGGTCATCGGCGCGGACAACTCCAAACTGGAGGCGCACTACCGCACGCTCATGAACCAGTTGGCGTACGCGCGCCTGGTCCGTACGTCCCTCGCCCAGCCGGGCCGCCTCAGCGAGTCCGACCACGAGCACCACCGCGTCCTCGACCTCATCCGCGCCAAGGACGGCGACAGTGCGGAACGCGTGATGCGCGAACACGTCCGCCGCAGCCATCAGGCCCTCATGGCCGGGATGGCCGGGATGGACGACCACCAGCAGCGGAGTTGAGTTGAGTGGACCGGCAGCCGGGAGTGGGGCGGCCGGCGCCGGGAACACCATGCACATGCTGGCTGCGTGCGCGAGGAGGCGGTCCGCCGCGGTGGCCACGGACTATGCCTCCGCCGCCGAGGCTTCGTCGGCCACTGCGCCCAGGGCCGCCGCCTGGGCGGCGAGGTCGCGCAGGGCCGCGAGGTGGGCGAGGAGGGCACGGCGGCCCTCGGGGCTCAGCCGCAACCAGGTACGCGGGCGCTTGCCCACGTACCCCTTGCGTACCTTGACGTACTCCGCGGCCTCCAGCGCGCCGACCACCTTGCTCAGCACCGAGTCCGAGATCCCGCACCCCTCACGGACGGCACGGAACTCGGCCTCGGTGCACCCGGAGAGGAACGCCATGACCGCGAGCCGGGTGGGGTGATGGATGCGCTCGTCCAACGCGGGTGATACCCGCTCTTCGCCTCTCATGGCCGGGCGTCTCCCGCCCGCTCCCGGGTCAGCAGCCACCAGTTCGCCAGCCCGCCGCCGACCCCGCCGCCGATGAACAGCCCCGCCAGGCCGAAGAACCCGCCCGCGCCCGCGGCCACGACGAGCACACCCGCGTAGGCCAGCGTCACCTGCCGTCGGCCCGTATGGCGCGGATAGGCCTGGATGATGCCCGGCCGGTGCTCGAAGCGCCGGGCGAGCACGACCTGGGCGGCCACCAGCAGGGCTCCCGCCAGGAGCAGCGCGACGGACAGCCACGAGGCGGGGACGGCCCATCGCAGGCCGATCAGGGTGAGCCCGGCGGCCATCAGCCCGCCGTTGACGGCCGGATACCAGGCCGGCGGGGCGACACCTGGCCGGGCGGCCGCGTCGTGCGCCGCCTCGGCAGCGCGCAGCGCGGCAGCGGGGTCGGGAGCGGGGGCGCCGTGCATCAGGTCCTCCGACTATCGGGGTCGTCGTCTGATGGCGATCCTTGCATTTACTTTCCATACCGGCAAGTACTACGTTCCCAGAAAGAACAGGCCGCGGCGGCATGCACCCGCCGCCGATCCGGCCGTACGACGGCATTCAGGGGGATTCCGATGACCCGCCCTGGGCATCGTGGACCGACCGGAACCGCTCTTCCTCGACGAACCGACCACCGGCTTTGACCGTCGAGGCCCGCCGTGACTTCCACGACCTCATCCGCGAGCTGCGCGACAACCTTGGTACGACGATGCTGCTCACCACCCACGACATGAGCGAGGCCCAGCAACTCGCGGACCGCATCGGCATCCTGCAGTACGGCCGCATCACCGCCTGCGGCACTCTCGCCGAACTCTCCGCTGCCGCGAAAACTCGCTCCGAGGCCGCCTGGACGGACGCCGACGGCGTCCCGCAACGACGGCTCACCGCGGACCCGTCGGAGGTCGTCTGGCAACTGCACCAGCAGCTCCAGGGACCGATCCCCGATCTGGAGGTACGCCGTCCGACACTGGAGAACACGTATGTGCAGATGGCCCCCGACCCGAGCCGGAGACCGACGCCCACTGAGAAGAGGCGCCTCGAGGCACGGACGAGGTCGTCCAGGAATCCTGGCTTGGGGCCGCTTGCCGTTGAGAGCGGGCAGGAGGCGTTCCTCCATGACCGCGCTGCCCGATGCCTCCGTCGCGAGGGCCGGTCCGGGGTCCCAGAGGCTGGCCGCGGGCTGTCCCGCGAGCGGTGTGGACTCCCCTCGCCGAGTGCCGCCGTGCAGTCGGCGGCGTTCATCCGCCAGGCGCGGGCACCACGGCGGGCCACGGCGGCCGGGACGACTTGCGCATCGGCTTCGACCGCCGACAGGTGACCTGCCCCCAGGGCCAGGTCAGCAAGGGCCGGCACGGCCCTTGCTGACCCGAAGCCGATTCATGCCCCTCCCAGCGTCAAGACGGGGCGAGCGGGAGTACGGTCGCGTGCTTCGGTCGTACGGTGTGCCGGCTCTCCTCGGCCGTGTGCCTCTCCATCCCTTGTTCTTCGCAGGGAATCCCGGCCTTCAGGCCGGGCGGGAATGCGATCCTCGGCCCGGAGGCGCGCAGCGCCGGAGATCTCTGCGTCTTCGGGGTGACGGTCAGGCTGGGCGCTTCTGGTTCTCGATGTAGTCCTTGACGATGCTCAGTGGTGCGCCGCCGCAGGATGCGGCGAAATAGGACGGGGACCAGAACACGGATCCCGTCCCGATCCGGTTGATCCGGCCGGTGTACTCCGCCCGCAGGTACCGGGAGCTGACGCCCTTGAGGGAGTTGACGAGTTTGGACAGGGCGATTTTCGGCGGGTAGTGCACGAGGAGGTGGACGTGGTCGCCTTCGCCGTTGAACTCCTGCAGCTGTGCGCCGAAGCTCTCGCACACGTCCTGCATGATCGCCTCGCAGCGCGTCAGCATGTCGTCGTTGAAGACCTCCCGCCGGTACTTCGTGACGAACACCAAGTGCGCGTGGAGGTTGAAAACTACATGGTTTCCGCGTCTGATGTCGGGATCTGGTTCCCAGCGTGGTGACATACACCAAATGTATTAGGATCGAGTGGACTTGACCGGAGGGGGGTGGGCTGGATGATCCGTGCGTACAAGTTCCTCCTGCGGCCCACCGTCCGCCAGGAGCAGGCGCTCGGCGAGATGCTCCGGGATCACTGCTCCCTCTACAACGGGGCGTTGCAGGAACGCCGCGACGCCTGGCGGCACGTCTCGAAGACCACCGTCAAGTACGGGATGCAGTCCGCGCAGCTCAAGGAGATCCGGGCGTTCGACCCGGAGCGTCAGGGCCGCTGGTCGTTCAGTTCGCAGCAGGCCACCCTGCGCCGTCTCGACAAGGCGTTCGCCGCGTTCTTCCGCCGGGTCAAGTCCGGCGATGCCCCGGGCTACCCGCGCTTTCGCGGGGTGAACTGGTTCGACACGGTGGACTTCCCCAAGGACGGGGACGGCTGCCGGTGGAACTCCACCCCGCACGACCCCGTCGCCCGGGTCCGCTTCCAGGGCGTCGGCCACGTCAGGGTCAACCAGCATCGCCCGGTGGCCGGCCACGTCAAGACCGTGTCGGTCAAGCGCGAGGGCCGAAAGTGGTTCGTCGTGCTGACCGCTGAGCAGGACCAGCCCGAACCGCTGCCCGCGACCGGCTCCGTGGCCGGGATCGATCTGGGCATCGCGAACTTCCTCGCCGACTCCAACGGCGCCTTCGTGCCCAGCCCGCGCCACGGCCGCCGTGCGGCCGCGAGACTGGAGGCGGCGCAGCAGGCCCTGTCCCGCTTCCCGCGCTGCAAGGCGAAGGACCGCACCGCCAACCACCGGCGCGCGGTGGAGAAGGTCGCCCAGCTCCACGGCAAGGTCCGGCGTCAGCGGCTCGACCACGCGCACAAGACCGCGCTGAGTCTGGTCCGCGCACACGACTTCATCGCGCACGAAGACCTCAAGATCCGCAACATGAGCAAGGCCCCCGCGCCCAGGCCCGACCCCGGCCGACCGGGTGCCTTCCTGCCCAACGGGGCCGCCGCGAAGGCCGGGCTCAACAAGTCGATCAACGATGCCGGATGGGGGGTGTTCCTGACGATCCTGCATGCCAAGGCTGAAAGCGCCGGACGGGAAGTGATCGCCGTGGACCCCCGCAACACCTCCCGCGCCTGCCCCGAATGCGGGCACACCGCGAAGGAGAACCGGCCAACACAGGAAAAGTTCCACTGCGTCTCGTGCGGCCACCACGCGCACGCCGACACAGTGGGAGCACTCAACGTTCTACGGGCCGGGCTGGTCCGTCGCAACGCCAACCCGGCGTAACGAGAAGCCCCCGGCTTCAGCCGGGGGAGGAGTCACCAACTCTCCGCATGTGTACGGACGGGCAGGGAACGCACCCCACGATGGAGCATGCTGGGCCGCCGGGTCAGCTCTTCGGGGTCGGTCGCCAGATCCAGGACGGGGAAGCGCGCGAGGAGCCGCCCGAAGGCGATCTCGCTCTCGGCCCTGGCGAGCGGTGCGCCCACACAGTGGTGGATGCCGTGGCCGAACGCGAGATGGCCGGTCGCGGAGCGGGTGACGTCGAGTACGTCCGGGTCGGGGTAGCGGGCCGCGTCCCGGTTGGCCGCCAGGAGCCCGACGAAGACGAACTCGTCAGCCGGAATGGTCATGTCGCCGACGGGGACCGCGTCGGTGGTGCGCCGGAAGTGACTGATGTTGGCGGAGCCGTCGAAGCGCAGGAACTCCTCGACGGCGCCCGGCAGCAGCGACGGATCGGCGCGCAGTTCGGCGAGCTGGTCCGGGTTGCGCAGCAGGGCGAGAGTGCCGTTGCCGATGAGGTTGACCGTGGTGTCGAAGCCGCCGACGAAGAGCACGACGGCGAGGGACACGACCTCTTCGTGACTGAGCCGGTCCTCGCCGTCGGCCGCGAGGATCAGCGAACTGAGCAGCCTGTCGTCGGGGTCGGCGCGCTTGGCCTCGACGATCGCGCTCACCAGGGTCAGCAGCGCGTTCGACGCCTTGTTCACCACGTCCCGGTCGGCGTCGGAGGTCAGGATCTCGGATGTTTCGCGGAACTCGGCGCGGTCACCCTCCGGGACCCCGAGCAGTTCGGAGATGACCGTGCTGACCAGGGGCGCCGCGTAGTCGGCGACGAGGTCGAACTCGGTGCGGCCGGTCAGTGAGTCGAGCAGCTCTTCGGCGATCTCCTCGATCCGGGGGCGCAGCCGGTTCACCTGCCGCATGGTGAACGCCTTGCCGACGAGGCCGCGCAGCCGGGTGTGGTCCGGCGGATCCATGTTGATCATGGACTGCTGGATCGAGTGGGAGTAGTCGCGCTGACGGCTCATGTCGGTCTGGTGGAGCTCGAAGAGGTGCCCGGCATCGGCCATGTTCTTGCTCAGCCGCGGGTCGGCGAGCAGGGCCCGGCCCTCCTCGTAGGAGGTGATCAGCCAGACCTTCAGACCGGTGGGGAGAATGGCCCGGTGGACCGCGCCCTCCTTGCGGAGCCGGTCGTAGACGGAGTGGGGATCGCGGACGAAGTCGGCGCCGAGCACCACGGGTTCGGCCGTCGGGGATGTCATCGGTTGACCGCCTTTCACAGGGCTTTCTGGTGGGGGTTGTGTCGGGGCGTCCCGGGCCTGGGAGGGCCTCGCGGAGGCCTGGGAGGGGCCTGGGACGGTCGCGACGCTGGGGTTCGGTCAGCGGAGGCGGTCGCCGAGGCGGAGCGCGATCCGGTCGACGGTTCTCGTCATCCGGGCGGTGTCGAGGGGCCGTACCCAGATCAGGACGCGGTCGACCCCGACGGCCTCGTAGGCGTCGACATCGCGGAGTTCGCCGCCGAAGAGGGTGACGGGGAGGGGTTCGTCGCTCCCGGGCTTGCGGGCGGTCTTCTTGAACTCTGCGATCCGGTCGAGGACTCCGGGGCGGGCCATGGGGATCCACTCGTCGCCGTACGCGATGACGCGCTCGGTGACGCCGCGACCGTTGCCGGCGACGAGGACCGGCGGGTGGGGAGTCCGGACGGGCTTGGGCCAGGACGTGATGTCGGCGAAGTCGACGAACTCGCCGTGGTAGGAGGCGATGTCCTTGGTCCAGATCTCCCGCATGGCCTCGACGCGCTCCCCCATGACCTGCCAGCGGTCGTCGGGGTTGGTGCCGTGGTTGCGCAACTCCTGCTTGATCCAGCCCGGCCCCACCCCGAAGTTCATCCGGCCGCCGGAGAGCACGTCCACCGACGCGACCGCCTTGGCGGTGACGATGGGGTCGCGCTCCGGGACCAGCAGGATCGCGGTGCCGATCTGCAGCGTCGAGGTGGCCTGCGCGAGGGCGCCCAGGGCGACGAACGGGTCCATGCCGTTCCTGAACTCCGGCGCGAGGTTCGCGACGTCGTCCTTCTCGGGTGTGACGGCCGGGATGTGGGTGTGGTCGGGCACGAACAGGGACTCGAAGCCCCGGTCCTCCAGGAGGGCGCCGAGGTCACCGGGCGCGATGGCGTCCCGCGTGGGGAACATGACGAAGCCGAACTTCATGACGAGCCGTCCTCCTTCAGCCCGCGTGGGCCGACATGTCCGCGGAGGCCGCCGTGCCCGCCCGGGACGACGTGTACTCGGCAGCGAGCCGCTGCCGGCCGAGCTTGCCGCTGGGCAGCACCGGCAGCTTCTCGACGACGCTGATCTCTCCGGGATGCTTGTACGCGCCGATACGGCCGGACAGATGCTCCAGCAGCGCCGCCGGCTCGACCTGGCGTCCCGGCTCCGGTTCGACCAGCGCGACCGCGCGTTCGCCGGTGGTGGTGTCGGGTACGCCGAAGACGAGGGCGGCCGCGACATCGGGGTGCGCGGCGATCGCCTGCTCGATCTCCAGCGGCGAGATCGGATAGCCCTCGACCATGATCAGATCCTTCTTGCGGCCCACGAACAGCAGACAGCCGTCCTCCCGTCGCCGGACGACGTCGCCGCTGGCGAGCCACTCAGCACGGTCGAAACGGTCCACTCCGGTCCCGTTCCACGACCCGACGGGCCGGGACGGGGTGCGCAGCAGCAACTCACCCGTCTCCTCGCCCTCCTCGGCGTCGACCCGTATCTCCACACCGGGCAGCGGCCAGCCGATGGACGGCACGTCGACGGCGTCGATCCGCGGCTGTTCGATCACGGGCGCGGCGGTCTCCGTCATGCCGTAGACGCCCGTCAGGGAGGCCCCGAAGGTCTCCGCGAAGTCCAGGCTCAGCTCGATCGGGCACGCGTCCCCTCCGGCCACACACCTCGTCCCCGCCAGGCCGGGCGCCGGTTCGGCGGCGGCACGGGCCTCGGCGAGCAGCGCGCGGAAGGTGGTCGGCGCGCCGCCGATCCAGCCGAAGCGGTGGGTGCGCAGCATGCGCAGGATGACGTCTGGTGTGTTCGTCGCGGTCAGGGCCAGGGGACAGCCCCTGCGCAACGAGGTGAGCAGGACGAGGATGCCCCACGGGTTCATCAGGTTGATCATGTAGTACGTGGCGTCGGCGTGCCCGACGCCCTGGGCCTCCGTCAGGTCGAGGCCGGCTTCCAGGGTGGCCTGGGACAGCACGAGGCTCTTGGGCCGTCCGGTGGTGCCCGAGGTGTAGAAGATGGCGGCGAGTTCGTCCGGGCCGATGTCGTCGGCGGGGGAGGGGGCGTCCGCGAGGAGGCCGCTCCACGGCTCGGTCGTCGTGGTCCCGGCGGAGTCGAGGATCCACGCCCGCTCGACCGTCTCGCGCTTCTCGGTCACCTGGGCGCACGGCCCGTGGACCTCGGCCTCGCCGAGATAGAACCGGGGTGCGCTGTCCTCGATCAGCTGGTCCACCTCGCCCGCCGACAGTTTGTGGCTCACCGGCACGATCACCGCGCCGACCCGCAGACAGGCGTAGTAGACCGAGACCAGCTCGTACCGGTTGGAGAGGTGCACCGCGACCCGCTCACCCGTGCGCAGGCCGGCCTGCAGCAGCCCGGCGGCGACCTGGTCGGCGAGGCCGAGGACGGTCCCGTACGAAACGGCGTCGTCGAGGGTGACGAGCGCGGGGGCGTCCGGTTGCCGGAGCGCGACCTGCTGGAAGTCCGAGAAGATTGACATGAGTTCCTCCGGTGGATCGCCGAGTGGGCCCCTCGGGACGGGCGCTGCGGGTGCTCGGGCGATCCGGGTCGAGGTTCGTGGGGTGGTGCGTTCAGCTGGACGGGGTGGCCCGGTCGGAGCCGAGCAGGTCGGTGAGGGTGCGGGCGGTGTCGGTGACGTACTCGGTGAGCAGGCCGAAGTGGCTGCCCGGCGTGGTGGTGCGGGTCGCGAGCCCCTCCCACAGCCGGGCCCATGCGCCGTCAGGCGCGGAGGGCACCTGCCGGGCCGCCTGGACGAGGTGGACCGGCGCGTCGGGGACAACCGGTGTCCAGTGGTTGCCGAACAGGTCGAGGTATCGGCCCATGGCGGTGAGCCCGGTGTCGTCGCGGGACCAGAACTCGCCCTGTGCCTCGGCCCACTCCCGCAGGATGTCGGCCGCCGCCGCGGTGGTGAGGGAGCCCGGCGGCAGTGTGTCGATCAGGACGACGGCCTCGGGCCGGATTCCGCGGGCCGCCAGGCGGTGGGCCGTGGCGTGCGCGACGAGGCCTCCGGTGGAGAACCCGACCAGCGTGAACGGCTCGCCCCCGGCGCACCCCTCGACGGCGGTGGCCACGGCCTCGGCCACGGCCTCGGCGGTGTCGGGCAGCGGCGCTCCCTCCCGGTACCCGGGCAGCTGGACGGCCGCCACGTCGTACCGGGTCTCCAGGGCGACAGCCAGCCGCTGGTAGGTGAGGTTCGCCGCGGCGGGGATGAACGAGTCCACACAGATCAGCGCGGGTCGTCCGGCCCGGCGCAGCCAGGTCGCGGTGGGGGTGTGCTCGGGCAGCGGGGGGTGGGAGAACGCGGGCCGCAGGCGCGCGGCCGCCGCCAGCACGCCCACTCCCTCGCCGACCCGCCCCTGGGCGACCGCCTGGCGCAACAGTGTGCCGAGGGGGCCCTCCGGCCGTTCCCTGCGGTCGGCCTCCGGCGCCGTGGGGGTGGCGGGGTCACCAATGTCGGCCAGCCGTTCGCCCAGGTGGCCCGCGAGGGCGGCGGGGGTGGGGTGGTCGAAGACCGCGGTCGCCGGCAGGCTCAGCCCGGTCGCGGCGGCCAGCCTGTTGCTCATCTCCACGGACGTCACGGAGTCGAAGCCCAGGGACCTGAACCCGGTGTCGGCGGTGAGGGCCCCGGGGTCGGGGTGGCTGAGGACGGCACCGGCGTGATCGGTGACCAGCTCCAGCAGGAACCGCCGCCGTTCGGCCTCCGACAGCCGCGCGACTTGCCGGGCCACGCCGGGCGCCGCCGTCGGCCGGGACGCCGAGGGCGCGGTCAGGTCCGACAGCAGGGGTACGAGGCCCTGGGCCCGCAGCGCGTCCAGGTTCAGGCGCGCGGGGATCAGCGACGCGAGGTGGCTGTCGGCGCCGGTTCCGACGGCGGCGTCGAACCGGGCCAGCCCCTCCGCGGTGGGGATCGGCGCGAGCCCGGCGCCGAGGACCTGGTGGATGCCGTCCGCGCCGAGCCGCTCACCCATCGCGGAACGTTCCCCCCACATCCCCCAGGCCAGCGCGGTCGCCGGCAGCCCGCCCGCGCGGCGGTGGGCGGCGAGGGCGTCGAGGAAGGTGTTGGCGGCGGCGTAGTTTCCCTGACCGGCGAGCCCGAGGACGCCCACCGACGAGGAGTAGAGGACGAACGCTGCGAGGTCCAGATGCCGGGTGAGCCGGTGCAGATGCCATGCGGCGTCGGCCTTGGGCCGCAGCACGCCGTCCACCTGATCGGCGGTCAGCTCCCGCACGGGCCCGGGGTCCACGGTCCCGGCGGTGTGCACGACGGCGGTCAGCGGATGCTCGCCGGGGACGGTGTCGAGGAGTGCGGCCAGCGCGTCGGGGTCGGCGGTGTCGCAGGCGGCGACGGTGACCTCGGCACCGTGGGCGGCCAGTTCGGCCCGGAGTTCCACGGCGCCGGGGGCGTCCGTACCCCGGCGGCTCGCGAGCAGCAGACGCCGGGCCCGGTGTTCCGTGACCAGGTGCCGGGCGACGAGGGCGCCGAGGGTTCCGGTGCCGCCGGTGACGAGGACGGTGCCGTCCGGGTCGAGGGGGCGGGGAACCGTGAGGACGATCTTGCCGGTGTGGGCCGCGTCGCGCATGAGCCGCAGGGCCCGGGGAGCCTGGCGGATGTCCAGGGCGGTGACGGGCAGCGGGGCGAGGGCGCCGTCCCGGAACAGTTCGGCGAGGTGGGTGAGGGTGCCGGAGACATGGTCGGGGTGGATGACGAGTTCGTACGGCAGCCGGCGCTCGTCGGGGTGGTCCCAGGCGCCGTGCGCGGTCCTGCCCAGGTCGACGAGGCGACCGCCGGGGGCGAGCAACCGCAGGGAGACGTCGGTGAGTTCACCGCCGAGGCTGTGCAGGACGACGTCGACGCCACGGCCGTCGGTGGCGGCCCGGAACGTCCGCTCGAAGGCGGTGTCCCGTGAGGAGGCGATGCGGGAGTCGTCGAGGCCGAGGGCGCGCAGCGTGGCGTGCTTGCCGGGATGCGCGGTGGCGTAGACGTCCGCGCCGAGGTGCCGCGCGATCTGGACGGCGGCCATACCGACCCCTCCGGCGGCGGCGTGCACGAGCACCGTGTCGCCGGGGCCGAGACCGGCGACGTCGACCAGGCCCTGCCAGGCGGTGACGAAGGCTCCGGGCACGGTGGCGGCCTCGGCGAACGTCCAGCCCTCCGGGATCCGGACGAGCGTGCGGTGGTCGGTGACCGCGAGGGTGCCCATGGCCCCGCCCGGGACCAGACCCGTCACCCGGTCACCGGGACGGAGGTCGTCCACGCCCGAGCCGGACTCGACGATCACGCCCGAGATCTCGGTGCCGATCCGCCCGGGCCCGGGGTACATGCCCAGCGGGATGAGGAGGTCGCGGAAGTTGACCCCGGCCGCCCGTACGGCGACCCGGACCTGTCCGGCGGCGAGGGGCGCCTCGGACTCGGGGCAGGGTGCGAGCAGGAGGTCGTCGAGGCTGCCCGCGGGGTGTTCGCGGAGGGTGAGGTGCCAGGCCCGCTGCCCGGCGGGAGGTACGAGCGTGGCCGCGAGGTCGGTCTCGGCCAGGCGCGGCGTCTTCAACCCGCCGCGCCGCAGGGCGAGTTGGGGCTCACCGTCGGCGAGCGCGGTCGCCACCGCCGCCGGGACGCTCCGCCAGGACTCGTCGTGGCCGTCGATGTCGAGGAGGACGAAGCGGCCCGGGTGCTCGGTCTGCGTCGTACGCAGCAGTCCCCACGCCGGTGACTGGGCGAGGTTGGGGACGTCCTCCCCGGCCTCGGTGGCCACCGCGCCATGGGTGAGCACCACCAGAGTGCGCTCGCGGGTCCGCTCGTCGCCCAGCCACTGCTGGACGGATGCGAGGAGGTCCCGGGTGAAGCCATGGACGTCGTACGGGATGCCCGCGGCGGGGCCTCCGTCGTCGGGACGCTCGGCACACCCCGGGGGGGCGAGGACCGTCACCTCGTGGTCCGGTCCGGCCTCCAGGGCGTCGAGGGCCTCGCCGACGCTCCCGAAGACCCGCGAGTCCGCGTCGGCGAGCGCGAGAGCGCGCCACGGCCGGGGCGGGTTCCCCTCGGGGACGATCCAATGGACGCCCCGCTGCGGCACGTCGGAGGCGGGCATGTACGCGCGCCAGTCCAGGTGGTACGGCCGTGGTCGGCGGCGGCCGGTCGTGCCGGCGCCGACCGGCCTGAGCTCCAGCGAGTCCACGGTGGCGACGGGCCGTCCGGTGGCGTCGGCCAGCCGGAGCGAGTGGCGGCTGTGACCGGAGGGCGCCGAGGCGTCCGTCGTGGTCGACAGATGGCCGCGTACGGCGGTGACGCCACTGGTGTCGTGGAGGGTCAGGCCGCTGAGGGAGAAGAGCATCCTGGGCTGCCGCTCGTCCTCGGCGGAGGGCAGGGTCGCGACGAGGCTCGCCTGGAGGCCCGCGTCGAGCAGGGTCGGGTGGAGGGCGTGTCCGGCACGTGTCTCTGGGGAGTCCGCGGGCAGAGCGGCCTCCACGTACACGTCGTCGGCACGCCGCCATGCCGCCGTGATCCGCTGGAAGGCGGGCCCCAGGGTGACGTCCTGCTCGGCGAGGTGCTTGTGGAGCGCGTCGAGGTCGACGGGCTCCGCGTCGGCCGGTGGCCAGGCCCGAAGGTCGGGCCAGTCGGGGCGGGAGCCGTCGGCGGGGGCGAGGACGCCGGTGGCGTGGCGGGTCCACTCCGGCGCCCCGTCGTCGAGTCGGCCGCCGTCGAGGGGCTCGACACGGTCGGCGTGGCCGACCGGGAGGCGGAAGTGGAAGTCCACCGGGCGCCTGCCGTCGGCCGTGGGCGGTCCGACGCGCACCTGGATGTCGACGGCGGCACGGGCGGGCAGCGGCACGGGCGTGTGCAGGGAGAGTTCGTCGAGGCGGCCGTGTCCGAGCCCGCTCCCTGCGGACAGAACGATCTCGGCGGTCGTGGCACCGGCGATCGTCGCCGCGCCGCCCACCACATGGTCGCTCAGCCAGGGGTGGGCCTCGGTGGACAGGCTGCCGGTGAACACCCGGTCCCGCTGCCCGGCGACATCGAGCCCCGCCGTGAGGAACGGGTGCGTCAGCGGGGTCAGACCTCCGGCCCCGACCTGCTGCCGGGGTGGCGGGGTGCGCAGCCAGTAGGTCCGGCGCTGGAACGGATAGGTGGGCAGCTCCACACGCTCGGCAGGGGCAACATGGGGAAGCAGCCGAGGCCAGTCGAGTTCGGCTCCCCGGACGTGGAGTCGTGTCAGAGCGGCGCCGAGGACACGCACCTCGTCACGTCGCTTGCGCAGGGTGGGCGTCCACGCGATGTCGGGCGCCCCGGGACGGGAGTCCTCCGCGGGACCGGTCTGACTCTGGCCCAGCGCGGTCAGTACGGCGTCCGGTCCGATCTCCAGGAAGGTCGTGGCGCCCTGGTCCCGCAACCAGGCGACGGCGTCCGCGAAGCGCACGGAGCCCCTCGTGTGGCGAGCCCAGTAGTCGGGCGAGCAGGCCTCGTCCGAGGTCAGGGCGGTGCCGGTGAGGGTGGACACGACGGGGACGGACGGCGGCCGGAGGTCGAGTTCCTCGGCCACACGGACGAGTTCGTCGAGCACGGCGTCGACGTGCGGTGAGTGGAAGGCATGGCTGACGCGCAGCCGGCTGACGGAGCGGCCACGGTCGCGCCAGTGCTCGGCGACGCGGGTGACGGTGTCACGGTCGCCGGAGATCACGGTCGAGGACGGCGCGTTGACCGCGGCCACGGAGACCTGCCGCTCATGACCGGCCAGCGTGGCCAGGACCTCCTCCTCACCGGCTCCGATCGCGATCATCGCTCCCGTGTCGGGCAGCGACCGCATGAGGCGCCCGCGCGCGGCCACGAGCCGGGCCGCGTCCGTCAGGGACATGACCCCGGCGACATGAGCGGCGGCGATCTCACCGACGGAGTGACCGGCCACGAAGTCGGGGCGGGGCCCGAGATGTTCGACCGTCCGGTACAGCGCGACTTCGAGGGCGAACAGGGCGGCCTGGGTGAAGTCCGTACGGTCGAGCAGGGTGGCCTCTCCGACGGTCTCCGCCTCGGCGAACATCACCTCGCGCAGGGGGCGCGGCAGGTGTGGGTCGAGGTGGGCGCAGGCCTCGTCGAGCGCCTCGGCGAACACCAGGGAGTGCGCGTACAGTTCGCGGCCCATGCCCGCCCACTGGGAGCCCTGGCCGGAGAAGAGGAACGCGGACCGGCCGGTCACCGCGCGCATGCCTCGGGTGAGACCCGCCGCCGGCCGGTCGCCCGCCAGGGCGTCGAGCCCGGCGAGCAGGGCGGCGCGGTCCGGGGCGGTGACGACCGCTCGGTGGTCGAGGTGCGCCCGGGTGGTGGCCAGAGCGTGGCCCACGGCGCCGAGATCGGCGTCCGGGGTGTCCGAGGCGAGCCGGGAGAGCTGCGCGGCCTGGGCACGCAGCCCGCCCGGCGAGGCGGCGGACAGCGGCCACACGATCCCGGGCATGGCCATGGGGGGCGCCGAGGACGGAACCGGTTCTTCCGGCGCCTCGGCCGAAACCGGCTCGCGCCGCCCCTCGCCCTGAGCGGCGGCGGGAACCGACACACCGTGCGCCCTGCCCGGAGCCGCCGCCGCAGCCGCCTTGCCCGGAGCCGCCTTGCCCGGAGCCGCCGCAGCCGCCCCGCCCGGCGCCGTCGACTGATTCCGTGCCCGGCCCGCGGTCGCTTCCGTGGCCGACGCCCCCCGGACGTTCTCCCGCCCGGTGGCCTCCTCCAGCACGAGGTGGGCGTTCGTGCCGGAGATGCCGAACGAGGACACCCCGGCGCGCCCGGGCCGCCCGGAGTCCGGCCAGGGGCGATGGCCGGTCAGCAGCCGTACCGCTCCCCTGGACCAGTCGACCTTGGCGGACGGGACGTCGGCGTGGAGCGTCCTCGGCAGCTCGCCGTGGAGCAGGGCCATGACCGTCTTGATGACGCCGGCGACACCGGCCGCCGCCTGGGTGTGGCCGATGTTGGACTTCAGCGAGCCCAGCCACAGGGGCCGGTCGGCGGGCCGGTCCTTGCCGTACGTGTTGATGAGGGCGTTCGCCTCGATGGGGTCGCCGAGCGCGGTGCCGGTGCCGTGCGCCTCCACCGCATCGACGTCGGACGGGGTCACGCCCGCGTCGGCGAGGGCCTGCCGGATCACCTGTTCCTGGGCGGGGCCGCTCGGCGCGGTCAGGCCGTTGCTGGCGCCGTCCTGGTTGATCGCGCTGCCCCGGATCACGGCGAGCACCGGGTGGCCGTTCGCCCGGGCGTCGGACAGTCGCTCCAGGAGCAGCAGGCCCACGCCTTCGGCGAACCCGGTGCCGTCGGCGCCGTCGCCGAAGGCCTTGCAGCGCCCGTCCACGGCGAGTCCCTGCTGCCTGCCGAACTCGACGAACACCTCCGGGGTGGCCATGACCGTCGCGCCGCCGGCGAGGGCGAGCGTGCATTCCCCGGAGCGCAGGGACCGTACGGCGAGGTGCAGGGCGGTCAGGGACGAGGAGCAGGCGGTGTCCACGGTGACGGCCGGCCCGTTCAGGCCCAGCGTGTAGGCGATGCGGCCGGACGCGATGCTGGTCAGACCGCCCTGGAGGCGGTATCCCGCGACGCTCGGGGCCGGCTGGTCGACCGGGGGCAGATAGGCCTGGGCCGCGGTGCCGACGAAGACGCCGGTGCGGCTGTTGCGCAGTGCCGCCGGGACGATCCCGGCGCGTTCGACCGTCTCCCACGCGGTCTCCAGCAGCAGGCGTTGCTGCGGGTCCATCGCCAGCGCCTCGCGGTCGGAGATCCCGAAGAACCCGGCGTCGAAACCGGCCGCGTCCTCGACGAACCCGCCCTGCCAGGCGCGGCCGTCGTCCGGGTCGGTCATCCGGTCGAGGTCCCAGCCTCGGTCGGAGGGGAAGTCCCCGACCGCGTCCGTCCCGGTGGCCACCAGCCGCCACAGCTCCTCGGGCGACCGGACACCGCCGGGCAGCCGGCACGCCATGGCGACCACCGCGACGGGTTCCCGCGCCGCGGAGACCAGCTGAACGTTCCTCCGCTTCAGCTGTTCGTTCGCCAGCAGGCTGCGGCGCAGTGCCTCGGCAAGGTCGGGTTGGGGCACGGTCGACTCCGTCGTGTCGTTCACCGAGGACTTGGTGCGGGTGGGTCCGTTCTGCGGCCGGGGCGTCATTCGGCGTCCTCCGCGGAGAACGCCATCGCGACGAGTTCGTCGAGGCTCGCCGTCCTGATGTCCTCGATGCCGTCGTGGTCGCCGCCGGGGGCGGTCTCGATCCCCGCGATCTGGAGGAGGGTGCCGAGCAGCCCGAGTTCGCGCAGGCGCGCGAGCGGGATGGCGGCGATGGCCTCCTGGATCCGGGTGTCCTCCAGGGCCTGGGCCCCGGCGTCACCGGAGTCGGGGAAGAGTTCTCCGTCGAGGTGGCCGGCCAGCGAGACCGGGGTCGGATGGTCGTAGGTGAGGGTGGCGGGCAGTTGGAGCCCGGTGGCGGTGGTCAGCCGGTTGCGGAGCTCCAGTGCCGTCAGCGAGTCGAAGCCGGACTCCCTGAACGGCTGGTCGGGGGCGAGGGGGGTGGTCGCGTCGAGGCCGAGGACGGCGGCGGCGTGCGTGCCGATGAGGGACTGCAGACGGCGCAGCCTGGCGTCGGGCCCGAGACCGGCGAGGTCGGCCCGCAGATCGGGGGCCGGCGCGGACACGGTGGCCGCCCGGCGGGTGCCGACCGCTGCGGTCAGCCGCTCCAGCAGGGGGTGCAGCGTGCCGTAGGTGCTGTTGGTGCGCAGCGTCTGCGGGTTGAGGGGGGTGGCGGTGACCGCCGCGTACGGCAGTTCCAGGGCGGCGTCGAGCAGGGCGTGGCCGTACTCGGCGGTGATGGGCGCGAGACCGGTCCGCGCGATGCGGGTGTTGTCGGCGTCGGTGAGGGCGCCGGTGAGACCGGTGACCGGCTGCCACCAGCCCCAGGCGACCGAGGTGGCGGCCAGGCCCTGGCGGCGGCGGTGGCGGGCGAGGGCGTCGAGGAAGGTGTTGGCGGCTGCGTAGTTGCCCTGGCCCGGGTTGCCGAGGGTGCCGGCGGTCGAGGAGTACAGGACGAAGGCGGCCAGGTCGAGATGGCGGGTCCGCTCGTGCAGATGCCAGGCGGCGTCGACCTTCGGGGCGAACACCCGGCGCAGGTCGTCGGGGGTCAGGTTGGGCACGGTGCCGTCCGCGAGGACGCCCGCCGTGTGGAACACCCCGGTGAGCGGATGTTCGGACGGTATCGAGTCGAGGAGGCCTTGCAGCGCGTCCGGGTCGGCGGCGTCACAGGCGGCGATCCTGACCTGTGCGCCGAGTCCGGTCAGTTCGGCGCTGAGCCGGTCGGCTCCGGCCGCTTCCGGTCCGCTCCTGCTGACCAGCAGCAGTTGGCGGGCACCGTGCGCCGTGACGAGGTGCCGGGCGAGCAGTCCGCCGAGGGTGCCGGTGCCGCCGGTGATCAGGACGGTGCCGTCGGGGTCCAGGGGGCGGGGCAGGGTGAGCACGATCTTGCCGGTGTGGCGGGCGTCCCGCATCAGCCGGAAGGCGTCGGCGGCCTGCCCGATCCCGTAGGCCGTGACCGGCAGCGGCGTCAGCGCTCCGTCGTCGAACAGGCGGCGCAGCTCGGCGAGGATCTCCTCGGTGCGTTCGGGGCTCGCGCTGTCGCGCCGGTCGAAGGCCCGGTAGGCGAGGTGCGGGTGGGTGGCGGCCAGCTGCCCGGCATCCCGGATGTCGGTCTTGCCCAGCTCGATGAACCGGCCCCCGGCGGCCACGAGGTCCAGTGACGCGTCGGTGAACGGGCCCGCCAGGGCGTTGAGCACGACGTCCACGCCGCGCCCGCCGGTGACCTCCCGGAAGCGTTCGGCGAAGTCGAGCGTGCGCGAGTTGGCGATGTGCTCCTCGGCGCAGCCGAGGCCGCGCAGGGTGTCCCACTTGTCGGGGTGGGCGGTGGCGAGGGGCACCGCGCCCAGATGGCGGGCGAGTTGGGTGGCTGCCTGGCCGACGCCACCGGCGGCTGCGTGGATCAGGACCGTCTCGCCGGGCCGGATCCCGGCGAGGTCCACGAGGGCGTGATAGGCGGTGACGAAGGCCACGGGCACACTGGCGGCCTCGGCGAAGGACCAGTCGTCGGCGATCCGGGTCACCATGCGGCGGTCGGCCACGACGACCGGGCCGAAGGCCTTCTCCGTCAGGACGGCGACCCGGTCCCCCACGGCGAGGTCCACGCCCGGCCCGGCCTCGGTGACGACACCGGCGGCCTCGGCCCCGGAGTCGTGCTGGACGGCGATGAGACCGAGGGCGGCGGCGGTGTCGTAGAAGTTGACGCCGGCGGCCCGTACGTCGACCCGGACCTGGCCGGGCCGCAGCGGGGCGTCGGCCTCGGGGGCCGGGAGCAGGGCGAGGTCGTCGAGCCCGCCGCCGCCGGTGGTGTCCAGCCGCCACAGGGGCGTGTCGGCGGGCGGTGTGAGCAGCTCGGCCGTGGCGGTCCGCGCCAGATGGGGGATGTACGCCTGTCCGCCCCGGACGGCCGACTGCGGGTGACCGGCGGCCAGCACGGCCGAGAGCGCGGCCGGGGTGTCGGGGTGGTGGTCGGCGTCGATCAGGACGATCCGGCCGGGGTTCTCGTTCTGGGCGCTGTGCAGCAGGCCCCACGCCGGGCCGTGTACCAGGCTCGGCAGGTCGTGGGGTCCGGTGGCGACGGCGCCCCGGGTGACGACCGCCAGCACGGTCCGGGTGAGCTTGTCGTGGGCGAGCCAGCCCTGGAGGAGGTCCAGGATCTCCTGGCACCGGGCGCGCACGGCGTCGGGCAGGTCCGTCATGTCGGCCGGGTCAGGTGCGGGCAGCGCCCAGACGACGGTCTCGGGCGGTGCGGCCCCCGCGTCGACGGCCGCGGTCAGCGCGGACAGATCGGCGTAGCGGGGCAAGTCGCCGAAGACGGCGGCCGGTTCGGGGTCCGGGTCGAGCAGCGCCCACGTACCGGTGTCGCCGGGGCCGGCAGGGTCGGTGGGCGAAGCGGTCCAGTCCAGGCGCAGCAGATCGTGCTCGGGACCGGTGCGCAGCAGGCGGCGCAGATGGTCACCGGCGGTGGCCCGCAGGGTGAGCGCCTGGACGGTCAGGACGGGGGCGCCCGTGTCGTCGGTGGCGGTCACGGCGACGGTGTCGGGCTTGACGAGGCGCAGATGGACGCGCAGCCGTGTGGTGGCGGTCCCGGTGTGGGTGATGCCGCTGAAGGTGAAGGGCAGCCTCGGCCCGGTCCGTCCGTCGGCCGGGTCGGCCGCGGTGTCGGGTACGGCGATGGGGTGCAGCGCGGCGTCGAGCAGCGCCGGGTGCAGGGCGTGGCCGGTGGCCGCGAGGCCCTCGGGCAGGTGGACCTCGGCGTAGAAGTGCTCGCCCTGGCGCCAGGCGGTGCGCAGGCCGCCGAAGGCCGGGCCGTAGTCGTAGCCGGCCGCGGCGAGACCGGCGCGCAGGGCGGCGAGGTCGATCGGGTCGGCGTCGGCGGGCGGCCAGGAGGAGGGGCCGGCCTCGGGGGGCGGCCCGGACGGCTCCTCGCTCAGCCGGGCTGTGGCGTGCAGGGTCCAGGGGGGCGGAGCGGTGTCGTCCGTGCCCTGGGTGCGGGCGTGCAGGGTCAGCGGCCGGTGGCCGTGCTCGTCGGCCGGCCCGATCCGCAGCTGCAGGTCCAGGGCGTCCTGCTCGGTCAGCACCATCGGGGCGTGGAGGGCGAGTTCGGCGATGTGGGGGCTGCCCGCGAGACGGGCCGCGTGCAGGGTCATGTCGACGTAGCCGGTGCCGGGGACGAGGACGACTCCGGTGGCCGCGTGGTCCGCGAGCCAGGGCTGGGTGTCCAGGCCGACCCGGCCGGTCAGCAGCAGCCCCTCGCCGTCGGGGAGGTCGATCACCGCGCCCAGCAGCGGGTGCTCGGAGGTGCGCTGACCCGCCGTCGCCACGTCCGCGGTCGGCGCGGCGGTGAGCCAGTGGCGGCGGTGCTCGAAGGGATACGTGGGCAGATCGACATGACCGGCCGTCGAGTGCCCGGCGTTCTGGTCCAGGGTGTGGCCGTGCGCGTGCAGACGTGCCCTGGCGGCGGTGAGGGCGCCGGTCTGGGGCTTGGCACGGTGCAGGGTGCCGGTGACGAGCGCGGTGGTGTCGAGGCTCTCCTCGATCGGCGGCACGAGGACCGGGTGCGGGCTGCACTCCAGGAAGGTGCGGTGGCCCTGCCCGGCCAGCGACCGGAGGGTGTCGGTGAGGCGGACGGTGTTGCGGAGGTTGGCGTACCAGTACGCCGCGTCCAGCGAGCCGCCGTCGAGCGGGCCGTCCTGGAGGTGGCCGTCGACCGTGCTGTGGAAGGCGACGGTGGTGGGCCGGGGGGTGATGTCGGCGAGCCGTTCGAGGAGGCCGTCGCGGAGGGGGTCGATGTGCCGGGAGTGGCTGGCGTAGTCGACGTCGATGCGCCGGGCCCGTATGCCCTCGGCGTCGCAGTGGCGCAACAGCTCGATCACGGCGTCGGTGTCGCCGGCGACGACGGTGGAGACGGGGCTGTTCACGGCGGCGACACCGATCCGGCCGCCGTAGTACGAGGCGAGGAGTTCCCCGGCCCGGTCGGCGGGAAGACCGACGGTGGCCATGGCGCCGGTGCCGGACAGCTCCACCAGGGCCTGGGCACGCAGGGCGACCAGCCGGGCCGCGTCGGGCAGGGTGAGGGCGCCGGCGATGTGGGCGGCGGCGATCTCGCCCTGGGAGTGCCCCACGACGGCGTCCGGGACGACACCGAAGGACTGCCACAGGCGGGCGAGCGAGGTCATCACCGCGAACAGGGCGGGCTGGACGACGTCGACCCGGTCCAGGGCGGGCGCGCCCGGCGCGCCGCGCAGCACGTCCACGACCGACCACCCTGTGTACGGCCGCAGCGCCTCGTCGGCGCGGTCGAGGGCCTGACGGTGGACCGGGTACGCGTCGTACAGCTCCATGCCCATTCCGGGCCACTGCGAGCCCTGGCCCGGGAAGACGAACACGACCTTCCCGGGGCCCGAGGCGGGCACCGCGCCCTGCACCAGGCCGGGGTGGTCGCGCTGGTCGCCCAACGCGCCCAGCGCTTCGAGGAGTTCGTCGCGGGAGCGTCCCCAGGCGACGGCCCGGTGGGCGAACCGGCTGCGGGTGGTGGCCAGCGCGTGCGCCACGTCCACGGGGCCGAGGTCGGGCCGGTCGACGAGATGGCGGCGCAGTCGGGCGGCCTGGGCGCGCAGCGCCGTCCCGGTCTTCGCCGAGACGGTCCACATCACCTCGGTGGACGGGTCGGCGCGGCGCCCGGAAGCGAGGTCGGCGAGGTCCGCGGGGGCGGGTGCCTGTTCCAGGATCAGATGGCTGTTGGTGCCCGAGACCCCGAAGGAGGACACGGCGGCGCGCCGGGGGCGGTTGTCGGCGTCCGGCCAGTCCTGCTGTTCGGTGAGCAGCCGGACGGCGCCGGAGGACCAGTTGATGTGCGGGGAGGGCGCGTCGATGTGGATGCTGCGGGGCAGCCGGCCGTGCCGGAGGGCCATCACCAGCTTGATCAGGCCCGCCACGCCCGCGGCGGCTTGCGTGTGGCCGATGTTGGACTTCACCGACCCCAGCAGCACCGGTCGTTCCTCGGGCCGCTCGCGTCCGTAGGCGGCCAGCAGCGCGTGGGCCTCGATGGGGTCGCCGAGGCGGGTTCCGGTGCCGTGGGCCTCGATCACGTCGATGTCCTGCGGTGTCAGCCCGGCGTTGGCCAGGGCGTGCCGGATGACCCGCTGCTGTGCGGAACCGCTGGGCGCGGACAGGCCGTTGGAGGCGCCGTCCTGGTTGACCGCGCTGCCCCGGATCACCGCCAGGACGGGGTGGCCGTTGGCCGTTGCGTCCGACAGGCGTTCCAGCACCACCATGCCGACGCCTTCGGCGAGGCCGATGCCGTCCGCGGAGGCGGAGAAGGCCTTGCAGCGGCCGTCGGGGGAGAGGACCCGCTGCCGGGAGAACTCGACGAGCACACCGGGGCCGGACATCACGGTCACTCCGCCGGCCAGCGCCAGTTCGCAGTCGTCGTCGCGGAGCGCCTGGCAGGCCTGGTGGATCGCCACGAGGGAGGAGGAGCAGGCGGTGTCGAGGGTGATCGCCGGCCCTTCGAGCCCCAGGGTGTACGCGACCCGGCCCGAGGCGACAGAGAGCGCGGTGCCCATGAAGGCATGGCCGGCCACGTCGTCGGAGGCCTGGTGGAGGCGGGGGCCGTACTCCTGGGAGATCACCCCGGCGAAGACCCCGGTGCTCGTGCCGCGCAGGGTGTCGGGGTCGATACCGGCGTGCTCGATCGCCTCCCACGACACTTCGAGCAGCAGCCGCTGCTGCGGTTCCATCGCGGTCGCCTCACGAGGCGAGAGCCCGAAGAAGCCCGCGTCGAAGTCCGCGGCGTCGTACAGGAAGCCGCCGTTGCGGGAGGAGATCTTCCCCAGTTCCCCGGGCGTGGGGTCGTACAGGCCGTCCGTGTCCCAGCCTCGGTCGGCGGGGTGCTCACCGATCGCGTCCCGCCCGGCCGCCACCAGGTCCCACAGGGATTCCGCGTCGGTCACCCCGCCCGGGTAGCGGCACCCGATGCCGACGATCGCGATCGGCTCGTCCGACGGGCCGCGGCGGGTGCGCGCGTCGGCCCCTGCGGCCGCAGGGTCCTCGGTCGCGAGGCCGAGTTCGTGCCGCAGGTGCTCGGCGAGCGCCGCCGGTGTGGGGTGGTCGAAGACGAGGGTGGTCGGCAGGTCGAGGCCGGTGGCCGCCGCGAGGGCGGCGATCAGCTCGACCACGCCGAGCGAGGTGAATCCGATCTCCAGGAAGGTCTGGGTGCCCGCGGCGAACCCGTGCCCCAGCACCCTGCCGGTCTCCGTGGCGATCAGGTCGACGAGTGTCTCGCGCTGTCTGTCCGGCGAGGCGTCCCGGAGGGCGGTGGTGTCGAGCAGACCGGCGGGCTCGGTGCCCGGAGTCTGCCGCTGCCGGCCCGCGTCCGCCTCCGCCGGCTCCGCATCCGTGTGCGTCACCGTCACCCGAGGCCGGCTGACGAGCCGTCCGTACGCCGTCTCCCAGTTGACCGGCACCCCGTTGACGAACGCGTGGGTGAGCGCCTGCAGGAAGCTTTCCCTGTCGCTCTTGCGGTGGTCCAGTGTGGGGACGACCGCGCCGGTGACGCCCGCTGCCCGGAGGGTCTCGCCGATGACCGTGGTGAGCGTGGGATGGGCGCTCACCTCGATGAAGAGCCGGTGGCCGTCGTCGATGAGCGCGCGTACGGCCTGCTCGAACAGGACGGTGCCGCGCATCGACCGGTACCAGTAGTCGCCGGTCAGGCCCGTGTCGTCGAGCCGCGTACCCGTGGCGGTGGAGTAGAACGAGGCACGCGAAGGGCCGGACGGCGCGTACGGCGCCTCCTCGGCCATCAGCTCCCGCAACCCGTCGACCTGGGGCGAGTGGCCGGCGACGTCGATGCCGGGCACCTTCCAGGCCCAGATCCCCTGCTCGGTGAGCTCCGCGAGGAGTTCCTCCACGGCGTCGATGTCACCGCTGACCGTCACGTTCCGGGCGCTGTTGACGGCCGCGACACCGAGCCGGCCGCTCCACCGGTCGATCAGCGGGCCGATCCTGTCGACGGGCGCGGCGATCGACGCCATGGCGCCCCGGCCCTCGATACGGGTCAGGGCCGTGCCATACAGCACGAGCAGCCGGGCGGCGTCCTCGGTGTCCAGCGCTCCGCAGGCCTGGGCGGCGGCGATCTCGCCGACGGAGTGTCCGACGACCGCCGCCTCCTTGAGCCCGTGGGCGCGCCAGGAGTCCGCGAGGGCGCAGGACAGGGCGAACTGGACCGGCTGGATGGTGCCGAGCCGGGTGAGTTCCTCTCCGGCGGTGAGCGCGGCGGCCGGGTCCCAGCCGTCCAGACGGGCGGACAGCGCCCTTCCGTAGTTCTCGACACGGTCCCTGAACTCGGGTGAGGAGGCGAGCAGCTCCGTCGCCATGCCGGGTCGGACGGAGCCCTGGCCGGGGAAGACGAGGACCGGTCGCCGGGCCGTGCCGGCGGTTCCGGTGAGGACGCCCCGGGCGGGGCGGCCCTGGGCCAGAGCGGTGAGTCCGCGCAGGGTTCCGTCCCGGTCCGTCGCGAGGACCGCGCCGCGGTGGTCGGCGTGAGCCGTCGTCAGCAGACGGTGTCCCAGGGCCGGCAGCGCCTCGTCCGGTATCGCCTCGACCTTCTCGCGGAGCCGGTCGGCCTCGGCCGCGAGCGCTTGAGGGGAATCCGCCGAGACGACCAGGGGTGGGTTCTGCGGTTCCATGGTCATCCTTCGCTACTTGGCAACGGACTTGCGCCAGCCCAGGTGGGCGGCCGGATGGACCAGCACACGGGCCGGCTGCTCGCTGCGGAGCAGGACCTTCGCGAGTCGCCGCCGGATCTCCCGGTCGTCGACGCAGTCGTCCGCGCAGTAGACGTCGAGGGTGAAGACGACATCACCCGCGTCGTTCTCGTGGGTCCACGCCTGTGCTCCCTGTACGCCGGGGAGCGTCTCGGCTATCTCGCAGACCGACCGCAGCGAGACCTTCTCGCCGCGGCTGATGACATAGCTCGGGCGTCGGCCGCGGAAGAAGAGATAGCCGTCGTCGTCCATCTCGAAGAGGTCGCCGGTGCCGATCGCGGTCCTCACGGGGCCCGATGAGCCGATCGTCGTCCCGGTGTCCCCGGTCGTCGGTCCGCCGCCGCCGGGCCGTGTGCTCGTCTCCGTCCGCCCGACTCTGCGGAGCATCGCCGTGTCGGTTTCGACGATCAGCTCGCCGACCCGGTCCCCCGGGCTCTCCGTGCGCAGGCGGACCTCCACACCGGGAAGCGGGAGTCCCACCGAGGTGTGGCGCCGGGGCGGCTCCAAGTGGGCGGCCAGTGTGGACACACGGGGGCCCGCCTCGGTGAGGCCGTAGGTGAGGTAGAGCTCCAGACCGGGGTTGTGCGCCAGCAGGTCCGCCGTGGACAGGGCATCGAACGCGTCACCGCCGACGGTGAGCCGACGCAGGTCGGCAGGGAGCGGGCGGCCCGCCCGGCGCCATGTCTCGACCAGTGCCGGCGTCAGCGAGGACACCGTGACCCCGTACTCCTCGATGGTCCGCCGGTAGCTCGCCGGGGTGAACGGCGGGCCCGCGATCACCGCTCTGCCCCCGGAGACGAGGGTCCCGAGCAGCTGGGCGACGAACGCGTACGAGTAGTGCATGGGGAGGTTGATCAGGACGGTGTCGTCGGTGGTCTGGCCGATCGACCCCGTGTGGCGGGCCGCGTTGCGGAGCAGGGAGTCGATGTGGTGCAGACAGCCGCTGAACACGCCGGAGGTGCCGGAGGTGAGGAGGATGATCTCGCCGGGGCGGTGGAGGCGGGTGTCCGCGCCGGGCAGGGTCGCGAACTGGGCGATCCCGCCGATGGAGCGCGCGGCCTCGCCGCTCAGCAACTCGGCCGGGATGCGCGGCGCGACGATGGCGTCCGCTCCGAGGGCCCTGGCCATCCGTTCGATCCTGGACGGCGGAGCCGACGGCGGCAGGAGCGCCGGAACCGCGCCGTGGGCCAGCAGGGCCAGCACCACGGCGGTGAACGCCCCGCCGTTCGGCACGGCCACCATGACGGTCCGTCCGGGCTCGACGCCGAGCGTGCGCAGTTCGTCCACCACGGTGTCGAGCGTCGGGAGCCGCGCCTCGGGCCGGTCGACCTGGACGAGGTGGTCGAGGAAGTGCTGTACGGCGCTCGCCTCGAGGGTGCCGACGGCCTTCACTTCAGTCCTGCCGTCGTGTCCGAGGTGAGGATCGTGCTGGCGACGCGGTGACCCGATGCGTCCGCCCGGTGGGCCGTCACGATCACATGGGTCGCGGAGCCCTGGCGCAGCCAGGCGCGGGCCACTGCCATCGCGGGTGGTAGGCCCTTCTCCGGGGTCATCGACAGGGTCATGGTGGGTCCGCTGAATCCGAGGAGCTGGCAGGGGAGGCTGCATATCGAGCCGGGATTCGCCCCCGAGAAGCGCAGCGGCGAGATACGGCCCGCCGGAATCGCCTCGGCCAGTTGCCGCATGGTGTGCGTGGTGCACTGATCGCTCACGGCGATGTGCCCCACGGCCTCCTTCGCCGACGCGTCCGCCGGTGTGAAGTCCCCGCCGCACGCGCCGAGCGCCTGCTCCACCGCGTCGAGCACGAGCCAGGAGAGGGGGTCCGCGTAGAGGGACGCCTTCCGCTTCGGCTGGGCGGCGGACAGGTCGGGTGCGGCGGCGACACCTTCGCCGACGACTCTCATGCCGTACGCGTACGGGGCGGCGAGTGCGTTCATGGCGTCGCGCTCCCCGGCCCCTGCAGGACGAGGCAGGTGTTGAAGCCGCCGAAGCCGAGCGTCACGCTGATTCCGTACCCCTGGTCGATCTTCATGGGCTGCCGAGCCGGAATGGGCAGACCGAGCTGCGGGATCGGCTCCCGGAGGCCGTGGACGGGGGGTGCCATCGAGGTGGCGAGGGCCTGGAGCACGGCGACCGCCTCGATGGCGCCGGTCGCGCCGAGGGTGTGCCCGAACGCCCCCTTGGTCGCGAACACGACCGGTGGACTGGGCACTTCGGCGAACAGTCGGGCGTAGGCCCGCGCCTCCACGTCGTCGTTCACCGGTGTTCCGGAGCCATGTGCGTTGACGACGGAGACGTCCGCCGGGGTGATGTGTGCTGTGCGCAGGGCGCGTTCGACGGCGAGGACGACGTTCGCGCCGGACGGGTCGGGGGCGACGGCGCTGGCCGCGTCGTTCGACGATGCCGCGCCGGCCAGGACTCCGCGCGGGCGGGCGCCTCGGGCACGCGCCCGCGCCGCCGGTTCGAGGACCAGGAAGGCCGCGCCCTCACCGAGAACCGTGCCGTTGTGCCGCGCGTCGAAGGCCCGTAGTTCGTCGGGGGCCATGGTGCCCAGCCGCGAATGCCCCAGCCGCTTGCCGAGGGTGAGCACATCCGCCCCACCGCACACACACAACTCCGCGGCGCCTTCCTGGAGAAGGGCGAGAGCGGTCAGGATCGCGTCCGACCCCGCGGAGCAGGCGGTGGTGACCGTCACGGGTTCCGCCGCCAGTCCGGCGTCTCGCGCGGCCGCTGCCGACCACTGGGAGAGGGAAGCGTTTTCCATCAGGTCGAGATGAGCGCCGTAACTGGTTCCGAGGACCGGCAGGAGCGCCGGGTCGTCCGGCTCGATTCCCGCGTCCGTCAAAGCCGTGGACAACGTGGAGCGGGTAAGTTCGTGCTGGCGGTGCGATGCGGGGGAGTCCAGCGGAACGCCGGGCACGACTGCCGCCCGGATATTACGCAGAGGTAACGGGGAGACGACGTCGGTGATTGCGGAGGCATCGCCGAGAAGTAATTCCCACACCGGGTCGAGCGCCGATCCCAGAGCTGTGGTCCACGCCATTCCCGTTACCCAGATCCGGGAATCGGGGTTCACCACAGTTGCTCACCAAGATCTGTGACCTTGGTACGCACCAAGCTGCCCCGGGTCATGGCGACCGGCTTGCCCGAGACCTCCGCCCGGCAGGCGAAGGTGAGGAAATTTCCGCGAAGGCTCTCGCAGGTCGTGTTGAAGACGATTTGATCGCCGGGAACGACGACATGGGTGAACCTGGCTTTGACCGACCCGATCAGGGTGATTTCGTCGTCGGCCAGCGGCGAGGTGGACAGCTGGGCCAGAATGATTGCCGACTGGGCGATCGCCTGCATCATATGACTGGCCGGGAAGATGGCGCGCTCGGGGAAGTGACCGGAAATGGCGTCCGTCTGCCCGGAGACGGCCATGAGGCTCTTTACGTATTCGCCCGGCTCGTAATCCAGAATTCGGTCGAGGTACACCATCGGGTGGCGATGCCTCAGCCAGCTCTTGAGTTCCGTGAACCCCATGGTCCTCGGCTGGCGCTCCTTGACGTCGATCACCTCGGTCATCGGCTGTCGGCTCCGTCCGGGACCGGCTCGCCGAGGCGTGTCACCAGCCGTGTCAGGTCGCGCACCGAGGAGAAGTTCTCCGGCACGAAGTCCTCGTCCGAGATCGTTATGCCGAAGGCATATTCACATTGGGCGCGGAGTTCGGTGAATCCGAGCGAGTCGAGGCCGAGGACGTCCCGAAGGCCGTCGTCGAGGCCGATCTCGGCTTGCGGAACGCTCACGAACAGGTCGTCGACCAGGATTCTCTTGATGGTTGCCTCAACGCTCACGAGCAGCCTCCATGATTGCCGACCGGGGCGGGCTGGGAAACGGCGTCGCCGACGCCCGCACTCCACCAGAAGAAAGTCCGGCTCCGGTCGCTCGTGGCGGCACGGGCGAAAGCACGCACGAGCGGTCGGAAAACGGCCCTCTCCGATGAGAACGATGCGACCTTACAAGCTTCAAGTGGCGAGCGGCGACTACGGAAACCCTTAGTGTTCGTCGGCAAAATCGCCCAAATCGGACCGCCGCTGTATGGAGGGGTGGGTGGCTTTCGGGTTCGTGAAAACATGCGGATTTGTTACCGGTGGGTTTATGAAATGCCGCCGTGCGCAGTCCACCGACGCGCCGCCGACCCGTTCCACCATGGCTTCCGCGCACGCCCCTGGCACCCACAGCGCAACGACATACCATTCGGTAGTGTCGCTGTGCCCAGTGACACCCTTGACCAAGTACCGCTCCAACAAGGCAAACTGGTCCGGCATCACCCGTCGGGCGGTACCACCGCCCGCCCGACGCTGTTCCCGGCCCCGCCCTGCGACCGGCCCTCCGGGCCGGAGAGACAGCCATTTCACCCCCCTAGCCACACACCAGCGCCGGCACGGTTCCGTGCGCCCTGGCCGAAAGCGCTTGTTGCCGGAGCCCCCACAGCCCAGGTGCCGCGGCCCCGGACACCGACGGGCCCACGGCTGCGCACCGCGGTACCGCGCGCCCCCGCCGCATCACCAGGAGACCTCGCATGACTGCACCCCCACGGCGGTCAGACGGCTTTCCCGCACCCCCGTCCGACGGATGCGAACGGGGAGCACAGAACGACGTTCGGACGGGCCGTTAGCCCCGGCTTACCAGCGGTTTCCCCACACGGCCCCAGTTCCCCACACGGCCTCAGTTCCCCACACGACGGAAGAGACGAGGACGCCCCCGTACCGGGCGGTTCACCGGCGTCGGCCGAACGCGGCGCACCCGGGTCTCTTCCGGCACCCCCCCGAAAGAGGTACTGCCTTGTCCACCCCGCCCAAGGTCACGCCCCTGGACCTGGACCCAGAACCCTCCACGGAGAAACCCCGGGATCTGCCGACACCCGAGATCCCCTCGGCCGTCGCCGCAACACTGGGCATCGTCCATCTCGACACCGAACTCCGGATCATGGAGGCCAACGACGCGTTCTGCGAGCAGTTCCGGCTCATACCCGCCGAGGTGCGGGGAGTGCCCCTGTCGCGATTCTTCCACCCGACGGCCGGGGCGAGCCTCCAGGAACACTTCTCACAGCTCGTCGCGGGGCGGCACGGTGACTTCAGCGTCCCCATGACACTCGTGGACGGGAACCTCAGGGACAGGGACTGCCTGGTCACGGGCATCGCGCTCAACAGCGTCCTGTACCTCTACTGCACCGAGTGCGCCGCGGTCGCGCTCATCGTCCCGGACACCGTACCGGACACCGTCCAAGGCCCCCCGCTCATGCTGGCCGCGGTGCCCGCGGCGCTCGCCGAGGTGCCCGGCCGCATTCTGGAAGGCGTGGCCGCCGGGCTCTCCACCCAGCAGCTGGCCTCACGGCTCGGCCTCAGCAGCCACGGCGTCGAGTACCACATCAGCGCGATGCTGAAGAAGCTGAAGGCGCCCAACCGCTCCGCGCTCGTCGCCCGCGCCTACGCGCTGGACATCTTCGTCCCGCACTGCTGGCCGCCCCGGGTCAAGCCCCAGTACATGGCACGGTTCCAGGTCGGCACGTCCGCCTACACAACAGCGGCCCCCGCGCCGGCGGACCGCGCCCGGGTGGCGGCGACCCGCCGGTCCGACGACCTCACCGAGGCGCGACGGCCCGCACCGGCGCTCGCCGACGACGGCGACAGCCACCCGGAACAGGAACGCGCATGAGCCGGACACACCCCCGATCCACCTCCCACCACCGCGGCGGGAGGCCTCGCGCCGCGGCCGTCGCGCCGTGGGCCCACGGCGAGCGCCGAGCGAACGGAGCCGGTCATGGACACTGACACCCACCGGGCGGACATCGACGCGGTTGCGGCCGGGGCCGAGGCCGTGAGCCGCAACGCCGACATCATCAGCGAACGGGAGCAGGCGGCGTTACGCGCCGCGACGGTGCTGGTCGCCGGGTGCGGCGGCGGTGGCGGGGTGGTCGAGCCACTGACCCGGCTCGGCGTGCTGCGCTTCCGGCTCGCCGACCCCGACCGCTTCGACGTCTCGAACCTGAACCGGCAGGCCTGCGTACAGGCCGACGTGGGCCGCTCCAAGCCCGAGGCGATCGCCGACCGCGTGCGCGCCCTCAACCCCTCGGCCGACGTGACCGTCTACCCCCAGGGGCTGACCCTGGAGAACCTCGACGAGGCGCTCGACGGCGCCCACGTCGTCTTCGACGGAATCGACCCGACGATGTCGGCCTGGGTCAAGTACCAGCTGCACGAGCGGGCGGCCCGGCGCGGCATCCCCGTCCTGGCGGGCATGGACTTCGGAGGGAAGCCGACCCTGTACGTCTTCGACTACCGGCGCAATCCGGTGCCGTTCTACGGCAGGGCGAGCGCCGAGGCACACCGTGAGAACCGCCTCTGGGAATCGATGCGGTGGACCGGTAGGACCCATGTCCCCAGCGACTTCCTGCCCATCCAGGCCGACCGGTTCGCCAACGGGGGCACCTGGCCGCAGATCGGCTACTGCGTCCTCGGCCTCGCCACACTGACCACCAGGACGGTCGTGGACCTGCTGATGAACCGCAGGACACGGCACGTCGTCACCATGGACGTACACGCCGCGGTCATGTCCCGCCCGGCCGCCCTGATGCACCGAGCACGGATGCCGGTGGAGCTCGTCAGAACCCGTCGGGCGATACGCGCCGCAGCCCGGCGCGGTCCGCGCCCGGAGGCGGCCGCGCCGCAGCCCCTGCGTCCGCTGCCCGAGCGGCTCGCCACGGTGCTCGGCGGCGCCCGGCTCGCCCCATCCGCATACAACGCACAGCCTTGGCGGTTCGAGCTCCTCGACGACCGCACGGTCCGGCTGGTGCCCGACCCGGACCGCTGGCCCGCCGCCGATCGGGATCCGCTGGGCTGGGCGGAGAGTGTCGGCTGCGCGCTGGGTTCCATGACCTACCTGGCGCGCGGCGAGTGGGAAGCCCGGCCGGCCGACGAGGGCGGGACGGACGAATCCATCGGCCGGTTCCACTGCGACCGTCTCCGCGACGACGTCCTCCCCCGGCAGGGAGCGCTCGGCCTGCGCGCCACCCACCGGGAGGACCTGCTGCGCACCCCTCTCGACCAGGCCACGGCGAAGCGGATCGAGCTACTGTGCGCCGAGCGGAACCTCACCCTGGACACAGTCAGCGGGCCCACCGCCCTCGCCCGGCTCGCACGGACGGAGCTCGACTCGGCCATGGCCGCCGATCCGGCGCGGGACGCCCGACTCCGGGCCTGGCTGCGCGAACGCGCGAGGAGCGAGAACGGACGCCGTTCCTTCGGGGACCCGGACGACCTGCTCGACCGCTCGGGTGCGACCGGGGCTCTCGCCCGTGCCCTGACGAGCGAGGCGGTACCGCGCGCGCTGGCCCGTCCGCTGGGCTCGGCGGCGGCGAGCGGACGGGCGCGGAGGCTGCGCAACTGCGGAGCCGTGCTCGTCCTGCGCGGTCCGCGCCGGACCGTCGCCGACCGCGTGGAAGCGGGAGCCACACTGATGCACATCTGGCTCACCCTGACCGAGGCCGGATACGCGGCCCAGCCGCTGCGGGGCGAGTTCGGCCGCACGGTGGCCGGACTCGGCCCCGACGGGGACAACGAGATTCTGGCGGTCCTGCGCACTGGACGGGCCACGACCACACCGCTTCACCGGGTCACGCGCTGCCCGGTCGAGGCCTCCGTGCGGTGGGCCGAATAGCCCGGTACCCGTCGGACAGAGCCGGACACGGCACCCCGCGCTCGGCGGAAGGCGACCGTGCCGACATCGAGGTGAAGTCGGCCGCCGGGGGGCTCCCTCAGTCACTGAGGTCTTTCAGCGTGCCCACTGATCGGGTGACGACGTAGGTGTCCGCAACGGACAAGGCTCCCGTGCCGTTGAGGGAGGTGTTCGACGTCTCAACCCGCCAGCACAGGAGCCTTGTTGGTTTCCTATCCTGCCGCACTCGACCTGCCCCATGCCCTGGTCGAGTGGGTCACCATGCTCATCGTCACCCACGAGGGTGACCGCCGCTGCAAGCTCCCGCCGCACCAGCGTGCTCTGATCGGTCTGGTGTACCTGCGCCGACATGACACCCTCGCGCAGCTCGCCGCCGGCTTCGGCATCGCAGTCGGGACCGCCCACGCCTACACGGCCGCGGTGATCGGCCTGCTCGCCGATCGCGCGCCCGGCCTGCTGCGTGCGCTGCGCGAAGCCGACCCCGACTACGTCTTGCTGGACGGCACCCTCGCCGAGTGCGACCGGGTCGGCGACAGCCGGGCCGACTACTCCCACAAGCACCGCCGGCACGGAGTCAACGTGCAGGTGGTGACCGACCCGGTGGGGCGACTGCTGTGGATCTCACCCGCCCTGCCCGGCCGCGCCCACGACCTCACGGCGGCCCGCACCCACCGGATCATCCGTATCTGTGAGCGCCAGGGCGTCCCGATCATCGCCGACCGGGCCTACATGGGAGCCGGGCCGTGGGTGACGACACCCCTCAGACGCCCGCCGGGCCGCGACCTCACACCGACCCAGCAAACCGTCAACCGTGCACTGTCCGCAGCACGGGCACCGGTCGAACGCGGCGTGGCACGACTGAAGTCCTGGCGCATCTTCCGTAGATCCCGGTGCAGCCCGAATCGAATGACGTCAATCGCCGCGGCCGTCCTCACCCTGGAGCGGCAACGCTGAAGGAGCTCACCCGTCTGCGTCTGCTCGTCGCGCTTGTACGCGCGCCCCGACGCAACGCGGTCCGCGATGAACGCGACTTCGTCACCGTCGCGCCACTTGACCTTGTCATAGCGGGCGATCCCGAGCCGCTTGAGGGGAGAGCGCAGCCGTACGACGGTGCCATGACCACGTGTAGAGGTCACCAACCCCTCAGCTTCCAGGGCCTCGTACGCCTGATGAACCGTGGCTTTCGAGCCTTCTCCCGCCTCGACTAGCTCTCTGATCTGGGGCAACTGAGCGCCCGGTACGTACTGCCATGGGGTTCCGGCAGGGCGAGACCCTCGGTCTGCGGTGGCCGTACGTCGACCTGGAGGCTGAACTGTTCCGCCCGGAGTGGCAACTCCAGCGCCTCACGTGGCGCCACGGCTGTGACGATCCGCGAGCCTGCGGCGCCCGCCTTCACCGCTTCGAGCCGTGCCCGCCCGACTGCACCACGCACCGGAACTACACGCGGGGGTGCCCAAAACCCTGCCTCAAGACATGCGCCAAGCACGCGAGCGCATGCCCCGAGCGGAAAAAGGGCGGTCTCGTCTTCACCCGGCCCAAGACCAAAATGAGCCGGAACGCCGTCCCTATTCCCGCCCGTCTTCGTCCCATTCCTGCGCGACCACAAGGCACTCCAGGAAGAGATGCGAGCCGCGGCCGGGGAGCTGTGGCAGGAACACCGTGTCGTGTTCTCCCCGCCGGACGGGCGCCCTCTCGACCCGCGGGCCGACTACGAGGAGTTCAAGGAGCTGCTCGCCGAGGCCGGTATCGACGACCGCCGCCTGTACGACGGGAGCCGCCACACTGCCGGCACGATCCTGAACGAGCTGGGCGTCGACATGCCCACAATCATGGAGATCCTGCGGCACACACAGATCAGCCAAACGAGGCGGTACGTGAAGGGCAGATCACACCTGTCGAAGGACGCGATGCGGCGCATGGGCGAGTTCTTCGTGCCTGCTCCCCCGGCGCCCGATCCGGGCCCTACTGAGACCAGAACTGAGACCCGTGACAGCCGCGCGGCCCGCGCTCAGCGCCGTCGCCGCATCCGGTAAAAGCAAAAGCCCCAGGTCACGGCGAGTGAGTCCTGAGGCTTCGGCAGAGCCGCCTTCGGGATTCGAACCCGAGACCTACGCATTACGAGACCATGAGCGTTCGTGTTACGTGATGCTTCGTCGTGCTGCCTGGTGATGTTCTGCCTGATCAGAGCACCTGCAACAGGTTGACCCGTGCCACCCCGTCATGAACCGTCCAAAGGCGTCTGTCCACCGGCTGTCCACCGACGAGGTGATCGTCAACCTGCCAGCCGCGACAGCCCCCGGGGTGTCGCGATACTGCAGGCCGAACGAAGAGACGAGTGGGCGTCACTATGGAGACCCTACAAAATAATTCACCGGGCGGTCCCGCTGTTGACCGTTCCCAGCAATACCGCATCGCGGGTGCCCGGGGTCTCAGTGTTTCCTGGTCTGTGGTGCCTACCGGGCCTGCGCCGTGGAGTTGCCCCGCCAGCTGCTGCCCGCCATGGGAGGTGCTCTGTATCGACGAGACCCGGCGGAGCCCCACACGCTGGGAGCGGCGTATGCCGCCCCGGGCTTGGTTGCCGTCGGGCCCGAACCGGTTCAGCTCGGTCCGCTGCTCCCTGAGAGCCAATCGATCAGCTTCTCGATCTCTGCGCCCGCCCGATCCGCATGCACGTCGGACATTTCCCGCGCTCCGCCCGTCAGTTCTCGTCCCGTTTTCCCTGTCGTACAAGGCGGCCGGTCAGTCAGCGAGGTAATCGGGCAGATCCAGCTGCCCTGCATTTCGGTAAGCGCTGAGCCGGTCCCCGTCATCCTCGATCACCCGCAGGACGTAGTAGGCGCATCCGACAATGCCTGGCAAGGCGCCTGACCACAGATCCCGGTACAGCAGCCAGAGCCCCTGCCGCGCGATCTCCTGGCATGCCTTCGACGAGTCATCACCGTCGTTGAACACCAACCCGCAGAGCAGATCCAGGCACACGAACCTCACGCCTGGGGTGAGGTCGCCCGCAAGCGCCGCCATGAGCACAGAGGCTACGGGCACCGGCTCCTGAGGGATCGACTGGATCAGGGCGTGGTTCTCGATGTGAAGCGCCCGCGCCTCCTCGACCGACTGCGCCTCGACCAGTCGCCGCAAGTCGTCCGCCAGGTGCGCGGCCGAATTCGTGCACCCTCACTCGTACGCCGACCAGTCGTAGCGGCCTGCCTCCACATCAACCAGCCGCATATCCCACCCTTTCACCGGGACCGGTAATGCTCGAGCCTCGCCGGTTCCCACTCCACGATGTCCAGCACGTCATCGGCGCACGCCTTGGCTGCAGTGCTGCGGGCACCGAGGTACACCCTATGGACGAGCCGGGCTTCGCACGGCGCCGGAGGCGCCGCCGGCGAGGATGATCTCCAAGGTGCCGACCGGTTGCCGCGCGGGGTGACCGCAGCCGCACGGGATCGCGTCCCAGTCATGCCGCTTCAACTCAGCACGCACGAGAGTCACCGGCATCGACCGGCGGTGCACCGTCCGATCAGCCGACGAGGTCGTCGGGCAGGTTGAGCTGCCCCGAGTTCCGGTAGGCGCGGAGTCGATCCTCATCGGTCTCGATCACCTGCAGGATCTTGTAGGCGTAGCCGACAATACCGCGCGAGGCGCCGAACCACAGGTCTCGGTACAGCACCCAGAGCCCCTGCCGCGCGATCTGCTGGCACATCTCAGATGATTCGTCGTCATCAGTGCCGACCAGATGCTGAGCGGAGTGACCGCGGCCGCACGGGGTCGCGTCCCGGTTGTGCCTGGCCACATCCGTTCGAGCGAGACCCATCGACGTGTTCAAAGTTTCAGTCGGCCAGATGGTCGGGCAGTTGGATCCGGCCCGAATCCCGGTAGGTGCGCAGCCGTTCCTCGTCAGTCTCGATCACTCTGAGGACGAGGTAGGCGTAGATCACCAGGTCGGGGTGGGTGTTGGACCACAGGTCCCGATACAGCCCCCAGAGCCCCTGCCGTGCGATGGACTGGCACGTCTCCGCCGAGTCCTCGTCGTCGGTATCGACGAGCCGGAGGAGCAGATCCAGACACACGACCCGCGCGCCGACAGCCAGGTCACCTGACAGTGCTGCCATCAGGACGGCGGCGACGGGCACCGCCGGCTCCTGCGGGAACGACTGGATCAGCGCGTGGTCCTCGATGCGGAGAGCACGTGCCCCCTCCCGGGACTGTGCCTCAGCGAGCAGTCTCAGGTCATCGGCGAGGTGCGCGGCCGTTTTCCCGCATCCACACTCGAACGTCGACCAGTCGTACCGGTCGATCTCCACATCGATCAATCGCATGCGCGCTTCCACTTCGATCGTCATCCGTGCAACTCGTCCCAGTCGCCGCCGGGTTCATGTGTGATACCCGACACGAAGTAATCGCGGGTGGGGAAATCGCTCTGGCACCTCTTGCACACGGGCTTCACTCTGGCTGAGAAGGCGCCATCGTTAACCACCACCTCGTACGCGTGTGTGAACCGCACCAGTCCCGGATCGCCACCGAGAGCCCGCACCACATTACCTTCGGCGCAGAAGCCACACGTCGGGCCGATACCGCCGGGGGCACCGCCGCCTCCGGACGAGGCCAGCGCGATATCCCCGGTCTCCGTGTGGTAGCCGCCAACGTACGCCCGGTTCATCGGCTGGTTGCCTTTCGCATGCTTGACGGCGAAGTCGGGCACCATGTTTCCGGCCGCCTCAAGCTGCCCCTCAGGTGTCCAGCCGTCCGCTGCGGGAATGTGCTTGACGGCGGGCGGTCGCTTGGCGCTTCCGGCCCCGCGCGGCGTAACCCGGGCAGGCCGGGTAGCGGGTGCTCCCGTGGCAGGGCTGCTCGGCGCGGCCGAGGCGGCCTCCGCCTGCTCCGCCCGCGCCTGGGCGTTCGCGCGCTTGATGGCGGCGAGGTCCGCGGTGTCGGCGGCCGCTTCGTTGACGCCCTTCGCGGCTGCCCCGGCCGCGGCCGCCGCGTCGGCGTCGGCTCCGCCCCTGGCCGTGTTGACGAGCGCGCTCTCCCCCTCGCCCGCGGCACCGCGCTCGAGAGCTCCGATGCCGCTGCCTTCCATGCCTCCGCCGGAGACGACGCCGCCGGCCACCTGGCAGGCCTGGTCGTGGTCCGGTCCGCTTCCCGTGAGCCAGAACTCGCAGACGGACAGGGAGCGGATCGCCAGACCGATGTCCTCGAAGCTGCTGTAGAGGAGGTCGGGGGCGGCGTTCGGGTCGGGCGGCGTCGCCGGAGGGGTGACCCCGGGAGACGGCTGCGCAGTGGAGCTGCCGGTGCCGCCGCTGGAGGTGCTGGTGGGCGCAGGCGCGGGTGACGGGGAAGGCGTCGGACCGCAGTCGATGACGCACTTGTTCATCGACGGGTCGTTGTACCAGTCGTCGTATCCCGTCGGGTCGGAGCTGCTCGCCGGGTTGTCGGCGGCGTACGTGTACCCGCCCATCTGGTTGGGATCGCCCGCCTGGAAGATCGGGTCGGGCGTGAGGAAGCGGCCCAGGGTCGGGTCGTAGTTGCGCGCTCCCAGCAGGTCCAGGCCTGTGACCGAGTCTGCCGGTTGGCCCAGGAAGCCGTGGTTCTCGTCCGCCGCCACCCACGTCGACGGTTTCGTGCCCCTCGGGTTGCCGTAAGGGTCGTAGAAGCGGCGGGTGACCGCCAGGGTGGAGGCGTCGACGGCCGTCGTGGCCGTGCCCTGGGATGTGGCCACCTGGTACGTGACCGCCCCGGAGCTGGAGCGGGTGACGCTCGTCCCGTCCGGCCCCGTGTAGTACCGCAGCGCCGTGCACGTCTTCGCCGTCACGTCCAGCGTCAGCTGTTCCGCGCCGCCGAAGAGGTACAGGACCCGCGTCTTGTCGGTGCCGCCGACCGACGCGGTCTGCTCCAGCAGGTCACCGTCGGCGTCGTACACATAGGAGCTTGTGCGGGTCGTCGTGCCCGACGGCGTCGACACCGTCGCGGTACGGCCCTCCGCGTCGTAGGTGAACGTCTGCGTCTGGCCCGCCGGGAGCGCGCCCGTCGTGACGGTCGACCAGATCTGGCCCTTGCCGCCGCAGGTGGCGGCGGTGAGCTGGGTACCCTTCGTCGCGCTGGCGCTCGGGTCGGTCAGGCACAGGGTGCTCTTGGCCGCGTTGACGAGGGTGCCGGTCGACGTCACCCGCCACTTCTGGGTGGCGTCGGTCGAGCAGGTGTCGACGACGACCCCGGCGCCGGACGTGGTCGAGTTGCTCGCCGTGTCCAGGCAGAGGCTCGCCGCGCGAACCGTGCCGTCCGCGCCGATGGTCCACTTCTGGGCCGCCGACGAGGCGCTGCAGGTGTTGACCTCGACCTTCGCGCCCGAGCCGGTCTCCTCCACGCACAGCTTGCCGCCGCCGGTGAGCGTGAAGCCGGTCGTGACGGGGCCCGTCGTCCTTGTCGCGCGGGTGACCGTGTTGCCAGCGTTCTTGCCGGTTGCCGCGTCCGTGTACGACGGGGTCTGTGTGACCGTGCCCGTGCCCGGGTTGGCGATCGTGGTCGCGCCCGCCTGGTCGGGGCGGGTGGCGGCGGTCGTACCGTCGACGCCGGGGTAGGAGGTCGCCTGGGTGGTGTCCGCCAGCGCGTTGCCGGTGGTGGCGTGGTCGACCGTGCCGGTGCGGTCGCCCAGCAGGTCGTAGGTGTACGTCTGCCAGTACGGCGCCGGGCCGCCGACCGTCTTCGTCTTCACCGGGGCCGCGCTCGTCTGCACGGAGGCCGTGGCGCAGCCGCCGACCGCGCCGACCGGGGCGGTGCCCGAGCCGGTGATGCCGACGGTGTCCGTCCAGGCGGCGGTCAGCCGCTGGAACGAGTCGTAGCTGAAGCACTGTGTGTCGTGGGTGGTGTTGTTCTGAAGGTCGTCCGTCGCCGTGAGCTGGCCGGTCTGGTCGTAGCGGTAGTTGACGACGTCCAGGGCCGTGGTGGACGTCTGCAGCATGCTGGACGTCTGGGTGACCCGGCCGGTCGTCGCGTCGTACTGGGCGAAGGTCGCGAGTTCCTTGCCCGTGGGGCCGTAGTTGGTCTGCAGGACGCGGCCGAAGGGGTCGTGGACCGTGCCGTCCAGGTAGGACGGGGTGTTGGCGGCGTTGATGTAGCCGCCGAAGCCGTCCAGCGCGCCCTGCTGGGTGTAGCCGTAACCGATGCGCTCGGCGGGCAGGCCGCCGTCCGCCTGGTACTGGGTGGTCGCGAGCAGGCCCGTGGTGGGTGTGTAGGTCGAGGCCAGGCTGTACGTGACCGTGCCGCTGTCCTTGCCCGCGGTGCCCGGGAAGCCGTCCGCGGACGGGATCGTGAGGGTCGAACCCAGCGGCTGGTAGGCGGTGTTGTAGCCGGTGACGGCCTCGGTGTAGGCGCTGCCGTTCGCGCCGCCCAGGTAGCGGGTCGAGGACGTCGGGTAGCCCTTGAGGAGGGTGTCGTAGACCCGGGAGGTCTGCTGCTTGGCGGGGTCGGGCGTGGCCGACCAGGGGGCCGCGTATGTCGCGGTGAGCCGGTTGTCCCAGTCGTAGGCGTACGACAGCACCTGGCCGCGCGCGTCGGTGGACTGGAGCAGGTTGCCGAGCACGTCGTACTTGTCGAAGCTCGTGGTCCCGGTGTTGGGGTCGGTCTGGGAGGTCCTCTGGCCGAGCGGGTCGTAGCTGTACGACCAGGTGTTGCCCGCGCTGTCCTTGATCGTGTCGATCTGTCCGGCAGGGGTGTAGGTGTAGCGGGTGGTGGCGTCGGCGGCGGGAACCGCGCCTGCGGTGCCCTGCTTCCAGAGCACGGCGGTGCCGTCGCTCGCGACGACCGCGAGGGTGGAGTCGGCCCGGACCTGGAGGGTGGCGCCGGTGGTCGCAGTCAGGCCGGTCGTCCACTTGGAGGTGCCGGCGGTGGTGTAGACGGCGAGGTTGCCGTCGGCGCCGAACTGGGCGTAGGCGCCCTGGTTTCCGCTGGTGCCGGAGGACCAGACGGTCTTGCCGGTCGCCAGCGCGGAGAGGACCAGGTTGCCGTCGGCCTGCATGGTCAGACGGACGCTGCCCGAGGTCAGCGAGGTGCCGGACGGGATGATGCTGCCGCCCTTGAGCGTGACCGTCGCGCCGGTGTTGCGCACCACCGACTTTGCCGTCTGGCCGAGGGCGTCGGTGTACACGGCGGTCGCCCGGCCGCCGGCCGGCGGGGTGGAGTCGGTCTCGTCGGCGCCGGGGTAGGCGGTGGAGGTGCTCCACTGTTTGACGGCCTGGTGCCACAGGGTGCCGGTGGTGGCGCGGCCCTGGCCGTCGTACGTCGTGGTGGTCTCGGCGGGGATCTCGTTCTCGTTGGCCGCGTACAGGGTGGCGGACGGGGTGTGGTCCGGCTCCGAGTAGGGGGCGTACGAGGCGCTGGGCCAGCCGTGGGAGTCGTAGAAGGTGTCGGAGATGATCCGGCCGGAGTCGGAGTCGCCGTCGGCGGTCGTCTGGGCCTGGCGGGGCTGGAGCATCCCGTCGTAGATGCTGATCGACGTGGCGTAGGTGCCGTCCTCGCGCAGGGTGCGCGTGGTGACGGAGGTCGGGTCGCCGGGCTTGGTGATGGTGCCGCCGGGGGCGGGCACCGCGCCGGGGTTGATGGAGTATGCGAACGTCATGTCCGCGCTCTGCGTCGCCTTGTCGCGGCCGGGCAGCCAGACTGCGGTACGGCGTCCGAGGGCGTCGTAGGTGATGTCCGTGACGCGGTCGTTGGCGTCGACGTTGCGCAGAGGCTGGCCGCGCAGCGGGTCGAGGGTGGAAGTGACCTTCCACTGTTTCTGGTTGGTGGAGACGATGCTGGTGGGGTTGGTGTTCCCGCCCGCGCTGCTCCACTTGGGCAGGTAGTCGGTGTGGGTGCCCTTGCCGGTTGCGTCGAGGGCGTCGGTGACGCGGCCCGCCCCGTCGTAGGCGATACCGCTGGTGGTGCGCCAGTTCTCGGTGCCGTCGGTGGCGAAGCCGGTGGCGACCTGGGTGCCCGTGACGTGCGGCTGGGCGACCGTGCCGTAGGCGCCGAGGGCGGTGACGGAACCGTCGCCGTCGTAGTAGACCTTCTTGTCGGAGAGCAGCGTGTCGGCGCCGGCCTTGGTGCCGCACGGCCCGGAGACCGCGGTGATGCGGTCCGGGTAGGCGAGCAGCATGGTGTTGCCGGCCGAGGAGGCCGGGTCGGCGTACTGCGTGGTGCTGCACTTCTCCTGCGTGGCCACGGAGACGTCGCCGTGCGCGTCGACCGTCTGGACACGGCCCCGGTCGTCGTAGGCCGTGTCGGTGCGGGTGTGCCGCCAGGTTCCGTCGGCGAGGAGAGCGTAGCCGTGCGTCTGGGCGGACTTGACCCGTCGGGCGGTGAGGTCGGGCAGGGTGGCCTTGTCCGGTGCGGTCTCGCCCGGGTGGTCCTCCTGGGTCCAGGCGGTCCACGAGGTGCGGTCGGCGTGCGCCGTGGTGGTGAAGGCGAACGGGCCGTTGACAGTGGAGGCGTTCACCGCGCCGCCGGAGGCGGTGTAGGTGTCCGACTGCAGGGCGGTTCCGGCGAACTGGTCGGCGTCGGTGACCGTCTCGACGGTCTTGCCGCCGACCGTGGCGTCCACGCTGACGGAGCGGCGGCTGCCGTCGGCCTTGTAGTCGCCGTCCATGCCCTGGAGGTAGGTGGTGGTCAGCTGGGTGACCGGCTCGGGCGCCTTTCCGGTGCGCACGGTGACGGTGCGGAAGCCGCGGAACTGGTCCCAGGTGCGGTACTGGTCGTCCGTGAGGTCGGAGTCGTCGCGGTGCCAGGCGGCACCCGAGTAGGCGTAGGTGTAGACGTGCGCCTCGGAGCCCGCCGGGATCTTGGAGGCGTCCGGGTTGTACTGCGCGGCGATCGTCAGGTCGGCGGCGGTGACGCTGTGGACGGTGACCTTGTTGAACCAGTCGGCGATCGGTTTGGAGGCGCCTGGGACCGTCCAGTACACGGGGTAGCAGGAGTTGGTGTTGGAATCGGCGTGCTCGATGTCGAGCGTCTTGCCCGCGCACGGGGTCTGGTTGTACTCGACGGTGATCGACTCGCCGGTCTCCGTCTGGATGTTGGAGATCCGCGGCCGGTACAGCGGAGGGGCGGACGGCGAGTCGTCGTCCACCCGGTTGTCGATCTCTGTGCCGGTGAACGACACCTGGTTCAGTGTGATGTCGCTGTTGCCGTTGCCGTAGGTGCCCTTGCCGGTGTGCTTGATGGACTGTAGCCACATCACGGCCTGGAGCGAGCCCGCGTCCTTGGGGTCGACGGTGGTTCCGGTGACCGGGTCGACCGTACCGCCCGCGTCGGAGTACACCTGCCCGAGGGCGTAGGAGTCGACCGGGACCAGTTTGTCGGTGTCGCCGTCCTTGACGCGCACCTTGGTGGTGATGGTGTCCAGCCGGGTCGTGGACCAGAACGTCGGCGACGAGACGATGCACACGTCGGTGGGGACCTTGGTGGCGTCGTCCGGCAGCTTGGTCTTGTCGGTCGCGTCGCAGTGCAGGTCCCACGGCACATCCGGCCAGTGCGGCGCCGTGTTGTCGTCCAGGTTCCCGGCCGAGCAGTCGGTGAAGGAGGACGTGGTCTGGCAGCGCTGCTTGGAGGCGAACACCACCTGCGAGGACGGGGTACGGCCCGCCTGCTCGTCGTCCAGCGTGTAGCCGTACGAGATGGAGGTGAGCGTTCCGCCGCGGGTGAACGAGGTGAGGGTGCCGGTGTCGTCACGGTCGTCGGTCGCTGCCGCCTGGCCGCCGCCGAGGTCGTAGTAGCCGGTCTCGGTGGAGTAGTCGTAGCGCTGCACGAAGCCGTTCGGCGAGACGACGAAGTCCAGGTTCCAGCGCCAGCCCTCGGGCTTGTCGCAGCGCGACTTCTTGCCGTCGGAGTCGCTGTGGCAGGGGTCGGAGGATCGTGGGTGCAGGACGGGGACGCCCCAGGCCGCGTGCGTGGAGTCGTCGCCGGAGTTCGAGGAGGCCAGGCCCTTGGTACCGGGGCCGGTCGGTGAGTGGTCGGCCCCGAAGTAGGCGGCGGTGCCGTCGGTGGTCAGGACCCGGAAGTAGGTGCCGTCGTACAGGCCGTTGGCGGCACCCGACAGTTCCTGCACGACGGTGCCGTCGTCGCCCTGGAGCCGGAACTCCCTTGTTTCGCCCGGTACTCCGGAAGTGGCGGTGGGCACGAGGACGCCGGAGTGGGAGCCGAAGGATACGGTGGCGTTGCCGCCGCCCCAGCACTGGTCACCCGAACCCTTGAGGATCTTCTTCCCGTCGGAGTCGAGCAGCGAGCCGCACGAACGGTACGTCCGCTGCACGAAGCCCGGCTGGTAGCCCCAGCCGTCGCCGATCCAGGACGCCTGCGAGTTGCGGGCCGAGGTCTCCCCGTCCACCGACTGCGAGTCGTACGACAGCGCCACCGACGGGCCGGTGTCTCCGAGCCCCGCCGGTACCTGGACGGGATACGAGTAGGTGTAGGCACCGGTGCCGCTGGTCTGCCACGTTCCTTCGGGGGTCAGCGAGGTCGCCGAGTAGTCGCCCTGCGAGCCCCGGCTGCCCGAGGTGACGGCAATCGCCGAGTCGGCGGTGGTGGTCGCGGTGAGCTGCTTGGCGGTGGCCCGGTTGACGGCCTTCAGGGGTGTGGCGGTACGGCACTCCGCACGCTGAGGGGTCGTCAGGGCACAGGCCGGGAGCCGGGTGAGGGTGAGCCGGGAGCCGTAGCCGCCGCCGTAGGCCTTGGCGACGGCGGAGTAGTCGATGACGACACTCACCTTGTCGGTACGGGACTTGGTGGCACCCAGTCCGACGAGGAGACCGGAGTCGGCGCCGGCGCGCAGGGCCTGGGCGCGGGAGGCAAGTCGGACGCCGACCTGGGGAGCGCTCCGCTGCCTGCCCGCCGACGCCACCCACACCGGCAGCGAACCCGCCTTGCTGGGCTCGTCCTTGAGGGCGACCGTGTGCGAACCTGCCTTCGGCCAGCCGGACTTGCCGACGGCTGTGTATCCGGTCAGCGGACGGTAGCCCTTGGGACGGACGGTCTTCGGACGGGTCAACTCGTGGTCGCCGACGGCGGGGGTCTCCGGCAGCGGTTTCGGCTTCCAGAAGTCGCCGTGGAAGACGTACGGCCCGATGCCGTCCTGCGCCACCGCCCCGGTCACCAGCAGCACCATCGCGGTGAAAAGGGCAGAGACGAGCGTCAGCGTTCTTCGCACACCCACCGTGTGAAGTCCCCCCGTATGAAACGGACATGGACGTCCGCTGTCTGAACAGTCACGTGGTCGGCGTGATCCAGGAAGGGAGGCTAGGAACCGAATTGACCCAACCTCAAGACTTTTTGCCAAGATCATGACAAATGCGTGTTCGATTTTGGCTTTTGCTGTGTACGTTCTGTGCCGGGGGAGCGAACATCACCGCCGCACGCCCCGCCGCCGACGTCCTGACCATCGTCCGGCCGCGGGCCGCTTCGGGCGCGGATGGTCGCAGATCTCGCATCTGCTCTGTCCGCTGTGCGAAGGGGTTATTCCGTGCTGTCGTCATCCGTCCGCAGACTGGCGCTGCTTCCCGTGGCCGGTGTGCTGCTCGGCGCGCTCACCGTCCCGGCCGGCGCGGTCACCGCCGACGACCCGTCAGGCCCCACCGATCCGCTGCTCGTCGCCCAGGCGAAGGCGGTCGCCGACGGCACAGCCGTACCGGTCGACGCGCTCACCAGCGAGACCGACACCGTGACCGCCCAGCCGGACGGCACCTTCATCACGACGTCGACCATCCTGCCGGTGCGGGTACAGAGGGATGGCGACTGGGTGCCGGTGGACGCCACTCTCGTCGCCGGTGCCGATGGCACCTACTCCCCCAAGGCCACGCCCAGCGGCGTACGCCTCTCCGGTGGAGGCGGTGGGCCGCTGGCCACGCTCACCGATCCGGCCGGGCACAGCATGAGTCTGACCATGCCCTTCGCCCTGCCCACCCCCCGGGTCAGCAGCGACACGGCGCTGTACGCCTCCGTGCTGCCCGGCGTCGACCTGTCGGTCTCGGTGACGGACCAGGGCGGCTTCAGCGACGTACTGATCGTTCACGACGCACAGGCCGCCGCCGATCCGCGCGTGCGCACGCTCACGGTGGCGACGGACACGGACGGCCTCGACCTGGCGGCAACCCCTGCGGGCGGCATGACCGCCACAGCCATGGACGGCACGATGTCGTACACCAGTCCACGCCCTCTGATGTGGGACTCCGGCACGTCGACCGCGTCGGATGCGACGGCGGCCGTAAGTCCCGCGTCCTTCGTGCGGGCCGCCGCCGACACCCCCGCGGCCCCCTCGGACGCCTCCTCCGCCGCCGGCCCCGGCACCGGCGCCCAGATCGGCCAGGTCCCCATGACCACCGCCGCCGACGCCATCACCCTGGCCCCCGACACGTCGCTGCTCGACGACCCTGCCACGCACTACCCCGTGTACATCGACCCGTTCGAGAACCCGGTCACCAGCAAGTCCGGCGCCTTCGACGAGGTGTACTCCAGCTCCTCCTGCTCCGACGCCCCGCAGTACAACAAGCCCCAGACCAACGGTGAGGGCGTCGGCTACCAGCGCTGGGGCGGCCCCTGCGGGGTCGGGCTCGAGCGGTCGTACTACGCGGTCAACACCAGTGGCCTCGACCCGTCGATGGTGGTGATCAAGGCCGAGGTGAAGGTCAGCACCACCTTCGCGGCCAGCTTCGACTGCTCGCACGACCAGCCGATCACCCTGCACACCACGGGCGGCATCAACGCGAACACCGACTGGGAGCACCAGCCCGACACCCTCGACGACAACGGATACCCAGCGGTGAAGACCACCGTCCCCAGCGGGGCCAACGGCAACAGCAGCTGCTCCAACAGCACGGCGTCCTTCCGCGTGGACAAGCAGATCCAGAAGATCGCCGACGGCAACAAGGGCACCTGGACGATCGGCCTCTTCGGCAACGAGTCGAAGACCGGCTCCAACGACGACTACCTGCGCATGTCGCAGGTCCTCACCCTCACCACCGTCTTCGACATCCCGCCGGACATCCCCACCAAGCCGCGCACCACGCCCAAGCCGCTGGGCGCGGACGGCGACTGCGTCACCGGCGCCGCCGCGACCGGCTGGATCGGTGCCACGACGTACAGCGACGCGGGCAGCAACATCCAGCTGCACTCCACCGTCACCACGCACATCTCCGGCGAGCACGCCGAGGCGCACTACCACGTCTGGGACCGCACCGACCTCGACGCCGACGGCAACGCCGTGGACAAGGGCACTCCGGACAGCGGCATGGTGGCCTCCGGCCAGGACGCCGACGCACCGATCGGCTTCACCCTCAAGGACGGCCACGAGTACGGCTGGGACGTCTACGCCCAGGACAACTCTTCCATCAAGCTGAAGTCCGAGGTCAGCGACCACTGCTGGTTCGACACCGACTTCACCCCGCCGCAGACGCCGACGATCGCCGACAACCCGCACTTCCCGCCGGTGGGCAGCGGCGCCGGCGACACCTACGCGGGTGCCGATGTCAAGGCCGCCTTCGCGGTCTCCGCCGCCGACAATGCCCCGGCCGACACCTGCGACCCGGCCGGGTGCAAGGCCAGCGGCGTCGACCACTTCCTGTGGCAGCTCGACGGCCAGCCCACCGCCGCCACCGGCCACACCGCCAAGGTGACCTCGACGAGCGGCAGCATCGCCTCCGGCACCGTCAGCGCCCCTGTCATCAACTGGGGCGTGCACACGCTGTACGTCGCGGCGGTCGACCGGGCCGGGAACCTCTCCCAGAACCCGGTCGGCTACACCTTCACCGCACCCTGGGACCCGAAAACCAAGATCGCGCCCGGGGACGTCACGGGCGACGGCAGCCCCGACCTGCTCGCCACCACCAGCACCGGCGACCTCGAACTCATCCCCGGCGACAGCGACCCCGCCCAGTCACCCGTCCCGGCGCAGGACGGCCCGGTCACCGGCACCCCGCCCGCGGTCACCAGCCCGGTGATCGTCTCGACCGCCGCAGGCGCGCCCACGGGCACCTGGAACGACTACCTGATCGCCCATCGCGGCAACCTGCACGGCGACACCCACGACGACCTGCTCGCGTACAACAAGAAGACGCAAGCGCTGTACGTCGTGAAGAACGACCTCGACCCCAAGGACGACGGCTCCTTCCCTCGCACGCCGTACTCCACCTTCCCGGGTTTCGTCGGCCGCCGCTACGACGTGGTGACCAAGGACGCCTGCGAGGCCACCGACACCGTCCCCGCCGACCGCTGCGCCGAGGCGGGCTACGACCCGGCCAAGCCCTGGAGCCTCTCCCAACTGGTCGTCGACGGAGACGTGTACGGCAACGCCGACCACCCCGCAGTGATCACGGTCGAGAACAAGAAGCTGTGGCTCTACCAGTCCTACGGCATCAACCACCTCGGCCACCCGCTCCTGCTCGGCGACGGCGACTGGTCGGGCCTGACCCTGATCGCGCCCGGCCGGGTCGGTGGCGCCTTCTCCGTCGACGAGGACGGCAACGGCAAGCTCACCGGCGGCACGCCCACCCTGTGGGCTCGCGACGACTCCTCGGGCACCGTCTACACCTTCCCGATCGACGTCGCCGGCTCCGCCCTGCTGCCCCAACTGCTGCACGCCCCCGTCCGCACGGCGCTCGTCGCGGGCGTGAAGACGTCCTCCGGCGGCACGATCTGCCTGGACGACGCGAGCGCCCACACCGCCGACCACACCAGGATTCAGGTCTACACCTGCAACAACTCGCCGTCCCAGCAGTGGGTCCTGCACAACGACGGCTCTCTGCGCGTCCTCGGCAAGTGCCTCGACGTCACCGACGGCGGCACTGCCGACGGCACCCTGCTCCAGCTCTACAAGTGCACCGGCACCGGCTCCCAGAAGTGGACCACCGGCGCCTCGGGCAGCCTGGTCAACCCACAGTCCGGGAAGTGCCTGGACGACCCCCAGCAGAGCACCGCCAACGGCACCCAGGTCCAACTGCACACCTGTAACGGCACGGCCGCGCAGAACTGGACCGGCGGCACGACGCCGGGCTGGAACACCCACCCGGCCACGGGCCTGGGCGTCGTCCTGCCCCTCAAGCAGTACCCCACCGTCGCCTCCCCCGGCGATGTCAACAGCGCCTCCGGCGGCCCGGACGGCAAACCCGACCTGTACGCCACCGACACGGCCGGCCAGCTGACGGAGTACCCGGGCGCCGCACCCACCGGCACCACGGCCACCTTCTCGTCCCCCGTCTCCCTGGGCACGGTCACCGACACGGCAACCCACCGCTGGCCCCTCACGGACAGCAGCGGCACGACCGCCTCCGACTCCGTCGGCGGCCTCCCGGCGACACTCCACGGCGCGGCCTCCTGGAAAACCGACGTGACGCGCGGCCCGGCCCTGAACCTCACCGGCACCACGGGCTACGCCGACACGACGGGCCCGGGCGTGGACACCTCCCACGGCTTCACCGTCTCGGCATGGGTGAAGCTCAACTCCCTCGACGGAGGCAACTCCACCCTCGTCTCCCAGTCCGACGACCCGTCCGTGAACACGGCCAACGGCTTCCAGCTCTACTACTCCTCCGGCGGCGGTGTCTGGGCCTTCGGCCGGCGTACCGCAGACACGGCCACCGGCACCTGGACCGCCGCCTACGGTACGAAGGCCGTCGCGGGCAAATGGACCCGCCTGGTCGGCGTCTACGACCCGGACACCGACCGCCTGCTCCTGTACGTCAACGGCGCCCTCACCGCCACCAAGCCGTTCGACTCCGCCTGGAACGCCACCGGCCCCGTCCAACTGGGCCGCCGCCTCTCCTCGGACGCCTACGGCGAGTACGCCAACGCCGCGCTCAGCGACGTCCGCCTCTACCCCACGGCTCTGCCCCCCGCAGACGCGGCGGCACCAGGAGGCAACTCAAAGCTGACACAGCTCGGCTGACTCCAAGGAGGGCCCCGAGGCTGCGGAAACGCACGCGAACGCCGGAGGCGGGCCGGAATCCGGCCCGCCCTCCCGAACGTAGCCAGGGGCGGAATGGAGCCGCTGTAACGAAGTGAGCGGTGGTGCTGCTCCGAGGGTGCGGGGCTGGCTGCAAGCACTCGCCGAGGCGGACGATGACCCGGTCGGCCGGGGCCGCTCCATCGTCTACGCCCTCTACGACAACCACGTCGCCGGGCTCTTGGAGCAGGCCCTCTTCCGCGTCGAACACCTGCGATTAGGCCTGCGCGACGGCAACGGTCCGCGTTCGGCCTGCTGGGCGTGGGTGTGGTGCTGTTCGCCGAGACCGGGCTGCTGATCGGTTTCTTCCTCCCGGGCGACTCGTTGTTGTTCACCGCAGGGCTGCTGTGCACCGGCGCCGCCGACCGCGGCCTGAAGCTGTCACTCGCCCCGCTCCTGGTCGCCGCGGCGATCGGGGCGCTGGCCGGCGCACAGTGCGGATATCTCCTGGGCCGAAGAGCGGGCGGCGCCCTGCTCGCCCGCAGCCGCTCGGCCCGCCTGCACGAGGGCGCGGAACGTGCGGAGGAACTGCTGGAGCGCTACGGCTACGCGAAGGCGATCGTGCTGGCCCGCTTCGTTCCGGTGGTGCGCACGGTCCTGAACCCGATGGCGGGCGCCCTGGGGGTGCCGGTGCGGACGTTCACCCTCTGGCAGGTGACCGGCGGACTGGTGTGGAGCCTTTCGTTTCCCCGGTGCATTCAGCATGAGACAGACCTTCAGCGACCCGTTCCCGCCAGGCCGCCGGTCGCTGGCGTGCCTCCCCGCACAGGTGACTGGTGTGGTGAGAGACCGAGTGCCATGTCCGAGCCGCAGCTGGCATCCACGTTGGGTGACAAGGATCCAAGACGGAGTGAGACCTGTCAGGACCGGACAGTCCCGACGCCGCCGATCGCCCCGTCGGAGATCGGTCCATTTCATCCGTTGTCCCATGGACAGCGACAGACCCCTGATGGAGTGTCAAGCACGTCTGTCCACCGGTTGTCCACCGGGGCCCTTCGCACGAGCCCACCCCACTCGCCCCGAACAAGCAAAAGGCCAGGTCAGAGACTTAGATCGCCTACGCCAACACAGAAACCACACCTCTGACCTACGCATTACGATACACAGACCACACATGCCCGATTGGCCCGGATTCCAAGGTCAACAGAAACAAGAAACCCCAGGTCACGGCGAGTGAGTCCTGGGGTTTCTCTGAGCCGCCTTCGGGATTCGAACCCGAGACCTACGCATTACGAGACCGTGAGCGTTCGTGTTGCGTGGTGCCCGGTCGTGCTGCCCAGTGACGTTTGGGCTGATCAGAGCATGCGCAGCAGGTTGACCCCTGCCACCCCGTGATGTGCTGTCCAAAGGCGTCTGTCCACCGGCTGTCCACCAGTGGGGGTTCTTGGCTGGCCGCTTCTCGCCGCCCTATCGCTCCTGACGAAATCCCTGACAGGGGCGGAACCCGGCTGAGGACGACTGCCCATTTCCCACAAGGAGCGACCACGCGGTGGTTCACCACTACCGCCGCAGCCTCCATCCACGGCGAGACCCCTCCGACCAAAACGATATCTTCCATAGTCAATAAATGGTATCGTTTCACTGACGGGAGCATCTACGAAGGGACCACCACATGGCCAGAACCGTGATCGACCTCGATGAAGACATGGTCACCGAGGCCATGCGCATCTTCGGAACCAAAACGAAAGCCAAAGCCGTCCGCCTCGCCATGGAAGACGCCGTCAAGCGGCACCTGCGGCAGGAGGGCTTCGACGCCATGGACGCCGGCGAACTCGACTTCAGTGAGATCGTCGAGAACACCGGCCCCCGCAGCGCGGACGGCTCTCTCAAGCACAACGGCGACCGCGACGGAGGCCGGGCCGCCTGATGCAGGACCGCTACCTGATCGACAAGTCCGCCCTCGCCCGCTGGACGAAGCCGAGCGTCAAGGAGGTGCTCAAGCCTCTGCACGAGCGCTACCTCCTCGCCGTATGCCAGCCCACCGAGTACGAGATGATCCACTCAGCCCGGGACAGCTCGGAAGCAACACGGATCAGCACCTGGCTCCACGCCTTCGACTACCTCCGCACCGACGACAACACCTTCACCCGCGCGCTGGAGATCCAGCGCCACGCACTCAACGCGGGCATCCACCGCGCCCTGTCCCTCCCCGACCTCCTCATCGCCGCCACCGCAGAACTGAACCGGCGAACCGTCCTCCACTACGACGGAGACTTCGACATGATCGCCTCCCTCACCGGCCAACCCACCGAATGGGTCGTCCCGCCCGGCAGCGCCGACCGATGAGCATGCCGGGCTGGGCCGTCGGGGCGAGCCTCGCCGAACTAAACCTCGCCACCTGCTTCCTGCCGCCGATCGCAACTCACCACCGCACAAAGTCACCGGCTGCAGGCCCTGCTCGAACTCGCCTTGCACACCGGACTCCGCAAAGGCGAACTCCTCGGCCCTGCGCCGGGAAGACCTGAGCCTGGAAGGGACATCGCCGCCATCCGCCAAGACCCGGGTTTCCGAGCGCCGCATAGCCCTCACCCACCCGCTGCCTTTGGTCGCTGAAGCACCACCACGAGCAGCAGCACGAGCGTGAGCCCTCAGGCGCCACGCAGCAGGTCATCGGGCAATATTCACCACTCCACGGGGCGGACCGATCGACCCGACCAACCTCAACCGGAGCTTCGTCCTGCTCCTCTGCAAAGCTCGTCTCCGCCGCATCCGTTTCCGCGACCTCCGCCAATCAACTGCCTCGCCGCTCCTGAAACAGGGCATCGAACGCGTCGTGATCAAGAAACTCCTCGACCACGCTCCCATCGGCGTGACCGCCACCGTCTCCGCCCACGTCCGACTCCGCCTCCAGCGAGACACCATCGAAATCGCACTCGGCAGCCGAAAACCACCGAGGCGGTCGGTTCCGACGGCGGCGAACGGCCTACGGTGCCGCACTCGTCCGCTGAAGTTGCCGTCAGCTACTGCCGTCAAGACGCGCTGAGGGCCCGCCAGGAATAGCCTGACGATCCCTCAGATTTGCCCAACTGATTCACAAATCGAGCAGCACTACATGAGCATCACAACTACGTCGAATTCCCTCAGGTCACTGCTGGCGTCTACACATACGTCAAATTTCGCCTGCAGCAGGAAGCCGTCAACAGCCTTACCAAGGCCCTCGAGAACAGCATGGCACGCGCCGCACGCAGGAAGACCCAGCTCGCAGAACGCCGACGGCCCCCCACGAGATGTCGCGGGGGGCCGTCGGCGTCCGATCGTGTTTGCCTCAATGGCTGAAATCGGCCTCAAATTCAGCCCGCCAACAGGCAAAATCTTCGCGTCCATGAAGATATTTGCCGGGAGATTCGAGCAGGTCTGCACCGGCAAGTTGATCCAAAGCGCGCCAGATCTTTGGCTCAACAGTTTCGGCACTCGCCTCCTCCATGACGCGTAGCGCCCAATCGGCCGCTTCGTCGGGAGAAATAACCCCCTCAGCGAGCTGAGCCAAGTGGCCGCCGACCAGCTCTCGAAGATCTTCGCTCATGACACCTCAGAAGGTTCCTGTGAAGTTTCCTTCAGAATCGAACGAGTAGTGCACCTTGCTCCCACCTGTGACATTGACGTCAGGCCGTACGATTCGCACGTTCCCGGCAGTGTCAAGCGTCTCGTGCCAGATCCGAGTGGAATCCGTCTTGGGGTCCCATTCACGTACAAGGCGGCGGCCGACCATTTCGCCAGGATTACGGGCTGGCGTGACATTCCCGTAGAAGCGAATCCTCCCACCCTCAAGCACCTTTATCCCGCCCTTGCCGTACTTCTCGCCTTGCGAGTAGAAGCGCTTCAGTTGCGCGGAATTCATGGCATCGCTTGCACCACTATTGCAGTTGTGAACGAGAATCGGAGTTTCGCCCGCCAGCACATAGTACGTGTGGATGTCGGCGACGGTGAGGTTGTGCACTGTGGCCGGCTGGGTCCAGCGCTGGACCGCGGTGACGCGGACCACGGCCTTGGTGGAGGCGTGGAGGTGCTCGCCGGCGGCCAGAGCGGTGGCATCGATCCATTCGGACAGCGCCGCCGACGCCTTCTTCGAGGCGTCGTTGGCCTGCTGGGCGTTCTTCTTGCTCTTGACGGCCTGCACTGCGAGGGCTTGCGCGGCCTGGTCGCCTTGAGCGGCGAGCCGTGACGCGAGATCTCCGTAGCCCTCGGCGGCCAGCTTGGCCAAGTTCTTCTGGAACTCGGACGTCTGCTTCGCCGCGCCGCCGAGCTGGCTGATGTAGTCCGCCAGGGAGGCTTTCGAGGCGTCGGCGAGCTTCTTCAGCTCCGCCGCCATGCTCTTGATGTACTTCGAGCTGCCGGTGGCCATCTTGTGGGTCAGCGCGATGCCGTCGGCGCCCATCGCCTCCAGAGCGTCAGCGACGTCCTGGCCGGCCCGGCGCGCCACCGTCGACAAGTCCTTACGCCACCGCTGCGCCTCCACCACAGACTTGTGCAGGTTCTTGGAGAACTTGCCCAGGTCCAGGGCAGTGCCCTTCTTGTTCATCGAGTCCGATGCGACCGACGACAGCGAGAAAAGGCCGTCCATGCCGCCCGCCGGCGAGTACGTCCAGCCGGAGAGACCGCCCTCAGCGTGGTACTCGACACTCGCCCCGAACCGGTGCGCCACCTCGTCGAGGATCTGCTTGGAGCGGGCCCGCTTGGACGGCGCCAGCGGAATGTACGCCTCGCCCGGGTACGTCTCCGGCTCGGCCCACACCCGCCACGAACCGGCAGGCGCTATCTCGGCGATGTGGTTCTCACGGCGGCCGAGGCCGCCGGTGTGAAGGCCGCCGTCGGCGTAGAACGACAGAATGCCGCCGTCGGCCCACTGCGGTTTGTTCGCCCACGGTCCGGTGCCCCCGACGCGAGGGATCACCTGTACCGATACCGGCGCGGGCGGGTTCACGCTGACGCTGATCGTTTTCGTGCCGGGGATCTCCTGCACGCTCACGCCGATCGCGTCCAACTGCGCCTCGACGGCGGCCATGTCCCCCGACAGCAGAGCAGAGGTCAGGGACGACGCGGCCTCGGTGCCCTTCGCCTTGGACACCTGCGTGATCAGGTCCAGCATCGCCGACCACTCGCCCTTGGCCTTGCCGCCGGCCGTGTGGAACGCGGAAACGACGCTCTGCAGGTCCTCGGAGCTGATCGGCGGGTCCGCCCCCCAGATAGCCCGGATCTGGTCCATCGCAGTGGTCACATCACCCGACAGCAGGGCCCGCTGCAGGGCCAGCGCCGCATCCGAGCCCTTCTCGGCGGCGACTCGCGCCAGCAGGTTCATGCCGCGCGACATCTGCGTGCGGGCGGCCGTGCTGCCGGCGCGAACAGCGCGGCTCATGTCGGTGACGGCCATCGCCTGCATGACGCGGCCGAACTTGCGGGCGTCATTCGTCTCGGCGGCATCCGCGAAATCTTTGGCGATCCGCTTGCCGTAGCGGGCGGCGATCGCGGGCAACTGCGCCAGGCCCGCCCGGAACGCCGGCTGGGCGCGGGCCGCCGACTCGGTGATGACCGACTCCAGCTCGTCGGCGACCTTCGTCTTGCCCTTGCCGAGCTGCTTCACCAGCTCGTCCAGGATCGGCGCCGAGGACACACCGAGCTTGGAGAAGTGATCGGTGAGGTCCCCGTATCCGGCCGTGGCCAGCTTGGAGAGGTTGCCCTGGAAGCTGCGCTGCGCCTTCAACTGGCTGCGCAGCTCCCGCACATAGTCCTCCAAGGTGGCCTTGGCGTTCTTGTTGGACTTGGCCACCCTGTCCTGGGCGGTCTGCCACGCCTTGGCCGGGTCGACGATCGCGCCCAGGGCCTGCGCCATGGCTTTCATCTCGTCGGTGTACTGCGGCAGGCCGTCCTTGCCGGTCGGCACCAGCAGGTCCAGGTTCCACGCCTTGGCTGCGCCGACCTTCGCCTGCTGCACCTTGGCGTTGACGATCTCCATCGCGGCGGCGAGTTCGGCTTCCTTCTTCACCGCTGACGACCAGATGTGGTGCTGCTTGTCGAGGAGGTCCATCGCGGACTGTCCCTCTGTGGTGAGGGTTGAACTGACCTGCCCGGACTGGTCCACCGTGTCGAAGGAGGCGTTGCGCCAGATGTCCTTCTTGAGGTCGGCGAGCTTCTTGCCGCCAGAGGTGATGCCGTCCAGCGCGGACGCCATGTCGATGCCGACCTTCTTCAGCTTGGCCGCGTCATCGGAGTTGGTCAGCGACTCCGTCAGGGCGCGCAGGCCCGCACCCTGGTCGCCTTCCTCCCGCTCGGCGCGCAGGGCCTGCACCAAGTCGTCCGTGGCCGCCTTGGCCTGCTCCTTGGAAGCCGAGTACGCCGAGTAGGCGAGCACGCCCACCGCCAGCAGCGCCGTCAGACCCGATACCGCCAGACCCGCGCCCTTCAGGACCGCCGGCATGACGGAGCCGCCCGCCTGGGCTTCCGCCTGAGCGACCCGGAACGCCTGCCACTGCGCCGTGATCCGGGTGATCACAGCGAGGGTGAGTGCCCCGGAGGCGGATATCGCCAGCAGCCCGGCACCGAAGGACTTCAGCGGGCCCGGCGCGTCCGCGATCGACCCGGCGAACACCGACAAGGCGTTGCCGACGGTTTGCAGCACCGGCAGCAGCGCCCGCCCCAGGTCGATCCCCAGGGCCTTGCTGCGGTTGATGAACATCTCCCACTGGCCGGCGGTGGTGTTCATCTGCATCTCGAACGCCTTGTGGGCGGCCCCGGCCCGCTCCACCTCGTTGGCGATGCCCTGGTAGGTGTCGGCGTAGTTCTTGCCGTCGTTGGCGGCCAGCGCCAGCATCGCGCGGGAGGCCCGCACGTCGTGGAACAGGGTGGTGATCTCCTCGGCGGAGCCGTGCGTGGCTCTGGCCAGCTTGTTCACCACGACGTACAGACCGTCCTGCTGCACCGCCGAGGCCGCCGACTCGTAGCCGAGCTTGCGCATCATGTCGCTCAGCTCTTGCGTCGGCTGCATCATGCGGGTCATCAGCATGTTCAGGCCGGTCGCGGACTCCGCAGCGGGAACACCCGCCAAGGTCACCGCGGCGTACGCGGAGGCCAGGTCGTCGAAGCTGATACCGGCGGCAGCGGCCATCGGCACGATGTCGCCCAGGTGCAGGGCCAGCTCCTCGAAGCTGATGACGCCCTTGTTCACCGTCTGGAACATCACGTCCATGACGTCGGACGCCTTGGACGCGGGCATGCCGTACGCCTTCAACACGCCCAGCAGGGCCCGCGCGGAGATCTCCGTCGTCGTCAGGCCCGCGCTGGCGCCCTTCGCGGCCACGGACAGGATCGTCATCGCGTCCGCACCGTCGAAGCCGGTCGACACGACCTGGTACAGGCCCTCGGCGAGCTGGCTCGTCGACTGCGTCATTCCCTTCGACAGGTTCAGGATCTCGTCGGTGAACCCGCTGACCGTGGACGCGTCGATCTGCTGGGAGATCGTCATGACGTTCGCCATGTGTCGCTCCAGCGACACCGCGCCGACGACACCGGCGGCGAGGATCGCCGAGAGCACCACACCGGTGCGCATGTAGCCGTCGATGCGGGCCTGCGATGTGGCGCGGGCCTCCGCGAGGGCTGCCACCTCCGCCTGCCGGACTGCGGCAGCATTCGCCGCAGCACGCGCCGACGCGGCAGCCTCCGCCTCGTTGCGGGCGGCCAGCGTCTGCGCGGCTTGCGTGTCGGCCGCCGCCCGGGCCTGCGTTGCACGGATCGACACTCCGGCCGCGCGGGCGGCTACGGCCTGCGCGGCGGCGGCCCGCTCCTCCTGCAGCGTCTGCGCCTGCGCGGCCCTGGTCGCCGCCTGCGCGGCAGCGTTCGCGGTGACCTGCGCCGCAGCTGCGCCCCGCCCCGCCGTGGCCTGGGCGCGGGCCGCCATGGTCTGCGCAACCGCCTGGGCGCGCAGCGTCCGCTCGCCGGACGCGACCGCCGCCGCCCGCTCCGTCTCCGCGCGCGCCGCAAGGCTCGCCGACAGCGCCTGCGCCCGCCCGGACCGTTCGGCCGCCGCCGCGGCCACCCGCTGCGCCGCTGCGGTGCGTTCCACAGCAGCAGTCACCCGGGCCTGACCAAGGACCGCGTCAGCCGAGGCAGACGCCTGCAGACGGGCCAGCCTCTGTGTCGCCGAACCCGTCTCCATCAGCGTCCGGTTGACCTGCTGCAGCTGCCCGTCGAACTGCCGCAGCTGGTTCGCCGACTGGCGCAGCCCGCCGGTCAGTCCGCCGGTCCGCGCCGTCAGGTCGACGTACAGGTTGTAGGCGCTGCTCACCTACAGCTCCCGCCTGGGCTTCAGCCCGATCTTGACCCCGCGCCCCTCCGGACCGTCCGGTACCGTCTCCCGCTCCATCTGGATCAGCTCGCAGCCGGGGCAGGTGCGGCTGTCGACGACGTACGCGAACCGGTCCCCGCCCATCTCCGGCCGCCACTCGTCATCCCTGGTGCCGCAGCTCGGGCACACCGCCCGCGTGTACGCCAGCCACGCCAGAGCCTTCGCCCGATCCAGCGCCGTCCACCGGCCGTCCCCGGCGCCCATGAACTGGCTGTGTGACATTCCATAGGTGTGGCACACCTCCATCTCGGCCCGGAAACACTGGATCGGAGATCAGCCTTTTCCCAGGTCCGCACGAAGGGTCTGGTTGACGACCAGCGCCGCCGTGAACAGGGCCTTGGCTTCCGCATCAGGCCAGGAGTCCAGCAGCTCCTGCGCGTCGGCGACGCTCATCCCGTCCACCTCGGTGCCGTCCTCGTCTCGTTCGACGTGGCATGCGGAGATCACGGCGGCCGGGAACGTCTCGACGTTGTATTCCATGCCCTTGTCGGCCTGCGCCTCGGTCGGCGCATGCTCACGCAGCAGCTGCTCCCACACCGGCCGCGGCAGCGCCCTGAAGGCGAGGGTCAAGGTCACCGCGGCCAGGGCGTCCTGTGCGTGGGTGAGGGCCGCGTCAGCGGCCACCACCTCAGGGTTGGATGCCACCCAGGCGTCCCGCTGGTCCTCGCGGATGCCCTGCTCGGCGCATTCGGCGACGGCCGCGGCGCGGGCCTTGGCCAGCTGAAGCGCCTTGTCGGTGACGGCCGTCTTCGCGTCGTCGTCGTCACAGATCGACAGACCGGACTCGGGCAGTTTGCGGGCCCGCAGCCGCTCCATCTTCGCAGCCCAGTGCGCGTCCTTGGCGACAGCGGCGGCCGACGGCTTCGGCTTGCTTCGAGTGGTCATGCGACATCCCCTTCAGGTCAGCTGGCAGCCGGGACAGCGGCGTCGAGCGTCGGTTGGCCCGAGATCGCGAAGGTCACCATGAACTTCGCCGGGTCGTTACCGGCGCTGTATGAGGGGGCGCGGCTGGCCACGCGGACCGGGAAGACGTCCATCGACCTGCTGGCCTCGATGTCGCCCTTGCGCATGATGACGATGAACCCGGTGACGCTCTTCTTCAGCAGCGTCTCGATGGTGTCGGTGACCTGGTCCTCGTAGAAGGTGAGGCTGGAGGAGTCGGCCTTGTCCTCGCCCGGGATGTTCGTGGTGAGCGTCGAGCCCATGTCGGGGGTGTCGATGGGGCTGTTGGCCAACGACCAACCGGCGATGTCGGAGATCGCCCCCGACAGCTCGGTAGCGTTCGCCCCCGTCAGCTCTGTACGGACTGGCACGTTGTCCATGCCGGCGATTGTCTTGAGGAAGAAGAACTTCGTGACGCCGCGGCGCATGAACCGCTGCTGCGTGTTCACGGGTATCTCACTCTCCGGGGAGCCCGACCCCCGGCGCGAGTGGCGGAGGCCCGTCCCCAACAGGTCGCATGAGCGAGCCAGGGGTCAGCCCGTGCCGTATGGCCGGACGTCCGCGTGATGGGCCTCCGCGGTAAGGGGCGTTCGTCAGCCAGCCGGTGATGAGACCGTCAGGGCGAAACGCTGCACGTAAGTGTAGGTCCCGGACGTGACAGTTGTGCCGTCTTCCTGGTCCAGGGCACGGTCTATAACCCTCGCGCCCGTGACGTTGATCGGGTTGGCGAACCGGCCGGCACCTGACACGCGTGCCAGGAAAGCGGCCCGCACCTTGTCGGCGTGCAGCGACACCTGCTCGGCCGTCGTACCCACCGAGGAGATCTGCACGTACACGCGGGCGTCCGCGTCCGCGTCGCCGAACGGCGGCCCGAAGCCGGAGACCTGGCCCAGCTCGTACAGCACGCTGTACGGGATTACGTTGCCGGTCGGCTTGTCATCGACCGTGGGCGCGGTCCCGTACCCACAGGAGCGGCCCGTCACCGAGGTCAGCATCGCCTGTACTCCCAGTGCCACCTGGCGGCCCGACACACTCATCTACTCCTCCTCCCCCGCCACCCTGGCAGCGGTGATGACCGCCTTGATGTCCGTGACCGCGTACTGGTGCAGGCCAAGCTCGTCCCACACCGGCATGGTGGCGGGGTTGATCCCCGCAGTAGGCCAAGCTCGCCGGTGCCCTCCTCGACGAGCTCCACCGCGAACACGAGCCGGGACACCACGCCCAAGCCGTGCGCGCTCATCACGCCGGCGACGGCCTGGTGCAGGTCCTCCGCCAGGCTCACGACGTGCCACCGTCAACGATGCGACCGAGAGCCTCCACGAACTGCGGCTCGACCGTGTGCACCGCAGGCCCCAGATGCGGATAGGGCGGCTGGTCGAAGATACGACCCAGGCTGTCGGGACCGATGTATCCGTACTCCAGGCGGCGCCCCTGCGGCTTGTTCGTTCCGACCGTCCCGGACACAGCGCCGCCGGCCACGCGTACCTCGTGCGTCCACGAGCGGCGGTAGTCACCTGTGATCGCGTTCGGGCCGGGCCGTCCGCTCGCGTTCGCTTTGACCTGGGTTTCCAGGAGCATCGCGTAGTGCCGCACCAGCGCCAGGGCCTGCGGCAGCACCTGCGCGGCCCGCTCTTCCAACAGGGCCGCCACCTCGGCCGCGTTCGTGTAAGCACCCGCTCTGGAGTGGGCGTTGGGATGCGGGTTACTGGGAGACGTCATCGGCTACCTCTCTCGTCCACTCGCCCCGCGCCCACTCCTGCAGGAGCTGCAGCATGGCCCGTGTCAGCTCATTGGGGCCGCCGTTCATCAGGTCGTGCCGGTTCAGCACCTGCCGTTGCAGTTCGCCCGCGTCGATTGCGCTGAGGAACGCCGCTGCGGCGGGGCCGGGGTCCGGCGGGTCGCCGACGACGACGTGCGCCAGGCCCTCGAAGTCGTTCTTGACCAGCGGGGACAGTTGCAGGACCAGCACCGGCGGCATCCCCGGCCGCTGGCTGAGTTGATAGCCGGTCACCTGGTCTGTGATGTCGCGCCCGTCGAGGGCCAACGCGGCGCTGGCCTGTTCGGCGGTGATCCGCACCTTGTGCAGCTCGTCATCCATGCAGATCAGCCTACGGACCGCCAAGGACAGCGTGTTGAGGCCGTCGGCCGGTTCAAGTCTGACTTCGCGATCTTGCATCGAGCCCGGCTGTGAACGGTACCGATACGGCCACCGCGTGATCACCGTTTACAGGCGACTTGGTGTCGGTGGGTCACAGCGGGTCGAACGAACCATCAGGAGTTCGCGCCCATGTAGGTGATTGTGCGTGAATTATGACACGTCTCGCGCAATGCAAGTTTTATGTCTGGTTTATACATCTCCTGTCCTGAAACCCTGAACTCAATGTCTGCGAGACATCATGCGCATTCCAAAACTGGGATGTCTGCTGGCTGCCTCACTGGTCCTCACCAGCTTCACCGTCGCCTCAGAAGCGCAGGCGGAAAGTGTGGTGCGCCCCAGTGTTCACGGAACCCAGAAGAGATCTGACAGCGACTCTGGCCCTGCGGTGCATCACGACACTTCGCCGCCAGTACGCACCCTCCACGCAGCCCCGGCGAGCAAGCCGAGCCCGCACCCGGTGCGACCTGTACCGGCTCCCTCGGGGACCGTGAAAGACCCGGTCATCCAAAAGAGCGTCAAGAGGCGCGCCGCGGTCCCCGTCAACGTCAGCTTCGACGGAATCGGATCGAACAACTACAACGTGCCGACCGAGCCACCGGATCCAAACGCCTCGGTCGGCACCACCCAGATCGTCGAGACGGTCAACTTCGCGTACGCCGTGTACTCCAAGACCGGCGCCACCATCATGGGGCCCACGAACACCAACACGCTGTGGGCCGGATTCGGCGGACCCTGCGAGACGACCAACAACGGGGACGCGGTCGTGCGCTGGGACTCCCTGGCAGGGCGCTGGGTCATTACTCAGTTCGCCAATGCCGACTCACCAACAGGCCCGTACTACGAATGTGTGGCTGTCTCGACGAGCTCTGACGCGACCGGCACCTTCAATCGGTACGACTTCGCCTACCAGAACTTCAACGATTACCCGAAGCTCTCGGTGTGGCCTGACGCGTACTACGTCACCTACAACACGTTCACCAACGCGACGGGTCCCTTCCTCGGTGCGAAGGTATGCGCCTGGGACCGGGCGCGGATGCTGACCGGAGCAGCGGCTACTCAGCAGTGCTTCGACACGGACGCCGCCCACGGTGGACTCCTCGGAGCCGACCTGGACGGCTCCACCCCACCTCCCGCCGGAGAGCCGGAGACACTGGTCGGGCTCGACACGAACAGCACCTTGGCGTACTGGAAGTTTCGCGTCGACTGGACTACGCCCAGTAACTCCACGTTCACCGGCCCCTCGACACTCCCTGTGGCTCCCTACGCCGCCGCTTGTAACGGCTACGTGCGGCACCAATGCATCCCGCAAGGCGGCACCGCTCAGACACTTGAGTCACTCGGGGACAGGGCAATGTTCCGGCTCGCCTACCGCAATTTCGGCGACCATGAGTCCCTGGTGGTCAACCACTCTGTCCAAGCCGGCGCTTCAACCGGGGTGCGCTGGTACGAGCTTCGGTTGGTCGGCGGCAATCCGACGGTGTATCAGCAGGGGACGTACGCCCCTGACGCCACTCACCGGTGGATGGGCTCCACGGCCCAGGACCGCGTGGGCGACATGGCGGTCGGGTACTCGCAGTCTTCCGATGCCACCTTCCCCTCGATCCGGTTCACTGGCCGCCTGGCCGGAGACCCGCTCGGAACGCTGCCGCTCGGCGAGACCACAGCACAGGCCGGTGGCGGATCGCAGACCAACGGCACCCCCTGCGGCAACAATTGCGGGCCCGCGCGATGGGGTGACTACACGTCCATGGCCATCGATCCATCGGATGACTGCACCTTCTGGTACACCAACCAGTACCAGCCGGCCACTGGGGTCGGCAACTGGCACACCAGGATCGCCTCCTTCAGGCTTTCCAACTGCACAGTTGCCGCCAGGCCCCACTTGACCATCGCCAAGAGCCACGGCAGGGAATTCACTCAAGGGCGGACCGGCGTCTACACCATCAGGGTGGGCAACTCCGGCCCGGGCTCAACCAACGGCACCACCGTCAGTGTCCGAGACACACTTCCCGCCGGGCTCACCGCTCGGAGCATCAGCGGCACCGGGTGGACCTGCACTCGGGCCACCCTCACCTGCACCCGCAGCGACATCCTGGCCGCCGGAGCCACGTACCCACGCATCACCCTCAAGGTCGAGGCCTCCTGCCGCGCCAATCACCACGTCATCAATTACGCCACCGTCACGGGAGGTGGTGCCCCCACGACTCACACCGCCGCCGATGCCACCGTCGTCAATCGCAACAAGCATTGCCACGAGCGGCCCCACAAGCATCACGGCCACACACACCACAACCAGTAGCGACTACGGCGGACCACAGCAGTTCCTGGGGAAGTCGCAGATGAACTGCACCGAACCGGGGCCGATCCAGTCAAGCTGAGGTCGTCGGTTCGAATCCGACGGGGAGCTCCGACAGTGCGAGGCCACCCACCAATCGTGGGGGGCCTCGCCTTATAGGTGGTGCGGGACTCCAAGTGCGCTCGCTTCGATCTCTAGAACGGCGGGGTCGGCCCGGACTGCGCGGCATGCGTGGACTGAGTGACCTCGTCCATCCACGTGGTGCGCACGATCGCGAGGGTTTGAGCCTGGGACAGGTCCAGGACCCGCCACACCCTGTTCAGCAGTCCTTGATCCACCGAGGCGACCGTGACCCGCACGCGGTCGTCCCTGGACGCCACCGGGGCGTCCAGCCATGTCAGCAGCTGGTACCGGTTGCGAGTGTCGTCCTGGTACGCCTGTCCGGCCAGGGACATCACCATGCCGGGCCCGCCGACGGCGAACACGGCGCCCAGGCCCTCCCACACGATGACGTCCGGGCCTGGCTCGTACACGCCCGTGTCCTCGTTCAAGACCTGCGGGCCGGGCCGGAACATCTGAACGGTGTCCACCAGGATCCGCTTGAGAACCGGCTCCAGGGCGGCCAGCGAGATGGGACTGCTCATGCGTTCGAGCGTAGCCTCAACGGCTACTGGGGCCGTTTCCTTATGAGCCCGTTAACGGCGCCTGAGCGTTCGACGTCGGCGACGCACGGCCCTGCGCGGACCGGGGGCTGGCCGAAAGGGTTTCAAGGTCTTCGGGTCCCCGTCCGCTGACCAGACAGAACATTGACCTGGGAGGGGTGGTCCGCGCCTGGAGCCGCCACTCGGACGATTTCTCCCGGCTCACTGGGGACCGTGGGTGAGAAACAGTTGGGGTGCCGCACAAAGGTGCGGCACCCCATCAGTTGGAGCGGCTCAAGGGTGTTGAGACTCCGGGTAGCAGCTGCTCAGCTCATGAGTTGCCGTCGCCGCAGTGGAGCTGCGCGTCGATTTGCTTGGCGGTCATGGGACCGTCGCGCGTCCAATACTTTCCTGGTTCCAGTTTCGCGCTCTCGATCGTGCGCAGAGCGAAGACGTCGTCGCGCCCGTCGCCCGTCGGATCCGTGTAGCTCACTCCGATGTTTGGGGGAATGGAGGAATTGCTGGGTTTCCTTGAGTGCTCTACGAATCCCTCTCCCGACCACAGCGTGACCAGGCCCTTCCGGGTCGATTCCGAGGTCGGCCCTGAGGCGGACCACACGATTCGGGGATTCTCGTGCTTGACATCGTCAAAGTCGTAGACTTCAACGCGTCTGATTTCATCCGTGGGGCACATGGGCATCTTGACGACGATAGTGTCGCCGTCGACCCGGGCCCCAAACACTGGCGGGTCGGCCGGATCCGATGGAAACATTCCGCAGCCGGATGCTCCCAATAGTGTGATCACGGTCAGGAGGCCTGACAAGGCACCCCGCTGCCACGTGAAACGGATCACCGGTAGCACTGCGTGTATCCTCCCTGCCCCCAGTCGGCCAACCGCTCCCACCGGTTGCGGCAGGGATTACTGCCTGCTCGCAAGTAGCGGATGCCGAAACCAAGGCCGTAGCGCAGCCATTGGGACCTGTGTCTCTTCTCGTGAGCAATCCGGTCCCTTGAGAGGTATTGGGAATTATTCGACGTGAAGTAGGTGGTTCCGAGTGTTGTACCACCACGCGCGTGTAGACCCCATCCCCCAACGCATGTTCTCATGCCGTAGCGGTAGCTGCACTTGTAGCCCATGAAGCGACTCACACCTGCGAGGCCGTATCCCAGTGCCCGGGCTCCGTAGCTTCTCACCTTCTTGTACCGCCAGAACTTCCAGCTCCACCGCTTGCCGTCAAGGTCGAACTGGCTGATGGGGTCGCCGGGGTAGCCGTAATGGTTGTCTCCTCCCCGATAGACTGGGTCAATCGACAGGAAACGTCCAGTGGTCGGGTCGTAGAGGCGGACGCCCATGAGCGTGGCGCCTGTGGCCGTCTCGCTGGAGCGCTGCTTGCCGCCGAGCCAGCCGTAACGGGCGGCGGTGGCGTCGCCTTCCGGGTTGCCGTACTCGTCGTAGGCGAGCGCGACCGGGGCCTGGGTGGTGTCCAACGGCAGTTGGACCGTCACGTCTCCGTGGATGTTGGTCAGCTGCAGGACGATGTCGCCGGTGGAGCTGGTGACCGCGCCAAGATCCCCGCCGATGCTCTGGACGCTTCGGGTGAGGGTGCCGACGGCCTCCTGGATCCAGTCGGGGCTGTCACCGTCGGCGCCGTAGTGGTTGGTCTTGGACCCGGTCTGACTCCACGTGCCGCTGCTCTGGGTTTCGGTGGTCCAGGAGGCGAGGCGGCCAGCCGCGTCCAGGCTCCAGGTCTGCCGGCTGGCGTCGGAGGTCTGCTGGTGGACGAGGTCGTTGACGTAGTAGCCAATGGTGGCGCCGGAGGCTTGGGTGGTGGTGCGGCCGAAAGCGTCGTAGACGGTGCCGGAGGTCACCAGCCGGTCGGCGCTGTCGTATGCGTACGACGTCGTCGTCGCCCCGGTCGAGGTGCAGGCCGCTCCCACGTCGCTGGTGGCGACGGCGAGGGCGGTGCGGTTTGTGTTGTTGTCGAAGGCGTAGTCGCGGCGGGTGCAGGACCCGTCCGGGTCGACGCCGTCCGCCCGGGCCAGGCGTCCGGCCGCGTCGTAGCTGTATGCGCGGGAGCGGGTTTGCCCTGCGGTGTCCGCGTCGTTCACAACCTGGCCGTGGACGCTCTCGTCCGTGGTGTCGGAGGCGACGACGGTACCGTCGCTGTCTTTGGTGTAGATCCGGGATGTTGTGGCGCCGGTCTCGTCCTGTGCGACGGCCAGGGTGTAGCCGCCGGGCAGGGACTGGGTGAACAGGTCGCCGTCCGCGTCGTAGCTCGCGGCGAAGGTGCCAGCGGCCGAGTCGGTGCGGGAGGTCTCCACACCGCGCGGGTCCTTGGTGGTGTCGTAAGCGTAGGTGGTGGTTGACGGGGCGGAGTCGGTGGCCTTGACCACGCGGCCGAGGGCGTCGTAGGTCGTGGCCGCGGTGTTGCCCGCACCGTCGTTGTAGGAGATCTCCCGTCCGAGCCGGTCGTAGGTGTGGGTGATGGTCTGCCCGTTGGAGGTCACGGTGGCCACGTCGCCACTGCCCGCGTCGTACGTGGTGGTGGTATCCGGCACTGCCGTGCCCACGCCGCCGCTGACCGAAGTCGCCGTCGGGCGCCCGGCCGCGTCGTAGGTGTTCGTGGTCGTACGAGTCGTCGAGTTCGCCGCTTCGGTGACCTTGGCGGTGTTGCCCCAGCGGTCGTACTCGATCGTCTTGGTGGGCAGTTCGGTCGGGTTGGAGCCACCGTTGGTGATCGCAGCGGCTGGACCGGTCGAGCACACCAGGTCAGCCCACTCCGGACGCCCGTTGCAGGCGCCTGTGCCGGCCGCCGCGTAGTACGTCGTGACCGTGGCGCCCGCGTCCGCGCCGGACGACTTCGGCAGGGCGGTCTTGGTGACTCGGCCCTGGGAGTCGTACGACGTCGTCGTCTTCAGCGCCAGGCCGGACGGGTCGGCGATGGTAGCCGTGGGCAGGCCCTTGGCCCAGTCGTACTCCGTCTTCGTGGTGCGCACGTCCGCGTCCGACGGGTAGCCGGTCACGTACGCGCCCACTTTGGTGGTGGTTGTCTGGTTGGCGACGGTGGCCGTGCCGTCGGTCGGGCGGCCCTCGTCGTAGGTGGTGGCGGTGTGCTGACGCGCCGGGATCTGGGTGCCGGCCGGCAGATCGGTGCCGCCGGCGCCCGCCTGGAGCGTCGAGGACAGGGTCACCTGGTGCAGCGGACCGAACTCGTCGGTCTGACGCAGACCGTCGGACGAGTACACCGAGCGGGTCGACAGCTGGTCGGCCCGGTCTGCGGGCGTCAACTGGTCGATGCTCAACGCGACCTGGTGTGCCAGACCCTCGCCGCTGGTGGCGAGGGCTGTCTCGCGGTTTCCAGCCGTCAGTTCGCGGACCGTGTTGCCGAAGTGGTCATACTCGGTGGTGGTGATGTGGCCGCCTGGGGTGGCGGCGTTGACCTCGCGTCCGGAGGCGTCGGTGTAGGTGATCGCGGCCCGTGTGTAGTCGGAGGCGTTCAGGTCGCCGCCTGTGTGCGACGCCGGCACTGAATCGGCGGGGAAGACGGCGGTGGCGTCGGTCGGCACGTCGCTTTGGCCCCAGGCCGTGACGTTCGAGGCGCCCATGGCGTTCGGCGCCCTGGTGCCGGACAGCGCCACGTCGTAGACGACGCTGGTGGTGGCCGTGGTGCCGTCGGTGATGTTCTGGCTGCCTGCGGTCAGGTTCGGCCGGGATGCCGACAGCAGCATGCCCGCACCGGCGGTGGAGGCGTTGCCCGCCTCGCCGTAGGTGAAGGTCCAGGGCAGTTCGCCGGGCGGGGTCAGGGTGGCGACGCGGCCCGCGCTGTCGTAGGTGTAGGCGGTCTTCAGGGCGGGGCTGATCCGGGGATCCCACTGCTCGCGCAGGCGGCCGGAGTCGTCGTAGGAGTACTGCGCGACGACGGTCGCCGTGGCCGCCGAGGCGCCCGGGTCGGTCGCCCACTCCTTGATCTGCCTGACCTGCCCGGTGTAGTCGCCGAGGGCCGAGCTGGTGGCGGTGGTGGAGGTCGCGTAAACGAACTCGAGCAGCCGGCATCCGGCCGTCGACGGCGTCGTCTCGCAGGTCGATGCCGAAACCGCCGAGGTGGGGGCGATGACGTACTTCGGGCGGGCCAGGGTGCTGCTGCCGGAGGTGACCTTCTCCGAGACCACCTTCGTGGTGGAGTTGTCGGTCGGCAGGTAGGTGCTGGCCACCTGCCAGGTCGTGGCGGTCGGGTCCACCTTGGTGAACGTGCTGGTCGTGCCTTCGTCGTCCTTCAGCGTGAACGAGCCCGTCAGCGACCCGGTCAGGGTCAGGTCCTCCGAGCCCGGCGCCGGCTTCCAGCCGCCCGAGGAGGTGGCGGTGAACCCGGTCTCGTCACCGTCCACGTCCACCAGTGCGACCGAGGTGGCCGAGGTCCTGCGGACGTACGTCCAGTCAGAATCAGTGATCTCCGCCGTGGTGCCCGACGTCCACTGCGGCCCGAAGATCGCTGCCTGGCCCTCGGCGTCCGAACCCGCTGCCGGGCGGCGCGAGGACGCCGTACGCGACACCGACAGGCCGAAACCGGAGGCGTCGGCGCCGGAGAGCGTGAAGTCGCCGGTCAGCGCGTTCACCGAGCCGGGGCCGACGTTCTCGCTGGGCGCGGTGCCGGCGTTGCGGTCTAGGGTGATCGTGTGGGGCTGGCTGTAGGCGGTGGTGGCACCGTCGGTGAAGGCCGCCCGGATGTCGAGCGGGCCGTCCTGCGACAGTGAGTTGGTGACGCTCCATGTCAGGGCCGCGGGCGAGCCGCTGGACACCGCGACCGGCCAGGCCGAGATCGCGGAGCCGTCGGCGGATTTGGTGACGTCGGCGGTCGGGACACTGGTCCAGGTGTCGGTCTCGCCGCGCCGGTACTGGTAGGTGAAGCCGGTGTAGGTGGTCTTGCCGGTGGAGGTCAGGCTGACCCGGCGGGCGGCGGTGTCGCCCTCGGCCGGAGTGAGCAGACCCGCGCCGTCACCGACGCCGAACGCGTACGCGGTGGCAGCCGAAGAAAGGTTTCCTCCGGAGTCGACGGTCTTGGCATACACCTTGTGCCAGTCCTCGCCCGGCGTGATCGTGATGGTCAACGGGTCGCCGCCGCTGCCGTCGACGGTGTCATACACCCGGCCCGGCACCGAGGCGTCGTCCAGTCCCCAGTGGTAGCCCATGCCGTCGGACGAGGACGTGTCCAGGGTGCAGGTCGCGCCGGTGCCGGACTTCGCCGTCCAGGTGTCGGCCGTGTAGGGGGTGCAGGAGATCGTCGGCGCGGCGGGCAGGCCGGTGTTCATCACGAACGTCGTGTAGCCCGACCAGGCACCGTAGTCGGTGCCGTCGTAGGTCCGCAGGCGGTAACGCAGGTGCTTGTCGGCAGGGAAGGCGGATGCCGACGGGACCGTCAGAGTGGAGGTGGAGCCGGAGGCCACCGTCTTGCCGTAGGCGGTGTACGAGTAGGTGGTGTCGGCGTAGGCCGGGTCCGCGGTGATCTCGTACTGTGCCTGGGCGTTGCCGCCGTCGGCGTCCGTCATCTTCGCCGACAGGCTCGGCGTCAGCGAGGTGACGTACCGCTTGCCGTTGTAGGCGTTGACCTGCGACGGCGAGATCGCGACCGAGGAGGCGGTGGCGTAGGAGTTGTAGGTCACCACGAGCTTCGGCGCGTAGCCGGCGGTCGTGTAGTTCGCCGAGCGGAAACGCCGCCAGGTGGTCGAGTCGCTCTCGGTCGCGGCGCGAATCTGTAGGCCGTAGTTGGCGGAGCCGTCCGCCCACGCCTGGACGATGGACTGCAGGTTCCAGTTGGACCAGTTGGCGGGGCAGGTCGAGTCGTAGCCCCAGTGACCAGTGTTGGTGGCCATGCCGGTCGTGGTCGTCGACGGCTGCGCGCTCCACGTGATCGACGAGGACGACCAGTTGGAAGTGATCCGGCGGGCCTGGGTGGCCGCCCCGGAGGTGGAGCAGGTCGCCGAGTAGTAGTTGTACAGCGACATCGTGGCCGCGGTGATGTGCTTACCGGCGAACTTCGACACGTCGAACTTCAGATACGAGTGCGCCACATCGCTGCCGGAGTCGTACGTGCCCGACTTCAGCTCCTGCGACGAGACCTGTGAGTCGGGGTAGTCCGGACCCTGCACCCAGGTGTCCGTGGTCACCGCAAGGGTGGTGGTCGGGTCCACAGTCACCGGATAGGCCGCGGTGGCCAGAAAGTCTGCATCGGGCGTAAGCACCAGGGTCTGCGAGCCGTCGGGCGCGGTCTCGACCTTCGTCGCCACCTGCTCCTGATGAGCCGACTCGCCGGAGGCGGGATCCTTGCTCGCGTCCCACATCATCGGCGCTGGGGCCTCGGCCACCAGGTCTCCGCCGCTGTTCTTCAGAAGCAGGTGCCCGGAGTCGGCCTGGGACAGCTTCAGTCCGTCCAGGTTCAGCGGGATGCGGTAGGTCACCGAGCCGCTGCCCGGCTGCTGGGCGAGCTTGATGTTCTCCGAGAAGCCCTGCGCGAGGGCGGTCACGGTCAGCGTCTGCCCCCCGCCCAGGTTGTAAGAGGCCGTGTCGCCGTTCACTGACGGGGCGGGCAGACTGTTCTGCCAGCCAAGCCCGAAGGACTCCGTGCCCTTGGCCACCGACGCCAGATTGGTGTCTCCACCGTCGGACACCGCGACGTCCGCGGCCGCCGCAGCAGGCGTCAGGGCGGCACCGGTGTCGGACAGCGACGTGTCGATGTCCTTCCACACACCGTCCTGCTTCACCCGCACCGGACCGGCAAAGGCGTCCGTCTGCAGTGCCCCGTTGGGCAGCGCGTACGTCGTCGCCTCTGCGGTCCGAGCCGACAGCACCTCGATCTTCCGGTCCTGCAGACGGGCCATCAGCACGGCCGACGCCTCGTCCTGCGCCTGCGCAGGACCCGACGCCTCGGCGACGTCGGACGACGCCGAATCCGTTGTGCCAGCAGTGCTCACAGCGAAGGCCAGGCCGCTGTCCTCGGCCACCAGGGCAGTCTCCACGGCCATGGCCAGCACCACGCTGACGGCTATCTGCCGCAGTCGACGGGCTTGGCGTATCCGGCTTGTCCGTGATCTGCCATGGGCCACAGGTTTGTGACGCATGATCAGTTCCCTCCCTTTACACCCCATGCGGGGCCAACAGAAACGAACTGATCTTCACAATCAGCAGTGGCTCCTTCGGGAACGCATGGCACATCAGTCACGTAAAGGAAAAAGGAAAGTCAAATAATAGAAAAGCATTCCCCCGCCTCGATTTGAAGCGGAGGGCTGAATTGTGCACTTCATCCCGATATATCGCCACTCGGAGAGCAATGAGAATGCAAATCGATCCCAGGGGGCCCCTCAAGATTTTCCAAAGAGCTGAAGGAAGATATGGATCAACCGTGAAGAATCCGGCGACATGCTGGTGATGGCTACGCAGCAAGCTCCTGCAGTGGCCCTGGACGGCCAAGGCATCCTGTCGGGAGCGGCTCCTGAGAGCGCGCCCACCCCACCCCACTGAACTGTCCGTCGGTGCCGAGTAGTTCCCCGTTCGTGAGCTGGCGCAGGTGCTGTCAGGACGATGACCCCAGCCGTACGAGCTCAGGACAGCACCCAGGCCAAGGGCAAGTTTCACCCTCAGCCAGGAGTCGTGAGGCCGGGTAGCCGTAAGCTTGGCGGGCTCGGACCGCAGCGGAAATCGTCGGTTCGATCAGGTTCCGCTCGAGTCGAGACAGCGTGGGGCGGCTTGGCTCTGTCCATGAGAACGGACAGCAGATGTTCACCACTTTGGGAAGCACCACGGATTCGAACAGTCCGCAGCCTACGACTGTTCAGGACGGAGCGATCAGTCCCACCAGTCCTCGCCGGTGTGCCAACGCCGTACCCACTCCTCGAAGCCCCATGCCTGGTCGCCGGGCGCCGGGACGGCGCCGACGTCGGCGACCATCCATACCTCGCCGCGGCGGGGGCCGGTGGTCAGCAGAAGCCAGAACGACTGCCCGTCTTCGGACCCGAGAACAATGGACCCCTTGTTGAACACGGTGCCGATCCGCGGGTCCTCGGGGCTGACACTCTCATCGTCCTCCCAGCCCCAAGCCGCCTCCAGAGGGAAGGGTTCCCCTGGCTGCCGCGGGCCGAGGTCGGGCCACGTGTCGGGCAGCCAGCCGAGCGGCTGAAGACCTCCATCGCCAGCGGGGCCCAGGCTCGACCCGTTGCTGACCTCCGCGATGAAGGTCCTGTACGGCTCCGGCAGGACCACCCCGCTCTCCAGCTCCCACTCCGCGATGGCTTCATGCCCGAGCGCCAGCTCGCGCCATTCCGGCGGAAACACGGAACGCAGGAAGTCGAGTGTGGCTTCGTCGGGACGCTGATCACGTGTGTCTGTCACGGCAGCATGCTGGCAGAAGGGACTGACAGCCCATCGCGGCCGCCTCACCCTGGAGCTGCGTGTGACCGGTCGAAATGTTGTCACCAGCTTGGACGTGCGACCCGGACGTGTTGTCACTACCTCGTGATTTCCATGCTTGCTGTCACCGGCCGGGATTTTGTGGCCGCTGGCTGGGCTCGGGTACCCCCTTGCCTATCGATGCCCGGTTGCCGCTCGCCCGGGGTGCAACAGGTCGAATCTGACGTTCCGCCATTGGGTGCGGAAGGGGGACGTGTCGTCATCGGTCAGGTGGTCGTGGGGGAGTGCCCAAGACTTGACCGGCGTGGTTGTGGCGGTGACGGCCGGCCAGCCCGGGTCGCCGGTGGCGGCGAAGTCGGCCCAGGAACAGAGCATGCGCTGGGAGAGGGCGTGGTCGAGCTCATCGGGCGGGCCGCCGGTGAGGAATTCGGCACCGAGAGCGTCCAGGTTGCCGAACGCGAAGGGGATGTCCGCGTTGTGCCAGGGCCGGGCGTCTGCGCGCCTGCGGGCGAAGCGGGCCAGATAGGACCGGCCGCCAGCCTTCGCGTGGTGCTCGGCGAGGCGGGTGGTGTACTCACCGAACTTCGCGTCGCCGAACATCGAGAGGTAGCGGTCGAGCACCGGTGCGTCGGGCATGGACGTCCGGTAGTCGTTGACCAAGTTGGCCGGCAGGCGCAGGGCTTCGGCGAATTCTTCCAGTTCTGCCTCGCTGGTGACTTCCCGGACGGCTCCGACCGCGTGGAGGAACCAGCATTCCTCCAACGTGTGGCATGCGAGTAGGTCCACGTCCCGTGCCGCCCCGGAGGCGATCAGGCGGAGCGGGTCCGCGGGCAGGACCTCGCCGTCGACGACGGGTTGAAAGATCACCGGGTCATAGGTATGGATCGTCGCTACGGGGACGGCCCTGCACTGGGCGGCGACCTTGTCGGAGGCGGCCACAAGAGCCTGGGGCGGTACGGACAGCAGCCCCTCCGCCGTCGGTGCGACGCCGGCCTCCGCGGCGATCCGCTCGGCGACCGCCGCTGCGAGCTCGACCGTGTAGAAGGCATTGGGCACGCTGTGGGCAATGGCCCGCCGGAACAGCCCCTTGATCTGCTGCATCGCCATCAGACAGGCGACCGAGCCTGCCCCGGAGGAGTGCCCGGCGACGGTGACGTTACCTGGGTCGCCGCCAAAGGCCTCGATGTTCTCCTGAACCCAGCGCAGGGCGGCGGCCTGGTCCAGAAGACCGCGGTTGTCGGAGAAGCCGGGCACGTGGCCGAAGCCCTCGAAGCCCACCCGGTAGTTGCAGCTGACCACTACCAGCCCGGCGCGGGCCAGGGCCGCGCCGTCGAAGTCGGGCTGAGCCGAGGAGCCGAAGGTGTAGGCGCCGCCGTGGATCCAGAAGAACACCGGCAGCGCGCCGTCATGCGTGTGCTCCGGCAGCCAGACGTTGACGGTGAGAACATTTTCGTCCCCGGGGCGCCACACGGGCGCGCCGGGCAGCTCAGCTGACTGCGGCGAGATGGGTCCGAAGGCCGTGCAGTCCCGAATCCCACCCCAGGCCGGCGCTGGCTGCGGCTCCCTGAATCGACGGGCGCCGAACGGCGCGGCTGCGTACGGGATGCCGAGCACCGCAGTGACGCCGTTAGTGGGCCCTCTGCCCTGCACACGGCCCCTCGCTGGCCAAAAGACCACCTCAGCACCCGATTGCTCATTCATTGCGCGCCAGTCTCACCCGTCAACAGGCTGCCACGCGAGTGAGTTTGGATCCGCCGGCAAGGGATTGTGACTGAGCGCTCCAGTTGGCACCGCTCGCCAACTGGAGCGCTCAATCGCGCATCAGTGAAACCACACCACGAGGCGTACATTTTCCGCGCCGTGGATCTCGCTGAGGATGGCCATCACGCGCCACACCCGGCCCCAGTCGGTGCCGGCCCCAGCGGCCGCGGCGCGGCTCCGTATACCGGAGGCGTCTGTCTCCTGCCAGTCAGTGACCTCAAGCTCGGCCCAGGTCAGCCAGGTGGTCCCGTACACGTCGTCCGAGCCGCCGTAGGCCAAGAAATCCCTGCGCAGCCCATCCGAGGCGTCATCCGGGAAGCCGCGCCCCTCGGCCAGAGGGCGGAAGCCGAAGGAGTTACAAATTCCGAAGAGGCAGGCCAAGCCGTCGTAGGCGTTGCCAACGTTGAACAGAAAGAGATCAATACCGGCTTCCCATACAGAGTCCTCGTCCTCCGGCCCCCACAGCCGAGCCCCCGGCCGGCACTCGATCACTCCGCTGACATCGGTCGACATGCCCGAGATCCTGCCCTCAGCCCCTCAGACGCCGCATGCGCATTTCGCTTCGGTATGACGCGCGATTACGCCGGATCCGCACTGACTGGAGTGCACCCCTCGCCGAGTGAAATGCACGGCGACTACTGCTGGGCATAGGGCAGCCACAAGTAGCCCGGGCGGAAGGGGACCCATGCCGGACCTAGAGAAAGCCGACTGTGGAGGTGATCGGCGAGGACGAGACCGGTCAGGGTGCCGTCGGCCAGTTCCTCCGACCAGTCCGTGGCCAGGTCGTTGACGTCGAGGAAGCCTTCCGGGTCCCAGCCGACCATGGCGGTGAGGTAGCCCTCGAACTGTGCGAGCAATCCGTAGAGGCCGCGTCCAAGCTGCTTCAGCTCGGCCTCGGTGAGGTCGAAGCGAGGCAGGCTGCCATCGGCAGCGACTCCATGGCCCACAGCCACCGGCACGATGGCGACCTGCGCGGACGGCCCCGCAGTCGACAGCATCGGCCGATGCAGGGGGATCCGAAAGGTGCCCGCCTGGAGCGTGTAGGGCCATGGCTCAACGCGCGCGGCCGCCCGGGCCGCCTCGATGTCGTCGCCGAAGTCCACCACCAATTCGAAGCACAGTGCCACGCCCGCCCCCGCTCTCTCGGTCCTGGGTGTCTGCCAGGTATCGCGCTCACGGTGCCAACTGTGGTGCTCAAGTGCCAACTGGCGTGCACAGTCACAGGGATCGACAGGCCCTCGGAGGCACCGATGACAGTTACCACGACCAGGTGACAACTATCTCGACGAGTCCTCTGCGCCGCCCCAAGCGATGAACATCGAACAGAGCCGGAGGCAGGTGCCTCCCGAAGTGGTGAACATCTGCTGTCCGTTCTCATGGACAGAGCCAGGCGGCTCAAGCCTGTCTGTCGCTCGACGTCGTTTATCGACCAGCCGTAGCTCTTCCGTAACTGGAGGAGCCGGTAAGCCAGTTCGGAACCTGATCTGCTCGGAGTCTCCTCCGCGAGGGAGACGCGGCAGCGGGCGAATCCGTTACGTCAACTGCCGCGCCTGCCCGGCGGGAGCACCCCGCGCGATTACCGCCAGTTGTGCGAGGAGAGAGGCCCGGTCCCATCGAGGTAGCCGATCAGGCCGGCCTGCGGGTACTCGATGATGTCGTCAGGCAGGTCGTGCACGGTGAACCAGGTGAGCGCCATGCACTTCTCCGGCTCCTTGTTGAAGGCTTCTCCCTCCCACTCCACGGCCTCGAAGAAGAAGCCGATGCGCTCCACCTTGTCGTCCTGACGGTGGTGCACGACCTGAACGAGCCGAAGGTCGGCCGGGTCGACGGTGATGCCGGTCTCCTCCAACAGCTCGCGAGCGGCGCCGTCAGGGAGGGGCTCGCCTTGGTCGAGCTTCCCGGACGGCATGTGCCAGCGGCCGTAGCCGTACGGGCCGCCCCGCTGCGAGAGGAGGACCTTGTCGCCGTCGCGGAGGATGACGTGGGTGTCGATGACGGGTGCTGCCGGTTGTCCGCTCATGTTCCTTGGGGGGTTGGAGGGGCGGGGGAGGGAAACGACGCTAGCGGTAGAGCGGGTATGGCGTCGGTGATTCGCCGCGCTACGTCCGATGGGGTGTAGGCGCCGTTGTCGAGGAGCAGTACCTGGACCCCTCTGCTCATGAGGTAGGCCGCCGCATCTCGGTAAAGATCGACTTCCCGGCTCGGACCGGTGGGATCGAGGTGCCATCGGTGGGTGATTCCACGTCCGGCGATGCGCGCGGCGATCCGGCCTGGCTCGGCAGTGAGGATCACGGCCAGGTCCGGCATGGGGACGTGCTGGTTGATGTCGATCAGGAACTCGACAGGGACACCGTCGAGCTGCTGCAGGACCAGTGTGGACGGCAGGTAGCGGTCGCTGACGATGAGCTCGCCGGCCTGCAGCGCGGGCTCGATTACCGTCTCGACGTGCTCGTAGCGGGTGGCGGCCACGAGACAGGCGAGCGCCAGCCCGTGGATCTTGTTGGCGTTCGCCCGGGTGAAGGTGCCCAGGGCGGTGGTGGTCGGCTCGACGGTGCGCCTGACGGGGCGGCCTTGAGCGGCCAGCAGGTCGTGCAGAGCCTGCACGGTGGTGGACTTGCCCACGCCGCTGGGCCCGTCGATGCTGACGAACCAGCCTTTGCGCCCGTCTCTCACGCGGCCACCTGCCCGCCCTGGTTCCGCTCGTGCTGCTCCCGGGTGAGTGTGGCGAGCGTCGACCGGATCCGTGGCAGCGGTACGTCGCCGAACTGGATGCCGACGGAGAAGTTGAACTCGTCACGCTGGCGCATGGACTCGTGGGCTCCGTCGCCAGTCAGGTCGACGTCGCCGTAGGCCAGCAGGGCGTCCGCCTCGTAGCCGGCCTTGATCAGGGTGTCCCACACGGGCGTGCCCGGGTAGGGCCTGAACTCGAAGACGCTGGCGCGGAGGTCGCCGGCGTGCCGGTCGGAAATCTCCCACAGGTTGTGGATGTGCCGGACGGTGGCGTCCAGATCCTCTTGGGTTTCGCCGGGGAAGCCGAGGATGAAGTAGCCCTTGACCCCGATGCCGTGGGCGACCAGGCGGCGTGCGACGCGTTCGGTCATCTCGGCGTCGATCCGCTTGTCCATCGCGGACAGGATCCGGTCACTGCCGGATTCGATGCCGAGGGCGACTTCGCGCAGGCCGTTGCTGACGAGGCGGTCCAAGTCGGCGTCGGTGAGCCGATTGAGGACGTTGATGCGGCCGGTGGCGTCCCAGACATACCGGTCCCCGATCCGGTGCTCCGCGAACGTTGCCATCTGCTCCTCGATGACCCGGCCGACACCGAGAAACAGATCATCGACGAAGCGGAAGGCGGTCACGCCGTACTCGTCGTTTAGCTGGTCGAGCTCTCCGATGATGTTCTGGGGGGATCGCACGCGGATGCTGACGTCCGGGTTCGCGGAGACGGCCGCGCCGCAGAACGTGCAGTTGTAGGGGCAGCCGCGGCTGCCGACGATGTTGGCTTCCCAGTGGCCCCTGGAACCGATCCAGGGTCGTTCTCCGGCCAGACGGAGGTCCGTAGCCGTTGGCGGAGCCTGGTAGGGATCTTGGGGCAGGAAGGCGCGGTTGACGTACGGCAGGGCGTCGATGTTGGGGCCCAGCATGGCGGCACTGGTCTTGGGATCTGCGATGCCGACGGCCCGGGTGCCGAGCAGGGGGTCGCGCCATAGGACGCCCGGCAGCGTGCGCCGGTTGTGGGCGTCATCGAGGAGAGCGGCGACCCTCAGTTCTCCCTCGCCGAGGACAAGGGCGCGCAAGCTGCTCATGCGGGGGTCGTTGAGGACGCGGTCAGGCATGGCTTTGGCGTGGTGGCCGCCGACCATCAGGTCAATGCCGGGGTCGAGCCTGGCGGCGATCCGCGCGGACATCTCGTAGGTGGGCGCGAGAAGATTCATGGCGGCCCAGCGGGGTGCGGCCTCGTCGACGATCCGGGCGGTCTCGTCTACGCCCAGGCCGTGGGCTTCGGCGTCGAGTACGCCGACGTTGAACCCTTGCTGTTGGGCGTAGGTGGCGATGTACGCCATGCCTAGCACCGGGAGGGTGTAGTCGTTGGTGCGGGGCCGCAGGGTGTAGTCACGCAGCGGTGCGTTGATGAACAGGGCGTCGATCGTGCGGGTGTTGTCGGCGCCCGCGATCAGCGGTAACTGCCGCATGGGTCCTCCAGGTCATCGGGCATGCGCCCCCCAGGTCAGGGTGGCGAGAGTGAGGGTGTGCAGGGCGGTGCGGTCTTCGTCGGCCCAGCCGGTCCACAGCGGCCCGAAGGACTTGTCCTTCTTGTCGGGCCAGGGGTATGCGGGTGCGATCTGCGCGGCCCAGGTGCGCACGGCGAGGTCGTCGTGCGGGTACGCGCTGAAGTCCCCGGTGAAGTCGGCGGCGGCCGCGCGGGCTGTCCACGGACCGATGCGCGGGATGTTGCTCAGCGCGACGACCAGGTCCCCGGCGTCCGCATGCCTCCAGGCGTCATGATGCCGCTCGTAGTGTTCGGCCGCGGCCCGCAGGGCGGTGCGGTGGAACTTCGCGCCGACGACGGCGAAGCTGCTGTCGGGCAGTTCGAGGACCCGGGTGTGCGTGGGTGCGACCGCGAGCGGCCCGAAGGGGCCGTCGACGGGCGTCCCGTACGTCTTGCACCAGGTGCGGTAGAGCTTGCGGGCTTGGTCCGCGCGTACTACCTGCCGCAGGATCGCGGTAGTGATCGCGTCCCACAACCACGGGTTGGCGAGCCGCTGCGAGACGCCGAGCTCGACGAGCCCGTCCCGCAGTGCGCTGGGCGCGGCCGCTGGCAGGTCGGCGGGGTCGGTGACGACGAACGACGGCTTGAAGTCCTCGCTGCCGTTCACACAGTCAACGCGCAGGCCGTAGGTGTCGTGCGACATGACCCACAGCCCCGAGCCGGCCCGTACGGCACGGGCACGTGCACCGTTGTCGTAGCTGTGCCAGGCAGGGTGATCGGTCGTGAGAACGCCGGCCATCGGATACTCCTCAGTCGTTCGGGGGGTCGCCGTAGCCTCTCGCGCCTTCGACAGCGGCACGCCGGAGAGCTGCGGAATGCGGAGATGTCAGTTGATGATTCGGCGGTCTCGCAGGTAGCGGCGCATTATCAGGAACTCCTCGAGGGTGGCGGAGCGGGATTCCGCGGGTTCGTCCCCAGGGACGGCTGGTTCGGGCCAGGACTGCCTGGACGGCATGAGCTCGTCGGCAGCGTGGGAGCGTTGCTTTCGGCGGGGGCCTCGGATGAAGAGGGTGACGGTGTCTGGCGCCATCACTGCTTGGTGCACCATCGAGTGGTCCAGGGCGTACGTGCTGCCGGGGCGTTCGACGGTCACGATGGCCGGTTGAAGGTCCGCCCCGGTGAACGACCCCTTCCAGCCGTCGGTGCGGCGCCTGACCACGTGGACGTAGCCGCCGGCCAGGATGTGGGTAGCGAACGCGTAGCAGTGGTCGTGCGGCACGAGTTGGTTTTCGGGCCGCGGGTTCATGTTGAGGCGGAGCTCGAAGCTGCGGTCTGGGGCCTCCCACAGAGACAGCCGGTTCAGCAGGAGCGTGACGCGGCTCGCGGCCAGGCGGTCGGGGTTTTGGAGGACCTCGTCCACGAGTGTGGTGAGCAAGTTTCGGTCTGCGGCGATCCGGTCCAGGATGCCGCGGCTGACGTGCTGCACGTAGGTCAAGTCGGGCGTGTCCAGGCATGGAACCTGCGTCAGCCAGGACTCTGCGATCTTCACCGGTGACCACCTGCCGTGGCAGTCAGGGAGACGCTTTCGAGGATCTCGCGCGCCCGGTGGGCGGCCTTGGTGTACTCGTCCGGGTTGAGCGGTGACCCGCCCGGCTTGGCCGACGGCGCCATGACCAGGAGATGCAGGGCATCAGCACTACTGCGGGTGGCACAGAGCGTGTCCGCATGGATGGCGAACACCTCCTCCGGGCCGCATACGCGCGCGTAGTGGGGCTGCTGAGCGAGAGAATCGGTTACTTCCTGGTACATCTCCAGCTCCAGCGAGCCTGCGATCGTCAGGACCACCGAGGTGGCGAGCACCGGCCAGGGCTCCATGCCGGACTTAGCCGTCACCCGAAGGTAGGCGGTGGGGCCGTCGGGCAGCGAAAGAGGCAGATGCACGTAGCAGTGAGCGAGGAACGAGCCGTCTGCCCGGTAGGAGCCCGTGTCGAAGACGCTGAGGATCCAGGACGCGAGTGGGACGAGCCAGCCTATGGAGGCCGACGGTTCGATCTTTGGGATCTCCGCGGGGTCTTGGCTCTGGTCGAGTAGCTGGTTGACGAAGGCGGGCAGGATGGCGGTCACGAGTCGATTCCTTGTGCAGTCAGGGAAACGGTGGTGGGCACCCGGTGCGGCGGTGGTGTGTCCTCACAGGAGAGAGAACACGTCGGACCGTCGTCCCCGCGCCGGGCTGGTGTCCCACGCTCGGCAACGGGGGTGCCCAGCGGAGGACGTCGGGGGGCTGACAGGGCTCCGTTATCCGAAGTGGCGCGGCCAGCCGGCAGGGGTTTGGCCTCGTCGCGTGCGGAGGGGGTCGGGGCGGTGCCAGACCTCAGCGCCGCGGCATATAGGGGGCGATCACCAAGCGACTCCCGCTCGGGATCGGTCGTTGCTCGAGGTGCGGCTTCCGCTGCCATGGCGTGCAACTCGTCCGGGAACACCCGCGTGACGCCGTGGAGGCTGACCACGGTGAAGCTGGCCAGTGTCCATCGGATCTGCTTAGCCCCGATATGGACGTGTTGGAGTTCATTTAGACGCGGGCCAGAATTGGGGAGCGGAGCCAGCGTCACCGGGTCGTGGACTATGCCAGCCACGCCCCACAGCGGGCTGAACTCAACGAGCGCGGCGGCATGGCCTCGCCTGAGGGGCGGACAGTTCTCCGTCGCCTCGACCGCGCAGGCCGGGTGCACGGGGGGTGCCGTGGTGGTCTCCCCTTCGGCGATCGGGGTGTCGCCGCCCAGCAGGTGTAGCGTGCGCTCGTCGGCCCGCCATCCGATAGCTGCCTCACCGCACACTTGGCACAGGCTGTACCTCATCGCGCGTTGCTGCCGCCGCGAGTTGACCCGGTGGAAGACCGGCTCGCCGCGGCCCGGGGCGATGGAGGAGCGCGCCCACAGTGCCTCGTGCCGCCGGTCGACGAGGGGTTCCTCGTCCGCGTAGCCGATGCCCTCGCCGCCTCGCCCGAAGATGCGGATGACGGGCGGTTGTGGGACGGACTCCGCCGTCCACGAGGTGATGTACGGCACGCGCATGCCCCGCCACTGCCGCCGCTTCATGGAGCCACCGTCCCCATGGCAGCATCGCGCGCCCCCGGCGGGGTAGCGATCAGCCCGCCGGACCTTTCCTCGCTGGCCGTCAGAATTCCGCGTTCTTGAAGCTGCTTGAGGGCGTTGTAGACGGTGGGGTAGGCGACGCCGAACTCCCGGGCGAGTTTGTAGCGGCTTGGGATTTTGCGGCCGGCGGGATAGGTGCCGTCTGCTATCCGGGCTGTGACGGCGGTCCTGATGTGCTCGGCGTTGGTACTGCCTGGTTGCTGAACCGTCCAGGTCTCCCATTGCTCCGGTCCGGTGCGTACCCGAAGAGTCGGCCCCTGCAGGGGGTTGCGCGGATCGGTCACCACTGTTCCCCGGCCCTGTACGCCGAGCAGGTATCCGGCTGCCTCCAGCCGGGCGAGGGCGCGTACGACGGCTTTCTTGGACCGGCCGAATTCCTCCGTGAGGGACTGGGGGGTGGGGATCTTGGCGCCGACCTCGTATTTGCCGTCTTCCATGCGGCGCCGGAGCGCGTTCTCGACCTGTGCCGATGCGGCTGACATGCGTGGGCGGGGTCGGTCTCCTGGGCGGTGTCCGGTCGGGTGCAGTACCACGTGGCCTTCGAGGAGCAGATCCTTGACGAACCCGGGCGAGCGTTTGATGAACGTGCTGATCTCGCGGAGGGTCCCGCCTTCCTGGTAGGCCTCGGCTGCTGCGCGGCGGTATCGCTCCCGGTCGCGGCCCTGGATCCGTGCCCCGCGCGGGTAGGAGGGGAGTTTCTGAAGCGGCTGTCGCCACCGGGGGCCGGCGCCGGCCGCGACGTGGCCAGGTGTCTGCTGCGATGGGCTGTTGGACGCCGGGGCAGCAGCGCCGTTCCCGTGGCGTGCGGCTGCCTGAGTCGTGCTCAACCTCTTGCCTTCCTGTCTGTGCCCGAGCCTGTGGGTGGTGGATTGCGTCGGGCGTTCCTGGTGGGAGCCCGGCCGTGTCCGGGCCCTCGCTGATCGGCTGCTGTCGCTGAGGGCGCGGCGGCCGCGGCGCCTGTCAGGCGCGGTCGAACCCGCGTTCGCGTTCGATGTCGGTGACGTGCCTGCGGTGTTCGTCGTTTTCGGCCTCTGCTGCGCGGGCGTAGTGACGGACGACGTCAGAGCCGAAGAGGCGGTTGGCGAGGCTGCTGTCGCGGAAGTGGGCGAGGCCGTCGGAGAGCTCCCGGGGGACGGGCACGTCGTGCCTGGTGGTGTAGGCGTCGCCGAGGCAGGGCGGCGGGGGATCGAGTTTGTCGGTGAGGCCGTGCGCGATGGCGGCGATGGATGCGGCGAGGGCGAGATAGGGGTTGGCGTCGGCACCCGGGAGACGGATCTCCAGGTGTGTGCTGTCTGCCTGGCCGGTGACGCGGACGGCGCACCCGCGGTTGTCGCTTCCCCAGTTCATGTACTGGGGGGCGAAGGAGTGCGCGGTGGCGTACCGCTTGTAGGAGTTGACGTGCGGCGCGTACAGCGGGGCCATGTGGGGCAGCGCGGAGAGCAGTCCGGCGATGCTGTGCCGCATGGCGTCGGTCGGGAGCTGTCGGCGCGTGGTGACGAAGGCCGGGGCGTCGTTCTCCCACAGGGAGAGGTGCACGTGCAGCCCGCTGCCCACGCCGGTGAAGGGCGCCGCCATGAAGGTGGCCGTCAGCCCCCGTAGCGCGGCGGTGTGGCGCACGGCGTGCTTGTAGACCGTGTAGTCGTCGCACGCCTCCATGGCCGGCCCGTAGGGGAAAGTGACTTCTGCCTGGCCAGCGGCCCCTTCCGTCTTGACTGCCTCGACGGGGATGCCAGCGCTGTGGAGGACGTGTTCCAGGTCGCTGAAGAAGTCGGCCAACAGCGGGGGGTGGCCGAGGGCGTAGTCGAGGTTGTGCGGCACGACGGGTTCCATGCCACGGCACAGGACGAATTCGCTCTCCAGCCCTGCCCGCACCTCGTAGCCGAGATCCGCCAGGCGGCCGAGCCAGGTGCGCAGAAGGTGGCGCGGAGCAACCTCGACAGGTGCGCCGTCGGGGTGAACGGCGTCGCAGTGGACGAGCGCGGTGCGGGACAGGTAGGGCAGCACGCGCAGCGTCTGCGGATCGGCGTCGAAGCCCATGTCCTGGAAGCCGTCGTCCCAGCTCGTGAGGGCAAAGCCGGTCAGGGGGTCCATGTTGACGTTGGTGGCGAGGACGTAGGAGCAGGCTTCCGACACGCGGGGGCCCTCGTCGAGTCGTTCGAGGAAGGCGTGCCCCGCGAGGCGCTTGCCCATGAGGCGGCCCGTCATGTCGGGGACGGCCACCATGACCGTGGAGATGGTCCCCTGTTTCACCGCCGCGCGCAGGTCATCGAGGGAGATACGCCCGGCCGGCTTCGGCGTCTGGTCGTCCATCAGATGACACCTTCGAATTCGCTGTGGGCGGTGGCACTGCTCAGGGACGGGATCTGGTAGCTGCGACGGCCCTTCGTGATCCACAGGACCCACGCGAGCAGGAGTACCCCGATCAGCGCGACGCCGGCGTAATTGAAGGATGTGGCGGTGATGGGGGCGACCTGCGGCAGGCAGAACAGGACCGTGACGAAGACGACCCACGTCACGGCCGTCCAGCCGATGAGACCGCTGAAGCGGCCGAGGTTCCACGGCCCCGGGGTGAAGCGGTTGCCGGCGCGCAGCCGCAAGTAGACCGGGATGGCGTAGGCGGGCGTGATGCCGATGACGTTGATCGCCGTGACCGCGGCGTACGCGGTCGGCGAGTACAGCGACGGCGCGGCCAGTACGAGTGCGGCGCCGACGGACAGCCATACGGCGGCGACGGGCGTCTTGGTGCGGGGACTGACGCGACGCCAGGTGCCGGCGAAGGGAATGGCGCCGTCGCGGGAGAACGCGAACACCATGCGTGAGGCGGCCGCGGTCTCGGCGTTGCCGCAGAAGAGTTGAGCGACGATCACGATGAGCATCAGCGCTTTCGCTCCGTCGGCCCCCAGGACGTCGAGGAAGATCTGTGCGGGCGGCACACCGGTCGCGCTGCCCTGGGTGCCGGCGTAGTCCTGGATGGCGGAGGTGAGACCGGCCAGCAGGACGAAGCCGACGATCCAGGACACCCAGATGGAGCGGACGATGCCCCGGGGCGCCGATATCTGGGCCCGGGTGGTCTCCTCCGACAGGTGCGAGGACGCGTCGTAGCCGCAGAACGTGTACTGCGCCAGCAGCAGCCCGAGCGCGGTCACGTACAGGCCGTTGCCGATGCCGGTGCCGTTGTTGAAGTGCGTGAACACGAACTCGGCGCTGCGGTGCTGAGCGGGAGCGAGGGTCAGGGCTCCGACGATGACGGCAACACCGATCAGGTGCCACCAGACGGAGACGGAGTTCAGGACGCTGACGAGGCGGACACCGGCCACGTTCAGCAGGGCGTGCAGCAGCAGAATCCCCGCGAAGATCATCATGGTCTTCTCGGGGCTGGGGACGAACCCCCACTGCAAGTTGGCGAACGCTCCGACGAACGTGGCGGCGCCGTAGTCGATCCCGGCGATCGCGCCGAGCAGCCCGAGGAGGTTGAGCCAGCCGGTCACCCATGCCCAGCGGGGCCCGCCGAGCCGGTGCGCCATGTAGTACAGGCCGCCGGAGGTGGGGTAGGCAGAGGTGACCTCCGCCAGCGACATGCCCAGAAGCAGGACCATCAGGCCCACGCCGACCCAGCCCCACATGACGACGGCGGGGCCGCCGGTGTTGAGGCCGAAGCCGTACAGCGTCATACAGCCGGACAGAACGCTGATGACGGAGAAGGAGATCGCGAAGTTGCCGAACGGGCCCATACGGCGGGACAGCACGCTCTGGTAGCCGAGTCCGGCCAGGACGTCGTCGTCGTTGGCCAGCCGGTGGGCGCCGGTACTTCTCGCAGACACCGAAGGAATCCTCTGATTCGATAGGGAGACGGAACGGGAAAGGATTGGCTTGCGGCCGGGGGAGCACGGCTTCTCACGTGCGAGCGGACCTCCGTCTGTACGCGTAGGCGCGCGCTTGCAGGAAGTCGTCCTCCCAGTACCGGCCCGCCTTGCTGACGTATCGCCACGGTGCGGGAGTGGCGAAAGAGCCGATCGCCTCGAACACCCAATGCGCACCGGCCATACCGGAGGCCGTGAGCGTGTAGGCGAGATAGTTCAAGTCCAGCAGGGAAGCCTCGCCGGGATGGGTCAGGTAGGCGAACCATGAATTCCGCGCCAGGCCGACGTAGTACTGGATCATCTCGTTCTGCCAGAACCCGATCCCGGCGGATATCTGCCCCCCGGCATTGCGCTGCCGGAATTCATCCACATACGCGTAGAGCGGCAGAGTGAGCAGGACGGACCCTGGCTTTACGCGCGAGGCGACCCATCGTGTGAAGTCCACGGCTCCGTCCCCGCGCGCTTGGAGGCACTGAAGCATGCGGTGGTAGGCCTCGCGGTTCGCCGGATCGCGTCGGCTGACCTCCCACAGCAGCGGCCAGGGCCCTCGCGGCAGCATCGTCTCGGGCGGCGCCGCCCAGTGCTCCGGGCGGTGCGCGGCCCTGATATCGAGGTCGAGCTGGGCAAGTGCAAGCTGGTCCACCCACGGCACAGGGTCGGCCGGCCAACGGACCGCCGCCTCATCACAAGCACCGCGCGCCATGCGAATCCGACGAAGGACGTCGCCAGCGGCTCCCGCACGATGCGTGACGAGAGCCCGCTGCGTCAGCACCCGGGCCCGCATCATCGCGGCGTTGGCATCGCCTGGATCCTCCGCGTACCAGGCGTCGACCGCGTCACTCTGGGCTGCGGCGACCGCCAGGACTTGGGTCCGGGACGTACGCGAAGCCCAAAGGGTGTGGTCGAGCAGCTCCTTGGTGGACAGCCACCGGCCGAGTTGGAGATCTTCGAGCGCCAGGCGCAGTTGTTCATCACGGCCTGCCCTGTGGGGAGTCAAGCTCGTGCTGGTCGGCGGCATCAGCACGCCCTCTTCAAGTAGCGGGGTAACACGAGACCGGCACGGTGGCTCCAACAAGGGGTGGTGACCGCGGCCTTCACGACTGCTCCTTCGGCAGGGCCAGGCAGCACCATGTCGTGGCACCGGCGTCGCTGGTGCCCCATTCCCCGCCGTTTTCCCTGGCCAGGGCCTCGACCAGGGCGAGGCCGCGCCCGGACTCGGCGTTGTCGTCGGCGGGCCTGGACATGGCGCTTCCCTCCATGCCGTCGTAGACCGCGATGCGAAGAGAGCCGCCGTCAACGGCGATCGACAGGCTGATCTCAGTAGTGCCGCTGTGCAGGAGCGCGTTGGTAAGCAGCTCCGAGACGATCAGCATCACGTCGTCCGTCATCGATTCGAGCCCGCAGTATCTGAGCCGCGCGGCCGCGATCCTGCGCATGATCCCTACTCGGCCTGCGTCCACACTTCGGGGTGGTTCGCCACGTCGGCGTGATACGACGCCGAATCTCTCGTGCAGTACGGCCCCGCCACGGTGTGGGGTCGCACGAGGCGTCCATGCGACGGTCGTCGCTCCGGCAACTCTGGGGGGCATGGGGGAACTCCCTGATCCACGATTGTGCGCAGCCGAGCACTCTCAGCAAGGGCTGATACGAGCGTTGCAACCGCGTGCAGACGGCTCTACCCCCAGACCCCCCTCGGGTTTTGGCGCAAAGTTGACCGGTTCCCTCGCAACTTCCCCGGACTCTCCTCGGAACCGCTAAGTAGCGTCCGCTTGGGGCAACTTGATAGGGACAGCGTTCTACCGTTGTGGCAGTGACGTACCAGGTCGTAAGAGTGGGAGGCGAGCGCCGTGTTGTTCTTCCGGTACACCCTCGAATCGCGTGGCGTACGAACCCCGGAGGACATCCTCCCGCTTTACAAGGCGGCAGCCGCAAAGCTCGGTTTAGCAAACACGGAACCGGCCTCGAAGACCGTTGAGGGATGGTTCTACGACGGCAGAAGGCCTCAGCGAGCATTTCGCCCCGTCATCGTCGAAATGCTGGGCCACAGCATCGATGACCTGTGGACCGAGGTACCCGACGGCACTACGCCGAACTGCTCTCCGTTGACCGGCACGTCACCCACTGACTCCCCTGCCGATGCCGGCAGGGACCTGAGCGAGATGAAAAGGACGGGCACGATGGCTGTGCGACGCGCGAAGGAGTTCCTCCTGGGAAAGGACCGCGAGACGGTAGGGGAGGACACACTCGGCCTGCTCGACGACGAGGTGGGACGCCTCGTCGCTGCGTACCCGCGTGAATCCCTGTCGACGATTTGGGACGACCTGCTCGAGACCCAGGATCAGGTCTTCCGACTCCTCGAGGGTGGCAGGGTCCACCAGCTGTCACATCTCCGTGACCTGAACGCCAAGGCCGCCATCCTGTCGTTCCTCGTCGCCAAGGGCTTCAACGACATGGAGTCCCCGCACCAGGCCATGACCATGACCCGCGTCGCTGCCTCCTGTGCCAGGACAGCCGAGCACCCTGGACTCATCGCCCTCACTGACGGGCTCAAGTCACTCATCGCCTACTGGGCAGACAAGCCCGAAGACGCCTATCACTACGCCAGTCAGGGGGCAGCAACTGCCGCTGGCCTGCGCGGAACCGTCGGGCTGTGGCTGCTCGGCCTCCAGGCCCGTGCTGCCGCGGTCCTGGGCGACGAGGAGTCGGTGCGCAACGTGAACCAGGAGGCCACCGACCGACGCGAGCACGTCGTCTACGACGACTTGGACCGGCTCGGTGGGCTGTTCACGTATGCCCCGGAGAAGCAGCTCTACTACGAGGTGGAGTCAGAGGCGCTCCTCGGCCATGGTGACGCCCAACTCGTCGCGCAGGCGGAACAGGCCGTACAGGGATTCAGCGATCCCAGCGCCCCAAACTGGGCGTTCGGAGACCTCGCGGGATCGCGGTGCGACCTCGCGTTGATCCGTCTCTTCAGCGGTGACGTGGACGGCGCAGCAGCCGCTATGCGCCCTGTCCTGGACCTGCCGAACTCGCACCGCAACAACGGCATCGTCGTATCAGCGCTGCGCGTTCGTCACTCGCTGATGAGCAGTCCCGCTCGTACGGCCGTTGTCGCCCGCGATCTCCGTTCGGAGATCGAAGCCTTCCCAGCCAGTCGGCCGGCGCTTCCTCGCGGGTAGAGTCCGAGGCATGCATCCGGTCACGCGCTCCAGCCCGCGGCTTGGTCTCCGTGAACTCTCCATGGAGGACGTCGACGCGGTGCTCGCCGTCTATGGCAGTCCCGAGGCGACGGAGCACCTGTCGTTCGAGCCGCGCAACCATGATCAGGTCACCCAGATCGTCGCCCGGTCCATTGCCCTAGCCGTGACGGAACCGCGCAGCGAGTATGCACTCGCTGTCGTGGAGCGGGACACGAACGAAGTGATCGGGTTCGGCCGACTTGCCATGGATCCACACCAGCAGCGCGCGGCAACGTTCGGCTTCGCGCTGCGCCCAGACACCTGGGGTGTCGGCTACGGCGTTGAGACCGTACGGCTCCTGCTGGGCCTCGGGTTCGAGTACCTCGGCCTACACCGCATATGGGGCGCGCGCTCCCCACTCAACGAGGCCTCCGCGAAGACGATGACGGCAGCGGGCATGGTTGAGGAAGGCACTATCCGCGGCCACATCGAGAAGGCCGGCAGATGGCGTGACTCGGTTGTGCACTCGATGCTCGAAGACGAATGGAGGCGGATCGCCGAGTAAGCGCAGAAAGGCGACGGGATGATCTTGACGGCCTTCAGGCAGCGTCCACGGCATCTGGTCGCGGCCCGAACCCCCGCCGACAGCGTGGATGGGAGATCGGCCACTCCGCAGCTTCCTCGACCGTGCGGATGGTGTGGTTGGCCTTGTCAGGGTCCTGGTGTGTAGTCCAGCCGCAGTCTGATCCGTCGAAGACCTCGACCATGGACACCCCGGCCTGGCGGGTCCGGTTGAGAGTGCCAGCGTTGTAGGCGACGGCCGACTTGGCGAGCGTCGCGGCCTCAGCCCACACGCGCACCGGCATGCGCGCACCGTTGCGGTAGATCACGTACGCGAGTTGATGTTCGGCGGCAAGCCGGTCAGCGAGGCCTTTCGCTGCCTGCAAGGCGGTGGTGTGGCCGGCGGCCAGTAGCGGCACTTCGCGGCGAGCGGCATCCCGTACGGCCCGATAGAACACGGCGGCCATGCGCTGCTCTTCCTCGGAGCGGCGCAGGAAGTCGACGTAGGAGTCGGAGGCCAGCGACTGCAGGGCCTCGGTGTGGATGAGCGTCCAGGAGAAGTGCCCGCCGACCGTCGCGGCTGCGGCCCGCGCCCCTTCCTCGTACAGGTGAGGCAGCTGGCGTGCCACGAAGGCACGGGCCTCGGCGTCGACGCGCTGCTGGAACTCGACGATGGCGGCCTGGAACTGTGCGAGCCGGTCGGCGACCATCCGGGAGCCGGCGTTGTCGCCGATCGCGGCGAGCACGGCAGCCTGCTGGTCCGCCAGGCGCTGCCAGGCGTCCTCCAGCACCGCGGCGACGCGCGCAGCCACGATCTCGGCGTCTCCGGGCGTCAGCGGTGGGAACTCGTACGCCATTACCGCCACCGGTGGTGGCGTCGGCGACGAGCGGACTGCAGTGGGGCGATGACGAGGGTGTCCCCACCGTTCGGCTCGTCGGGGGCGGTCGCATCCTCCACAGAGGCGATCTGCCGTTCCAGGCCGGTGAGGTTGTTGGACTGGTCGAGGGTGGCCACACCGTTGACGGTCAACTGCAGGGGCTCGGCGAGCAGCTTGGCACGCCGCTCGCTCAGCACTTCCAGGGCCACAGCCCGGGCCGAGCCGAGCCGCGCGTAGCGGGTCTGCAGGTCGGCCTGGTCGGTGTCGGGGCCGAGCTGCGCCAAGAGCCAGGCGAGGACAGCGGGATCCATGGGCGAAGTCCTTCGGTATTGCGGCCCGGTCCCGGCACCCCCACCGCATAGGGATGTCGGGCCCGGACCAGCCTCGGTCACTGCTCGTCGGCCGGCGTGCGGCTCCGGCGCCGGGCGGGCTCCGGGGCAGGAGCCGGAGCCGGCTCCGGGGCAGGATCCGACACGGTGGGCGTGGCTCCCGCCTCCCCGTCCGCGCCGATCGGATCCGGGGTGTCCTCCTCCGAAGAAGGAGCCTCCTTTGACCAGGCGGCCGGGTTCGGGATGAGCAGGACGAGCCGCTCGGGAACCTCCTCCCCCGCTTCCAGCCGGATGGGGCCCTGCTCGGGGTCTCGTACGAACACCGTGCGCGCCAACTTCGCCATGACCAGCTCCTTTTAGAGGGTGGTATGTGAGTGCATAGGTGATTTGTGCCTCGCGGGATTTCCGCTGGCGGAGTGCCTGGACGGTGGGCCTCGGACACGGGGCTCGGTTTCGCGCCTCACCGTCCACACCAGATGCATCAGGTGATGAGGCCGGCGCTGATCAGCCAGATGTGTTCGCAGGTCGAAGATGCCTTTTGCAACTCCTCGCGGGACTCTTGCGAGGCGTGGTAGAACGTCCGCTCGATCATCCAGCACAGGGCGCGTGCCATCGCCGACGCTTGCTCTGGTTCGGTGCCGGCCTCAACGCCGGCTCGTTCGAGGACGGCGGCGATGGCCGTGATGAACAAGTCAGCTGTGTGGCTCCACAGCTCGCCGATCTCCGACACGGTCAACGACAGGTCGATCGCCGTGCGCATGACCAGACCGTGCTCGTTCCACAGCTCGACCGTGCGCCGCATCGCTGCCGCGATGGCCTGGCGTGGCTCGTCGGTCTGCGCGGTGGCCCGGGACCGCTCCCACAGGTGCTCAACGGTGCGGGCCACGAGCGCCGTGACCACTTCTTGCTTGGAGCCGAAGTAGAAGTACAGGGCGCCACGTGTGATGCCTGCGCCCTGCGCGATGTCGCCAACGGTCATTGCGTCATAGCCCTGTTGCGCCAGCAGAGCTTCGCAGGTGTCGAGGATGGCCCGCTCCCGGACGTCACCCTTGCGTTCGGTGGTGCGTCGGCTCCGCGCGGGGTGGTGGCCGGGCATCAGAGCTGAGCGCCCTCGGCGAAGTCGGTGGTACGGGAGAGCGTCTCCCAACCGCGGATGTCCTCGTCCACGGCCGTGCGCGCGGCGGTGACCAGTCGCAGAGCGTCCGAGCCCAGGACGAGGTGGGCCGGCGGCTGGTCGACCGACGCGATGTGCACGACGGCGTCCCCGGCCTTGGCCGGATTGCCCAGCTGGTTCCCGCTGGCCTTCTGCCGCGCTTCACGGATCGGGGTGAACAGCTCGTCGTAGTCGTCGATGGACCGCGCGGTGCGTGTCATGGACCGTCCGGCCCAGTCGGTGCGGAAGGACCCGGGCTCGATCGCCGTCACGTGGATCCCGAATTGTGCGACCTCCTTGCCCAGTGCCTCAAGGATGCCTTCCAGGGCGAACTTGCTGCCGCAGTAGGCGGACATGCCGGGCACGGCCATCAGCCCGCCCATGGAGGTGACGGCCATCAGGTGTCCGCGGCGGCGCCGGCGCATGTGGGGCAGGGCCGCCTGCAGCGTGGCCACTGTCCCGAATACGTTGACCTCGAACTGCCGTCGCACGTCGGCCAGCGGCGTCTCCTCGAAGGTGCCCTCCAGGCCGTAGCCCGCGTTGGCGACGACGACATCCAGGGGGCCGACGCTCTGCTCCACCTCCGTGATCACACTCGAGACGGCGGCGTCGTCGGTCACATCCAGGATGCGGCCGTGAGCGTACCCGGGTTTGAGCCCTTCGAAGGCCCGCAGGTCCTCCTCGGAGCGGACCGTGCCGACGACGGTGTGCCCGGCGGCCAGGGCGGCTTGGGCGAAGGCACGTCCAAGGCCCGTGCTGACGCCGGTGATGAGCCACTTCTGCTGCTGCACTGCTCCTCCAGAAAGGTCTCGCGAGGAGCTGGACTGCCCCCTCACCCAGAGATTCTACACAACGTCGAGTTTTATCAACGTGATGTTGATTCTGTCGCCCCCGACGGCATCATGCTCAGCCGACGTCAATCCGGTGAGCGGGCTGGTCGCGGTGACGCGGGGTGGCTTACGGCCGCGGCTGGGTGAACAAGCCCTGCTCGGTCTCGGCCAGGATCCCGCGTTCGGCGAGCCGCTTGAGTTTCAGGCGGGTGTTGTTGATGGTGTTGGGCGCGATCTCCAGGTCCATCGCCTCGCACACCTGCCGCGCCCGCAGCGGGGCCTCGGCCGCGGCGAACACCGCCATGATCTGCTGGTAGGCCGGATGGTCCGGCAGCTTCGGGGCCGGCGGCGCGGACGGTTGCGGATCGGGCAGCTCCAGCAGCGTCTTGCGGGTGATGCGGATCTCCTCGGCGGCCCGGTGAAACTCCTCGAGCTGCGCGGAAAGCTCCGCGATCCGCTCCCTGGCCGCCTCGGCCTGCGCGGCGATCTCCCGTTCCCGCTCCTCCAGCCGTGCCAGCACCGCGCCGAGGGTGAGTTGATCGCCGGTCACGGTGCGCCAGGCCGGCGCGGTCGCCCCGGTCAGCCGGCGCAGTATCACCGCGGTCATCGCCCAGTACACCCGCGACTCGGAGGTGCGGGGCAGGTGCTCGTAGTCGCGCACCAGCCTGCGGTGCAGTATCAAGATCCCGTAGGCGCGCTCCACGATCCACCGCTTGGGGATCGGCACGAACCCGGTCTGGGCGGGGTTGCGCTCCACGACCTCTACCTCGATGCCCACCTTCTGCCCGCGCGCGACGACGGCGTTCTTGAAGCCCTGGTCGACCAGGGCCTTCTCGACGGTGTCGGTGTCGGCAACGACCTTGTCCAGCAGCGTAATGCCGACGGCGTTCTCGTGCACCGACGCGGCCGCCACGACCACCGCGATCACCAGCCCCAGGACGTCAACGGCCAGGCCGCGCTTGCGGCCCGGTACTTTTTTTGCCGCATCACGTCCCGTCGACTGCGCGGGCACTCCGGCCGCGACGTGCACGCTCTGGGTGTCGAGCACCACCAGGCTCGGGTCCGCCTTCCGGCCCGCCTTCTCCCGCACCTGCCAGCGCAGCAGGTCGTGGATGGTCTGGTCGGTGCCGTCGTCGCGCCAGGTGTAGAAGTAGTACTTCACCGCGCCGGGCGGCGGGAAGTCGTGCGGCAGCAGGTCCCACTGACATCCGGTGCGGCCCTGGTAAAGCAGCGCGTTGACGATCTCCCGCATCGCGTACCGGCCCTGATGGCCGCTGACCGAGGGATGCGCGGCCTTCCACGCGGTGATCACCGGCTCCACCAGCGCCCACTGCTCGTCGGACAAGTCGGTCTTGTAGGGCTTGCGCTCGCTCACGGTGTCCAGCCCAGCACGCCCGTGGCCGCCGACCGGCCGGGATACCGTCCTGCCACACGTCCAGGTGATGACAAATCACCGATGCACTCACATACCGCCCTCTTAGAAGACCGTCGCGGCGATGTGGATGTCCGGCACGTACAGCACGGGCATCGCAGCGGCGGCAGAGATCGTGGACAGCTGGACTGGGGTGCGCGTCTGCACATGGGTGGTGATCACGATGCCGGGGGCCTCCTCGGCAGTGATGACGCCCTTACCGCGGAGCTCGATCGCCTCGGCGGTCAGTCCGTACTGGGTCTCGCCCCACTGTTCGCGGCGCGGCGGGATCATCGCCCACAGCGACTCCGGGGTCGTGCGCACCAGGTTGTCGCTGCTGTCGTACGCCTGCACGTCGTAGGCGGTGACGGGCGGCAGGTTGTACTTGGCGCGGACCCGGTTGACCTCCTCCGGAGCGAGCATTCCGCTCGGGATCTGCTCGGTGGAAGGCGAGTTGTGGAACGCGGCCCGGTACTCCGCCGCGGACCCGAGCAGCGACAGCGCCTTCTCCGAGGTGATGACCCGCTCGGGGCGCGGCGCGCCGATGCTCTTCAGGTAGTGGATCCACGCCAGCTCGTCGGTGATTGGGGTGGCCGCAGCCGATTGGGACCACGGCACCGCCACCGTCGGCCGGTTGGCGGCCGGCACCTTCCAGTCCACGTCGAGGGCGACTCCAGGCAGGGACACGATCCCGGTGGACAGCATCTGGCCGGCGGCGATCTCCATGGCTGCCTGCGTGGCCTCCACGTGCTGTTCGAGGTCGTCGTAGAGCAGGTCGAGGAACTCGCTGGTGTCCTGGCCGCGGTCGACGGCGGCCAGGATGATCTGGAGTTCGGAGAAGGGCAGTTCCTGGCCGACCCAGGGCAGCATGCCTTCGTTGATGACCTGCTCGGCACGCCGCCTGGCAAGCATCGGCGCGGCTTCCCACGCGCGGAACTTCGCCGCGTTGACGCGCCGCTTGCTGCTCTTGGTACGGAACTTGACGTTGTCGATGTTCCGCTCGGCGAACACCTCGCGGGTGAGGAGGTAGTCCTCCGGCGTGTCGATCGCTTTGATGAACGCCTGGATGTCTTCGGGGACGATCGCCTCAAGAAGCTTCTCAAGTGCCATGGGGCTGCCTCCTTACCGGTAGTGGACGAACGCCGTCGTGTTCGCGGCGGCGGGGGGCGCGAAGGCGACGGGCAGCTTCGACGCGTACACTTCTCCGCGCCACAACAGTGCGCCCGCGGTCCTCGGAGAGCCGGGAGTGAACGCGGTCTCGGCAACGAGGAATCCAGCGAGGATCTGAGTGCCGTCACTGGCTGCGGCGTTGTAGGGCGCGTACAGGCCCGATGCGGTGACCCGGCTCAGTGGGATGCCGGACTTGATGATGTGGCGGGGCTGGTTCTGCGTGCCCGCCGTGTAGTGGGTGCCTGCCGTCAGCTTGCTGGTGTCGACGGTGATCGTCTGGGCTTCGTGGACGCCGTCCAGCGAAGCGAGCCATGTCCGGTCGTCGGTGACCGTCGTGGCAGTGGTGAGGACCTGGTAGTCGCTCACGATGTCTCCCTCGTGGGTGCGGATCGGATTCCTCCCGCACCCGCGCGAGCGGCAAGGGGCGGTGTCCACGAAACGGAATGACACGGCCGAGCCGCGCCAGGGCGTGGTCCCTGATCAGCCCGACCGGCTTCCGGAAGGGCGTCCACGATTGGAGGGGCGTGGTCCCAGGGCTATGCGTCGTTGACGTGGTCAGTCGCTGATGAGCCCTCGCCGCCGGGCCATTTCGAGCCCGGCCGCTCCGCGCCGGGGTGGAATGCCTCCGCGCTTCGGCGTGCCGCCGGCGGGAGATCCGCCCGGAGCGGGCGGCACCGTTTCCCGGGCAGGACCGAACAACTCGGGGCGGCGCTCTTTCAGTTGCTCAGCTGCAGTTTCGACGGCCGCCTCATCAGCGTCGGGCTGGTCGTGCAGAGCACGGTCGATGAGGAGCACTGCGTCATCAAGGTCGTCCCCCGTCGCGCCGAGTCCTCCGAGGGTGGCGCGCCGGATGGCAGCACGCTCCCTGGCCAGGGCCTGCGCCTCGCGCGACTCGGCTGACCTCAGTTTCTCCTCGGCGGCCCGCTCGCGGCGTTCCATCTCGGTCAGCGCGGCCTGGTCGGCGTCGCGCTTGGTGGTGATGAACTCGGTCAGCGCCTCGGAGCTGTCGAACCCGAGGTCACCGAGCAGCTTCTTCACGGCCGCCCGGCCACCCTGAGTCTTCTCCCGGGCCAGCAGCCGCGACAGGTCTTCCTTTGTGACACCGCTGCTCGGGGCATCACCCTCGTCACCCGGCTTGTTGGAGTCGTCCTCGGGCGAGGCTCGGAGGATCGGATAGATCGGCCGCCCGTCACGGCGGTGCCCGACCGGTTCGAGCGGATTGGGGAGTGAGGGGCGCGTCATGCGTGAACCGTCCACAGGTCTCCAGCGCCCCCGCGCCGTCGATCAGTGTAGCCACTCCCCCCACGCGGCACACGGCCCTGTGCAGGGGCCGGAGTCAGCGGGGGCCGGGCCCGGCCGCCTCGCCGATGGTCCCGGTTGCGCCGGGCGGCTGCAGTTGTCCCGACGGCAACGGCTGGGCCGCAGGCGGGCTGGTCGGCGGCCCGTCCTGGGAACCGGTCCGGCCAGGCTGCACGAGGGGCACGGCAGGCACAGGGTCGGCTTCCGGCAGGCCCAGGTATTCGCGCACGGCCGCGTTGTCGCCGGTCGCGTCGGCTAGTCGGGCGGCCTGGTCGAAGGCCCGTTTCTGGATGCGTTCGATCTCCTCGGCGACGTCCTCGACGGGGTAGCCCGCCTCCTTCAGCATCCGCACGGCGGTCTCCAGGGAGAACACGCCAGCCGCGTAGCCGGAGGTGACGTCGTTGAGGACGGTGGTGCGGTCGGTGGGGGTGTGCGCGCCCCACACCAGGCGTGCGGGCAGCGACTCGCCGGCGGGCCACACCTGCCCGGCCTGGTGCAGGCGCTGCACCAGGCGCAGCAGCAGCTGGTACTTGTGGTCGCGGGCCAGGCGCATCGCCCCGACCAGGGAGTCCAGCGGGCCAAGAGCAAGCTGCAGCGCGTACCCGGATGGCACCTTGGCCACGTCCAGGGTGCCGAGCCCGGCCGTGGTCAGGCGAGTGTTCGAGGCGAGCCGGTCCAGTAAGTGGTCGATGCGCTGGCGCAGTTCAGCGAGCTGCGCCGACGTGTCGAGGGTGTCCATGCGGCCCGAGTCGGACAGCTGCCACACGGTTCCCGCCTCCACACGCACCGGCAGCGGCTGCCCAGTTGAGCGGTCGATGGGCAGCCGCGCCCCGGCGAGGGCCACAATGGGCGTGCCGGTGGTCGACGAGGCGGAGGCGCTGTCGGTGTCGGTGGCGGCCAGCTCGTCCAGCAGCTGCAGCACCGTCGCCAGCGTCGGCTTCCCCCAGTGCTCGCCTGCATCCGGGATCGAGTTGGGGACGTGCACGACCGGGATGAAGTCCACCATGAGGTCGAGCCGGTCGAGGACCTGGCCGTCGGAACGTACCCGGTAAGCAGCCTTGTCGGCGGGCAGGCTGAACACGTCGTGTGCGGAGCCGAGGTCTTCCAGCAGCCACTCGGCGTCCGTCAGGTAGCACGTCGTCCACGACGGCTTGCCCGGCGCCCACGGGTAGGTGCGGGTCAGTGTGCCCGTGAGCGGATCGAGGGTGTCGCCGACGGTCAGCACCGGGTCTCCGTCCGCTCTGGCCACCTGCTCACGGATCGCGCGGCCGTCGCTGGTCCGGCCGGACGCTGTGGCGGGCCCGATCGGGCCCAGCTCGTAGGTGATGCGCCGCACGCGGTCCTTGAGGCCGCGCACTGGGTCGGCGGGCAGCTCCCATGCGAAGTGCACACGCTGCGGGTACTCCTGAGCGTCTTGCTCACCCTCGTCCCACTCGGGGAAGTACCAGCCGGGGTCGTAGGTACGCAGCAGCACACGACGCTTGGACGGCTCCCACGCCAGCGTGTAGACGCCGTCCCCGCAGCGCACCGCGCACCGTTCGGCCTGCTGGATGCGCAGCGGCAGCAGCTCCTTGTCCGCCCACGAGCGCAGCTTGTCCTGCAGGTCGGCCGCAGCCCCGGCTTCCGGGGTGAGCCCTTCGTCGCCTTGGTCGTGGTGCTCGGCGCCGGGCACCACGATGGTCTGCTTCGCGCCCAGGAGGTAGCTGAGCGTGGTGTCGATCAGCTTGGCCGGGTCGCCCAACTCGCGGCGCTCCACGCCGCGGTGGTCGTCACCGGTGACGGAGGCTAGCTGCCCGGCCTGGTTGGAGTCGTACGCGGCCAAGAACTTGTAGGCGGCCAGGCGGCGCAAATCCTCGGCAGGCACCCACGAGGTATTCAGCTCTGGGAACGCGTGGTGGCCCCGCCGGCTGGGGTGGGCCATCGTCTGCTTGTAGTTGAGCCACGACCAGGCGTCGATGAGCAGTTCACGCGGGTGCCTCACAGGTGCCCCTCCAGGCGACCGGGCCCCGCGCCCACAGCCAGCTTAGGCCTTGATCCACCGATGTGGTCTGGAAGTGACAGAGTCCGCGGAGCGCGGTCTTCAGTGCCTGCTTGGGACCATCCCCGCGGGCGCGGGGAGCAGGTCGACGCTTCCGAGGGCGGCCATGTACGAGCCGGGACCATCCCCGCGGACGCGGGGAGCAGGAGGCCAGGCCGCGCCAGCTGACCGGGAACTCGGGACCCTCCCCGCGAGCGCGGGGAGCAGCTGCCCGTCATCGAGGAGGGGAGGCGCTTCTCGGGTCCATACCCGCAGGCGCGGGGAGCAGGGGGAGGGGCCTCGTCCGCGCGTAACCCGTGCGGGACCATCCCCGCGGGCGCGGGGAGCAGAAAGAAGTCTGAGCGGTCTTGATGCCGGGCTGGGGACCATCCCCGCGGGCGCGGGGAGCAGGTTGGGGTGGGTCCGCCCCCGGCCCATATGGCGGGACCATCCCCGCGGGCGCGGGGAGCAGGCTACCCGTTGCGGGCGAAGGCCAGTGCGGTGCGGGACCATCCCCGCGGGCGCGGGGAGCAGGTCACGAACTTGTAGATCTTCAGCTCCAGCGTGGGACCATCCCCGCGGGCGCGGGGAGCAGGCCGTCGACAGCCCCGACCGGATCGTGTCCCAGGGACCATCCCCGCGGGCGCGGGGAGCAGCGTCCGTCCGGGGTGACGGTGATCGTGTAGCGGGGACCATCCCCGCGGGCGCGGGGAGCAGTACATCGCTGAAGCCCTCGAACTGCCCGCAGGGGGACCATCCCCGCGGGCGCGGGGAGCAGCCCAGCCCGGAGTCCAAGGAGGAACTGGGCAAGGGACCATCCCCGCGGGCGCGGGGAGCAGTGGACTGCTCCTCGCGGCTGGTGCGGGTGTGGGGGACCATCCCCGCGGGCGCAGGGAGCAGTGACTCCCGGACGGGAGTACATGGGGCAGGTAGGGACCATCCCCGCGGGCGCAGGGAGCAGCGGGCGAAGCGGCAGGTAGTTGGAGGTGGAACGGGACCATCCCCGCGGGCGCAGGGAGCAGTGCGGGGTGTGAATGCCGCAGCCGGCCAGGGGGGGACCATCCCCGCGGGCGCAGGGAGCAGTCGACGTCCGGGCCGTTGCCGGTCTCGGTCACGGGACCATCCCCGCGGGCGCAGGGAGCAGGGCCTTCCGTTGATTTCACCGCGCGATGGGCGGGGACCATCCCCGCGGGCGCAGGGAGCAGCAGTCGCCGCCGAGTTCGCCGAGGGTGGGCGGGGGACCATCCCCGCGGGCGCAGGGAGCAGCCATGCTGCTGAGGGGATCGAGGGTGTCTGTCGGGACCATCCCCGCGGGCGCAGGGAGCAGGGCGGCGAGTTGCGCCGCCAGCTGGTCATCGAGGGACCATCCCCGCGGGCGCAGGGAGCAGGGTGCGGCCGGACCGTATGTCGCGCAGGGTCCGGGACCATCCCCGCGGGCGCAGGGAGCAGACTGCCTGACCTGCGCATCTCTCACTTGGGGCGCAGGGTTTCACCCACTTTCACGAATTCCGACAAGTGGAACATAAGGGACTTGTATCCTTGGGGCGGTGACAGCGAACTAGACACCATATGACGCGAGCGCACCTGGGTGGAAGTCGTACGGCTGGCTGAACCACAGATCAGACCCGTTTCTTCGATTTGGCCTGCTGGGCACCGGTTTGCGTGTAGGCATATTGCATGAGGAGTGCGGAAGATTCCCTCTCTGGCCTGCTGTCGCGACTTGAGACCGCGGCGCGGTCGGTGTGGGCGAAGCATGATCGTGATGCGGACGGTTGGCAGCCGTTGTGGCGGCACATGGAAGACAGCGGCGCCGTCGCCGGCCTTCTGTGGGACGAGTGGCTGCCTTTCGGTGTGCGGCGGTTGATCGCTGAGGAGTTGCCCGACGGCGAGGCAGATGGTCGCAGGCTTGTCGTGTGGCTGGCGGGTGTGCATGACATTGGTAAGGCGACGCCGGCGTTCGCCTGTCAGGTCGATCAACTGGCTGATGTCATGCGGGGCAAGGGCCTGGAGATGCGGTCCCGTCAGGCGATGGGGCCGGATCGGCGCCTGGCGCCGCACGGGTTGGCCGGTCAGCTACTGCTGAGCGAGTGGCTGGAGGAGCGGCACGGATGGCCGCCCAAGCACACAGGGCAATTCACCGTCGCGGTGGGTGGGCATCACGGGGTGCCACCGGAGAACGGCCAGATCAAGGCCCTGTACGACCATGACGAGTTGCTGCGTACTCCTGGCCGCAGCAGCGGGATGTGGCACCGGGTGCAGACGGAACTGCTCGACGCGTGCGCGGAGCACTTCACTGTGGCGGATCGGCTGGAGGCGTGGCGGGAGGTGAAACTGCCGCAGCCCGTGCAGGTGCTGCTGACCGCGCTTGTCATCGTCTCTGACTGGATCGCCAGTAATCCCGATCTCTTCCCGTACTTCCCGGAGGCCGCCACCCGTAGCAGTGAGGAACGGCTGGCGGCGGCGTGGCGGGGGCTGGACCTCCCGGCGCCGTGGCGGGCGGAAATGCCTGTCGGGGATGCGCAGGAGTTGTTCGTGTCTCGGTTCGGGCTTCCGGCGGAGGCAAAGGTCCGGCCAGTCCAGGAAGCGGCGTTGCAGCTGGCTCGGGAGATGGAGACGCCCGGGCTGATGGTCATCGAGGCTCCGATGGGGGAAGGGAAGACGGAGGCTGCGCTGGCTGTGGCGGAGGTCTTCGCGGCGCGTTCGGGTGCGGGCGGTGTGTTCTTCGCGTTGCCGACGATGGCGACGGGCAACGCGATGTTCCCGCGGCTGCTGGAGTGGCTGAAACGGCTTCCGCATGACGGGAGTTACCGGCACTCCGTGCACCTCGCGCACTCCAAGGCGGCGTTGAACCAGGACTTCGCCGGTCTGCTGGCCCGTGGCGGGCGGGTGACGGCGGTTGACACGGATGCAGCCGCACCTTTGCCGCGGCGGCTGGGGGAACCGGCACGGTCGGCGGGAGCCGAGCTGGTCGCGCACACCTGGCTGCGGGGCCGTAAGAGGGCGATGCTGGCGTCGTTCGTGGCGGGCACTGTCGACCAATTGCTGTTCGCTGGGCTGAAGAGCCGGCACCTGGCCCTTCGTCACCTGGCGGTGGCGGGCAAAGTCGTCGTCATCGACGAGGCGCACGCCTACGACACCTACATGAGCGTCTATCTGGACCGGGTGCTGGCCTGGCTGGGCGCGTACCGGGTTCCGGTGGTGGTGCTCTCGGCGACTCTGCCTGCTGCGCGTCGGCGTCAGCTGGTCGAGGCGTACTCCGGGGTGGCTGTCGCACACGTCGAGAGTGCTCCGGCAGACGGGGTGTATCCGTTGCTCACCGCCGTCGCACCGGGCGGCAGGCCCGTCGTTCGCCGTCCGGCTGCTTCGGCCCGGTGCACAGACGTCCGGGTGGAGCGGCTTGCCGACGGTCTGGATGTGCTGGCCGACCGTCTGGAGAGGGAGCTGGTGGACGGCGGGTGTGTGCTCGTCGTTCGCAACACGGTCAAGCGGGTGCTGGAGACGGCCCGGGTGCTGCGGGCCAGGTTCGGCGACGGGGCCGTCACCGTGGCGCACTCGTGTTTCGTTGACGTCGACCGGGCGGCCAAGGACGGTGACCTGCTGCGGCGGTTCGGTCCGCCCGGTAAGGCGACGGGACGGCCTTCCGGGCAGCACGTCGTGGTGGCCAGCCAGGTGGCCGAGCAGTCCCTGGACGTGGACTTCGACCTGTTGGTCAGCGACCTGTGCCCGGTGGACCTGCTGCTGCAGCGCATGGGCCGGCTGCACCGTCACCGGCGCGGGGAGGGCCAGAGCGAGCGGCCCGCGCCGCTGCGTAGGGCGCGGTGTCTGCTGACCGGTGCCGACTGGGCCGGAGAGGTGCCGGTCCCGGTGCGCGGGTCGGTCGCGGTGTACGGGGCGTATGCGCTGCTGCGGTCGGCGGCGGTGCTGCTTCCCCATCTCGACGGCGGGCCGCAGCGGCCCGTGCAGCTGCCCGCTGACATCAGTCCGCTCGTCCAGGACGCCTACGCCGAGGCTCCCGTCGGGCCGGAGCACTGGGCTCCGGTGCTGGAGGAAGCACGGGGGCGGTTCGAGCGGCACCGGGCCGACCAGGCCGAGAGGGCGACGGTGTTCCGTCTCGGCGAAGTCGGCCGCGCCGGCAGGCCGTTGTTCGGCTGGGTGGCAGCCGGCGTCGGCGATGCCGATGACACCCGCGCGGGACGAGCCCAGGTACGCGACAGCCGCGAGAGCCTGGAAGTCGTCGTCGTGCAGCGGCGTGCCGACGGCACCCTCGCCACCCTGCCGTGGCTGGAACCCGACAACAAGGGCCGCCCGCGCGCAGGGCTCGAGCTGCCGCAGGACCAGGCGCCCACGTCGTTCGCCGCCCGGACAGCGGCCAGCTGCGGACTACGGCTGCCCATCCAGTTCTCCTACGCCGAGACCCTCGACAAAGCCATCGCAGAGCTGGAGCAGCTGTACGTGCCCGCTTGGCAGGGCAAGGACAGCCCGTGGCTTGCTGACCAGCTGATTCTCGCGCTCGATGAGGATTGTCAGACCCTGCTGGCAGGCTATGCGCTCCACTACAGCCCATCCGACGGCTTGGAGGTGACCCGTGGTTGAACGCGACAGGAGTAGCTCGGCACATACGTCGTTCCAAAGATCCCCGCTGACGCGGGGAGCAATGAGCTGCGCCCCTCAAATCGGGACCATCCCCACGCTGATGGGGAGCAAGATGTGCGTGTCGCTACGGCCACCTGCTGCTGCAGCGATCAGCTGTGGGAGCTTAACCGACTCGGCCTATGCCAGCTCGCGTGACCTGGAGGGTCACACATCCTTCGACAAAGCCGGCTTCGCCTCTGCCCAGCGCGCCATCGGCGAACCGGCCACCGCAGAAACGACACCTGCGAGCGCAGTCGCGATCCCCCATCTGACCCCGTCGTCGTCTGGGCCCCCGAAGGGCAGCCAACTGCCCAGCATGAGAGTCAGCCAGAAAATGGCGACGACTCCGATGATCACGGTTCCCCACCGCATCCATCCCGACACAGCCTGACTACTCTCCCCTTAAATCGTTTCCCTCGTACGCAGACACTGTGGAGTGACGCGTTGCGGTCTGTCAAACCCTCATGTCAGCAACACAGTTGACGTTGCGGCACCCGCGGGCGTTGCGAGCCGAGCGACCAAGGGCAGAGGGCATCCCGTTCGTGAATTCTTGTAGGTTTGGAGACGATGCATGACGGAGCCGCCTCACATCGCAGCGGCAGTCCCCTCCTTCGACCTGACCACCCAGCCATGGATCGAGGTCCTGAAGCGGGACGGCTCGCAGGAGCAGCTGTCGCTGCGCCAGGTCTTCGCCCAGGCCGGCGGCATACGCCGCATCACGGGAGACCTGCCCACCCAGGAGTTCGCCCTCGTGCGCCTGCTGCTGGCCGTCGCCCACGACGCTCTCGACGGCCCCGGCGACGTCGAGTCCTGGGGCGAGCTGTGGGCCGACCCGCAGTGCTTCGCGCCGGTCGCCGCCTATCTGGACACACACCGCGAACGGTTCGACCTTCTCCACCCGGCCGCTCCGTTCTTCCAGACCGCTGGGCTGCGGACGGCGAAGGACGAGGTCTTCTCACTCAACCGGATCGTGGCCGACGTGCCCAACGGGGAGGCGTTCTTCACCGTGCGGATGCCTACCGTGGACCGGTTGTCGTTCGCGGAGGCGGCCCGCTGGGTTGTGCACGCCCACGCCTACGACACCTCCGGCATCAAGTCCGGCATGGTGGGCGACGAGCGGGTCAAAGGCGGCAAGGTGTACCCGCTCGGCACGGGGTGGGCGGGCGGCCTCGGCGGGGTCTTCGCGGAAGGCGACAGCCTGCGCGAGACGCTGCTGCTGAACCTGGTGGCGGCCGACACCGACGCTCTGGACTTCACCGCAGACGACCGGCCCGCCTGGCGGCGGGAGCCGTGCCCGCCTGGCGGCGCCGAGCGCACCCCGACGGGGCTGCGCGATCTGTACACGTGGCAGTCGCGCCGGCTGCGCCTGCACCACGACGCCGACGGCGTCACGGGCGTCGTCCTCGGCTACGGCGATCCGCTCTCCGCGCGCAACATGCAGCGCAGGGAGCCGATGACCGCGTGGCGGCGCAGCACCTTCCAGGAGAAGAAGCTGCGGCAGCCGCTGATCTACCTGCCCAGAGACCATGACCCGGCACGCGCCGCCTGGCGGGGTGTCGCCTCGCTGGTCGCCGACCGACCGGTGACGGCCCAAGGCGCGGAGCCTGCTGCCTACCTGCGACCGGGGATCCTGGAGTGGGTAGCCCGGTTGGTCACCGACAGGGAGCTGCCACGGCACTTCTTGATCCGGGCCCGGCTCGTCGGCGCCGCGTACGGGACGCAGCAGTCCGTGATCGACGAGGTCGTCGACGACCGTCTCGTCATGCCGGTCGTGCTGCTGCACCGGCAGGACCGCACGTGCGCCCAGCAGGCGATCGGTGCGGCCGAGGACGCCGATCAGGCGGTGCAGGCGCTCGGTGATCTGGCCACCGACCTGGCCCGCGCGGCCGGCTCGGAAGGGGAGCAGCGGCGATCGGCGGCGCGTGAGCTCGGCTTCACCGCGCTGGAGCATCCCTACCGCACCTGGCTCGCAGCCCTCACGGACGCCGAAGAGGCGTTCGAGCGGCGACGCCTGTGGCAGCGCGAGGCACACGGCCTGATCGGCCGCCTCGGTGACCGCCTCATCCAGGACGCCGGGGAGGCGGCCTGGCAGGGCAGGACCGTCTCCGCCGCCAGAGGCGGCACGCAGTGGCTCAACGCCGGCCTGGCCGACCGGTGGTTCCGCAGCCGTCTGGCCAAGGCGCTGGGAGAGCTGTCCGGATCGGACCCACAGCCGCAGATCGGGCTGCAACGGTCCGCCGCAGACTCCCCGGACGACTCCGGCCAGCCCCACCCCGGCTCTTTCACGACCGACCCGAAGGTGCCCGCATGACCACCGCAACAGCCCCGCCGAGCGTCCGCTCCCGGGTCGCCGAGCTCGCCGCCGTGCAGATCGACGGGTGGCAGGAGGGCTACCTGCGCGACAGCCCGAAGGACGTCGCCGCGCTGGCCCGCCTGCGCCGCGGCGCGGGCCGGGACGCCGCCGACCTGCCCGACCTGTGGACGCTCGTCGACACCTCGCCTCTGCACGCGCGCCTCGACGGCGTGCGCCCACTCAGCGAGGAGGAACTCGTGCGGGCGGAGAACGCCCTGCACGCGGCTCTCACGCTGTGGGCCGTGCACCAGCAGTCCCGCGGCGCCCGCATGCACCGCCCCCACACCCGCGGCCGGCCAGGAGGACCGGGAGGGTTGGGGGCGGCCGTGCGGCGTCTGATGCCGCCGGACGGCATCGACGAGCCCGTCCGCAAGCGCCTGGTGCGCGCCGGGACCGCACCCGGCCTGACCACCCTGTCCCAGCGGCTGCGCGACCTGATCGTCCTGCTGCGCCGTGCCGACATCCCCCTCGACTACGGCCTGCTCGCCGGCCAGCTCTACGCCTGGCAGTGGCCCGGCGGCGCCGACGCCGTCCGCCGCGAGTGGGGCCGCTCGTTCCACTCCTGGCAGGACCCGACCGCTCCAGCTTCCGCCCAGGGCGCCGACGGCGCCGCCGCCCGCTCCGACGACCGCGACAAGGACGCCTCGTGAACCGCATCTTCCTGGACGTGCACGCCCTGCAGACCGTCCCGCCCAGCAACCTCAACCGTGACGACACGGACGCGCCGAAGTCGGCCGTATACGGCGGCGTGCCGCGCGCCCGCGTCTCCAGCCAGGCCTGGAAGCGGGCCACCCGCACCTACTTCGACGACGAGCGCCTGCTCGATCCGAGCGAACTCGGCGTACGGACCAAGAAGGTCGTGGAACTGCTCGCCAAGCGCATCACCGCGCTGGACGAGTCCATCGACGGCGCCGCTGCCCTCGCTCTGGCCGACGAGACGGTCAAGGCAACGGGGCTGAAGACCGAAGTGCCCAAGCGGAAGGCCGACGCCGCCAAGGAGTCCGGGGACACCCCGGCCCCGGAGGCGAAGTACCTGGTCTTCCTCAGCTCCCGCCAGCTCGACGGCCTGGCCCGCCTCGCCGTCGACGGGGCCGCAGACATCACCGCGTACCTCAAGGAGAAGGCGAACAAGGACAAGGCCAAGGAGATCGCGGACAGCCGCCACTCCGTCGACATCGCCCTCTTCGGCCGGATGGTCGCCGACGCAGCCGACTACAACGTGGACGCCGCCGTCCAGGTCGCCCACGCCATCAGCGTGCACCGGGTGGAGAATGAGTCCGACTACTACACGGCGGTCGACGACGAGAACACCGAGGAGGAGACCGGCGCCGGGATGATCGGCACCGTCGACTTCAACTCCGCCACCCTCTACCGCTACGCCGCCCTGAGCGTCCACAAGCTCGCCGACAACCTCGGCCAGGGCCTGCGCGACGACGAACCGAGGACCGAACCCGTGCGGCGTGCTGTCGAGGCGTTCGTGCACAGCTTCGTCGCCTCCCTGCCGACGGGGAAGATCAACACCTTCGGGCACCACACCCTGCCCGACGCCGTCGTCGTCAAGCTGCGCGCCACCCGCCCGGTCAGCTTCGTCGCCGCCTTCGAAGAGCCCGTCCGCGGCGACCAGGGCGGCCACGTCCGGGAGGCGTCCGACCGCCTCGCCGCCTACGTCCCGGACATCGAACGCGCCTACGGCGACGACGCATCCACCCTCAGCTGGGTCCTGCGCGTCGGCCCCAACACCCTCAAACTCGCCGACCTGGGAACCGAGTCCGAGACCCTCGGCGACCTCGTCGCCGCCGTCGGCCACGCCGTCGCCGAACGCCTGGAGACGCCCGCATGAGCGGCGTTCTCGCCCTGCGCCTGGCCGGCCCCCTGCAGTCCTGGGGGGCCTCGTCCCGCTTCACCCGCCGCACCACCGAATCCGCCCCCACCAAGAGCGGCGTCATCGGCCTGCTCGCGGCCGCGGCAGGCGTCGAACGCGGCGACGACCGCGCGCTCGCGCCCCTCGCAGCCCTGCGGTTCGGCGTCCGCATCGACCAACCCGGCACCCGCATCCGCGACTTCCACACCGCCCACCACGCCGTCACCGGCAAGTCCATGCCGCTCTCGGAGCGTTACTACCTCGCGGACGCCGTCTTCGTCGCCGCCGTCGAAGGCGAGCACACGCTGCTCGCCGAGCTGCACGCCGCGCTGAAGTCCCCGGTGTACCTGCCGTTCCTCGGCCGCCGCTCCTGTCCGCCGGCCGAACCCGTCGAGCTGGGACTGTTCGACGACGCCCGCCTGGAGCACGTGCTGCGGGACGTGCCGTGGCAGGCGTCCGTCTGGTACCGCAGACGGCACCGCTCCCGCCCCCCGGGCACACTGCCCGTGCTGGTGGAGGCGGCGGCCGGCGACGAGCACGGCGGCGCCGACACCCTGCGCGACCAGCCGCTCAGCTTCGCCGCCGCACACCGCCGCCACGCCCTGCGCACCGTCGTCACCGCCACGGTGCCCATGCCGCATGCCCCCGTCGGCGTCCCGCGGCACGACCCGTTCGATGCTCTGGAGGATGAGAGCAGCTGATGTTCCTCTCCCGCTTCCGCGTGAACACCGCCCGTCCCGGCGCACGCCGCCTGCTGTCCTCGCCGCAGGTCCTGCACGCCGCTGTGATGTCCTCGTTCCCCGGCCTGCTGCCCACCGACGCCCCCGTCCCGGACGCGCCGCGGGTGCTGTGGCGCCTGGACCACACGGCCCCCGCCGAGGTGATGCTGTACATCGTCAGCCCCGACCGCCCGGACCTGACCCACCTGGTCGAGCAGGTCGGCTGGCCCGCGGCAGCGGCCGATCCGGCGACACCCGGCTGGCAGAGCAGCCCCTACGGCCCGTTCCTCGACAAACTCTCCGCCGGCGACCGCTGGGCCTTCCGGCTGACCGCCAACCCGGTCCACACCATCCGCCGCAACCCCGACGAGCCCCGCAAGATCACCGCCCACCTCACGCCCGTTCACCAGATGGCCTGGCTGATCGAGCGCCAGGAGCGAAGCGGCTTCCGCATCCTGGAGAAAGCCGACGACAAACGCCTGCTGCCCGGCGGGACCACGCACCAGGGCAAACGCGAGCACCACGGCGACCGCTACGAGTTGTCCGTCCGCGACCACAACAACCGCTCCTTCGACAAGCGGCGCACGGACGACGGCAAGAAGAGCAGACCCGTCACTCTGGTCGCCGTCACCTTCGACGGCCGCCTCGAAGTCACCGACCCCGAAGCCCTGCGCCGCACCCTCACCCAGGGCATCGGCCGCGCCAAAGCCTACGGCTGCGGCCTGATCACCCTGGCCCCCCTCGCCCCGCCCGCCCCGCCCGCCCGGCAGACGCCATGACCACGATCTCCCAGCGCACTGCACTCACCCCACGACAACTCACCCGCACCGCTGAACGCACCTCCTTCATCTACCTCGAGCGGTGCACCGTCCACCGGGACGCCAACGCCATCACCGCCCAGGACGCCGAAGGCACCACCCACATCCCGTCGGCGACCATCGGCACCCTCCTCCTCGGCCCAGGCACCCGCATCACCCACCAGGCGATGAGCGTCCTCGGAGAAACCGGCGCAGCCGTCTGCTGGGTCGGAGAGCGCGGTGTGCGCTACTACGCCGCCGGACGCGCCCTCAGCCGCTCCTCAGCCCTCATGGAAGCCCAGGCCCGGCAGTGGGCCAACCCACGCAGCCGACTCGCCGTCGCCCGCGCCATGTACCGGCTGCGTTTCCCCGACGAAGACCCCGCCGGCCTGACCCGCCACGAACTCCTGGGCCGGGAAGGACGCCGCGTCAAAGACTGCTACCGCACCCAGGCCGCCCGCACCGGCATCCCCTGGAGAGGCCGCCAGTACACCCCCGGCAACTTCACCGCCGGAGACCCTGTCAACCAGGGCATCACCGCAGCAGCCCAGTGCATGTACGGCATCGCCCACGCCGTCGTCACCTCGCTGGGCTGCAGCCCAGCCCTCGGCTTCGTTCACTCCGGACACGAACTGTCCTTCGTCCTCGACATCGCCGACCTCTACAAAACCGAGATCGGCATCCCTCTCGCCTTCGACGTCGCCGCGCAGGACGAGGAGGACGTCGGCCCCCGCACCCGCCGCGCCCTGCGGGACCGCATCAACGAAACGTCCCTGCTGGAACGATGCGTCAACGACATCAAACACCTGCTGCTGGCAGGAGCCGGCCCAGTCGCCTCCGGCGACGACCGCGACGTGGTCACCCTGCAGAGCGACGGAGGCCGCGAAGTCCCCTCCGGCTTCAACCACGACACAAACGGCGACTACGAACAGGTGGACTGGTGACCGTCATCGTCCTCACCAACTGCCCCGCCGGACTCCGCGGTTTCCTGACCCGCTGGATGCTGGAAGTCTCCGCAGGCGTGTTCGTGGGCAACCCATCGGCCCGCATCCGCGACGCACTCTGGCACGAGGTCCAGCAATACGCCGGCCAGGGACGCGCTCTGCTGACCCACACCACCAACAACGAACAGGGCTTTACCTTCCGTACCCACGACCACGCCTGGCACCCCGTCGACTACGACGGCGTCACCCTCATCCACCGCCCCTACACAAAGCCCTCGTCCCCGGAGGCCACCCCACCGACCACCGCTCCACCCGGATGGAGCAAGGCGGCCAAACGCCGACGCTTCGGACGAGCCTGAAGGGCATTGGGGTGATTACAGGCGTATTGCCGGATTCCGAGGAAGTGCTCAGAAACCCGTCACCTCCGCACTGAAAGACCAGGTCAACCAGTCTGCTCCCCGCGCCCGCGGGGATGTTCCCGGGGGATAGACATGCAGTTCGACGACGAACTTCTGCTCCCCGCGCCCGCGGGGATGTTCCCGCGCCCACGGCCGCTTTGGCCTGTGCGAGGTTCTGCTCCCCGCGCCCGCGGGGATGTTCCCGCACCCGGCCGCCGAAGATTCGACAACCAAGTCTGCTCCCCGCGCCCGCGGGGATGTTCCCTGGTGGGTGGTGGTGCATCTACAACGGCGAGCGCTGCTCCCCGCGCCCGCGGGGATGTTCCCATGGCGCCGAGCGGCTCGGAGGACGAGGACAGCTGCTCCCCGCGCCCGCGGGGATGTTCCCCGCGAATTCCTCCAGCAGTACGCGGTGGTGTTCCTGCTCCCCGCGCCCGCGGGGATGTTCCCGGCGTCCTCCACCACATCCCGTGGGCCCGGCACTGCTCCCCGCGCCCGCGGGGATGTTCCCGTCGAAACCCTCGGCCCCGAGCTGATCGCCGCCTGCTCCCCGCGCCCGCGGGGATGTTCCCATCGACGGCCTCACCCAGGCCATGCGCCAGTCCTGCTCCCCGCGCCCGCGGGGATGTTCCCCGGTCCCAGCCGGCCAGGGCGTACTCCAGGTCCTGCTCCCCGCGCCCGCGGGGATGTTCCCGGAACCGTCGACATAGCGACGCCCCGAGGACCCTGCTCCCCGCGCCCGCGGGGATGTTCCTCCGCGCCACATCGCGCCCAAAACGTCCAGGAACTGCTCCCCGCGCCCGCGGGGATGTTCCCGAGGTAGACGAATTCCTGGCTGTTCATCAGTCCTGCTCCCCGCGCCCGCGGGGATGTTCCCTCGCCCTGGTTGACCTTCTCGAAGAGCTCCGTGCTGCTCCCCGCGCCCGCGGGGATGTTCCCCCGCTGTGGTTTTGGGAGTGCTCTCCGGCGCTCTGCTCCCCGCGCCCGCGGGGATGTTCCCCGGGCGGGCGGCTGGCGCCACCCCGTGTTCGGCTGCTCCCCGCGCCCGCGGGGATGTTCCCGGTAGCCAGGACGGTCGCCATGCCGACGGCCACTGCTCCCCGCGCCCGCGGGGATGTTCCCTCGGTTTGTGTGAGCCCCGCTTGCATGCGCTCCTGCTCCCCGCGCCCGCGGGGATGTTCCCGGCCTCGCCGCTGACGACCTGCCACAGCGACTCTGCTCCCCGCGCCCGCGGGGATGTTCCCGAATTCAGCGCTTCCGGTGGCCCGTTGCGACCCTGCTCCCCGCGCCCGCGGGGATGTTCCCCAGGACGGGAAGGCCTGGACGGCCGCACAGGACTGCTCCCCGCGCCCGCGGGGATGTTCCCGTCAACGCGTCCGGGTACGTGTGGATCCAGGACTGCTCCCCGCGCCCGCGGGGATGTTCCCGTGGCGGTGCGCTCCATCTTGTCGTCGTGCGGCTGCTCCCCGCGCCCGCGGGGATGTTCCCCGCAGCTGGGGGTTGGTGTTCGTGTTGCCCGTGCTGCTCCCCGCGCCCGCGGGGATGTTCCCCCGGCCCTGTCGAAGTGAGCGACCCCATGGACCCTGCTCCCCGCGCCCGCGGGGATGTTCCCCCCGGCACCTCTGGTGCCCAGGCCGGCACGGTCTGCTCCCCGCGCCCGCGGGGATGTTCCCCTGCGCCTGCACCTCACGGCCGAGGCCGAGGCCTGCTCCCCGCGCCCGCGGGGATGTTCCTGAACGACTTCACTCCGGGGTCCCGTCGTCGTACTGCTCCCCGCGCCCGCGGGGATGTTCCCGCCAGCTACGGCTCACACGTCCGCGTCCACCTCTGCTCCCCGCGCCCGCGGGGATGTTCCCTCGCTGCCGGCGTCGGACGCCGGCCGGGTGGCCTGCTCCCCGCGCCCGCGGGGATGTTCCCGTCAGCTCCGCGTCGAAGCCGACACGGCCCACCTGCTCCCCGCGCCCGCGGGGATGTTCCCTCGACGTAGTCGTGCAGGTAGAGGCCGTGGTGCTGCTCCCCGCGCCTGCGGGGATGTTCCCCATCCGGCACCCCGTGCACGGCCAGCCCCCGTCTGCTCCCCGAGCCCGCGGGGATGTTCCCATCGGCGCCAAGGCCGCCGGACGCCCGCCCAACTGCTCCCCGCGCCCACGGGGACGTTCACCCGAACAATGCGGCTCTCGACCACGGCAGAACGCTGACCCTCTGACGGCAGATCAAAAGTGATGCGACGACGGCAGCCTCCCCCCTGATCGACATGGCCCGGAAGGCCATCAGCCGGTGCCGAATTCGGTGCCCGGCTGGGCCGTTGGCCTTTATGGGGCCGTTTCCGCGAGGTCATCGGCGTCCGCCGAGGCGGTCGTCGTGGATGTGTCCGGCGACGACGGCGAGCTGGTCGGGGTCGGCGAGTTCCGTCAAGCCGTGGACCGCGGCGTCCATGCGGTCGGGGCTGTCCATGCCGACCACCCAGGTGACCATCTGATCCTCCAGGGCTACGTGCGCGCCGACGTGGTGAACCAGGCCCTGCTCGTACAGTTGCGCGATGGGCTCGGCCCTCAGGCGCTTCCCGACCTTGGCCGTGACTTCGAGGACGCGGGGCATGATCGCGCCGTTGGTGGATCCTTCGCGGCGCAATTGCTCCCACGCCTGGGAGAGGACCTGCCTGGCCATGTCCCCGCCGTAGTTCGACTCGACCACGATCGCGTCGGCCTTGAGGGCGAGCGCGAGCAGGCAGGCCGTGCGGCCCCAGTCGTTCGCTCCCATGCTCCCGGAGTGATCCTCGAGCACGTAGAGGTGCCCGTCGTAGCCTCGGGCGGCGCCGATGATGCCGGTCTCGTCGCCGATGGCTGACTCTCCGCCAGCGGGGTCGACGGCGACGATGACGCGCGCCATGTCGAGGCCGCCGAACTCGACGGTGGTGAGCCGGTAGTCGGTGATCCAGGCCCTCTGCCACACGCCGCCCTCCGGCGGACGCGGCTTCTGCTGGTAGAGCGCGGCCCAGACGCGTTCGCCGACGCGGCGGCGGGTGGTGGCGTGGTGCTCGGCGTCGAAGCGTTCGGGCCACAGCGGTTCGCCGAGCTTGCGGCCGAGCGGGTCAGTGTCGCTGTCGGCGAGCGCGGGCAAGTCGATGATCTTCCACTCGTTGGCCTGCGCGTCGGCGAGAATGCGCCCTGCGAGGTCGTCTTCGTTCCAGCGGGTCTGGATGACGCAGATCGCGCCGTCCGGCTCCAGGCGGGTCTGCAGAACGGATTGCCACCACTCCCACGTCTTGCGGCGCATGCTGGGCGAGTCGGCGGAGGCCATGTCTTGTACGGGGTCGTCGACGAGGGCGATGGTGGCGCCCTTGCCGGTGAGGCTGCCGCCGATGCCGGCTGCGACGAGGCCGCCCTGGTGGCCTGCGATGTCGAAGCGCATGGCCGCCCGGCTGGACGGGTTGAGGTGGATGCCGAGCTCGTCGCCCCACGTCTCGATGGCATCGCGGATCCACCGGGAGTGCTCCTCGGCGAGGTCACCGGAGTAGGAGGCGATCATGATGCGGCGGTCGGGGTGCTGACGCAGGTACCACAGGGGTGCCCAGCGGGAGGCCCGGCGCGACTTGCCGTGGCGCGGCGGCATCGTGATCATGACGCGGTCAGCACGGCCCTCAGCCATGTCGATCCACGCCTGGTCGATCAGGTGCAGGTGGCGGGCCTGCATCTCGCGGCGTTCGGTGAGGACCGCAGCGAGCGCGCCGGGCGAGGCGTCCATGGCGATGGAGCGTTCGAGGCGGGCCAGTTGGGCGCGCAGCTCGGGGGAGGCCTTCACAGCCATGGCGCGGCGCAGCGCCGGCGGCCTGGTGCGGTAGGCGGCCAGCACCTTGGCTTCGCGGTCGCTGTTACTCGTCCGAGCCATGCGCGGCCTCCTCCGATATGCCGATGAGGGCTTCGAGTTCGTCGAGGGCGATGGCCGTCAGCTCGCCGCCTGCGGGCGGCGTAACGATCCCGGACTCGGCCGTCTCGTCGAGGCGGTTCATGCGCGCGCGACGTTCCATGATCCGCAGCGCGCGGTCGATGGCGTTGAGGTTGTTGTCCTTGACGGCCTGCCGGTAGGCGACGAAGAAAAGGCGGTCCAGACGCAGGTTCTCCACCGCACGCATCTCCTCGACCTTCCCGGCCAGCTCGGTGGTGCGCTCCTTGAGGGCCAGGCGGACGTCCTTGCACGCGGCGTGGATGAGCTGCTTGTCGTCGGGGGGTTCCAGGCCCTTGTTGTACCGCTCGATGCCGTAGCCCTGCGGGTAGGCGATACGGTCGGAGTTGACGGCGGGGTCGGCGGCGAGTTTGCGGCCAACCGTGAGCCAGTCCACGCCGGCGAGGTGTAGGTCGATGGCATCCGCTCGCCGCTGCGTGATGGCGGCGCGCGCGGCCTTGTCGGGGCGTCCCACCGGCAGGGTTCCTCTCGCTGCTGCGCGCCCCCACGCCGAGACCATGATGGCACTGCGGCCCGGCGACCTGACCTGGTCACCGGGCCGTCTGACCTACAGGAAGGTCAGCTGCTGTGGCGCGTCGGGATCGTCTGGTGGACGCCAGTTGGAGGGCGGAGCATCGGGTGCATTGCGATTCGTTCGCAGCCACCATGCGAACTGCCAGTTGCGGCAGGTCCGGAACTTCCACTGGTCCCGTCGGGGGGCATCGGCTGGTATCGAGTGCTCGCCCCATCCGGTGATGGGGCGAGCGTTGTCTAGGGTCACTTGTAAGCCGCGCACGAGAGCGGGGCCTTCCCATTGATGGCCCTCGGCGTACTCGAAGGCCAGGTGCGCGTTCTTCGCCCAGTCCCAGGGGTGAGGGAGGGCGCACAGGTACCAGGCCAGTGGCGGGTTCTCCGCAGGCAGGGTGACGCTTTGGCGGGGTGCCCGCGGATTGAGCGGGTGACGGTCAGACCAGCCGAACGTTTCCAGGCAGTGCCGGTCGAGGTTCAGGTTGCGAACCCCGGCCAGCCACGTGATCAGGTATGGCGCGGCTGCATTGATACCAACCCTCGCGGGCGGCTGGGACATTACTTAACTCCCCCTCTTGGTGGGTATCTAGGGGCTTTCTCTTTCTTTGACCAATTTTATCAAATTTTCCGTTAGCCGCTTATGGCGGCCGTGTCGGAATTCGTTCGGGTACGGCATGTCGAATTCCTCGTCGAGAGCTTTATCGTAATCGAGATCGGAAAGCCTGAGGGGCTTTTTGCAGACGGCGCGTAGCGTCGCGTTGGAGCGGCCGGCGACGGTCACCTCCCCGAAGTACGCCTCCAGCAGTTCGGCCAGCGACTCGGGGGTGTGGAAGCGGATCCGCATCCACTTGCCCTGCATGAACCGCATGTCGACGTTCTCGCCGTCGAGGAACGTCAGGCGTGAGGATTCGCGACTGGTGGAATGCTGCGAGTTCTCGAACGCCTGCTCGGCCAACAGGTTCCGGGTGCCGATGCACACCGTTCCATCGGCGGCGCACAGCGCATTCACGGTCGTCAGCACCCAATGCTGGTAGTCCAGCGACGTAGTGGCGTTGATGACGGAGTCGAGGACCACCATGTCGTACAGGCCGTGCTGGGCGAGCCGCTTCTCGATCGTGCGGATCATCCCCACGACGCACTTGATGTCGACGGCGTATTTGCCGGGGGTGGTGCGGTAGGGCTCGTAGTCGTCGATCAGGTAGCCCTCGGGGCGCAGCTTCTTCGCGTAGTCGCCGTGGCCGGCGCCGAAGTCGACCACCCGCAGGTCGGGCCGCTTCCGCAGCCGGGGCAGCGCCAGCTTCTCCCACACCTCCGACTTGTAGGCCAACTTCCCCTTCTTGCGGAGCGAGGTGTACTGGCGCAGCCGCTTGGGCTGCACGATGTGCTGGTTGTAGACCGGCGCTTGGTCCTCCAGGCCGGTCCAGTCGTACACGCCGTACTCGCCGGTGAGGTCGGCGACCAGCTGCGCCGCGTCCAGGGACGGGCAGGTCCAGGCGAGAACGTCGAAGTGGTTCTTCGCGGCGACGACCGCGTACTCGGCGTTGAGAGCGATGCGGCCCTGGTCGTCGATGACGACGCTGCCCCATGCGCCGTGCCCGCCGGTCATGAAGCTGATGGCCTGCTGGAACGGCTTGTTGCGGGACTCGGCGACATCGATGGTCTGCCACGGGATCCACGACCACTCGCCGATGGGGCCGGGCTGCGCGTACACGACGCTCGCCTCGGTCTCGACCCTGTTGTGCAGGAGGTTGAACTGGATTTCGTCGGACAGGCGGACCTTGGTGCCGAGCATCACCGCCGGCGTGTGCGTCATGCCGAGCGCGGCCATGCCCTTGGTTCTCTGGTGGCCTGCGACCAGAGTCCCGTCGGCGTTGAGGATGACGGGCTTGACGATGCCGTGCCGCCCGATGGACACCTTCAGACGCTCGAAGGCTTCCTCAGAGAGGTGGCGCGGGTTGTAGTCGGCGGGGCGCAGGTCCTTGAGCGGGTACGCCTCGTAGAAGGTGGTCGTGGGGGCGCTCATGCGTCCTCGTCCTCCTCGTCTTCGCCGTCCTCGTCGGCGTCGGCGTCGGCGTCGGCGGCGGCGGCGGCGTCGGCGGGCTCGGCCTGGACGGGGGCGGGCTCGACGGCGACGGCGGGGGCCTCGGCGGTCTCGGTGTGGGCCTCCTGCAGGAGGTGCCAGCCGAAGCCGAGGTCGGAGCGGGACTCGGAGACGTACCGCTCGTAGATGGCGTTGAGGGTTTCCACCTCGGCTGCGGTGATCTGCACGCGGATGGTGGACCACTGTAGGTAGCCCCACTGGAGGTACTCCAGCTTGGCCATGGAGCCTGTACCCGCACCGTCGGAGGGCAGATCGATCGTGTCTGGCAGGGCCCGGCTGTCCAGGAGCTTGTCCAGGGCGTTCTGGTCGTAGCCGGTGCCGTCGAGGTCGGGCAGTTCCTCAAGGATGTCGGCCAACAGCTCGCTGTCATACCCGGCGAGGTCGGATGTGCGGTTGTCGACGACGACGATGCGGGCCGCGTCCTCGTCGGAGACGTCGACGAACGTCGCCGCGATCTGATCCCAGCCCAGCTCCTTGGCGGCGGCCCAGGTGTGGTTGCCCGCCAGAATCTCGTTGGGACGGCCGGTGTGGGTGCCGCGGTTGACGACAATGGCCTTGTACTGGCCGTTGACGCGCAGCGATTCGGTGATGGCGCCGACGTCACCGGTGCGCGGGTTGCGGTAGTAGCCGGTCAGGTCGTCGATCGGCACCGCGAGCGGCAGCAGCGACTCGGGGATACGGGCGGGCGCAGCACTCACAGCAGGAGCCCTTCGTGTAGGAGCGTGCCCCCGCGCCCTACGCCCGCCCACGATAGAGGATCAGGCGCTCAGCAGGCGTGCGGTCCCGCGTCGCAGAAGGGTCCGACGCCGATGTGAGCCTCGGGGCTGCGTGAAAGGCGGGTCGGGTGGAGTCCACGACCCATACGTCGCCAGCTGGTGGCCAGCCCTGCCGAGAGGGGCACATTCCATATGAGTGGGGAGATCCGGCGAGCAGGTGTGGGGTCACCCTGAGCAGGGGGTGCGGAGTTTCAGTTTCAACGATCCCCATCACAGTGCGGGGCGGGTGTCACCCGCATGCCTACGGTGGCTGCGAGGCGATCGCGGGGCGTCGATGCTGGGGGCATGAGGATCGGTGGGCCGCAGGACGACGCTGAGGTTCGTGACAGTGGGGGGCGGCCCGGGTGGCGGCGTCGCGCCACGGGCTGCTGCATGGTGCTCGGATTGCTGGTGTCGGCGGTTGTGCTCTTCCGGCTGGGGCTGTCGGATGCGCTGCGGGCGCTGACGTTTGACGGCCGCGTCATGGGGGCGGTGTTCCTGGCGAGTGCGGTGGTGGAGTTGGCCGCGGCCGGGGCTGTCTTCGACTTCTGGGGCCGGCGGGTGATGCGGTACGCGGGGCAGGCGGTCCTGCTGGGTGTGAGCATTGTGACGATGACGAGCTTGGTGCTGTTGGTGCTCCAGTGGGAGGGGGGATACCTGGCGGGGTGGTTCTGGCTGTGGACGGGCCTGGTGGCATGGGCGGTCTGGGCCGTGTGGGTGGTGGCCCGGGAGAAGGTCTGGCGGGGGGTGCCGCATCCGCGGAGTTTCGCCACCGGGGTGGCGCTTTCTGCGCTGATCGGTTCCGCGAGCGTGACGTATTCGGCGATGTACGTACCGTACGTGGCGCCGCCCAAGGTGCCGTTCATGGTGTCCTTCGGGAAGCCGGTGCTGAATCCGGACAGGAAGCGGTTATACGTGCCAGCCCACTTCACGTTCCGCAATGAGGGGTCGGTGAGCATCTTCGTGATCGGGACGCTGTGGTCGGCGCAACTGTGGCGGTCCGCGTTCCGTGCGCAGGGGACGGAACGCAATGAGTGGCGGTGGGAGCTGGGCGAGGGCTGGGACACCAACCGGCAGGAGGAGTTCAACGCCGATCCCCGCCTGCTGGCGGCGGGGCAGATCTCCAACGCGGGCTCCCGGCTCGACCCGGGTGACGACTTCTCCAAGGAAGCCGTCGTCGAGGTGCCGCTGGAAGCCGGGCAGGGGCGGGTAGAGCTGTCCGCGTCGGTTTCGTTCATCCGAGCCGACCGGTGCAAGCTCGCCAACAGCTACGAGGGATCGATCGAGCGTTCGTGGAATGCAGATTCGCCGAGGCAGGAGCACGTGCGGAATGCTCCTGCGTGGCTGACCGCGAAAGGTGACGACTACTTCCGCTACCAGTCGAGGATCTATCGGAGCAGTGAGGTGATGCGGATGACGCAGGCGCCGGACTGGGCCTCGATGTGGTGGGTAATCCCAAAGGGAAACGACGCAATCCCGTTCATGCAGGTGCATATTTCCCGGCATCCCGACGGGCGGGAAGTGCTCAGTGAGGACGAGCAAGAACCGTACGGGATGAAGACCTTAGATCACAGCGTCGACCAGCCGGTGGCCGTGCTGCGGCGGGCTGCCGGGACTTGACGGCCCACCGTCCGCCGGGGCTCCGGGGCGGCACTGCCCGAAGAGGGCCGCTGGCCGCATGGGCGCAGCTGTGGGCGTAGCGTGGGGAGACGAGATCCCCGGGCTTGAGCCCGGGGACACCACCATGGAAGTAGCGCAACGCTTCATCGCCTACCGGTTGTTGCAGCCGCAGATGCCCTGCGGGGTACACCAGCTCTCGCACGCGTAGCACCAGACGGCCCCTGGGTACGGCGGGGTGCGCTGGCCGGCACGCGACCGGCTGTCGGCTTGGGCGACAGAATCTTCGAGCCTGGCGACGTGCTCGGCCGTGTGAGAGTCAGGGGCGGACTGGTGGGCGGGGGCCATCTTGGGTCTCCGGACAGGGGCGGTTGGACTGGGTCGGTCGCGTTCGGCCATGACCTTGTCCAGCGGCCCGTAGCGTTCCCTCATCAGCCGTTCGAACAGCTCGGGGTCGGCGGCGTGATCGGAGCGGTAGCTAGTGGTCACGTGTCTTCTCCTGAGTACGCGGGGACCCGCCCGGCCTGGCGGCTTGGGCGGGTCCATTCGCGGGTGCGTGGAGCGGCGTCCCCGTGTGGCGCCGCATGGGCGGTGCCGGTGTCTGGCGGGTAGGGCGCGGGGGGTTTGCCACCCGCCAGACACCGTTGGGGGATGCCGCATGCCACGGCATTACTGACGGCCCGGTTCCGCGGCTGCAGCCGTTCCCGATCAGCCAGCAGAACGTATCACGGTCGAGTGTTGTGGCACATCTATCGGGTGCAATCGAGACAGGTGACCTTGCGGTCGCTGCTGTGCTCCAGCCGGTCGACGGTCGGGGCCGGGTAGGCGGCACATGCCGTGGTGAAGTGCTCGCGGTCACCGGCATACCGGGCCGCGTGGACAGTGCCGTCGGGCTCGACTGCGCGACGCGGGTACTCGGCGCGGGCCTCGGCGTCGGCCGCAGGCGCATCGGCCTGGCCGACCCACAGGACGGCGCCGAAGCCGTAGCCGTCCAGGGCGTCGGTGCCGCAGGCGTCGGGCTCGTCGACGAGGAATAGTGCGTCCTGATTGATCTTGGCGCGGGCGCCGAAGTCGGCAGGCTTCATGCGCCGCCAGTCGGGGCCGGGGGTGCTGTCGCTCACGGGGCTTCCCTTCGATGGATGGGTACGGCACGGCCCCCGGCGAGGCGGACCGTGCCGGGTCAGACCGCGGCGGGCGCGGCCGGCTTGGCCGCCGCCTTCTTGGCAGGGGCCTGCGGCTTAGGGGTCCGCGACTTCGACGCAACGACGCGCTTGGCCGGAGTCTGCGGCTTCGGCGCAACGGGCTTGGCCGGGGCCTGATGCTCGGCCTGGGCGGCGGGCTCAGCGGGGACCTGGGGCTTGGCGGGGGCGGCGAGGCTCTTGTGCTCGGCGTCGGGGTTCAGGACGATCTCGCGAGCTTCGGCGTGCGCCTTGGCCTGCCGCAGGTTCCAGCGGGCCTTCTGCACCGCGTCGGCCACACGGCCCATCTGCTCCATCCGCTTACCGACCTCGCCCTCCAGGGCCAGGGCCAGCTTCATCGGGTCGGCCTTGCCCAGGTCCTCCAGCAGGCCGAGCACCTGCTCGATCCGGTCGATGTTCTTGCGCGTGGTGGCGCGCTCGCGCTGCCGCTCCTCGCGCTCCTCGGGGGCCATGTCCTCCACAATCATGGTGACCGTCTGCCCCTGCTGCTGGCGCAGCGCGAACGCGAAGTGGACCAGCTCGTTGTCGCCGGCGAAGGCGCCCTTGGCCCACTTCTTCATGACCGCGGCCTGGTTGCCAGGGGTGAGGGCCGCGATCTGCACGGCGGCCTGGGTACCGATCGCGCCCGAGTTGACGTGCTGCTGTACTTCCTCGGTCAGGTCAAGCAGGGCCAGGCGCAGGTTCACGTAATGCGTGGACTTGCCGAACTCCTTTGCGACGGCGCCCACTTCGGCGTCCCCCTCCTCGTCGAGGATCCGGCGGAACGCCTTGGCCTCCTCCATCGGCGTCATGTCGGCGCGGTTGATGTTCTCGGCGACCGACCGCTTGAAACGCTCCAGAACACTCATGTCGTCGTCGGTGACGATGCACTTGACGTGGGTCAGCTCGGCGAGCTCGTGAGCGCGCCAACGGCGCTCACCCGCGACGATCTCGTAGCCGTCGGCGTCGCGGCGGACCTCGATCGGTTGCATCAGGCCGAACCGCTTGATGGACTCGGCGAGTTCTTGCAGGGCGTTGGGCTCGAAGAACTCGCGGGGCTGGCGCTCGTTACGGTGGATCTCGCTGATCGCGAGGGACTGGATCGTCACGGCTTCACTCCAAGAGGCCTGGTCGGGTGGGGGCGCTTCCCCCTCTCACTCCTCTTATTTTAGCTGCAATGATGATCTTGGGTCAGATTTTTTCGGGCGATTTTCGCAGGTCAGGACATGCGTCGGGGCGGACATCGAAGGATGCCCGCCCCGTCACATGCGGAGGGTGTTCAGCCGACCTGCTCCAGCGCCACCACGTCGCTACAAGGATCGTCCCGCGGCCCCCCGTCGACCACCACGGCAAGCGCGCGCAACGCTACCGCGGCCTCACTGGCATTCAGAGTTCGGCGGCCGGACTGCTCGGCCTCCATCGCGCGTCTCCGAATGCGAGCCGGATCGATCGCCACTGCATCCCTCCCCTATGACGGTCCCCCGCCTTCGATCTCAGCCACCAACCCCGCCCCCAAGGCTCCCCCGCCGGGCACCGGCGACGTACTACCAGGTGGTGTCGGCTGGCTGGACCTCAGCGGTGCTGGCGGTACCGCTGTCGCCAACCGAAGCGGCCCAGGTCGTGTCCTGGGCACCGCTGCTGTAGCTATCACCGGCCTGCACGGACCAGGTGGTGTCCTGAGCTTGGATCCGACTCGATTCGGCGCGCCCGAGCCCCACGCCAACGAGCGCAGTCAGCGCGGAAAGGACGACGATCGAAGCAGTGCGGAGCACGCGATTGATAAGCACTTGTTCCCCTGAGGTTTGATGGCCTTAGCTGACCGGGCAGCACGGGAGGGCAGCGATAACTGGCCGGTCCGGCCGACCAGTTGCCATGTTCGCGCCATGCGGCCGTCATATGACACCCTGTAACGGGTGTGAAGGAAGTGCAAGGCGCGACGTCACCGCACTTTCACCAGACCTACAAATCAGGGGTTGGAAAGGTGCCACAAGTTCCTGACCTGCCGGACCTGTCCGATGACATGGCGGCCATCTACCAGCGCATACTGCACGGCGAGTCAGTGCCGCCCGGGACGCCCGGATTGACTGAACTACTGGCCGGCGGCCTGGTGGCAGTGAATCGCCTCGCAGGCCAGGACACCTACAACGCCATCGAGCCGAGGTATGCCGCCCTGCAAGTGACACGGCAGATTCATGCCCAAATAGCTGCCGTTTCGACGTACACGGGCGCTCTGCCGGGTTTGCTTGCCTCGCTCCAGGACCAATTCGAGGCGGCCAGACCGCCGCACGACGCGATCCAGCACCTCAAGGGTCGTGACGTGATCAACGAGCGCATCGACCACGAGCACAAGGCTATCCGCGCCGAGATCCTCACCGCACAACCTGGCCAACGCACGCGTGCGGATTTGGAGTACTCCTATGACCGCGATCGCAGCGCCCTTGAGCAGGGCTTGTCCATGCGCACGCTTTACCACAGCTCAGTACGCCGCGTACCCACAGTCGGCGACTGGGCGAAGGCCATAGCTGCGGCCGGTGGAGAGATCCGCACGTTCAACGGCCGCTTCCCCCGCAGCATCATCTTCGACCGCCGTGTGGCGTTCGTTCCCGTGCACACCGGCGAGGACGAACCTCCCGCCGAAGAGGCGGTCATGATCTCCGATCCGCTGGTGGTCGCGCGGATCGCCTATTCTTTCGAGCTGTTCTGGGAGCGCGCCGAACCGTGGTTCGGCGGAAGCCGCGGCGAGGACATGGGCGTGACGACGACGGCCACCCAGCGGGCGATTCTGCGCGAGCTATGTCTAGGCCGCACACAGGCGCAGGCTGCAAAGAACCTCGGGATCGGCCCATCCTGGGTCAACGAGCAGCTGGGCCAACTCCGCGCGAAGCTCGGTGTGGAGACGCTGAACGAGGCCATCTATTGGTGGGCGACCTCACCCGACCACGCAGTGCAGGACTGACCTTGCCGGCCCGCCCGTCTACGCGGCGAGTTCGCTGTGCCAGGTCAGAGTGACCCGGTCATCCACATCACGTACCCCGCGCGCCCGCGCGGGGTAGACCTGCACCTTCTCCAGCATCAGCACGACCAGGGACCGCTTGGATCGGTGCGGTGCGTGCTCCCACCAGCGCGCCAGGTCCTGGACGCCGCCGATCGGCACATCCACGGCCTGCTCCAGGTACCGCAGCCGCGCCCGGCACTTCTTCAGGCTGTCCCCGATCCGCCGGTCCGCTGCGACGAATGCGGCCCGCGACAGAGCGCCCTTTTCGTACGGCTCGGCAAGCTCGGCCCGCGACTTCTCCAGGTCGTTGATCTGGCCGCGCACCTGGTCGGCCTCGGCGGCCATGTTCGCGCGGGCCGACTCCAGCGCGGCGCGCGCACCCGGGCGCGCCAGTTCACCGAGAACGCGCTCGGCGACGTATTCCTCAAGCAGCGACGCGGTGATGCGGACCTTGCCGCATCCGCCGCGCCCCTCGAAGTTGGTCGGACACCGGTAGGACGGCGTGCCCGCGCTGGTGCGACCACCGGTCAACTGCTGCGCGCACTGACCACATTCACCGAGCCCGCCCGTCAGCAGGTACTCGTAGTCGTCCTCCCGGCGCTGACCACTGCGGACGCTACCAAGCCGACTGGGACGATTCTCCTGTAGCCATAGGAACTCTTTTGGTTCGATCAGCCTCTCCAGGCCGGTCTCGCGCAGCTCGCCAGAGTTAGGATCGCGCTCCAGTCCGGCGATCGCCGGATTGTCCAGCAGGCGGCCGAGCGTCATGGAATTCCACGCGCCGCCCATCGTGCCGCGGTGGCCCTCAGCCGTCATCCAGGCCGCGACATCGGCCTGCGACTGGCCAACGCGGATACGGCTGACAGCCTCACGTACGACTTGCCGCTCGTCGACGCGGACACGCGTCCGTGCCTGGTTGTCGAAGCCGTACAAGCGCGGCATGCCAGTTCCCCATCACTCAGCGGGCTGCGGCCGTTCGCGCCGCAGCGAGCCAATCCCCAACGCCTCCCACAAGGCAGCCGTCGGTATGCGGATGGTGCTACCCATCATCAGCGTCCGCACTGGAAACTGCCCCAGCTTGATCAGGTCATACGCCTTGTTGTGACCTATCCCCAACGCGCGGGCTGCGGTCACGACGTTGACCGTTGCGGGCAGTGCCAGAACTTCTTCCAGGCTCATCCCGCGGTGGTCGGTAGCCGGAGTGCTAATCGTCGCCATATTCGTTGTCGCGTTCTCCCCCGCGCCAACCTGCGCACACGATACACGGGCAGCGCCGGGCCGTGCCCGGCAACATCGGTAACAATGAGTGCCGAAAGTGATAAGTGAGCGTGGGGGTGGTCAGGTGTTCGAGGACAAGACGTTCAAAAGGTGTGCCTGCAAGGGGCCGTTGACGGACGAGGATGGAACGCCTGTCCTCGACGCAGACAGCAAGCAGAAGATCGGCCACCTGGAGCGCGCCTGCCCCCGGCTGAAGGAACGCAGCCACGGCTCGTGGTACTACCAGATCGAACTGGAGCGCGACGGCACCGGCAAACGCAAGCGCGCCCGAGAGGGCGGCTTTGCCACCCAGGCCGAGGCCGCAGCCAAGGCCGAGGAGGTCTGGCGGGCCTCCAAGGCCGGAGTGAACGTCCTGTCGGACGAGACGGTCGCCGAGTTTCTGGCCCGGTGGCTCAAGAAGAAGAAAACAGAGCTGAAGCGAACCACCGCCCACGAGTACGAACGCGACATCCAGCTGTACCTGGCGCCGCACCTCGGGGCACTGAAGATGCGCAACTTACGCGCCCGCCACGCCCAGGGCATATTCGACTGGATCGTCTCCGACAACGAGCGCCGAGTGGAGCGCCGGGCCAAGGTCGCCGAACTCAAGGAGGCGGCCGACAAGGCGTCCGCCGCCTGGCGTGAGGCGGCGACCGGCACGCCGGACGAGAAGAAGGAGAGGGCCCGCCTGCGGGCGGTGTGGACGGCAGCCCGCGACGAGTACCTGGCCCAGCGCAAGAAGCTGCAGCGGACCACCGGCCCGGCCACCATGGTCAGCATCAAGGCCACCCTGTCGTCCGCGCTCAGCGACGCGGTGAAGGAAGAGCTGATCGCCAAGAACTACGCGGCGCTCCTGACCCTCCCCAAGGTGACCAGGCCTCGCGCGCTCGCCTGGACCGCCCCGCGCGTCGCCCGCTGGAAGCGCACCGGGGAGAAGCCGTCCCCGGTCATGGTGTGGACGCTGCAGCAGACCGCCGAGTTCCTGGACTTCATCGTCGCCGACCGGCACTTCCCCGCCTGGCACCTGGTCCTCTTCCACGGCCTGCGCCGCGGCGAGCTGGCCGCGCTCGCCTGGGACGAGGTGGACCTGGCCGAGGAGGTCATCCACATCAGCGAACAGCTGGTGTCGATCTCGTACGAAGTCCATGAGGACGACCCGAAAGCCGACAGCGTCCGTGACATCAAGCTCAACCGGGACTCGGTGATGCTGCTGAAGGCGTGGCGCAAGAAGCAGACCGCCGAGCGCAAGAAGTGGGCGAAGGCCGGCGTGCCCGCCGAATCCGGCAACCGGGTCTTCACCAAGGAAGACGGCTCGGCGTACCACCCGCAGTTCTTCACCGACCGCTGGGACCGGCTGGTGGAGCTGTCCGGGCTGCCGCCGATCCGGCTCCACGACGGCCGCCACGAGGCGGCGAGTCTGGCGCTGGCCGCCGGCGTCGCTCCGAAGGCGGTGCAGGCGATGCTCGGGCACGCGTCGATGCGGATGACGACTGACACCTACCAGACGGTGTTGCCCGAGATGCACGCCGCCACGGCCTCGGCGTCCCTGGACCTTCTCACCGCGTACCGGGCGAAGGAGAAGAAGTCCGCGAAGAAGGCCAAGAAGAAGGCGAAGAAGAAGACCAAGGGACAGGCCGATGAAGCGGCCTGACAGAGCCTGGGGCCAGCCTCGCCCCCGCACGGGCCCCAGCTTGGCCCCATCGACCCTATTTCAAGATCGACTAAGGCAGTGGTTTAGACCATAAGGCGATCAAGGAAAGCACAAAGAGCCAGGTCAGAAGCTATGACCTGGCCCTTTCCAATGGAGCCGCCTTCGGGATTCGAACCCGAGACCTACGCATTACGAGTGCGTTGCTCTGGCCATCTGAGCTAAGGCGGCGCGCTGTCCGCACCATGGTGCGATCAGCAACGTCGGTAAGTCTACACAGTTTCCGGGGGTGCTCCGAACACACCCCGGAAGCCCCGCTTCCGGGGTGGACGGCGGCAGCTACTTGCAGCGTTTGCCCTGCGTGGGAGGCGTTCCGTGCAGCAGGTAGGTGTCGATCGCGGAGTCGATGCAGGCGCTGCCGCGGCCATAGGCAGTGTGGCCGTCGCCCTCGTAGGTGAGGAGGCGGGCCGAGGCGAGCTGGTGGGCGAGGGACCGGGCCCAGCGGTACGGGGTCGCCGGGTCGCGGGTGGTTCCGACGACGACGATCGGGTCGGCGCCCTTCGCCTCGATGCGATGCGGCTCACCCGTGGGCTTCACCGGCCAGTACGCGCAGTTCAGGGCGGCCCAGGCGAGGCCCTCGCCGAAGACCGGGGACGCCTTCTCGAAGGACGGGAGCGCCTTTTCCACCTGCTCGGGGGTGGCGAAGGCGCCGGGGAGGTCGAGGCAGTTCACGGCCGCGTTGGCCGACATCAGATTGGCGTAGCGGCCGTCGGGGTCCCGTTCGTAGTAGCTGTCGGACAGGGCGAGCAGGCCCGCGCCGTCGTTCTCCTTCATCGCCGTGGTCAGCGCCTCGCGCAACTGCGCCCAGGTGCTCTCGTCGTACATCGCCGCGATCACGCCGGTGGTGGCGAGGGCCTCGCCGAGCCGGCGGCCGTCCGGGTCGCCGGTGGGGATCGGGTGCGCGTCGAGCTTGCGGAAGAAGGCCGTGAGGTTCTCGCCGACCTTGGCGGGAGCGGTGCCCCTCCGGCCGAGCGGGCAGTCGGGCCGACGTGCGCAGTCCTTCGCGAACGACTGGAACGCCGTCTCGAAGCCCGCCGTCTGGTCCAGGTTCAGCCGCAGGGCGGGCAGCGACGGGTCCATCGCGCCGTCCAGGACGAGCCGGCCCACCCGGTCCGGGAACAGGCCCGCGTACGTCGCCCCGAGGAACGTCCCGTACGACGCCCCCACGTACGTCAGCTTCCGGTCGCCGAGGATCGCCCGCAGGATGTCCATGTCGCGGGCCGCCTCCACGGTGGAGACGTGCCGCAGCAGCCGCGGCGAGTGGGCGCCGCAGCCTTGCGCGAACTCCTTGTACGCGTCGACGAGTTCGCCGGCCTCCCGCTGGTCGTCGGGGGTGGTGTCCGTCTGCGTGTACGCGTCCATCGCCCGCCCGTCGAGGCACTCCACGGGCTCGCTGCGGGCCACGCCCCGCGGGTCGACGGCGACCATGTCGTAGCGGGCGCGGACCTCGGCGGGGTAGCCGATGCCGGCGTACTGCTGGAGGTAGCCGACCGCCGAACCGCCCGGTCCGCCCGGGTTCACCAGCAGCGAGCCGAGCCGCTTGCCCCGCCCCGTCGCCTTCTTGCGGGCGACCGCCAGCCGGACGTCGCCCGCGCGCGGCTCGGCGTAGTCGAGGGGCGCCTTCATCGTGGCGCACTCGAAGCCGGGGACGCCGCAGCCGTGCCAGCTCAGCTTCTGCCCGTAGTACGGCGAGAGCGCCGACGGCGTGGCCCGCGGCAGCGCGGCGAGCGCCGCGACGGCCGTCGAACCGGCGGAACTCGTCGACCCTCCGGCGGAGCAGCCGGAGACGAACAACGCGGCGAGCGAGAGCAGGGTGACGCCGGTACGGAGCCTGCGGGGGGAGCGCCTGAAGTACATCCAGCGAGCGTAACTCTGCGCGACGCGCCGAATGCCGTACGTACGGGAACCGCCACGGACGAGCTACCCCGTCAACCCGCCGTCGACCATCACCCTCCCCCGTCGCCCCATGATCGATCCCTCGGGCGACGTCACCCGGCTCTGAGTGCCATCGTCATCGCCTCCACCGCCAGCAGCGGAGCCACGTTGCGATCGAGGGCGTCTCTGCAGGCGGCGATGGCCTCGATGCGGCGCAGGGTGGTCTCCGGTCTGCTGTCGCGGGCGAGCCGCTCCAACGCGTCCTCGGCGTCCGCGTTGGCGATCGCGACACGGGAGCCGAGCTGGAGGGCGAGGACGTCGCGGTAGAAGGCGGTCAGGTCGGTGAGTGCGAGGTCGAGGCTGTCGCGCTGGGTACGTGTCCTGCGACGCTTCTGTTTGTCCTCCAGGTCCTTCATCACGCCGGCCGTGCCGCGCGGCATACGGCCGCCCTGGGCCGCGCCCAGGGCGGCCTTCAGCTCCTCGGTCTCCTTGCCGTCCATCTCCTCCGCGAGCTGCTTGGCGTCCTCGGTGGCCGCGTCGACCAACTCCTGGGCCGCCTTGAGGCAGCCACCGATGTCCCCGATGCGCAGGGGCAGCTTCAGCACGGCCGCGCGGCGCTCGCGGGCGGCGGGGTCGGTGGCCAGGCGCCGAGCCCGGTCGACATGCCCCTGTGTCGCCCGGGCGGCGGCCGCGGCCACGGCCGGCTCGATGCCTTCGCGCCGTACGAGCATGTCGGCGACGGCGTCGACGGAGGGCGTGCGCAGGTTCAGGTGCCGGCAGCGGGAGCGGATGGTGGGCAGCACGTCCTCCAGGGAGGGGGCGCAGAGCAGCCAGACCGTGCGCGGGGCGGGCTCCTCGACCGCCTTCAGGACGGCGTTGGCGGACTTCTCGTTCAGCCGCTCGGCGTCCTCGACGAGGATGACCTGCCAGCGGCCCGTGGCGGGCGAGGTGTACGACTTGCGGACGGTGTCGCGCATGTCCTCGGCGAGGATCTGCGAGCCGACGGCGGCGACGGTGCTGACGTCGGCATGGGTGCCGATGAGCGCCGTATGACAGCCGTCGCAGAATCCGCAGCCGGGGGCGCCGCCGAGGGCCCGGTCCGGGCTCACGCACTGCAGTGCGGCGGCGAACGCCCTGGCCACCTGGGCGCGGCCGGCGCCGGGCGGGCCCGTGAACAACCAGGCGTGCGTCATCTTCGACGCCTCGGGTGGCGGCATGGCGGAGGTGGCCGCGGTGACGAGCGCGTCGGCGTCCCGAGCGGCAGCGGCCAGCTGCTCACTCACCTTCTCCTGCCCGACGAGGTCGTCCCACACGGTCATGCGTCACGCCGCCCTTTCGTCACGTTTCGCGTTGCGGGTTCCATTGTGCGGGGACCCACTGACAATCGAGCGGCGAGCCGCGCAACGCTCAGCGCCGACGTCCCCGGCCCCCGCCCCGGCCGCCTCGGCCCCCGTCGTGGCCGTGGTCGTGGCCGTCGTCGTCCCGGTGTGGGCCGAGCAGTTCGTCCGCCAGCGAGGGCAGGTCGTCCAGCGGGGTCTCCTCGGCCCAGTCCCGCCGGGGCCGCTGCCGGGGCGTGCCACTCTCGTCGATCTGCGGCAGCTCGCGTGTACGGTCGTCGCCGCCGTCCGGCCGCGGCCCACTCCGCTCGTCGCGGAAGTACCCCGGCGGCACCCGGTCCGAAGGGCTGTCGTCGCGCACCGGAGGCAGTACGGCCGTCTCGTCTTCGGAGCCCTGACCGCGCACCGGAGGCAGCACCGCCGTCTCGTCCGCAGCTCCCGGCGGCACCGAGGGCTGCGGCAGCTCGGCCGTGACCTCGGCGTCGGTGCCCGCGGACGGCCGGGAGGGCTGCGTCTGCTCGGGTTCCTTGTCCATCCGGACCGGCGGGAGCACCGCGGTCTCGTCCACCGGCCCGCCCGACGCGTTCGTCGGCGTCACCACCGGCGTCGGCATGGTCGTCGCCTCCGGCGGGACCGCCGGGGTCGCGGGATTCACGGTCGTGGTGGGACGCGGCGGCTTCGGGCCGACCTGCGCCGCCGCCGCGGCCTGCTCCGCCGCTCGCCGTGCCGCCTCGGCCCGCAGCAGCGCCTCCTCGGCCTTGCGCTGCTTCTCCAGACGCAGCGCCTCGGCCTCGGCGCGCAGCCGCGCCTCCTCCTCGGCCTGCTTGCGGCGGCGCTCCTCCTCCGCCCTGCGGCGGGCCTCCTCCTCGGCGCGGGCCTTCTCCTCCGCGAGGAGCCGGACCCGCTCCTCCTCGGCACGCCTGCGTGCCTCCTCGGCGCGCAGCCGGGCCTCCTCGGCCTGCCGTTCGGCCTCGCGCCGCTGCGCCTCCTCCAGCTCGCGCCGCTTGCGCTCCTCCTCCTCGGCGCGCAGCTTGGCGAGCTGCTCCTGGCGCTCGCGCTCCAGGCGCTCCTCCTCGGCCTTGCGGGCGGCCTCTTCCTCGGCCTTGCGGCGGGCCTCCTCCTCGGCCTTCTTGCGCGCCTCCTCCTGGGCCTTGATCTCGGCCTCGGACAGGGGCAGCAACTGGTCGAGGCGGTGCCGGACGACGGCCGTGACGGCCTCCGGCTCCTGAGCCGCGTCGACCACCAGGTAGCGGCCCGGGTCACTGGCGGCCAGCGTGAGGAAACCGGAGCGCACGCGCGCGTGGAACTCGGCCGGCTCCGACTCCAGCCGGTCCGGGGCCTCCGTGAAGCGCTCGCGGGCGGCCTCCGGGGACACATCCAGCAGAACCGTCAGATGCGGCACCAGGCCGTTCGTCGCCCAGCGCGAGATCCGTGCGATCTCGGTCGGGGACAGGTCGCGGCCCGCGCCCTGGTACGCCACGGACGAGTCGATGTACCGGTCGGTGATCACCACCGCACCGCGCTCCAGGGCGGGCCGGACGACCGTGTCGACGTGCTCCGCGCGGTCCGCCGCGTACAGCAGGGCCTCCGCGCGGTTCGAGAGCCCGGCGCTGGAGACGTCCAGCAGGATCGAGCGCAGTCGCTTGCCCACGGGCGTGGCCCCCGGCTCACGCGTGAGGACGACCTCGTGGCCCTTGGCCCTGATCCACTCGGCGAGCGCCTCGGCCTGGGTGGACTTGCCGGCGCCGTCACCGCCTTCCAGGGCGATGAAGAAACCGCCCGCGGCCGGGGTCTGCACCGGGTCGTCGCCGCCCAGCAGCGCGTCCCGCAGGTCCTGTCGCAGGGGGACGCCGGAGCGGTCGTCGACCTTGGCCAGCACCAGGGCGGCCACCGGCAGGAGCAGCGCGCCGACGAGCATCAGGGTGAACGCGGCGCCGCCGTGCGCGAACACGAACTTGCCGTTGTCCAGCCGGTGCGGCCCGATGAGAGCCGCCACCAGCGGGGCGATCACCGCGCCCAGCGCCACGACGACCCGCACGACCGCGTGCAGGTGTTCCGTCGTCCGCGTCCGGCGGTGTTCCTCCGTCTCCTGGTCGAGCAGCGTGTGCCCGGTATTGGCGGCGACGCCCGCGCCGACGCCGGCCAGGGCCGAGATCAGCAGCACGCTGGTGACGTCCGGGACGAGCCCGGCGGCCAGCAGCGCCACGCCGGTGAAGGCGATGGCCAGCGCGAGCAGCCGGCGCCGGGACAGCGCCACCAGCACTTTCGGCGCCGTACGCACGCCGACGCCGACGCCGCCGGTCAGCCCGAGCACGAGCAGCCCGAACAACACCGGACCGCCGCCCAGGTCCTTGGCGTGCAGCACGGCCACGGCGACGGCGGCGGAGATCGTCCCGGCGACGGCGGCGCAGGCGAGGACCAGCAGCGGGATCGCGCCAGTGCGGCCCGCGTCGACTCCGGAGGCCGCCCGGGGTCGGCGCAGTCCTTCGAGCGGCGACCGCGCGCGCGGGGTGCGCACCGAGGGCAGTTCGAGGAACGTCACGATGGACAGGGAGCCGGCGAACAGTCCCCCGGCGACGTAGGAGGCGAGGGCCGCCTGGTGCTGGCCGAACCAGTCGATCCCGGTGCCCAGAAGATTGTTGAACAATGCCGCGACGACCAGGGTGGCCGCACCCAGCGGGATGGTCACGAAGCCCGTGCGCAGCGAGAGGCGGCGCAGGGCGTCCATGTGGTCCGGCAAGGGGCGTACGGTCGCGCCCTCCAAGGGCGGGGCGGGCAGCAGTGCCGGGGCCGCGCTCTCGCGGGCGACGGTCCAGAACCGCTCGGCGACCCCGGTCACGAACACCGTGACGAGCAGCAGGGCCAGCGCGTCGTCCGGCGTCCAGTCGATCCACAGGGGCGCGACGATCAGCAGCGCGGCGCGCAGGCCGTCGGCGCCGACCATGGTCCACCGGCGGTCGAGCGGGCCGTCCGGTGAGGTCAGTGACGTCAGTGGGCCCAGAAGGACGGCGCCGAAGAGCACCGTGGCCAGAATGCGCACCCCGAAGACGATCGCCACTGCGAACGCCACGCCCCGGTAGCCGCCTCCGAAGGAGCCCTCGGCGATGGCTGTCTGGAGGACGAGGAGGACGAACACCAGGAGGGCGAGGGCGTCTCCCACACCGCCCACCAACTGCGCGCTCCAGAGCCGTTTGAGCTGCGGCTCGCGCAACAGGGCGCGCACGGCGCGCTCTCGGGAGTCCGCCACCAGGGCGTTGTCCGGGGCCGGGTGGTGGGCCGTTGGCTGCTCGGCTCGCGTCATGCATTCAGCCTATCGGCCGCGACTGACAGTCCGGGGCCCGCGTCCACGCGTACGACCGCCCCGACACCAAAGTGATGCCGGGGCGTTCGTTTCGCGAACCCGCTGTGAAGGAACCGTGGCGCGGCTCAGCCGTGCGATCGGTCTCCGACGGAGCGATCGAGCGCCAGTCGTCCGACGAGCGCCCAGCCCTGCGACGAGCGGTCGGTCCTTCGACGAGCGGTCAGTCCTCCGAGGGTGACGGGGAAGCCGTCGCCGTCTTCGCGACCGTCTTCTTCGCCGCTGCCGTCGTCTTCTTCGCGGTGGTCGTCTTCGCGGCCGTCTTCTTGGCAGCGGTCTTCTTGGCCGGGGCCGCCTTCTTCGCCGTCGCCTTCTTCGCGGGAGCCTTCTTGGCCGTCTTCTTGGCCGGCGCCTTGGCACGCTTCTCGGCGAGCAGTTCGAAACCGCGCTCCGGGGTGATCTCCTCGACGCTGTCGCCGGAGCGCAGGGTCGCGTTGGTCTCCCCGTCGGTGACGTACGGCCCGAAACGACCGTCCTTGACGACGACCGGATTTCCGCTGACCGGGTCCGCGCCCAGCTCCTTCAGCGGCGGCTTGGCGGCGGCCCGGCCACGCTGCTTGGGCTGGGAGTAGATCTCCAGCGCCTCTTCGAGGGTGATCGTGAAGAGCTGGTCCTCGGTCTGCAGCGACCGCGAGTCCGTGCCCTTCTTCAGATAGGGCCCGTAGCGGCCGTTCTGCGCGGTGATCTCCACGCCCTCGGCGTCGGTGCCGACGACCCGCGGCAGCGACATCAGCTTGAGGGCGTCCGCCAGCGTCACCGTGTCCAGGGACATCGACTTGAACAGCGAGGCCGTACGCGGCTTCACGGCGTTCTTGCCGGTCTTCGGGGTGCCCTCCGGGAGCACCTCGGTGACGTACGGGCCGTAGCGGCCGTCCCTGGCGATGATCTGGTGGCCGGACTCCGGGTCGGTGCCCAGCTCGAAGTCGCCGCTCGGTTTGGCGAGCAGTTCCTCGGCGAGCTCGACGGACAGCTCGTCGGGCGCGAGGTCCTCGGGGATGTCCGCGCGCTGGTGGCCCTCGGAGTCCTTCTCGCCGCGCTCGATGTACGGGCCGTACCGCCCGACCCGCAGCACGATGCCGCTGCCGACCGGGAACGACGACACCTCGCGCGCGTCGATCGCACCCAGGTCGGTCACGAGTTCCTTGAGGCCGCCGAGGTGGTCCCCGTCGCCGTTGCCGGCGTCGGCGGCGCCGCCGTGGCCCGTACCCGTGCCCTCACCGAAGTAGAACCGCTTCAGCCACGGCACGGACTGCGCCTCACCGCGGGCGATGCGGTCGAGGTCGTCCTCCATCCTGGCGGTGAAGTCGTAGTCGACGAGCCGCCCGAAGTGCTTCTCCAGGAGGTTGACCACGGCGAAGGACAGGAAGGACGGGACGAGTGCCGTGCCCTTCTTGAACACATAACCGCGGTCGAGGATCGTGCCGATGATCGACGCGTACGTCGACGGGCGGCCGATCTCGCGCTCTTCGAGCTCCTTGACCAGCGACGCCTCGGTGTAGCGGGCCGGGGGCTTGGTGGCGTGCCCGTCGACCGTGATCTCCTCGGCGGACAGCGCGTCGCCCTCGCCGACCTGGGGCAGGCGGCGCTCGCGGTCGTCCAACTCGGCGTTCGGGTCGTCGGCGCCCTCGACGTACGCCTTCAGGAAGCCGTGGAAGGTGATCGTCTTGCCGGAGGCGCTGAACTCGACGTCCCGGCCGTCGGCCGCCGTGCCGCCGATCTTCACCGTGACGCTGTTGCCGACCGCGTCCTTCATCTGGGAGGCGACCGTCCGCTTCCAGATCAGCTCGTAGAGCTTGAACTGGTCGCCGGTCAGGCCCGTCTCCGCAGGCGTGCGGAAACGATCACCCGAGGGGCGGATCGCCTCGTGCGCCTCCTGCGCGTTCTTGACCTTCCCGGCGTACGTACGCGGCTGGGCCGGCAGGTAGTCGGCGCCGTACAGCTGCGTGACCTGGGCGCGGGCGGCGGAGATCGCCGTCTCGCTCAGCGTCGTGGAGTCCGTACGCATGTACGTGATGTAGCCGTTCTCGTACAGCTTCTGCGCGACCTGCATGGTGGCCTTCGCGCCGAAGCCGAGCTTGCGGCTGGCCTCCTGCTGCAGCGTCGTCGTACGGAACGGGGCGTACGGCGAGCGGCGGTATGGCTTGGACTCGACGGACCGGACGGAGAAGTTCGTGTTCTCCAGGGCGGCGGCCAGGGCGCGGGCGTTCGCCTCGTCGAGGTGGAGGATGTTCGCGCTCTTGAGTTGTCCCAGGGAGTCGAAGTCGCGGCCCTGCGCGACCCGCCTGCCGTCGACAGTCTGCAGGCGGGCGACCAGCGACGACGGGTCCGACGAGTCTCCTGTGCGGCCGGTCGCGAAGGTGCCCGTCAGGTCCCAGTACTCAGCAGAACGAAACGCGATGCGCTCGCGTTCCCGCTCGACGACGAGTCGCGTCGCGACGGACTGGACGCGGCCGGCCGACAGGCGCGGCATGACCTTCTTCCACAGAACCGGCGAGACCTCGTAGCCGTAGAGACGGTCGAGGATGCGGCGGGTCTCCTGGGCGTCGACGAGCTTCTGGTTGAGCTGGCGCGGGTTGGCGACGGCGGCCCGGATCGCATCCTTGGTGATCTCGTGGAAGACCATCCGCTTGACGGGGATCTTGGGCTTGAGGACCTCCTGGAGGTGCCAGGCGATCGCCTCGCCCTCCCGGTCCTCATCGGTGGCGAGGAAGAGCTCGTCGGACTCCTTGAGCAGGTCCTTGAGCTTCTTGACCTGGGCCCGCTTGTCTGCGTTGACCACATAGATCGGCTGGAAGTCGTGTTCGACGTCCACACCGAGGCGGCGGACCTCGCCCGTGTACTGGTCCGGCACCTCCGCGGCGCCGTTGGGGAGGTCGCGGATGTGCCCGACGCTGGCCTCGACGATGTAGCCGGGGCCGAGGTAACCCTTGATCGTCTTCGCCTTGGCAGGCGACTCGACGATCACGAGTCGGCGGCCGCCCTTCGCGGTCTCGCTGGTCGGGGACAACTTCGCTCTTCTCTCCGGTCGACGCTGGGGCCTCCCCAGGCCTTGCTCCCGGGGTCGGGTCATGGTGACGCTGCGGAGTGTGACGGTACATCCCGCCCCCGTGTCAAACGGGAAAAGCCCGCAACGGCCACTCGAACGGTAACCCGACTACCGCCATTCCTGCCGCCCGGAGTACCGACCGGCCCTTTTCCGTACGACCGGAACGCGTCCTCTCCTTTACCGGCGTGACCACGCTCACTCGGTCCGCACGGGGTCCGGCGCGATCCTCGCAGTCCGGCGCGAAGTCGGTCTCGGAGACGGCCCCGAAGACGCTCGGGACGTGGTCCCGGAGGTGGATTCAGAGGCGGGTGAAGCACCAGGTTCCGACGGCCAGCGCGACGATCGCGGCCACCGTCGCGAAGGTCGCCGATGCGACGGGGCTCACACCGTGGGCCACGGGTTCGCGGTGCCGCACCCGAACCGCGGTCCACATCAGCAGCGCGCCCCCGAACAGCACGAACACCGTTCCCGCGAAGACCGCCGGCCCACTCTCCATGATCGTCCGCGCCCCTTCTCTCCCACCCGCGCATGCCCCAGCCCCGGGAGGCTGTCACGCGCGGGCGGCGCCCCGGCGAACCCGAGGTGAACGCGGGGACTACGGGCGGGGTCCGGGGTTGAGGGTCGGGGGTTGGTCGGGGGCTCCCTGGTGCTCTGGCTGCGTGGTTCGCTGGTTCTCTGGCTCCGTGGTTCTCTGGTTCTGTGGGCCGGGTCCGGAATCATCCGGCTCCGCCGGACCCGCCGGAATCCGGCCGGTCACTCCGCCGGTTCGAGGAACCCCTGCTCCACCAGCAGGCGGATCTGGGCCGGAGTGCGGTCCCGCAGCAGCACCGGGTCCTCCCCCACCAGTTGGGCGATGGCGTCGAGAATCCGGCCGGCGGTCAGCGAACCGTCGCACACGCCCGCGAAGCCGGCGCCGACCGTGTCCACCTTGGTGGCCCGGCGCATGCCCCGGTGCTGGCGCAGCACGACGTGCTCCGGGTCCTCGGCGCCGGGCAGCCCGACCTGCTCCTGGACGACCTCCGTGACCAGCCGGAAGCGGCCGGCGAGCAGGGCCGCGTCGTCGTGCGCGCGCAGGTAGTCGAGCCGTTCGAAGTGCGCCACGACCGTGTCGCCGAGCGGCTGTTCGACCGGATGCGGCCACTCCTCCACCGTGATCACGGGCTCCGCGGCCGTCGTCCTGCGCAGCGTGATCCAGCCGAAGCCGACGGCCTTCACCTTGCGCGCCTCGAACTCGTCCAGCCATGCGTCGTAGTGCGCCTGGTACGCGGCCTCGTCGCCCCGGTGGTCGCCGGCGTCCCTGAGCCAGAGCTCGGCGTACTGCGTGATGTCCTGCACCTCGCGCTGCACGATCCATGCGTCGCACCCGCGCGGCACCCATGACCTGAGCCTGTCCTGCCAGTCCTCCCCTTCCACGTGCTGCCAGTTGGCGAGGAACTGTGCGAACCCGCCGTCGTTCAGCCGTTCCCCCGCCCCTTGAACGAGCGAGCGGCACAGATCGTCCCCGCCCATCCCGCCGTCCCGGTAGGTCAGGCGGGCGCCGGGCGAGATCACGAAGGGCGGGTTCGACACGATCAGGTCGTACGTCTCGTCGTCCCGGACCGGCTCGAACAGCGAGCCCTCGCGCAGATCCGCGGCCGGGGCTGCGGAGAGCGCGAGCGTGAGCGCCGTGATGTGCAGGGCGCGTGGGTTGACATCGGTCGCCGTCACGCGCGTGGCGTGCTGCGCGGCGTGCAGCGCCTGGATGCCTGAACCGGCGCCGAGGTCGAGGGCAGCGGAGACGGGCGTGCGGACGGTGATGCCGGCGAGGGTCGTCGACGCGCCGCCCACACCAAGGACGACGCCCTCGTCCTTGGTGCCGATGCCGCCGGCGCCGCCGACCGCGCATCCCAGGTCGGAGACGATGAACCAGTCCTCGCCGGCCGGCCCGCCGTACGGCCGCACGTCCACGGTCGCGGCCACCTCGTCCTCCCCCGTGGGGAGGAGCCAGCCGCTCTCCACGCACGCGCGTACGGGCAGGAACGCCTCCACGCGCGCGTGCGGCACGGGCTGCTGGAGCAGGAAGAGTCGGACGAGTGTCTCCAGCGGAGTGTCCCCGCGGGTCGCGCGCAGCGCGGGCACGGTCTCGCTGCGGGCCAGGGCCGCGTAGGCGGGGGCGCCGAGCAGTTCGAGGAGACCGTCCGCGGTGAAGGAGGCCGCGAGCAGGGCCTCGCGCAGCCGCAGGGCGACGTCGGGGCGGTCGACGGAGGGCAGGGAAGACTGGGTGGCGTTACTCACGCCCCCCATTGTCTCCCGTCCCCCCTCACCCGTCCGGACGACAGCCCCTGTCGTAGAGGCGCGGCCTCAGATCGTCGTGGCGTCTCAGATCGTCGTGGCGTCTCAGCTTCTCGTTGCGTGTCAGCTTGTCGTGGCGCGGGCCGAGGCGGAGGTGGCTACCTTCTTGCAGCTGTCCTGCTTGGCCATGGCGTCCTTGACGTCGCCCTGCTCGAGGTTCTTCAGCGCGGTGTTTCCGCTCTTGCTGAGCTTGCCGAGGTCGGTGGCGATGTCCTGCAGGCCGTCGGCGAACTTCCCCTGGTCCTTCGTGTCCAGCGCGTCGACCTGCTTCTTCAGGGCGGCGTAGGAGGTCGAGAGGGTGGTGAGCGCCGAGACGGCGTCCTTCTGCTTCTTCTCGCCCTCGTCGACGCCGGGCGGCGACCCGGCCTTCTGGACGGCCTGGGCGAGCGCGCTGTAGGCGTCGGACATGTCCTGGAATGCCTGCGAGTCGGTCTTCTGGACGTTCGCCGGGGCGTTGTTGTCCGTGGCGGCCTGCTTGATCGCGGCGTTGGCCGCGTCGACCTTCGCGTCCTGCGCGGGGAGCGCGTCGCAGACCTGCTTGGCCCAGGCGTCGAGCTCCTTGTTTCCGTCATCACTGCTGCATCCGGACAGCGCCAGTACCAGTACCGCACCGCCGGACAGTGCGGCCGCGAGCTTCTTGTTCACCGGATTGGTCCCTTCCATGGCTCTCGGCCCCGGAACATACACGCCAACCACACGACACCCCCAGGGCGAATGTTCTCTATGCAGCCTTTTGAAGCCATTTGCACCAAGAGAGAGAAGGCTCACGACACGGGCACACGAGCGACACAGCAGGCGGACGACGCGTCAACACGCGCCGTCCGCCCGCCGTTTGAACTGGGAAGGGGTGAGCAGATCTACGAAACCACCGCCGGATCGGGCGACTTGGACGCCGTTCCTGCGTTGTCTTCGTCACCTACGGCGATGCCGCGCCGCTTGGACACGTACACCGCGACCACGATGACGGCGAGCGCGAGGACCGCGATCACGATCCGTACGCCGACGCTCTTGTCGTCGCCGTAGCTGAACTTGATCACCGCGGGCGCGATCAGCAGCGCCACCAGGTTCATGACCTTCAGCAGCGGGTTGATCGCGGGACCGGCGGTGTCCTTGAACGGGTCGCCGACCGTGTCCCCGATCACCGTGGCCGCATGGGCCTCGCTGCCCTTGCCTCCATGGTGACCGTCCTCGACGAGTTTCTTGGCGTTGTCCCACGCGCCGCCGGAGTTCGCGAGGAACACCGCCATCAGCGTGCCCGAGCCGATCGCGCCCGCCAGGAACGAGCCGAGCGCGCCGACACCGAGCGTGAACCCGATGAAGATCGGCGCCATGACGGCGAGGAGTCCGGGGGTGGCGAGTTCGCGCAGGGCGTCCCGGGTACAGATGTCGACGACCTTGCCGTACTCCGGCTCCTCGCTGTAGTCCATGATCCCGGGGTGCTCGCGGAACTGCCGCCGCACCTCGTAGACCACGGAACCCGCCGACCGCGACACCGCGTTGATCGCCAGTCCCGAGAAGAGGAAGACGACCGCCGCGCCCGCGATGAGGCCGACGAGGTTGTTGGGCTGCGAGATGTCCATCATCAGGCTCATCGGCGCGCCGGCCCCGGAGAGCTTCTCGCCGACGTCCTGCGCGCCGGTCGTGATCGCGTCCCGGTACGACCCGAAGAGCGCCGACGCCGCCAGTACGGCGGTGGCGATGGCGATGCCCTTGGTGATGGCCTTGGTGGTGTTGCCGACGGCGTCGAGGTTGGTGAGCACCTGCGCGCCCGCGCCTTCGACGTCGCCGGACATCTCGGCGATGCCCTGTGCGTTGTCGGAGACCGGTCCGAAGGTGTCCATCGCGACGATCACACCGACCGTGGTGAGCAGACCGGTGCCGGCCAGCGCCACCGCGAACAGCGCGAGCATGATCGACGTACCGCCGAGCAGGAACGCCCCGTACACGCCCAGGCCGATCAACAGGGCGGTGTAGACGGCCGATTCGAGCCCGACGGAGATCCCGGCGAGGACGACGGTGGCGGGGCCGGTCAGCGACGACTTGCCGATGTCGCGCACCGGGCGGCGGGTGGTCTCGGTGAAGTAGCCGGTCAACTGCTGGATGACGGCGGCCAGCAGGATGCCGATCGCGACCGCGACGAGGGCGAGGACGCGCGGGTCGCCGCTCTTGCCCTGGATCGCGGCGTCGGTGACACCGTCGAGGTCGGCGTACTTGCCGGGCAGGTAGACGAAGACCGCGACGGCCACCAGCACCAGCGAGATCACCGCGGAGATGAAGAAGCCCCGGTTGATCGCGGACATGCCGCTGCGGTCGGCGCGACGCGGGGCGACCGCGAAGATGCCGACCATGGCGGTGAGCACGCCGATCGCGGGCACGAGCAGCGGGAAGGCGAGCCCGGCGTCCCCGAAGGCCGCCTTGCCGAGAATCAGCGCGGCGACCAGGGTCACGGCGTACGACTCGAAGAGGTCGGCGGCCATGCCCGCGCAGTCGCCGACGTTGTCGCCCACGTTGTCGGCGATGGTCGCGGCATTGCGCGGATCGTCCTCCGGAATGCCCTGCTCGACCTTGCCGACCAGGTCGGCGCCGACGTCGGCGGCCTTGGTGAAGATGCCGCCGCCGACCCTCATGAACATGGCGATGAGGGCCGCACCGAGTCCGAAGCCCTCCAGCACCTTCGGCGCGTCGGCCGCGTACACCAGCACCACGCAGGCGGCGCCGAGCAGACCGAGCCCCACCGTGAACATGCCGACGACGCCGCCCGTACGGAATGCGATCTTCATTGCCTGGTGCGAGACGGTGGTGAGATCCTTTTCGGGTTCTCCTTCTGCCGGCGTCGCTTCTCGGGCCGCCGCGGCGACGCGCACATTACTGCGCACGGCGAGCCACATGCCGATATAACCGGTGGCCGCTGAGAACGCCGCGCCGATCAGGAAGAAGATCGATCGTCCGGCGCGCTGTTTCCAGTCGTCCGCGGGCAGCAGCATGAGCAGGAAGAACACGACGACGGCGAATACGCCGAGTGTGCGCAACTGCCTGGCCAGATAGGCGTTGGCGCCTTCCTGGACCGCCGCCGCGATCTTCTTCATGCTGTCGGTGCCCTCGCCGGCCGCGAGCACTTGACGCACTAGCACGCCCGCGACCACGAGCGCAGCCAGCGCCACGACCGCGATGACCACCACGAGCAGGCGGTTGCCGTCGGTCAGCACGGCGGCTGCGAGGGTTGTGGGGTGGTCCAACCGCTGAGGGGTAGAAAGCCCCGCCATTCGTCCTCCTTGACGCTTGGGCTGAGCTCAAGATGTGGACGGATTGTAGGTACCGCAACCTGATCAAAACAGTGCGCGGTAAACGGAATTCGTCGTCGCACGCAAAACCCGCACGATCGCGTGCGGTAATGCCTTCAAGGCATTGTCGTTCGTGAATTGGTTCACGATATTCGTGGCGAAGATTCACTCGTCAAGATTCACTCCGCCAAGATTCACGCACTTCACTCACCGAGATTCCAAGATTAACTTCACGGCACCACTGTAAACGCGGTCTTCGAGGTCCGCACATGCCGAAGGGCCCTACGAGGTAGGGCCCTTCGGGTGAAGTGTTGCGCGCGACTCGGTCGGGCGGAGTCAGGCCAGCGTCGCGGTCGCCGACGCGCTCGGCCAGGTCATGCGGATGAGTCCGCCGTGTTCCCCGGCGGTGACCTCGACGTCGTCGACGAGGCCGCTGATGACCGCGAGGCCCATCTCGTCCTCCTCGGTCTCCGCGTCGGCCTCCCCGCCGGAGCCGGGCACCCGGTCGCCGGGAGCCGAACGCGGCGCCTCGTCGCCGACCTCGATGGAGAACTGCTTCTCCTCCTCGATCAGCAGCACCTTCACGGGCGCGGTGATGCCGCCGCTCTGGTGCAGTCCGACGGCACGGGTGCAGGCCTCGCCGACGGCGAGCCTGACCTCGTCGAGAACGGCCTCGTCCACTCCGGCCCTGCGCGCCACCGCTGCCGCCACCAGTCGGGCGGTCCTGACGTGCTCGGGCAGCGCGCTGAAGCGGAGTTCAACGGTGGCCATGCGTCCCCCTCGGAACTACGGGCGTGCTGTCGGGGGGCCGGACCACCGAAGCCCGGCCCCCCATGTTGTTCGACCAGCCGTGCCCGGGCCGCGCTCGGCGGCCCGGGACGGGGTGGTCAGTCGGTGGCAGCGACCGCTTCGTCGACCGAGGTGTGAATCGGGAACACCTTGGTCAGACCAGTGATGCGGAAGATCTTCAAAATACGCTCCTGGTTGCAGACCAGCCGGAGCGAGCCCTCATGGGCACGCACCCGCTTCAGTCCGCCGACCAGCACGCCGAGCCCGGTGGAGTCGAGGAAGTCCACGCCCTCCATGTCGACGACAAGGTGGAAATTGCCGTCGTTCACCAGCTCGACCAGCTGCTCGCGCAACTTGGGCGCGGTATATACGTCGATTTCGCCACCGACCTCGACGACCGTACGATCGCCGACGGTACGGGTCGACAGGGACAGGTCCACGGATCCTCCAGCACCTTGCTATCGAGCGGTCGCCCCTCGGGACACCTGGGCAGGAGCCCCCGGGACGGTACGCCAGCCGCGATGGCATTCAATCACTTACCGGCAGGCGTGCACGACGCCTTGGCTCCATTGTCCGTCACGCCAGTGACACACTCGGTGCCGATGGCCAAGAATCACCGATCCGATCGAACCTCGCCCGAGGCCGCGCCGCGCCTGTCTCCGGGCGCGATCCTGGACCGGCTCGCCCCGGGGCCGAACCGGGCATCGCGCATCACTCATACGGAGCACTTGCCCCCGCGCGCGGGCCGCCATGCCGTCTGGCCCGACCGGATTCGTTCGGAGGTCATCGCGGCCGTGCAGGCCTGCGGCATCGAACACCCCTGGGCCCACCAGGCCCGCGCCGCCGAGCACGCCCTGGACGGTGACTCCGTGGTCGTCGCCACGGGCACCGCGTCAGGCAAGTCCCTGGCCTACCTCATGCCGGTCCTCTCGGCCCTCCTGGACGGCTCCGAGGCCCCGAACGGCCGCGGGGCCACCACGCTCTACCTGGCCCCCACGAAGGCCCTGGCGGCCGATCAGTGCCGCTCTGTGAAGGAACTTTCACAACCTCTCGGCAATGCCGTACGGCCGGCCGTGTACGACGGCGACACTCCGTTCGAGGAACGCGAGTGGATCCGCCAGTACGCCAACTACGTCCTGACCAATCCGGACATGCTGCACCGGGGCATCCTGCCGTCCCACCCTCGCTGGTCCTCCTTCCTGAAGTCGCTGAAGTACGTCGTCATCGACGAGTGCCACACCTACCGCGGTGTGTTCGGCTCGCACGTCGCCCAGGTGCTGCGCCGACTGCGCCGACTGTGCGCCCGCTACGGCGCCTCCCCGGTCTTCCTGCTGGCCTCCGCCACGGCCGCCGAGCCCGCGGTGGCCGCCGGCCGCCTCACCGGCCTCCCGGTGGTCGAGGTCGCCGACGACGCCTCACCCCGTGGTGAACTGGTGTTCGCCCTCTGGGAGCCTCCACTCACCGAGATGCTGGGCGAGAAGGGCGCGCCCGTCCGGCGTACCGCCACCGCCGAGACCGCCGACCTGCTGACCGACCTCGCCGTCCAGGGCGTGCGCACCGTCGCCTTCGTTCGCTCCCGGCGCGGCGCCGAGCTGATCTCGGTGATCGCCCAGGAGCGCCTAGCCGAGGTCGACCGCTCACTCGCCCGGCGTGTCGCGGCGTACCGCGGCGGCTACCTCCCCGAGGAGCGGCGCGCCCTGGAGCAGGCCCTGCACTCGGGCGAACTCCTCGGCCTGGCCGCCACGACCGCCCTGGAACTCGGCATCGACGTCTCCGGTCTGGACGCCGTCCTCATCGCCGGCTACCCGGGCACGCGCGCGTCCCTGTGGCAGCAGGCGGGGCGGGCCGGCCGCTCCGGGCAGGGGGCGCTGGCGGTGCTGATCGCCCGGGACGACCCCCTGGACACCTTCCTGGTCCACCACCCGGAGGCGCTGTTCGACCGCCCCGTGGAGTCGACGGTCCTCGACCCCGACAACCCTTACGTCCTCGCCCCGCACCTGTGCGCGGCGGCCGCGGAACTCCCGCTGACCGACGAGGACCTGCCCCTGTTCGGCCCCGAGACCGAGGCTCTGCTGCCGCAGCTGGAGGCCGCGAAGCTGCTGCGCCGCCGCACCAGGGCCTGGCACTGGACGCGCCGGGAACGGGCGGCCGACCTCGCGGACATCCGCGGCGAGGGCGGCCGGCCGGTCCAGGTCGTCGAGTCCGGTACGGGCCGACTGCTCGGCACGGTCGACGCGGGCGCCTCCCACACGACCGTCCACGAGGGCGCGGTCCACCTCCACCAGGGCCGCACGTATCTCGTGCGTTCTTTGGACCTGGAGGACTCCGTCGCCCTGGTCGAGGAGGCCAGCCCGTCGTACTCGACGGTCGCCCGCGACACGACGTCGATCTCCGTCCTGGAGACGGACCTCGAAATCCCCTGGGGCCAGGGCCGGTTGTGCTACGGCTCGGTCGAAGTCACCAACCAGGTCGTCTCCTTCCTGCGTCGACGTGTCATCACCGGTGAAGTCCTGGGCGAGTCGAAGCTCGACCTCCCTCCTCGTACGTTGCGCACCCGCGCGGTGTGGTGGACGGTCACCGAGGACCAGTTGGACGCCGCCCGGATCAACCCCGAGATCCTCGGCGGGGCCCTGCACGCCGCCGAACACGCCTCGATCGGCATGCTGCCCCTGTTCGCGACCTGCGACCGCTGGGACATCGGCGGCGTGTCGGTCCCGCTTCACCCCGACACGCTGCTGCCGACGGTCTTCGTCTACGACGGCCATCCCGGCGGCGCGGGCTTCGCGGAGCGCGCCTTCCACACCGCCCGCGCCTGGCTGACCGCCACCCGCCAGGCCATCGCCTCCTGCGAGTGCGACGCCGGCTGCCCGTCCTGCATCCAGTCCCCCAAGTGCGGCAACGGCAACGACCCGCTGCACAAGAAGGGCGCCGTACGCCTGCTCACGGAACTGCTGCGGGAGGCTCCCGAGGAGAAGGCCGAGACGGGGGAACATGAGGCGGAAGGGTCACAGGGGACCCGGGAGCCGTAGGGGGCACAGGGGACGGGCCCGGCGGCACCGGCGGGACGGCGTCCGCCGGGCCCGGCGGCACCGGCGGGACGGCGTCCGCCGGGCCCGCCCGCGCCCTGACCTCGGCCGCGAACAGTCCCCGCCCCGATGCCGCCGTCACGTCCGAGATCTCGCCGACGACGGCGCACCGCACCAGTCGCGCGCTCTGTGCCCGGGCCACCCGGTCCGCCCGGGCACAGGCCTGCTCGACGCCGTCCGGCCAGTGGTCGGCTGCCGCGAGCGCCGCGAGGTCGGCGCCGCCCGCGGCCCGGTGCCGGGCCACCACGGCCTGGCCGAGGGCGAGCACGGCCCCGAACACCACGCACAGCACGGCGATCGCACCGACGCTCCACACGCTGGCGGAGCCACGGTCCCCACGCCCACGGCGCCCGCCACGGCCACGGACCTTCATGACCCCGCCTCCGCGCCCGGCGCCGCTCCCACGGCCTCCTCCGCCGCCGCCACGGCCTCTTCCCGCACTTCGAAGGGCAGCATCCCCCGCAGCACCGGCGGCTTCGCCACGACCACCACGCGGACCTGGTCGCCCTCCCGGCCGACCGTCACCTGAGCCCCGCGCGGCGCCGTCTCACGGGTCACCTTCAGAACCGCGTCGGCGGGGTCCTGCCGGGCCGCCGCCCGAGCGCCGGTCCTGGCCGCGTCCACGCACTGGATCTGAACGGCCATCGCGAGCAACCCCCACACCAGCGCCAGCGCGAACGCCGCCAGCACCGGCAGCGCGACGGCCGACTCCGCCGTCACGAACCCCCGGTCCCCGACGAACGCCCGTCGGCCCGCGCGCCGGGGCTCCCGTCGAGGCTCACGCGCCCGCACTGAGCGCCCGTTTCACGATGTCCTGGAGCTGGGCGTCGACCGCATCGCTCGTCACCACCTGGTAGAGGAGCACCGCGAATCCCACGGCCGCCACGATCCCCATCGCGTACTCGGACGTCACCATCCCCGCGTCCTTGCGCGTCGCACGCGCCCTGCACACCAGGGCGCACAGCCGCGCCCGCATTGTCTTGTACATCTCAACCCCCGTGAGGTTCAGTCGTGTTGATCTGTCGTGTCGACCTGTCGTGTCGATCCGTTGCGTTGATCTGCCGTCTCGCGCCGCTGCTGTTCCGGCGTCACTGCTCTGTTCTGGCGTCACTGCTCTGTTCTGGCGTCACTGCTGTTCTCGCGTTACTCCCGGTTCGGCGTTCGCCGGTATCGCGCCGTCATCGCCCACCCCCTTCCAGAACCCCGCCCGCGAGCCCGATCACGATGGGCAGCACGCCGATCGTGATGAAGGCGGGCAGAAAGCACAGGCCCACCGGTGCGGTGACCATGACGGCCGCCCGCCGCGCCCGAGCCGTCGCGGCGCGCGCCCACTCGGCACGGGTGTCGGCGGCGAGTCGCGCGACGGGTCCGGCAGCCGGCAGCCCCGACACATCGGCCCGCTCCAGCAACCGGGCCAGGGCCGCCGCGCCCGGCAGCAAGGCCAGTCGCCGCCACGCCGTGCCCGGTTCACCGCCCAGCCGTACCTCTGCGGCACCCTTCGCCAGTCCCTCCCCTACGGGACCGCCCAGGGCCTCACCCACGGCCTGCGCCGCGATGACCGGACCGGCGCCGGCCGCGATGCATGCGGCCAGCAGGTCGGCGGCGAGCGGGAGTTGCCGCGCGGCGAGCCTGGCGTCGGCCTCGCTCACCGCACCCGCCGCCTGTTGCCGACGACGCCAGCGTCCGAGCCCCACCGCGCCGATCAGCCCGAGCAGAAGACCGGCGACACCGCCGACCACCACCCATCCGGCGCCCACCACCGACACCTCGGGAAGCCATCGCCGTACGGCCTCCCGCAGGGACGAGGTCCGGACGTCCGCCGCCGTCTCCGTGGCCAGCAGCCCGGCCAGGCGCCGCCGTGCCCTGCGTTCGCGTCGCACGGTCTCCAGCCACCGCCCCAGCCACCAGAGAACCGCCGCGATCCCCACAGCCGCCCCCAGCCTGTGGACAACTTCCGCACTCATGCCACCTCCGTCCATGTCACCCATCCGTCATCGCCGCCGTCCACGCCGTCCGCCCCGTCACGTCGCCTCCGCGGTGCGCACGATCCGCAGCGCCCACCACATCCCCGCGCCCTCCAGCACACCGCCGACGAGCAGGCAGCCCAGCCCCGCTCCGGTGTGCAGCAGGACCCGCAGCGGGTCGGCGCCGAGGGCGGCCCCCAGCAGGAGGCCCAGGACCGGCAGGCCGGCGAGCATCACAACCGTGGCCCGCGGGCCCGCCAACTGGGCGCGTAGATCGGCCCGTTGATCGCGTTCCGCACGCAACGCCTCTTCGAGACGGTCGAGTCCGGCCGCCAGGCCCGCGCCCTGGTCCACGGCCACCCGCCAGCAGGCGGCGAGCCCCAACAGCCCGTCGGCCCCCGGTTGCCGGGCAGCGACGGAGAGAGCCTTGGGTACGTCCCCGCCGAACCGCGCCGCCGCCAGCACCGGCGCCTGCGCCGCGCCCAGCCCTCCGGAGTCCCGCGCGGCCCGCTGCAGCGCCTCCCCGGGCTGCCGGCCGGCGAGCACTTCCCCGGCCAGTGCCGCACACAGCGCGATCACCGCGTCCCCTCGGCTCTCTCCCGCCCGCCGTTCCTGGGCGGTCCGCCGCGCCCGGCGCAGCAGCGGGACCCCGGCCGCCCCCGCGAGGACCGGCAGCACCGAGCCGCCCAGCACCGCAAGGACCAGTCCGGCCGCCGGCGCCCACCACTCGGGCCGCCACCGTCCCCGGAGCCTGTGCAGCTCGCCGGTCAGGCACCGCCACGACGGGGGACCGCTGCCGACCACCCCGCCTCCGGCCAGCAGCAGCTGCGCCCGCCCGGCCCCCGAGTAGGGTCCGCCCAGCAGCCAGGCCGCCGCCCCGGCACAGGCCACCGCCGCAGCCATCGGCACCTCACTCATCCCACTCACCCGTGCCTCCGTCGTTCTCGTCGCTCAGCAGCTCCCGCAGCCGCTCCCAGCCCCGTTCGCGGGCGAAGGCGTCCGCCCGCCACCGCAGGGCCGGCACGGTCCGCACGAGCCCTGACGGGTCCCGTTCCAGCACGTGCACCTCGGCGATCCGTCGCCGCCCGGCCAGGTCGCGTACGAGGTGCAGGACCACCGACAGGGCAGCCGCCAACTGGCTGTGCAGCGCGGCCCGGTCGAGTCCGGCCGCCGTGCCGAGCGCCTCCAGCCGGGCGGGGACGTCCGCGGCGGCGTTGGCGTGGACCGTGCCGCAGCCGCCCTCGTGGCCCGTGTTGAGCGCGGCCAGCAGGTGGACGACCTCCGGCCCGCGTACCTCGCCCACGACGAGCCGATCGGGCCGCATCCGCAGGGCCTGCCGCACCAGGTCCTCGAGCGTGACGAGCCCCGCTCCCTCCTGGTTGGCGGGTCTGGTCTCCAAGCGGACGACGTGCGGATGATCCGGGCGCAGCTCCGCCGAGTCCTCCGCGAGCACGATCCGCTCCCCCGGCCCGACCAGGCCGAGCAGCGCGCTCAGCAGGGTTGTCTTGCCGCTGCCGGTGCCGCCGCTGACCAGGAAGGACAGCCGTGCCCGCACCAGGGCCCGCAACACCCGGTCCCCGCCCGGCGGAACGGTGCCCGCGGCCACCAGTTCGTCGAGCGTGAACGCGCGCGGCCGTACGACGCGCAGTGCCAGGCAGGTGCAGCCGACGGCGACCGGGGGCAGCACGGCGTGCAGTCGTGTCCCGTCGGGCAGCCTGGCGTCGGCCCAGGGCCGGGCGTCGTCCAGGCGCCGTCCGGCCACGGCGGCCAGGCGCTGTGCGAGGCGTCGTACGGCCGCGGCGTCGGGGAAGGAGACGCCGGTCAGTTCCAGGCCGCCGCCCCGGTCGACCCAGACCCGGTCCGGGGCCGACACCAGCACGTCCGTCACCCGGGGGTCGGTGAGCAGCGGCTCGAGGGGCCCGCTGCCGATCAGTTCGGAGCGCAGTTGCTCGGCCGCTCCGAGGACTTCCGCGTCGCCGAGGACCCGCCCCTGTTCGCGCAGCGCCTGGGCCACGCGCGCGGGTGTCGGCTCTGCCCCGCTCTCGGCGAGCCACTGCCGTACGCCGTCGAGCAGGGTCCCGGAGGCCCGCATGCGTTCAAGCCCGAGCGGGGTGTTCATGAGCCACCCGCCTCGGTCAGCGCGCGCTCCCAGAACTCCTTGCAGAAGCGGGCGAGGGGCCCGCGTGCGCTCGCGCCCGGCGGTGCCTTGCCGCCGTCCGGGCGCAGCAGTGCCGACTCGACGGGCACCTCACCGGCCAGTGGCAGTCCGAGCAGCCGGGCCACCTCGCTGTCGTCGAGGCCGGGCGCGTAGGGGCCGCGCACCGCCACCCGCAGGTCGCGCAGGACCATGCCGACGGCGGAGGCCACGCGTCCGGCCGCCGCGACAGCGCGCAGCTCGGCGGGGACCACCAGGAGCCCGAGGTCGAGTTGGGCCAGGACCTCGGCGACTGCGTCGTCGATGCGGCGCGGCAGGTCGACGACGACGGTGCCGCCCCGGCGCCGGGCCGCCGCGAGCACCGCGCGCACGGCCTGGGGCGCGATGGCGACACAGTCGCCCCGGTCCCAGCTCAGCACCCGCAGCGAGTGCAGGCTCGGCAGGGACTCCTCCAGAGCGCCGCCGCCGACCCGGCCGCGCGAGGCCGCGAACGCGGGCCAGCGCAGGCCTTCCGCGCTTTCGCCGCCCAGGAGTACGTCGAGTCCGCCGCCCAGCGGATCGGCGTCCACCAGGAGGCTGCGCAGCCCCTCGCGCGCGGAGGTGACGGCGAGGGCACACGCGAGCGTGGACGCTCCGGCGCCGCCGCGGCCGCCGATGACGCCGACGGTGAGCGCGGGCCTGCCGACTCCTTCGGCGACATCGGCGATGCGGTCGACCAGCCATTGTTCGCCGTCGGGGAGCATCAGGACGTGGTCGGCGCCGATCTCCACGGCGCGCTGCCACACCCCGGAGTCGTCCTGGTCGCGTCCGACGAGGACCACTCCTCGTCTGCGGGCGGCCCCGCGCACCCGGCGTGCCGCGTCGTCGCCGACGAGGATGAGCGGCGCGGACTCCCAACCGCCCCGCTGGTGCGGCACCGAGGGGTGCACCTCGGGCGTGGCGCCGGCCGCGGCGCACAGGCGCAGCAGGTCGTCGAGGAGTTCCGCGTCCTCCGTGACGATCAGTGGCTTGCCCGGCCGGCCTCCGGCGGTGGGCGGCGGGTCGTGTGTGACGGCTCCGGTCACGATTTCCATCCCCCTTCGCTGCGGGTCGCGCAGTCCCTGCGGCCCCGCGATTCCCAAACGTGTGAAGAACCGCATCCGGTCTCCATATGAACGGCCGGCAGAAACCGACCGCACACGTCCGGCAAACGGAACCGGTCATGTGAAGTCGGCACGAGCGGACGTGTCGGAATCACGGTGCAGCGAACCCGGAAATCGTGTGGATCTTGGTGGAAAACTGTGGATGAGTGGGCTGTTGTGAATATCGCCATCACCCACACCGGTGAGCCCTGCATCAGCCTGTGCACGACTCCCACAGAGCAGTCCGACGACTACGCACAGTGAGGAGAGGTGGGCATGCGAAAGAGGCGGCCGGAGCCGCCTCGGTGCGGCGCCACGGCCGCGCATAGAAGGAGAAAACCCACCCGGACATGCGACGACCCCCGCCGGGGGGGAGAGCGGGGGTCGTCTCCACGGCCGACTCGGGGGGGGAGGAGCCGGACCGGGTTAGCACGGTCGCGAACGATCCGTGACTTCCATGGTGTACCCGAGAGCCCTCTCAGGCAAACCCACGCGCCCACCTTACGCCGAATGGGCTGCCCCTATGCTCTTGCTTGTGGAAAACCACTCCTTGCCTCGCACAGCTGCCTTCTTTGACCTGGACAAGACGGTCATTGCGAAGTCGAGCACGCTCACCTTCAGCAAGTCGTTCTACCAAGGCGGCCTGATCAACCGCAGGGCCGCCTTGCGGACCGCATATGCCCAGTTCGTCTTCCTCGTGGGCGGTATGGACCATGACCAGATGGAGCGGACCCGCGAGTACTTGTCCGCCCTCGTGCGCGGCTGGAACGTCCAGCAGGTGAAGGAAATCGTCGCCGAGACCCTTCACGACCTGATCGACCCGCTCATCTACGACGAGGCGGCCTCCCTGATCGAGGAGCATCACACCGCCGGCCGTGACGTCGTCATCGTGTCCACGTCCGGCGCCGAGGTGGTCGAGCCGATCGGCGAACTGCTCGGCGCGGACCGCGTGGTCGCCACCCGGATGGTCGTGGGCGAGGACGGCTGTTTCACCGGCGAGGTGGAGTACTACGCCTACGGGCCGACAAAGGCGGAGGCGGTCAAGGAGCTGGCGGAGTCCGAGGGATACGACCTCTCGCGCTGCTACGCGTACAGCGACTCGGCAACGGACCTGCCCATGCTGCAGGCCGTGGGACACCCGCACGCGGTGAACCCGGACCGGGCCCTGCGCCGCGAGGCCGTCGCGCGCGGCTGGCCGATTCTCGACTTCCACCGGCCGGTGCGCCTCAAGCAGCGCATCCCCCGGTTCTCGGTACCGCCCCGCCCAGCGCTCGTCGCGGCCGCGGCCATAGGCGCGGCGGCGGCCACCGCGGGTCTCGTCTGGTACGCCAGCCGTCGTCGAGCAGCGACGCTGCCCGTTTAAAACCCGTTTGGACGCAAAAGCAAAGAACTGGTGCCACCACTTCCGCTTGTCCGGGTCCTGGAGTACAAAGGAGTTAACGGCCCGCGAGACCAAGGACATCCGAGAGGATCACCTTAATAACGCATTTGGCCCCACGGACCGCGCATGACCACTGGGCACCCACGCGACGTCGACCCGTCGATTACGGGCCAGCCGCACCAGGTCACGGGCGAAGTTCCCGGCCTGATGGGCAACATATCGAGGACGCTTGGTAACCGGGTGAGCATGCCAGCGGCGGTACGAGGACTCGTACCGCCGCAACCCTTTGCGAGGCCCCCCGCGTGGGGGCCTTTCTCGTGGCCTTGCAGTGGATTTTCCGTGACCGCGCTCCACGCGCGCGTGGAGTCTTACGCCGCCCCGCGCTGCAGTGCCTCGCAGACCGCCGTCGACTCGCGGGCGCCCAGCTCGACCGCCCTCCCGCAGTGCGTGATCCAGGCCGCCATGCCGTCCGGGGTGCCGGAGACATAACCGTCGAGTGCGGCCAGATAGGCCGCCCGCCCCAGCTCCGCGTGCCCTACCTCGGCTGGGCAGACCGACTTGGGGTCGAGGCCGCTGCCGATGAGCACGATGCGCTCGGCGGCCCGCGCGACCAGGCCGTTGTGGGACGTGAAGGGGCGCAGGGCCAGCAGCTCGCCGTGCACGACGGCGGCTGTCACCAGGGCGGGAGCGGACCCTCCCGTGATGATCAGCTCGGACAGCCCTTCCAGGCGTCCGGCCAGCTCGGCAGCGCTGGGCAACGAAAGCTCGATCAGCGGCTCGTCGACCGCCTCGCCGGACTGCCGTGGACGTCCGACCTCGTCATCGTTGCTCGCCGCGGCCACCAGGTGCAGCCGCGCCAGCACGCGCAGCGGCGACTGCCTCCAGATGGACAGCAGCTGACCCGCCTCGGCGGTCAGCCGCAGAGCGGCGCCCATGACCCGCGCCTCGTCGTCGACGCCGAAGTCGGTGCGCCGGCGCACCTCTTCCAGCGCCCAGTCCGCCCCGGAGAGCGCCGCCGACCCGCGGGCGCCGCGCAGGGCCGCCTCGGAGGTGATCTCGGTGCTGCGGCGGCGCATGACCCGGTGCCCGTAGACCCGGTCCACGGCCTTGCGCACGGACTCCACGGACTCGGCCACACCGGGCAACGAGCCCAGGGCCGCAAGCGGATCGGCGGACGCGCCTGTCGTACTCATGAGTACGACATTACGCACCCCGGGCGCGTGCCCCACGAAGGAGTGGTCTTCTTCACGCACGCCTGCCACATACAGCTATCACCCCACTACCTTTGGTGAACATGAAAATTGCTTTCGCCGGGAAGGGCGGCAGCGGCAAGACCACCCTGTCCTCCCTGTTCATCCGCCACCTCGCCGCCACCGGCGCCCCCGTGATCGCGGTCGACGCGGACATCAACCAGCATCTGGGGCCCGCCCTCGGCCTGGACGAGGCGACGGCCGCGGCACTGCCCGCGATGGGCGACCGGCTGTCACTCATCAAGAACTACCTGCGCGGCTCCAACCCCCGCGTCACCTCCGCCGAGACGATGATCAAGACGACACCGCCCGGCGAGGGCTCCCGGCTGCTGCGGGTGCGCGAGGACAACCCGGTGTACGACGCCTTGGCCCGGCCGGTGGAACTCGACGGCGGCGCCGTCCGTTTGATGGTCACGGGCCCCTTCACGGACGCCGATCTGGGGGTCTCCTGCTACCACTCCAAGACGGGAGCGGTGGAGCTGTGCCTGAACCACCTGGTGGACGGGCGTGACGAGTACGTCGTGGTCGACATGACGGCGGGCTCGGACTCCTTCGCCTCCGGCATGTTCACCCGCTTCGACGTCACGTTCCTCGTCGCCGAGCCGACCCGGAAGGGGGTCTCCGTCTATCTCCAGTACAAGGAGTACGCCCGCGACTTCGGCGTCGAGCTGAAGGTCGTCGGCAACAAGGTGCAGGGCCAGGACGACATCGACTTCCTCCGCGCCGAGGTCGGGGCCGACCTGCTCGTGACGGTCGGGCACTCCGACTGGGTACGCGCCATGGAGAAGGGCCGACCGCCCCGGTTCGAGCTCCTGGAGGACACCAACCGCCACGCCCTGCGCCTGTTGCGGACGACCGTCGACTCGGCGTACGAGCGGCGCGACTGGAAGCGCTACACACGGCAGATGGTGCACTTCCATCTGAAGAACGCCGAGTCCTGGGGCAACGAACGCACCGGGGCCGACCTGGCGGCGCAGGTCGACCCCGGGTTCGTCCTCACCGAAGCGGTCACGGCCTCGCATGACGGCTGCGTGACGGCTACCGCCTGACCGCCGGCGCCCCCGGCGCGCCCTTCGGGGCCGGGGCGGGGCCGCCGGGCAGGAAGGACGCCCAGCCCTGCTTCGGGGCCTCTCCGACCTCCAGCGTGCGCAGCCTGGCCAGGGTCTGCGGGTCCTGGGCGTCCAGCCAGTCGGCCAGCTGGCGGAAGGAAACGCAGCGCACGTCCGGCTTGTTGCAGACCTTCTCGACGACCTCCTCGATGGCGCGCATGTACGTGCCGCCGTTCCAGGACTCGAAGTGGTTGCCGATGATCAGCGGGGCGCGGTTGCCGTCATAGGCCCGGTCGAAGCCCTTGAGCAGGCCGTCCCGCATCTGGTCGCCCCAGAACCCGTACTTGTCGGGATCGCCCTGGGTGGCGGTGCCGGACTGGTTGACCATGAAGTTGTAGTCCATGGTGAGCTGCTCGTAGGTGTGGCCGGGGAAGGGCACGAGCTGCATCGACAGGTCCCACAGGCCCTCCTTCTTGCCGGGCCAGACCTGGTTGTCGACGCCGCTGGTGTCGTAGCGGAAGCCCAGCTCGTGGGCGGCCCTCATGAAGTTCCTCTGGCCTTCCAGACAGGGGGTGCGGGCGCCGACGAGTTCCTTGTCGTAGTCGAAGGGCAGCGGAGCCGCGTTCTTCATGCCGGTGTTGGTCTTCCAGGTCTTCACGAACTGCTTGGCCTGGGCGATCTCGTCCTTCCACTCCTCGACCGACCACTCGCCGACGCCGCCGTTCTTCCCGCAGAAGTGGCCGTTGAAGTGGGTGCCGATCTCGTTGCCCTCCAGCCACGCCAGGCGCAACTGCTTCACGGTGTCGGCGATGCCCTGCTCGTCGTTGAAACCGATGTCGGAGCGGCCCGGCGAGTGCTGCGGCGGCTTGTACAGGTCGGCCTTCTCCTCCGGCAGCATGTACACGCCGCTGAGGAAGTACGTCATCGTCGCGTGGTTGGCCTTGGACACCTTGCGGAAGTGGGAGAACAGCCGCTGGCTGTCCTCGCCCGCGCCGTCCCAGGAGAAGACCACGAACTGCGGCGGCTTCTCGCCCGGCTTCAAACGCTCCGGCCGCGGCAGGTGGGGCTGTGCCCCGGTGTAGGCGGTGGAGCCGTCGCCGATCAGGCGGACCGCGCTCTTGGGCGCCGGGGCGGGCTTCGCCTGCTGCGGGCCCGGCACCCCTGGCTTGGAACCATGGGAACCATCGGTTCCCGTCGCGCAACCGGCGAGCGATGCGGCGACAGCCGCGGCGACCACTGCGCCCGCGGCGATCCTCTGGGTGGCGGCCATCCGGCGCCCACCTTCTTCCTTCTCTCGGCCAACGCCGACGAGGGCGTTCTCTGATGACGCGCCGGAACGAGCCGGCGGCGTCGTCAAGGTCGCACGAGGCCGAGAAGGAATTAGTACGACAAGCCGACAAAAAGACCGCTTCACTCTTGCGAGTGATTAACTGCCCTATTTGACACAAAAATCCATGCTTGACCTTTACTCTGCATTACGATTAGTTTACCGAGCGTTGATTTTCATCCCGCCGCTGCACGCCGTGACCCACGGCCGCGACCGCCCCCGCCACAGCCGGGGGACCACCAGTTCCGCGACCGCGCTGCCCCGGAGGAGACGGGAAACATGTCCGCCTGCGCCCCCACCCGCACTGCCCACTCGACGCGCAACGAGCGCACCCGCCCACCCCACAGCCCCCCACCGGCCCCGCACGGCCGCTTCCGCATCGCGGGCGCCGACCTGTCCGCCTCGATCGCGGTCTTCCTGATCGCCCTGCCCCTGTCCCTCGGCATCGCCCTCGCCACCGGCGCGCCTCTCCAGGCCGGCCTTGTCGCCGCTGCCATCGGAGGGATCGTGGCCGGCCGGGTCGGCGGTTCACCACTCCAGGTCAGCGGCCCGGCAGCGGGCCTGACCGTCGTCACCGCCGATCTCATCCAGCGCTACGGCTGGCGGACGACATGCGGCATCACCGTCCTCGCCGGACTCGCCCAACTGGGCCTCGGCTGTCTGCGCGTGGCGCGCACCGCCCTCGCCGTCAGCCCCGCCATCGTGCACGGGATGCTCGCCGGCATCGGCGTCACCATCGCCGTCGCCCAAGTGCACATCGTCCTCGGCGGCAGCCCCCAGAGCTCCGTCCTCGACAACCTCCGTGCCCTGCCCGCCCAGTTGGCCCGACTGCAGCCCGCGGCCGTTGCCGTGAGCGCGCTGACCCTGACCCTGCTGCTGCTCTGGCCGCGCATTCCCGGCCGGGTGGGCCGTCTGCTGCACCACGTACCGGCCGCGCTCGTCGCCGTCACGGGCGCCACCGCGACCGCCGCGCTCACCGGCCTCACCCTGCCCAAGGTCGACCTGCCCTCCTGGAGCAGTCACGCCTTGGCCGGGCTGCCCGACGGGCCGGTGCTCGGGATCGCCGCCGCCGTCCTCACCACCACCCTGGTGTGCAGCGTGCAGTCACTGCTCGGCGCGATCGCCGTGGACAAGCTGATCGCCTCGCGCCCCGGTCTGCTCGGCTCCCGCTGCACCCGCGTCGGCCGCTCGGACCTGGACCGCGAGCTGCTCGGTCAGGGGGCGGCCAACATCGTGTCCGGCGCACTCGGCGGATTGCCGGTGGCAGGTGTGGCCGTGCGCAGTTCGGCGAATGTCCAAGCCGGTGCCGTGAGCCGGAACTCCACGATGCTGCACGGCGTTCTCGTAGTAGTCGCCGCGCTGCTGATGGTCCCGATCCTGGATCTCATCCCGCTCGCCTCACTCGCCGCCCTGGTGATGGCCGTCGGCATCCAGATGGTGTCCCTGCACCACATTCGCACGGTGACGCGCCACCGAGAGGTGCTGGTGTACGCCGTCACCACCCTCGGCGTGGTGCTCCTCGGCGTCCTCGAGGGCGTCATGCTCGGCATCGCCGTGGCCGTAGCCGTCGCCCTGCACCGCCTCACCCGCACCCGCATCACGCACTACGAGAAGGAAGGAGTCCATCACGTACACGTACGAGGCCAGTTGACGTTCCTCGCCGTGCCGCGGCTCAGCCGCATGCTGCACCTCGTGCCCCAAGGCACCCAGGTCGTGGTCGAGTTGGACGGCTCCTTCATGGATCACGCGGCGTACGAGTCCCTGCAGGACTGGCAGAAGGCGCACACCGCGCACGGTGGCTCCGTGGAGCTGACCGGCCGCCGCACCGGCACAGCGCTCGGCACCGGAGCCGTACTCGAGACACACGTCGATACCGATACCGGCACCGGCAGGGACAGGGGCAGGGGCAGGGGTGACGACTCCAGAGCCGAGGAGAGCGAGTCGGCCGCTCCCCGAGGTCTCGGCCCGGCTCCCACCATAGACACCGCCATCGCCGACTGCCGCTGCCGCCCCTGGACACCGTGGCGGAACCACCAGTGCGAGATGCCACGGGAAACGGCGACGACAGCGGCGCCCCGGCCGCCCAGGACGGCGGACTCCACGGACACGCCGAGCTCGACAGAGCCGCCGGACACAGCCCAGAGGAAGAGAAAGGAGAGGACCGAGCCCGAGGAAGCAGCAGAGCTCCCCGGACATGCCGGTCAGGCCACGCACGCCGAGAACGCGCGGCACGCCGAGCACACCAAGAACGCCGAGCTTGCCGGTCATGCCGGGCACACCGAGAACCCCAAGCATGCCGGGCACGCCGGCCACACCGGGCACGCCGGGCACGCCGGGCACGCCGGGCACGCCGGGCACGCCGGGCCGAGTGGACATCAACTGGTGCGTGGCATCAGCGCGTTCCAGCGCAACACCGCGCCGCTGGTGCGGGGCGAGCTGGCGCGGCTGGCGCGGGAGGGGCAGCAGCCCACCCAGCTCTTCCTCACCTGCGCCGACTCACGGCTGGTCACCTCGATGATCACTTCCAGTGGTCCCGGCGATCTGTTCGTGGTCCGCAACGTGGGCAACCTCGTGCCGCCGCCCGGTGAGGAGAGCGGAGACGACTCGGTGGGGGCGGCCATCGAGTACGCGGTGGACGTGCTGGAGGTGCGGTCCATCACGGTGTGCGGGCACTCCGGGTGCGGGGCCATGCAGGCGCTGCTCGCCTCCGAACCCGGCGGCCCCCGGACCCCGCTGAAGCGGTGGCTGCGGCACGGGTTGCCCAGCCTGGAGCGGATGGGCGACGACAGCCGCCCCTGGGCCCGGCTGGCCGGGCGGGCGCCGGCGGACTCGGTCGAGCAGCTCTGCCTGACCAACGTGGTCCAGCAGTTGGAGCACCTGCGGGCCCATGAGTCGGTGGCCCGAGCCCTGCGGGCCGGGGCGTTGGAGCTGCACGGGCTGTACTTCCACGTGGGCGAGGCACAGACGTACCTGCTCACCGAAGAGAACGGCGGCGAGCTGTTCGACCATGTGGGAGTGACGGACCTGACGGCGTGACGACGTGACGAAGGGCGGCGTCCGCCGAGCCCCTCTCCTCGGCCGGCGCCGCCCAAGCCCAACCCCGCCCCCACCCACGCCCACACACCCACACACCCGCGCCGACGCCCACGCCCACCCGCACCCGCACCCGCACCCGCACCCGCACCGAGGAACGGGTGTGAAAGGCGTTACACCAGCTGAACTCCGATCGGCCGCCGTCCGTGGGTACCAATGGCCCCGGGTACCGGTTACCGGTTACCGGTTACCACTGCCCGGGACACGCCCCAATAGGTCTAAACCAATTTTTCGTCGGCCCTTGTCACCGGGCCCTTGGGTCTGATGAGCTGTGGCCTGGGACACAACGGACACGGACACCCTTCGAGAGGGAGATGTCGTGAGCAACGAAAGCCTGGCCAACCTGCTGAAGGAAGAGCGCAGGTTCGCGCCGCCCGCCGAGCTGGCGGCCGACGCCAACGTCACGGCGGAGGCGTACGAACAGGCCAAGGCTGACAGGCTCGGCTTCTGGGCCGAGCAGGCCCGCCGGCTGACCTGGGCCAAGGAGCCGACGGAGACGCTGGACTGGTCGAACCCGCCGTTCGCCAAGTGGTTCAAGGACGGCGAGCTCAACGTCGCCTACAACTGCGTCGACCGGCATGTGGAGGCCGGGCACGGGGGCCGGGTCGCCATCCACTTCGAGGGCGAGCCCGGCGACAGCCGCGCCATCACCTACGCCGAGCTCAAGGACGAGGTGTCGAAGGCCGCAGGCGCCCTGCTGGAGCTGGGAGTTCGGAAGGGCGACCGGGTCGCGGTCTACATGCCGATGATCCCGGAGACGGCGATCGCGATGCTGGCGTGCGCCCGGATCGGCGCCGCGCACTCCGTCGTCTTCGGCGGCTTCTCGGCGGACGCGCTGGCCACCCGGATCCAGGACGCGGACGCCAAGGTCGTCATCACGTCCGACGGCGGCTACCGGCGCGGCAAGCCGTCCGCGCTGAAGCCGGCCGTCGACGACGCGGTCGCGCGCGTGGACAACGTCGAGCATGTGCTGGTGGTCCGGCGTACCGGCCAGGAGGTCGCCTGGGACGACAGCCGTGACGTCTGGTGGCACGAGATCGTGGAGCGGCAGTCCACCGAGCACACGCCCGAGGCGTTCGAGGCCGAGCACCCGCTGTTCATCCTCTACACCTCCGGCACCACGGGGAAGCCGAAGGGCATCCTGCACACCTCCGGCGGCTACCTCACGCAGACCGCGTACACGCACCACGCCGTCTTCGACCTCAAGCCGGAGACCGACGTCTACTGGTGCACCGCCGACGTCGGCTGGGTGACCGGGCACTCGTACATCGTGTACGGCCCGCTGGCCAACGGCGCGACGCAGGTCATGTACGAGGGCACGCCCGACACCCCGCACCAGGGCCGCTTCTGGGAGATCGTGCAGAAGTACGGGGTGACGATCCTGTACACGGCGCCGACGGCCATCCGTACGTTCATGAAGTGGGGCGACGACATCCCCGCGAAGTTCGATCTCTCCTCCCTCCGCGTCCTCGGCTCGGTCGGTGAACCGATCAACCCCGAGGCCTGGATCTGGTACCGCAAGCACATCGGCGCCGACCGGACCCCCATCGTCGACACCTGGTGGCAGACCGAGACGGGCGCGATGATGATCTCGCCGCTGCCCGGCGTCACCGAGACCAAGCCCGGTTCCGCGCAGACTCCGCTGCCCGGCATCTCCGCGACCGTCGTCGACGACGAGGCGAACGAGGTGCCGAACGGCGGAGGCGGTTACCTGGTCCTCACCGAGCCGTGGCCGTCGATGCTGCGCACCATCTGGGGCGACGACCAGCGGTTCCTCGACACCTACTGGTCCCGCTTCGAGGGCAAGTACTTCGCCGGGGACGGCGCGAAGAGGGACGACGACGGGGACATCTGGCTCCTCGGGCGCGTCGATGACGTCATGCTCGTCTCCGGGCACAACATCTCCACCACGGAGGTCGAGTCGGCCCTCGTCTCCCACCCGTCCGTCGCCGAGGCGGCCGTGGTGGGCGCCGCCGACGAGACGACCGGGCAGGCCATCGTCGCCTTCGTCATCCTGCGCGGCACGGCGAACGCGGAGGACGAGAGCCTCGTCGCCGATCTGCGCAACCACGTCGGCGCCACGCTCGGCCCCATCGCCAAGCCGAAGCGGGTCCTGCCGGTCGCGGAGCTGCCGAAGACCCGCTCCGGCAAGATCATGCGTCGGCTGCTGCGGGACGTCGCGGAGAACCGCCAGCTCGGTGACGTCACCACACTGACCGACTCCACGGTCATGGACCTCATCCAGTCGAAGCTCCCGGCAGCGCCGAGCGAGGACTGACAAGGGCCGAGCGAGGACTGAGTACGTCCTTGCAGGGCACCCGGTGACAGGTGCGCGCCGGGTGCCTTTTCGCACCTAACGTAGGAATCGCCGGATTCCTCCCAGCGCACTTTAGGTAGACTAAACAAAATAGGTGCGCCGGGAAGTCTGGTCGGCATGTGCTCAGTCCTGCCCACCGACCGGAGGTCCCCACCGTGCCCGCGCCCCGCACCCCGAGTCCCCGCAAGGTCCTGGGACGGCTGTCCCTCCCCGAACGGAACTTCGTCGCGGAGGCGTTGCGCGCCGAGACGGTCGGCGGTGTGCTGCTGCTCGTAGCCGCCGTCACCGCGCTGATCTGGGCGAACGTCCCCGCGCTGCACGACAGCTACGAGAGCGTCAGCCACTTCCACCTCGGCCCCCATGCCCTCGGGCTGAACCTCTCCGTCGCACACTGGGCCGCCGACGGCCTCCTCGCGGTCTTCTTCTTCGTCGCCGGCATCGAGCTCAAGCGCGAACTGGTGGCCGGTGACCTCAAGGATCCGAAGGCCGCCGCGCTGCCCGTGGTGGCCGCGCTGTGCGGGATGGCCGTACCGGCGCTCGTCTACACACTCACCAACCTCACCGGCGGCGGCTCCCTGGGCGGTTGGGCGGTGCCCACCGCCACCGACATCGCGTTCGCGCTCGCCGTGCTCGCCGTCATCGGCACCTTCCTGCCGAGCGCGCTGCGCGCCTTCCTGCTCACCCTCGCCGTCGTCGACGACCTGTTCGCCATCCTGATCATCGCGGTGTTCTTCACGAACACCATCGACTTCGCAGCGCTGGGCGGCGCGGTCCTCGGGCTCGTCGTCTTCTGGCTGCTGCTGCGCAAGGGCGTGCGCGGCTGGTACGTCTATGTACCGCTCGCGCTGGTGATCTGGGCGCTGATGTACAACAGCGGCGTCCACGCCACGATCGCCGGTGTCGCGATGGGCCTGATGTTGCGCTGCACCACGCGCGAAGGCGAGGAGCACTCCCCCGGCGAGCGGATCGAGCATCTCGTCCGGCCGCTCTCCGCCGGTCTCGCGGTGCCGCTGTTCGCCCTGTTCAGCGCGGGTGTGGCGGTCTCGGGCGGCGCGCTCGCGGATGTGTTCACCCGGCCGGAGACGCTGGGTGTGGTCCTCGGTCTCGTCGTCGGCAAGACGATCGGCATCTTCGGCGGGACCTGGCTGACCGTCCGTTTCACCCGGGCCTCGCTCAGTGAGGACGTCGCCTGGGCTGACGTCTTCGCCGTCGCGTCCCTCGCGGGCATAGGCTTCACCGTCTCGCTGCTGATCGGGGAGCTCGCCTTCGAGGGCGACGCCGCGCTCACCGACGAGGTCAAGGCCTCCGTCCTGCTGGGCTCGCTGATCGCGGCGACCCTGGCGACGGTCCTGCTGAAGCTGCGCAACGCCAAGTACCGGCGGATGTGGGAGGCGGAGGAGCGCGACGACGACCTCGACGGCATCCCGGACGTCTACGAGCAGGACGACCCGGCGTACCACCTGCGGATGGCGGAGATCCTCGACCGCAAGGCCGCCGAGCACCGCCGGATCGCCGCGGAGATCGCCCGGCGGAGCGCCCAGGAGGAGGCCGAAGCGCGCCACGGGCTTGCCGAAGTGGCGGGCGGGGCGGGCGAGGAGGGCGACCGTCCGGCATGATCTGACGGGACGGTACAAAAGAATCCAGAACGAGTGCAGCAGCGGATACACGTAGCAGCAGAAAAGGGAGAACGCGATGAGCGCACCCGACGGCAGCCCGGTCGGCGCCGAACGCAGCATCGGCCAGCTGTTCGCCTCGGCGACGACCGAGTTGTCGGCGCTGGTGCACGACGAGATCGCGCTGGCGAAGGCGCAGCTGAAGCAGGACGTCAAGCGCGGCGCGATGAGCGGCGGGGCGTTCTCGGTGGCAGGCGCGGTACTGGTGTTCTCCCTGCCGATGCTGAACTTCGCGCTGGCGTACGGCATCCGGACCTGGAGCGACTGGAACCTCGCGGTCTGCTTCCTGCTGTCGTTCGCGGCGAACGTACTCGTCGCGCTCGTCCTGGTGCTGATCGGCGTGCTCTTCGCGAAGAAGGCGCAGAAGGGCAAGGGCCCGCAGAAGGTCGCGGCGTCCATGAAGGAGACCGCGGGCGTCCTGCAGAACGCCAAGCCGCACCCGCGGCCCGAGCTCCCGCAGGATCGGGTCCCGGCGGCCATCGAGGCTGTGGGACGCTCGTCGTCATGACGGACCCCGCCACTCCCTCGGCCCAGCCCGCTTCGGTCGTACGGCCGGACACGGTCTTCGGCGTCCAGGTCACCCACCGCGAGGTCGCCGCGAACGGCGCGCGGTTCCACATCGCGGAGCTGGGCGACGGTCCGCTGGTCATGCTCGTCCACGGTTTCCCGCAGTTCTGGTGGACATGGCGGCACCAGCTGGTCGCGCTGGCCGACGCGGGCTTCAGGGCCGTCGCGATGGACCTGCGGGGCGTGGGCGGCAGCGACCGTACGCCCCGCGGCTACGACCCGGCCAACCTCGCCCTCGACATCACCGGCGTGATCCGCTCCCTGGGCGAGCCGGACGCCGCACTGGTCGGCCATGACCTGGGCGGCTATCTGGCGTGGACGGCGGCCGTGATGCGCCCCAAGCTCGTGCGGCGGCTCGCCGTCGCCTCGATGCCGCATCCCCGGCGCTGGCGCTCGGCGATGCTCGCCGACGTCCGGCAGACGACCGCGAGCTCCCACATCTGGGGGTTCCAGCGGCCTTGGATCCCCGAGCGGCAGCTCACCGCCGACGACGGCGAACTGGTGGGCCGGCTGATCCGGGAGTGGTCCGGGCCGCGACTGCCGGAGGACGAGACGGTGGAGACGTACCGGCGTGCGATGTGCATCCCGTCCACGGCGCACTGCGCGGTGGAGCCGTACCGCTGGCTGGTGCGCTCGATGGCCCGCCCGGACGGCGTCCAGTTCTACCGGCGCATGAAGCGGCCCGTGCGCGTGCCCACGCTCCACTTGCACGGCTCCCTCGATCCGGTGATGCGCACCCGCAGTGCGGCCGGCTCCGGCGAGTACGTCGAAGCGCCGTACCGCTGGCGGCTGTTCGACGGTCTGGGCCACTTCCCGCACGAGGAGGATCCGGTCGCTTTCTCCACGGAACTGGTCAATTGGCTGAAGGATCCCGAACCCGATCGGTGACCAGGCCATCGCGCCCGGTATCCGGACCTGAACAGCTGTACTACGAACAGCCAAATGCCTGGCGCATAGGCCAATTGGCGGGCCTGAGGGCGGTTATCGACCTTGGGGCAGGGGCAGACGTCGGGGTATGGGCTGGACGCACGACTACAGTGACGCAGCACGCAACCGCCGCTCGGCCAGTGGCCTGAGCCCCCACCAACGAGGTGCCGACCCGCAACTGCCGGGTTCCGACCTCCGGGTGGGCATTCCGCGCATCCTGCGCCGCCGGGCCCGCTGGGTGTCGGTCCGCCTGCGTCACCCGCGAGGCTGACCCGCCCAAGGGCTTGCGGGACCCGTTGGAGGACGCAACAGGCGCTCCGCGAGCGCAATCTTCGCCGCAGAGAGAGCAGCCTTCGCTCAGAGGGCGCAGCTGTCGCTGTCCACTTCTTGGCCCGCGGTACGTCCCGCGTCGACGTCCTGCTGGATCTCGTCCGCGGTGAGGGCGTAGCCGGTGTCGGCGTCGTCGAGGGACTTCGCGAAGACCACGCCGTACACCTTGCCGTCGGTGGTGAGCAGCGGGCCGCCGGAGTTGCCCTGACGGACGGTCGCGAACAGCGAGTACACGTCACGGCGCACGGTGGTGCGGTGGTAGATGTCCGGTCCGTTGGCCGTGATGCGACCGCGTACGCGCGCGGCACGGACGTCGTACGACCCGTTCTCCGGGAACCCGGCGACGATCGCGTCGTCGCTGCTCGTCGCGTCCTTCGTGGTGAACTGCAGCACGGGCGCGTCGAGATCCGGTACGTCAAGGACCGCGATGTCGCGCTTCCAGTCGTACAGCACGATCGTGGCGTCGTACTTGCGGCCCTCGCCGCCTATCTGGACGGTGGGCTCGTCGACGCCGCCCACGACGTGCGCGTTGGTCATGACGCGGCGCTCGCCGAAGACGAAGCCGGTGCCCTCCAGGACCTTGCCGCAGCTCTCCGCGGTGCCCATGACCTTGACGATGGAGCGCTGCGCGCGCCTGGCCACCGGGCTGTTCGCCAGGGCCGGGTCGGGCGGCTGGACGTCGGTGATCGGCTCGTTGGAGAACGGGCTGAAGACCTGCGGGAATCCGTTCTGCGCGAGGACGGAGGAGAAGTCGGCGAACCATGTGTCGGCCTGGTCGGGCAGCGCCTGGGACACCCCGTGCAGCACCTTGGAGCTACGGACCTCCTTGCCCAGCGTGGGCAGGGTGGTGCCGGCGAGCGCGGAACCGATCAGCCACGCCACCAGCAGCATCGCCACCACGTTGACCAGCGCGCCGCCCGTGGCGTCCAGCGCGCGGGCCGGGGACCAGGTGATGTAGCGGCGCAGCTTGTTGCCGAGGTGCGTGGTGAGGGCCTGGCCGACCGAGGCGCAGACGATCACGACGATGACCGCGACGACGGCGGCCGTGGTGCTCACCTCGGAGTTGTCGGTCAGGGCGTCCCAGATCACAGGCAGCAGGTAGACGGCGACCAGGCCACCGCCCAGGAAGCCGATCACCGACAGGATGCCGACGACGAAACCCTGGCGGTAGCCGACGACCGCAAACCATACGGCCGCGACCAACAACAGGATGTCCAGCACGTTCACCGCTTCGCGCCTCGCCTCATCAATTCACGGTCACCACAGGTCGGCCGGGGATCTGGCCCGCCGCGAAGCGGCAACGGGACACAGCATCCCCCAGGCAGACACAGCACGGTGGACACCCTGTCATGACCGCCAGTCGAGCGGGACCTGCTTCTCGCGGTCCCAAGGGTGCTCCCAGCCCGCGAAGTGCAGCAGACGGTCGATGACGCCGGCCGTGAACCCCCACACAAGGGCGGATTCCACCAGGAATGCCGGGCCGCGATGGCCGCTGGGGTGCACGGTCGTGGCCCGGTTGTCCGGATTCGTGAGATCCGCCACGGGCACCGTGAAGACGCGGGCCGTCTCGCCGGGGTCGACGACGCCCACCGGGCTCGGCTCGCGCCACCAGCCCAGCACCGGGGTGACGACGAAGCTGCTGACCGGGATGTACAGCTTGGGCAGCACACCGAAGAGCTGGACGCCGGACGGATCGAGGCCGGTCTCCTCCTCGGCCTCACGCAGCGCGGCGCGCAGCGGCCCGTCACCGTGCGGGTCGCCGTCCTCCGGGTCGAGGGCGCCGCCCGGGAACGAGGGCTGGCCCGCGTGGGAGCGCAGGGAGCTCGCGCGCTCCATGAGCAGCAGCTCGGGGCCGCGCTCGCCGTCGCCGAACAGGATGAGGACGGCGGACTGGCGCCCCGCGCCGTCCGCCGGGGGCAGGAAGCGGCTGAGCTGGAGCGGCTGGACCGTCTCCGCCGCGTGCACCACCGGATCGAGCCAGCCCGGCAGGCCCTTCTTGCTGAGCGTCACCGGACCGCCCTGGGTATTGCTCGCACGCGTCATCGCCACACCACCCCCCGTTCTGCCCGGTCCAACGCCCGAGCACCGACAGATCGTTCCGGGGACCGCCTCACGGTCGTTCGTGCACGGACGACGGGCTGCCCCGCCGCCGTCGGCCCTCCCGTCATCCGGCCCCCAGCGGCGGGGCCGGCCTGCCGCCCGCGTCCAGGTAGGACTGGGGCGGGTTCAGGCGCTGGCCGGGGAAGCCGCCCTTCTCGTACTTCAGGAGCTTCCGCGCCTTCTCCGGGTCCGTCTCGCCCTCGCCGTACGCCGGGCAGAGCGGGGCGATGGGGCAGGCTCCGCAGGCGGGCTTGCGGGCGTGACAGATGCGGCGGCCGTGGAAGATCACATGGTGCGAGAGCATCGTCCACTCGCTCTTGGGGAAGAGCGCGCCGACGGCGGCCTCGATCTTGTCGGGCTCGGTCTGCTCGGTCCACTTCCAGCGCCGTACGAGCCGCTGGAAGTGCGTGTCCACGGTGATGCCGGGGCGGCCGAACGCGTTCCCCAGGACCACGAAAGCCGTCTTGCGGCCGACGCCGGGGAGCTTGACAAGGTCCTCCAGCCGGCCGGGGACCTCGCCTGCGAACTCCTCCACGAGGGCCTTGGAGAGGCCTATCACCGACTTCGTCTTGGCCCGGAAGAATCCCGTGGGGCGGAGGATCTCCTCGACCTCCTCCGGGTCGGCGGCGGCCAGGTCCTCGGGGGTGGGGTACTTGGCGAAAAGGGCGGGGGTCGTCTGGTTCACCCGGAGGTCGGTGGTCTGGGCGGACAGGACGGTGGCGATCACCAGCTGGAACGGGTTCTCGAAGTCCAGCTCGGGGTGGGCGTACGGATAGACCTCGGCGAGCTCGCGGTTGATGCGGCGGGCACGGCGCACGAGGGCGGTACGGGACTCGGGCTTCCTGGCCGCCGTCCTCCTGACGACGGCGGCGGCGGCCTCTTTCTCGCTGCCCGCCGTCTTCTCCGTTCCGGCCGTCTTCCCAGTGCCGGCCGCTTTTTTCGCAGGCATCTCTTTTGTCACCTTTGCCGTTTTGTCACCACCGCCGGAGTCCTGTTCGCCCACAGCGGAAACGCGACGTACAACCACCCGTCCAGCCCCCTTGGCCTGTGCTCTCACCGGCGATTTGGACACCCGGCCAGCCTAAAGCCCGGCACCGACATCCGCCCCGGACCCTGAAGATCAGCCCCCAATTGGACCCCTGCCGCTTACCTCGGGACACGTGTGCGGCATCCTTGTGACAGATCACACTGTTTGGACCGTCCGGCAAAATGGGGAACACGGTCCCCTGGTAAGCGGGGGAGCAAGATCCCCTGAGCAGGTCGACAAGGAGAGAACTCGTGGACGACGTCCTGCGGCGCAACCCGCTCTTCGCGGCTCTCGACGACGAGCAGGCCGCAGAACTGCGCGCCTCCATGAGCGAGGTGACCCTGGCCCGTGGCGACTCCCTGTTCCACGAGGGCGACCCGGGCGACCGGCTCTACGTCGTCACCGAGGGCAAGGTCAAGCTCCACCGCACCTCCCCGGACGGCCGGGAGAACATGCTGGCCGTGGTGGGCCCCAGCGAGCTGATCGGCGAGCTGTCGCTCTTCGACCCGGGCCCGCGCACGGCGACGGCCACCGCCCTCACCGAGGTCAAGCTCCTCGGCCTCGGCCACGGCGACCTCCAGCCCTGGCTGAACGCCCGCCCCGAGGTGGCCACCGCGCTGCTGCGCGCCGTCGCCCGGCGCCTGCGCAAGACCAACGACGCCATGTCCGACCTGGTCTTCTCGGACGTCCCCGGCCGCGTGGCCCGCGCCCTGCTGGACCTCTCGCGCCGCTTCGGCGTGCAGTCCGAGGAGGGCATCCACGTCGTCCACGACCTGACGCAGGAGGAGCTGGCGCAGCTCGTCGGCGCCTCGCGCGAGACCGTGAACAAAGCGCTGGCGGACTTCGCCCAGCGCGGGTGGCTCCGCCTGGAGGCGCGGGCGGTCATCCTGCTGGACGTGGAGCGGCTGGCCAAGCGGTCGCGCTAGGCGCCGGCCGCCGGCTGAGCGGTGAGGCAGGTCGGTGTGACCGTCACTGGGGGCGGCCGCCCCCAGGCCCTCACTGCCGCCTCCCTTTCAGGCCCCCAGGCCCCCGCTTCGGCCCTCAAAGGGCCTCGTCCTCAAACGCCGGACGGGCTGATTCACCGTGACCGGCGCCGAAAATGCGCTGCCCGCCACTGCCCAGCCATGCACAGTGGGCCCATGAGCGAAACGGTTCCCCTGCGGGGGCTCGACTCCCAGGGCTACATCGCCCGCGAAGGCTCCCTCGCGCGCGTGCCGCATGCGTTCGGACCCGTCGTCGCGGCGGCTCGGGACCGGATCCCGGACGTCTTCGGGGGCCGGCTGCACAGCGCGTACCTCTACGGGTCGATCCCTCGCGGCACCGCGCGCGTGGGCCGCAGCGACCTGGACCTCCTGGTCGTCCTGCGCGAAGAGCCCACCGACGCGGACCGGACCGACGGCCGGGCGCTCGACGAGTCCCTCGACGAGGAGTTCCCGCAGATCGACGGCGGCGCGACGCTTCTCGTCGGCCACGGGTGCGTGCTGAGCGAGCTGGAGCGGCACGACCTGGGGTGGTTCGTGGCCTGCCTGTGCACGCCCCTGCTCGGCGAGGACCTCGCCGAGTACCTCCCCCGCTACCGTCCCGACTCGCTGCTCGCGCGCGAGACCAACGGCGACCTCGCGCTGGTCCTGCCGCGCTGGCGTGCCCGTATCTCCTCGGCGGACGACTCCGAGGAGGCCCGGCGGCCTCTCGTCCGGTTCATGTCCCGGCACCTCGTGCGCACCGCGTTCACCCTCGTCATGCCCCGCTGGAACGGCTGGACGAGCGACCTGCACGAGATGGCGGCGGCGTTCGGCGCGTACTACCCCGCGCGCGCGGAGCAGGTGCGGGCGGCGGCCGTCCGCGGCTACGACCCGACGGGGGACCCGGGCGTCCTGGAGTCGTACGTCGACGACCTCGGCCCCTGGCTCGTGCAGGAGTACGCGCGCGTGCACGGCGTCAAAACCCCGCGCCCGTAGGGACGACCCAGGCGTGTCGACCACCTGTGGGAACTGGTCGACCACCTGTGGAAACACGCGCTAGATGAGGCCGTGCTCGGTCAGGTACTCCAGCTGGGCCCGTACCGACAGCTCCGCCGCCGGCCACAGGGAGCGGTCGACGTCGGCGTACACATGGGCGACGACCTCGGCGGGGGTGCGGAAGCCGTTCTCGACGGCCGTCTCGACCTGGGCGAGGCGGTGGGCACGGTGGGCGAGGTAGAACTCGACGGCGCCCTGGGCGTCCTCCAGGACGGGTCCGTGGCCCGGGAGGACCGTGTGGACGCCGTCGTCGACCGTGAGGGACCTCAGCCGTCGAAGGGAGTCCAGATAGTCGCCCAGGCGGCCGTCGGGGTGCGCCACGACGGTCGTGCCGCGGCCCAAAATCGTGTCGCCGGTCAGGACGGCCCGGTCGGCCGGGAGGTGGAAGCAGAGCGAGTCGGCGGTGTGGCCGGGCGTCGCGACGACCCGCAGCTCCAGGCCGCCGACGGTGACCACGACCCCCGCGCCCAGGCCCTCCTCGCCCAGCCGCAGCGCCGGGTCCAGGGCCCGTACCTTCGTGCCGGTCAGCTCGGCGAAGCGGACGGCGCCGTCGGCGTGGTCGGGGTGGCCGTGGGTCAGCAGGGTCAGGGCGACGCGTTTGCCTGCCTGCTCGGCGGTGTCGACGACCGCGCGCAGGTGGCCGTCGTCCAGGGGGCCCGGGTCGATCACGACCGCCAGCTCGGAGACGGGCTCGGAGACGATCCAGGTGTTCGTGCCGTCCAGGGTCATCGCGGAGGCGTTCGGCGCCAGAACGTTGACCGCGCGCGGGGTGGCGGGCCCCGAGAGGACCCCGCCTCGCGGCTGGCCGGGGAGGGCGGCTGCGTCGGTCATACGAGGGAGCCTTCCGTCGGGCGGGGCTGTCGGGTGCCCGTCACGTCTGTCGCCTCTGTCACGTCTGTCACGTCTGTCACGCGGATCCGCCGCCCGTCGTGTCGACAGGGATGTGCCTGGTGAACTCGTCGTGCCCCGGCCAGGACAGCACGACCTCGCCGTCCTCCAGGCGGGCCTGCGCCAGGACGGGGGTCAGGTCGCGGTCGGGGGCCGCGGCGAGCGCCTCGTCGGCCGTGGCGTAGGGGGCGAGCCGGCGCAGGGTCGCGATGGTGGGCGGCATCATCAGCAGCTCGCCCTTGTCGTACGAGGCGGCCGCGTCGGACGGGCGGATCCACACCGTGCGGTCGGCCTCCGTGGAGGCGTTGCGGGTGCGCTGGCCCGCGGGGAGCGCGGCCACGAAGAACCAGGTGTCGTAGCGGCGGGGCTCGAACTCCGGGGTGATCCAGCGCGTCCAGGCGCCGAGGAGGTCGGAGCGCAGGACCAGGCCGCGGCGGTCGAGGAACTCGGCGAAGGACACGTCGCGAGCGGCCACCGCGGCCCGGTCGGCCTCCCAGTCGGCGCCCGTGGTGTCGCCGACGACGGAGTCGGGGGTCGGCCCCGCGAGCAGGACACCGGCCTCCTCGTAGGTCTCGCGCACCGCCGCGCAGACGATCGCCTGGGCCGCGGTCTCGTCGACGCCGAGCCGCTCGGCCCACCACGCGCGCGTGGGGCCCGCCCAGCGGACGTGCAGGTCGTCGTCGCGTGGGTCGACGCCGCCGCCGGGATAGGCGTACGCGCCTCCGGCGAAGGCCATGGAGGCGCGTCTGCGCAGCATGTGGACGACGGGGCCGCCGCTGTCGGTGTCCTTCAGGAGCATGACGGTGGCCGCGCGCTTCGGGACGACCGGAGTGAGGGCGCCGTCCGCGAGCGCGCGGATGCGTTCCGGCCAGTCCTGGGGAAACCACTGCCCATTCGCCATGGGCGCGAGGCTATCCCGTGGTGAGCGAATGTTCGAGAGGTCCCCGAGGTCAGAGCATGCCTGAGGGACCCCGGCAGGGCGTGCGGAGCGCGCCTAGGGGACGAGCTCGACCTGGATCTCGACCTCCACCGGCGCGTCCAGCGGCAGCACCGCGACGCCCACCGCGCTGCGCGCGTGCACGCCCTTGTCGCCGAGGACCTCGCCCAGCAGCTCGCTCGCGCCGTTGAGTACGGCGGGCTGGCCGGTGAAGTCGGTGGCCGACGCCACGAAGCCGACGACCTTCACCACGCGCGCGATGCGGTCCAGGTCGCCCGCGACCGACTTGACGGCGGCCAGGGCGTTCAGCGCGCAGGTGCGGGCCAGCTCCTTGGCCTCCTCGGGGGTGACCTCGGCGCCGACCTTGCCGGTGACCGGCAGCTTGCCCTCCACCATGGGCAGCTGGCCGGCCGTGTACACGTACGGACCGGACTGCACGGCGGGCTGGTAGGCCGCGAGGGGCGGCACGACCGCGGGCAGGGTCAGCCCCAGCTCGGCGAGCCTCGCCTCGACCGCGCTCACGCCTTCGCCCGCTTCAGGTAGGCGACGAGCTGCTCCGGGTTGTTCGGGCCGGGCACGACCTGGACGAGTTCCCAGCCGTCCTCGCCCCAGGTGTCCAGAATCTGCTTCGTGGCATGGACGAGCAGCGGCACGGTTGCGTATTCCCACTTGGTCATGGGGCCGACTGTATCGGCTGTTGCCCGAGGGGCTGTTCCACAGGCCATGTGGCCGATTGCCGACTGCGTTGTCCACAGCCTCCCGGTTGCCTCGGGCGCCGACTGGTTACGCTCGAAGACGTGAGCAGGCTCCAGGTCGTCAGCGGTAAGGGCGGGACCGGTAAGACGACGGTCGCCGCGGCCCTTGCGCTGGCCCTCGCCACGGCAGGGAAGCGCACGCTTCTCGTCGAGGTGGAGGGCCGGCAGGGCATCGCGCAGCTCTTCGAGACGGAGGCGTTGCCCTATGAGGAACGCAAGATCGCCGTCGCCCCGGGGGGCGGTGAGGTGTACGCCCTCGCCATCGACCCCGAACTGGCCCTACTGGACTACCTCCAGATGTTCTACAAACTGGGGGGCGCCGGCCGGGCCCTGAAGAAGCTCGGCGCGATCGACTTCGCCACCACCGTCGCACCCGGCCTGAGGGACGTGCTCCTCACCGGCAAGGCGTGCGAGGCGGTACGGCGCAAGGACAGGATCGGGCGGTTCGTGTACGACTACGTCGTCATGGACGCCCCGCCCACGGGCCGCGTCACGCGCTTCCTGAACGTCAACGACGAGGTCGCCGGGCTGGCCAGGATCGGCCCGATACACAATCAGGCGCAGGCCGTGATGCGGGTGCTGAAGTCGTCGGAGACGGCCGTGCACCTGGTGACGCTGCTCGAGGAGATGCCGGTCCAGGAGACCGCGGACGGCATCTCCGAGCTGCGGGCGGCGAAGCTGCCGGTGGGGCGGGTCATCGTCAACATGGTGCGGCCCGAGGTGCTGGACGAGGACGGGCTGGAACTCGTCCGGACCGTGACGCGTTCTTCTGTTGCCCGCTCGTTGTCCGCCGCCGGGCTCGGCGGGGCGCGGCGCGGCGGGCACGCCGAGCGGCTGGTGGATCCGCTCCTGAAGCAGGCCGGGGAGTACGCCGAGCGGTACGCGCTGGAGCACGAGCAGCGCGCTGTCCTGGGCGAGCTGGACCTGCCGCTGCATGAACTGCCGTTGCTCGCCGAGGGCCTGGACCTCGCGGGCCTGTACCAGCTCGCCACCGAACTGCGGAAGCAGGGGATCGCATGAGTCCGGACCAGGCTCACGCCCAGGACGGCAAGGCCCGGGGCAGGGCCGACGCCAAGGCCCACGACACGGGAGGCGCCCGGCGCCGCCTCTCCCCCGCGCCCCTGCTCGACCTCGATCCGCTGCTCGACGATCCGGCGACCCGCATCGTGGTCTGCTGCGGCTCGGGCGGCGTCGGCAAGACGACCACGGCGGCGGCGCTGGGGCTCAGGGCGGCCGAGCGCGGCCGCAAGGTGGTGGTCCTCACCATCGACCCGGCGCGCCGGCTCGCGCAGTCCATGGGCATCGACTCGCTCGACAACACCCCGCGCCGCGTCAAGGGCGTCGAGGGGGACGGCGAACTGCACGCGATGATGCTCGACATGAAGCGCACCTTCGACGAGATCGTCGAGGCGCACGCGGATCCGGAGCGGGCCGCCGCGATCCTGGGCAACCCGTTCTACCAGTCGCTGTCGGCGGGCTTCGCGGGCACGCAGGAGTACATGGCGATGGAGAAGCTGGGCCAGCTCCGCGCGCGGGACGAGTGGGATCTGATCGTCGTCGACACCCCGCCCTCGCGTTCGGCGCTGGACTTCCTGGACGCGCCGAAGCGGCTGGGGTCGTTCCTGGACGGCAAGCTGATCCGCGTCCTGCTGGCGCCCGCCAAGGTCGGCGGGCGCGCGGGGATGAAGTTCCTGAACGTCGGGATGTCGATGATGACCGGCGCGCTCGGCAAGCTGCTGGGCGGGCAACTGCTGAAGGACGTGCAGACGTTCGTGGCGGCGATGGACTCGATGTTCGGCGGCTTCCGCACGCGCGCGGACGCCACGTACAAGCTCCTCCAGGCGCCCGGTACGGCGTTCCTGGTGGTGGCGGCTCCCGAGCGGGACGCGCTGCGGGAGGCCGCGTACTTCGTGGAGCGACTGGCCGCCGAGGACATGCCGCTGGCCGGTCTGGTGCTCAACCGCGTCCACGGCAGCGGCGCCGCCCAGCTGTCCGCCGAGCGGGCGCTCGCCGCTGCGGAAAATCTTGAAGAGCCCGGCATTGTCGATCAGGACGGCGGGAAAGCTGGACTTCGTAACTCTCCCGACACGTACGGCAGTTCAGAATCTCCAGCACCCGAGTCTCCAGCACCCGATCCGGAGCGCGACACCCCCACAGACGCGGACCGGACCGTGGACGATCTCACCGCGGGCCTGTTGAGGCTGCACGCGGAACGCATGCACCTGCTCTCCCGAGAGCAGCGCACGCGTGACCGCTTCACCGCGCTCCACCCCGAGGTGGCGGTAGCCGAAGTGGCCGCGCTGCCCGGCGACGTGCACGACCTCACGGGGCTGCGGGACATCGGGAACCGGCTCGCGGCCAACCGGCCGGAGCTGCCCGAGACTGCCGACGCCTGAGCCGAGGGTTCTCCTCAGCTCACCGCCGCGTAGTTCTCGTACATCTGGTCGTCGTCGAGCGGCAGGATGCCCACCCCACGCTCGTACTCCGAACGCGCCGTCTCCAGGAGCCGGCGCCAGGAGGTCACCGTCGGCCGCCTGCGCAGCAGTGCGCGGCGCTCGCGCTCCGTCATGCCTCCCCACACGCCGAACTCGACGCGGTTGTCGAGCGCGTCGGCCAGACATTCGGTGCGTACCGGGCATCCGGTGCACACCGCCTTGGCCCTGTTCTGCGCTGCTCCCTGAACGAACAGTTCATCCGGATCGGTAGTGCGGCAGGCAGCCTGCGCACTCCAGTCGGTTACCCAGCCCATACCGGCGCCGTCCTCTCCCGAATCGAGGCTCCCCCACGGCGGCAGCGGCATATTCACCGCCGCCAGTTGAGGACGTTACGGAAGGTGGGCACAGCGCAACACCCCCTTCGGGCCCAATCTTGAATGGCCCGAACGGACTATGGGTAAGCGGCAGATCACCCGGGGGAGTGAGCCTGCGACATACATCACTTTCCCGATAAACGGGACAGTTCAGTTGGGTCACAACGGACGCCGGGTGACACTCAAGGCGGATTCGGACACGCCCCCAACAAAAAAGTTGGGGAACCTCCGGAACGATTCGGGGTCGCCGGACGTATTGATACGTAGCCCTGCTGCTGTGACAGTTGAGAGCAGCTTAGGCCAAGGCATTGACGTGTGTCCGGCGAATGAGAACGTAGGCTGCCCCCATGCCAAAAAAGCGCTCGGGCGGTGGTCTGTCGCCAACGCAGCAGGCCGTCAAGTTCCTCGGTGTCAGTGTGCTCGCGGGAGCGGTGCTGGCCGGTATCGCCCTGCCCGCGTTCGGCGCGCTGGGCCTGGCCGCCAAGGGGTCGGTGGAGTCGTTCGACGAACTCCCGGCCAACCTGAAGACGCCGCCGCTGAGCCAGCGCACCACGATCCTCGACGCCGAGGGCGGCCAGATCGCCACGGTCTACTCCCGTGACCGCACGGTCGTCGACCTGAAGAACGTCTCGCCGTACATGCAGAAGGCGATCGTCGCGATCGAGGACTCGCGCTTCTACGAGCACGGCGCGATCGACCTGAAGGGCGTCCTGCGCGCGCTCAACAAGAACGTGCAGAACAGCGGGGTCTCCCAGGGCGCCTCGACGCTCACGCAGCAGCTCGTGAAGAACGTCGCCATCGAAGAGGCCGGCGACGACCCGACGAAGGTCGCACAGGCCACGCAGCAGACCATCGGCCGCAAGATCAAGGAACTGAAGTACGCGATCCAGCTCGAGGAAGAGCTCGGCAAGAAGAAGATCCTCGAGAACTACCTGAACATCACGTTCTTCGGCGAGCAGGCCTACGGCGTCGAAGCCGCCTCCCAGCGCTACTTCTCCACGCACGCCAAGGACCTCACCCTCCCCCAGGCGGCCATGCTGGCCGGCCTCGTCCAGCAGCCGACCGTCTACGACCCGGTCAAGGACGACGTCACCGCCACCAACCGCCGCAACGTCGTGCTGAAGCGCATGGCCGAGGTCGGTGACATCACCGAGGGCGAGGCCGCCAAGGCGCAGCGGGCCCCGCTGGGCCTGAAGGTCAAGCAGCCGAAGAACGGCTGCATCACCGCCGTCCAGGGCGCCAGCTTCTTCTGCAAGTACGTGGAGCGCGTCTTCCTCAGCGACCCGGTCTTCGGCAAGACCAAGGAGGACCGGGCGAAGGTCTGGAACCAGGGCGGTCTGACGATCCGGACGACGCTCGAACCGCAGTCCCAGAAGGCCGTCCAGGACTCGCTCAAGGAGCACGTCTACCAGTCGGACAAGGTCGCCGCGGCCGCCACCCTCGTCGAGCCCGGCACCGGCAAGATCCTCGGCATGGGCCAGTCGAAGCCGTACGGCTACGGCAAGAACGAGACCGAGTACAACTACTCCGTCAACTCCTCCATGGGCGGCTCGAACTACGGCTTCCCGACCGGTTCGACGTTCAAGCCGTTCCTCGCCGCAGCGGCGCTGGAGGAGGGCCGCCCGCCGAACCAGTCGTATCCGGCGCCGTACCAGATGCCGTACCCGGAGACGGTCCAGACGTGCAGCAGCAAGCCCTGGACCAACAAGGACAACGACACGGTGGAGAACGAGAGCGAGTCGGAGAAGGGGCCGTACCAGCTGAAGAAGGCCATGGAGCTGTCGGTCAACACCTACTTCGTGCAGATGCTCGCCGACATCGGCATGTGCCCCGTGGTGAAGATGACCGACAAGCTGGGCGTCGTCCAGGGCAACGGCGACAAGGTCCCCGAGGTCCCCTCGTCCATGACCCTCGGCTCGACCGGCCTCTCCCCCCTCACCATGGCGAGCGCGTACGCCGCCTTCGCCAGCCGGGGCATGTACTGCACCCCGATCGCCATCGAGTCGATCACCCAGACCGTGGGCGGCGCGAAGAAGTCGCTGGAGGTGCCGAAGTCGACCTGCTCGCGCGCGATGGACGAGAAGACCGCGGACACCATCAACACGCTGCTGAGCGGTGTGACCGACTCCGGTACCGGCAAGCAGGCCGGCCTCTCCGGCCGCGCCAACGCCGGTAAGACCGGTACGACGGACTCCCGCAAGAACGCCTGGTTCGTCGGCTACACCCCGAACCTCGCGGGCGCCGTCTGGGTCGGCAGCGCCACCCAGAAGGTCGAGATGACCGACATCACCATCGGCGGCGTCTACCACGCACAGGTCTACGGCGGCGACACTCCCGGCCCGATCTGGCGGGACGCCATGACCAGCGCCCTCGAGGGCAAGGATGCGCCGTCCTTCAACCTCGTCAACATCCCGGACCCCCCGGACAAGAACAAGGGCAACGGGAAGAACAACAACGGCGGGGGCAACAACGGCGGCACCGGCGGCGACGGTGGCAACAACGACGGCTTCCTCGGCGGCCTGCTCACCAACGGCACCACCAACGCCGGCACGGCGAACGGCGGCGTCGGCACCTACTTCCAGGGCCAGACCAACGGCAACGCAAACGGCGGCGGCGGCAGGCGCAACTGATCCCACCGCCACCGAAGGCCGTCAGCGCCGAGTAAGCACACAGCGAACGGCCCCCGCTTCTCGCCCGGAGAAGCGGGGGCCGTTCCAGTTGCGGGGGCGGCCCGATGCGGGGGCCTCCGGCGTGAGGGCTTCCAGCGGGAGGGCTTCCAGCGTTGGCGCGGGGCCGGGTGGCGGAGAGCCGATCGGTTTCGGAGAGCCGATCGGTGGCGGAGAGCCGACCGGCGCGCCGCGACCGGCGCACGCCGGGCCGACAGCCCCAGGCGGAACCGTCCGTCGGGCGGAACGGCTCCGGCGTGGGGGGCCTCCGGCGGGGGCCCGCGGCGTGGGGGTGGGGCGGGTCAGCCCGCGAGGAGCTTTTTGACGACGGCGGCTACGCGGCCGCCCTCGGCCAGGCCGGCCACCTTCGGGTTCACGATCTTCATGACGGCGCCCATGGCCCGCGGCCCCTCCGCACCGGCCGCCTTCGCCTCCTCGACGGCCTGGGCGACGATGGCGTCCAACTCCTCGTCGCTGAGCTGCTTGGGCAGGTACGTGGCGAGAATCTCGCCCTCCGCCTTCTCCCGCTCGGCGCTCTCGGCCCGACCACCCTGCGCGAAGGCGTCGGCCGCCTCCCGGCGCTTCTTCGCCTCCTTGTTGATCACCTTGAGAACCTCGTCATCGGAGAGCTCGCGCTTCGTCTTGCCCGCGACCTCCTCCTTGGTGATCGCGGCGAGGGTCAGCCGGAGCGTCGAGGAGCGGAGCTCGTCGCGCCCCTTGATCGCGGCGTTGAGGTCTTCCTGCAGCTTCGACTTGAGCGTGGTCATGGGTGTGATTGTCGCAGGTGTGGACAGCCGGGCGCCCGTTCATTTGGCGGGCGGTGCGGCAAGGAAGCCGGAACCACCGCGCGGGAAGGGCACTTGCGGGCCAACGCAGTCAAGGGGGCGCTGCGGAAAGAAGCGTCGGCGGCGTCTGACACGATGGACGTATGCGCGCGCGATACGGAGTACCTCTGTCCATTGCGGCGGCCGGCGCCGCCGGCCTGGTGTACGCGGCGGGTTTCGAAGCCCGCTCCTTCCGCCTCCGACGGGTCACGGTCCCCGTCCTGCCCGCCGGAATGCAACCCCTGCGCGTGTTGCAGGTCTCCGACATCCACATGGTCGGCGGCCAGCGCAAGAAGCAGCGCTGGCTGCGCTCGCTGGCCGGTCTGCGCCCCGACTTCGTGATCAACACGGGCGACAACCTGTCCGACCCGGACAGCATCCCCGAGGTCCTGGACGCCCTCGGCCCCCTGATGGAGTTCCCGGGCGCGTACGTCTTCGGCTCGAACGACTACTACGGCCCGACACCGCGCAATCCCGCCCGCTATCTCCTCGAGAAGGTCCAGGGCCGCCACGGCCTGAACGGCAACGCGCCCGCCGTCGGCGTGATCCACAACCCGTGGGAGGACCTGCGCGACGGCTTCGACGCGGCGGGCTGGCTCAACCTGACGAACACCCGGGGCGTGCTGAAGGTCGAGGGCGCGTCGGTGGAGCTGACGGGCCTGGACGACCCGCACATCAAGCGCGACCGCTACGCACAGGTGGCCGGCGGCCCGTCGGCGTCCTCCGACTTCTCGATGGGCGTGGTGCACGCGCCCTACCTGCGGGTCCTGGACTCCTACACGGCGGACGGCTACCCCCTGATCCTGGCCGGCCACACCCACGGCGGCCAGCTCTGCATCCCCTTCTACGGCGCCCTGGTCACCAACTGCGACCTGGACACGGACCGCGTGAAGGGCCTGTCGACGCACACGGCGGACGGCCGAACGTCCTACCTCCACGTCTCGGCAGGCTGCGGCACCAACCGCTACACCCCGGTGAGGTTCGCATGCCCGCCGGAGGTGACGTTGCTGACACTGGTCGAGAAGGAGTAGGGGGAGGGGGCCGGGGCGAGCCCGGGAGCTGGGGGCGCGGAGCCGGGAGGCCCGGAGCCGGGAGGCGGAGGGTCCGGAGCCGGGAGGCGGAGGGTCCGGAGCCGGGAGGCGGAGGGTCCGGAGCCGGGAGGCCCCGAGCCGGGGGCCGGGGACCGGGAGCCCCGGAGCCGGGGGCCGGGGACCGGGAGCCCCGGAGCCGGGAGCCCGGAGGGCCAGGGGCGCCTGGAGCTTGGGGCTCAAGACCCAGAGGTCCTGGGGCCTGGCGTCCCCCGGATGGACCACCCGCATCGCCCCCTTTGTCCCCCTTGCCTAGCGTGAGGGCATGACCGCGCCGATACCCAGGGACCTCCCGGATCTGCCCGCGATTCCGCGGACCCACGCGCTCCTGCTCTCCTCCGTCCCCGCCTCGGCGGTGGTGCCCCCGGTACGCCGCCGACTGGCCGCCGTCCTCCGCCTGCTGCTGGCCGGCACGGCGGCAGCGGGTGTGACACTCGCCTTCCTGCTCGGCAGCCCACTGCGGGTCCTGAGTCACTTCGCGATCCAGAGCAACATCCTGCTGACCCTGGTCATGCTGCTGTCCGCCCGTCGGGCGTGGACGGCCCGCCGCCCCCTCCCCTCCGCCGTGACCGGCGCCGCGCTGCTCTACGTCGTGATCACCGGCCTGGTCTACCACCTGCTCCTGGCGGACGCCGCCGTCCCCTTCTCCCTGACCGGCACGACGGCTCCCCTCACCGGCTGGCACATGATCGTCGGGCACCTGCTCCACACGGTGACACCGCTGGCCGCCGTCCTGGACTGGCTGCTGCTGACCGCCCCGGGCCGAATGCGCCTGCGCCGAGCCGCTACGTGGATGCTCTACCCCCTGGCCTACCTGGTGTTCTCCCTCGCCCGCGCCCAACTGATCCACGCCGGCACACCGGGCCGCTACCTCTACCCCTTCCTCGACGTCGAGGCCCACGGCTACAGGCATGCCCTCGCCAACGCCCTCCTGCTCGGCCTCTCCTTCTACGCCCTCGCAGTCCTCCTCGTGGCCCTCGACCACGCCCGCCCCAACCCGATCGGCCACCGCGGCAAAACCGGATTTCGTCTCCAGCCACCAGTGGGCTAAAGTAAACGACGTCGCCGCGACAAGCAGGACAAGCAGCGATATCGGGGTGTAGCGCAGCTTGGCAGCGCGCTTCGTTCGGGACGAAGAGGTCGTGGGTTCAAATCCCGCCACCCCGACAGAGAAACAGCAGGTGGGGCACCTAGTAAATTTACTAGGTGCCCCACCTGTTTGGGCTGCGTGTCCAACTGCGCGGCCATCGGTTCCTGAGTGATTCCCGCGTGACTACGGCCGCTGCGGGTCAGTGCCGAAGACGCCGTCCATGACCACGTCACCGGTCTGGATCACGGGCCGGATCTGCTTCCGGTAGACCTCCTCTGTGACGGCTGTACCGGAGTGCCGGAGCGAGTCGCCCCGGCAGGTGCAACCACGAAGAGACCACCCAGCCGGCCTGGGTGGTCTCTTCGTTCCAAGGCTTGTCCGACGGGTCGCGTCACCGACCCCGCACCCGACAGCAGTGTCACCCGAATGGCCCAACATGACGTGCCACCCACATGGGTGAAGATCAAGCTGATTAGTGCCCCAACCGAGGCAATCCGCGAAAGGGAAACCAAATGCGCATTCGACGAATCCTCGCTGCCGTCATCGCCACGGCGGCCCTCGCCGGACTCGGCCTCACAGGCGCGGCCACCGCCACCGCCGCACAGGGTGCCCCATCCTACGTCACCCCTTCTGAGTGCAGGCAGGGCGGAGGAACGGCCGATCTGACGGACAACCTCTGCAAGGGCGGTACGCACAACGGGGAGAAGATCGACTAAACGCTACAAGGTGCCCCGCAGCCACGCGCTGCGGGGCGCTCATGCGGCGAGCGTAGCCGGGAGGGTCGCAGGGACTGTGCCGAGCCGTCGGGCACGCTAGGTCCGAGTCGGCCCGGAAGCGCGCGGACGGGAGCTCCCGAACGCCGTCGCGCGCGAGCGCGGCGAGGTGCGAGGTAGTCCGCCTCCGGCGGGGGATCGGCCGGCACCGGGATGGAGGGGGCACCGTCGCCGACCGCGGCCACGTGATGGCATGCGCGGGGAGCGTACGAGTAGTCGAAGGACCGTGCCCCTCTCGTGAAGGGCCCGGCTCAGGAGGGATTTCCTCCCTGGGTCAGCCAGGCGAAGCGGTCGAGGTATGCCTTTACATCCGGCAGGAGTTCGGTCGGGAAGGCCACGGGGACCGTCGTCTTTTCTCTTCGCCCCGTCCAGCGGCCAAGGGGTCTGCGGCGCCCGCACACCACGACTCGCGTGTCTGCTCAGCGTCACCCATCCTGAGTAGTGGGCCGTCCCTGGCATAAGCCCGGTCATCCCGAAGCACCGAAACAGGGGCACGCGAGAGGAGAAGAGCATGCGTATACGACGACTGCTGGCGCTCGCACTCGCCACAGCAACCCTGGCCGGTGTGAGCGCCGTCGGCGCCGCCGCCGCTCAGGCAACGACGTATCCGGCCATCTCGGCGGAACAGTGCACGGCCCAGGGCGGAACGGTCAACCAACTCCCCTACCGCGGCCCCACGTGCAGCTTCCCCGACGGGCACTCGGAAAGCATTACCTGAGCACGCCGGGCCAGACGGGCGGGATGGCGGCCCTGTCATCATGCAGAATCGCCACGCACAAATGACCTCTACAGGCTGCGGTGACAGCTATCTCTGATGGCAACGTCCGCGCGCTGAAACGGCCTTGACCGTTGCCCGGAGCACGACACGAGGAGATACGGCCGAGCCAAGGGTCGCCCGGCCGGGATGTCGATCGCGCACCGCCATGTCCGCTGCTCGGCGCCTTGAATCTGCGAGTTCCGACCAACCCCGAAGAGTAGGTGGGTCCCATGCGCACATCGTCCCGCGCAGCCGGTCTCCTCACCGGCCTAGCCCTCGCCCTCGGCGTGGTCTTCGCCGCCCCCGCCGCCCATGCGGACATCCCGGCTTGCACGAACCTGGTCCAGGGGGCGGGCGTCGAAGTCTCGGATGCCGTCAGAACGGCGTGCACCCAAGGTGTTCACAATGACCTACAAGGCTGTGTGCAGGGCCTGACCGAGGCCGGCGTGCCGGGCGGCGCCGCGAACGGTGCCTGCCGACTGGCGGCCAGGCCCCCTGCCTGAGCCCCAACTGCGTTCACAGACCTCTACGAGGCTACGTCGACACCTGCTTCGACCCTCAGCAGAAGCAGCTCAGACCGTGAAGCTGGGGACGCGCTTCCGTCTCGGTTTCCTTCTCACACGGGGCCCCGGCTACCTCCGCCGGGTCGATCTCCAGCCCGCTCGGCGGAGCGGCGACGTCGGCCACGAGTCCCCCATGCTGCGGGGCTTGGGCTCCGTTGCCGCCAGTAGGGGTGTGCGCGATCATGATCTGAATGGACGCTCGTTTCCTTGGCATCGATGAGCTGGTCGACGCCCCGCAGGTGGCGGTCGTGGTTGACGTCATGCGTGCTTTCACCGTGGCCGCCTGGGCCTTTGCGCGAGGGGCGGAAAAGATCGTTCTTGCTGAGTCGCTGGACGAAGCCCTGGCGCTCAAGGCTCGTCATCCGGATTGGGTGGCGCTCAAAGACGGTCCGCCCGCGCCCGGGTTCGACGCCGTCAACTCGCCCGGCCGGCTGCGGGCCGTTGGCCTCGGCGGACGGACCGTTGTGCAGAAGACCACGGCGGGGACGGTCGGCGCCCTCGCGGTCAAGGAGGCGTCGCTGGTGCTGTGCGCCGGCTTTGTCGTGGCGGAGGCAACGGCGCGGCTGTTGCGGACACGCGCGCCTGACAGTGTCACGTTCGTGGTCACCGGCGAGGGTGGGCGAGCGGACGAAGATCTCGCGTGCGCTCAATACATCGCCCGGCGAGCCACCGAGGGCGGGACGGATGCCGCCGAGTTCCTCCGTCGCGCCGCCGACTCACGTGCCGCCGCCGAGCTGGCGCAGGGTGTGCGGCAGGGAGTCCACCCTGATGACATCGCCCTCTGTCTTGAGCTCGACCGGTTTTCCTTTGCCATGGTGGCGGCCTTGGAAGACGCGCTCATGGTCGTGCGTCCGTGCGCCGCGCCTTCGCCGGGCGAGGGCGCGCCGAGCTGACCCTACTGCGCAGCTCCTTCGGGTTCGTCCGCTGCCGATGGATGGATGTGTCTGCCCTCGTTGAACGGGGTGAACCACGATCTGAACGACTTGGGCGCGGTTCCCGAAGCGGCGCCCGCCGGGGCTTCGTCGAATGCGTCCAGCGAGTCGTCGTAGAGCCACTCGTGGTCCTTGTCCTCGTAGACGTGGGCGGCGAACGCGTCCAGAGCGGCCGAGACGTCGTCGTCCAGGAGTCCGTGCAGTTCCAGGGTCGTGGTCGTCTCGCTCAGCAGGAAACGCAGGGCGAGTTCCTCGGCCACGCAGCTGAGCCGTTGGAAGCTGCCGTCGGTGAAACGGGTGGTCATGGCGATCGTGGTGACGAGGAAGCGGCGGGCGAAGCGGGCGTCGTACTGGAGGGCGTAGCGGTCGGGAAGGCGCTCCAGGTGCCACAGGGGGCCTTCGCATTCCGCGACGGTCGCGTCCTCCTGCGTCAGGACCTGCACGTCTTCGAACAGCTCGTCCACCAGGATGTCGGTCGCGTAGACCAGGGCGCCGGCGGCGAGTCTGGCGCTCTCCGCGGGGATCACTGTCTCCCCTTTCCCGCCATCCCCTTTTCCTCCGTCCCCTTTCCCTCCATTCCCTTTCCCTCCGTCCTCGTCGTTGCGTTCGCCGTCCGCGTCGCTGTCGAGTGCGCCGAACGTCGACAGCGGGAACGCGCGTAGTTCGTCGGCCGACTTCAGCATTCGGGTTCGTACGGCCGCGGCTTTCGCCTCGCCGGCGGGGGTCTCGTCGGTGCCTGGCGGTGCCGGGGTCTCGGTGTGGCGGGCCTTGCGGGCGGCGGGGTCGTCGGGCGGGGCGTCGGGGCCGTCGGCGGCGTCGAGGCTCTGCTTGGCCAGGTCCTGGTGCAGCTCGACCTCGCATCGCTCGATCGTCCAGTCGGCCAGCAGTTCTGTGCGCTCCAGCAGTTCGTCCACCAGTGCCTGTACGGAGTCCTCGGCGAACTCCAGCGCCGGAGCGTCGACGATGACCTTGAGGAAGGCGCCTTCGGGATGGACGGCCACGATGGTGTCGACGAGGTCGACCTCCACGCCGTCGGGGCCTTCGACGGACCTGACCGAGTTGAAGGCGTCCTCGATGAGCGCCACGGCGCCGGCGCGCTGCAGCGGGTCCATCTCCGGAGTGCCCTGCGGGATGCAGGTGTCCACGCTCACTACGTACGTCACGCCCCCGAGCCTGTCAGGAAGGAACCGTCTCGCGCGAGGGGTGCTGTCTTAACAAATCCGCAGGTGCTCAAGGGTGGGTTGGTTCTCGGGAGAGGTCGTCGAGGAGGGGGGCCGCCACCGTTTCCTCCATCAGGGCCGTTCCCCGTCGCGCCATGGCCGGGGTGAGGGCGGGGTCCCAGGGGGCCTCGGTGAGGCGGCCCGGGGCGGGGCCGTGCGGGGTGTGGGTGAGGCCGGTGAGGTAGTCGTGGGTGGACATGCGCCAGGGGACGGCAGAGGTCTTGTGCATGACGTGGGCCGCGATGCGGACGCCCTCGCCGTCGAAGTCTCCGTGGTAGCGCAGTGGTGCGCCCTGCGCGGCGAGGAGGTGCAGGAGGCGGATGACGGCGCTGTTGGGCCAGCCCGAGGTGCAGACCAGCGGCGGGCAGTGCGCGCCGAAGCGGCGCAGTGCCAGGGCGAGGACGCTCGGGTTCTCCGTGATGTGGACGGGTCGGGCGGGGAAGCGGACGTCACCCGGTGACCTCAGCTGGGCCAGGGTGAGCGAGACGGCGTGGCCGGACTCGGAGCAGATGCGGCTCAGCCGGCTCAGGATGCCCTCGCCGGACGGGCGGAGTCCGGCGGCGAGGACCGTCGTGGACAGCTCGTCGTCGGCGACGCCGGCCCGGGACCAGAGTGCGCGCCGCGCCTGGGAGCCGTCGGGCACGGGGGTGCCGTAGAGCGTGGACAGGGCCCGCAGCACGAGGGTGGCGAGGCGGGTGCCGTCGTCCAGGGCGTGCGGGTCGCCGTGCCGTGTGCGGGCCGCGAACACCGGCAGGGGTTCGCCCTCGGCGGGCAGCGCGGCGAGCACGGTGAGGGCGGCGGTCAGCAGGTCGCGGGTGCGTGTGACGGAGCCGTCCACCAGCCCCTGGGCACGGCAGTACGCGGTCCACTCGGTCAGCGCGGGCTGGGCCCGGACGGTGTCGTGGTCCGCCAGCCAGGCCCACAGTGCGCTCCGTTCGTCCTCGTGGCGCCGGCGTTCGGACTCACGGTCGCCGAGCGGGCCGATGACCTGCGCGACCAGGTCCCGTACGGTGCCGGCGCCGGCCTCGGCCACGGCGTCCTCCAGCCGGGCGAGGCGCACGGTCGGCCGCTGGTCGGGCAGCCGGTCCATGCCCAGGAGGTCGGCCAGGGCCTCCCGTTCGTCGTCGTCGAGCGGGCCCACGCGCACCCCGCTGACGGGGCGGCCGGAGGACAGACGGTCGTGCACCGCCTGCCAGAGAGGGCGCAGGCGAGGCTCGGCGAGGTAAGGGGGGACGGGGGGCGTGCTCATGTCCCGGGGTCCCGTGTACCTCTGCCTTCGTCGGCTCCGCTGCCTGTGGTTCCTGTGCTTCCTGTGCCTTCTTCGGCTCCGCTGCCTTCGTCCGGCTGCATGTCCGCGCCCGTCCACACGAAGCGGGCGCTGGTCACCGCGTCGTCGCCGTCCGTTCCCGTGATCAGTTGGTGGACGGCGATGCCGGAGAGTTCGCGGTAGTGGCACCACTCGTGGTCCGAGGTGAGCATCAGGTCGAGGTCGAGTGCGGCGAGCAGGGCGAAGATCTGGCCGCGGTTGGCGGCGTCGACGCCGACGAAAACCTCGTCGAGGAGGATCAGCCGAGGCGCTTCGGGTACGGCCTCGTAGTGCGCGGCGACGGCTGCGAAGAGCGGCAGGTGCAGGGCGATGGCCTTCTCGCCGCCGGACAGGGCGCCGTGGAGTTTCTTCGTGAGCACCTGCCATCCGGCGCCGTTCGCGCGGTCGAGCCGGACCACGAACTGATGCCAGGCGGTGTAGTCGAGCACCTCGGCGAGCTGTTCCTCCCAGGTGGCCGCCGTGTTTCTGGCCTTCGCCTCTTCGATGCGGGCCCGGAAGAAGGCGTGCAGCGCCTCGCGGTCGGCGTCGGTGACGTTCTTGGGCTCCTTGAGCAGGAGCGTGCGGGCGGTCTGGGTGCCGGCCGGGAGGTCGGGGTGGATGCGCCACACCAGTTGGACGGAGACGTTCGACGCCGTGCGGACCCGCTGCAGGTGACCGTTCATGCGGTCGACGAGTTCGCCCGCCTGACGGATCCGGGCGGCCAGGTGGCGCCGGGTGTCCCCGGTGAGGGTCTGGTCGAAGAGGCGACGCTCGGCGCCGGTGATGTCGTCCCGGCTGCCGTCCCGTTCGGCGGTGAGGGTGTGGAGCAGTCCCGTCGCCCCGGTCCGGGAGCCGTCCATGGTGGCGGTGAAGATCTGGACGTCCTCGTCGGCTTCCAGGTCGAGGTCGGCGCGGCGGCCGAGGACCTGACGGGCCTGGTGGACCGCCTCCGACAGGCGCTGCACGGCGTCCCCCAGGTTGCGCGGTTCGTGGGGGAGGTTCGGCCACTCGGCGGCGATCTCGCGGGCCGCGTACAGCGTGGCGCGGGCGCCGTCCTGTGCGGTCAGGTGCAGAGCGGCCCGTTCCGGTGGAGCGCCCGCGTCCTGCGGCAGGCCGAGCAGGCACAGGTGGCGGAAGCGGAGCGCCGAGGCGTCTCTCGTGGCGGTGGCGTCGTCGCGTCGCCGGACGTCCTCGGCCATGGTCGCCTCCAGCGCGCCGATACGGTGCTGAAGGCGGCTCAGTTCGCCGTCGCTCGCGGTGATCTCCTCGCGGCTGCGGCGGGCGTCCTGCCGCAACTCGCCGATGCGGGCCGCTATCTGGCGGAAGTCCTCGCCGACCGAGCTGTCGACGGCCTGGAGGGTGGCGGCGAGCGCCCGTGCCTCGGTCTCGGCCCGGTCGGCCTCCGCCTGGCTCTCCTGGGCGGCCTCCAGGGAGCGTTCGGCCTGGCTGCGCGCCGCGGCGGCCCGGCCGAGGGCGGTGGCCCAGTGCAGGTGTGCGTCGGCCCATGCGTCGGCCGTGTCGGCGAACGTGTCGACGGCGGCGGACAGTTCGTTCAGGCGGCCCCGCTCGGTGGGCAGGGCGTGTTCCGAGGAGAGCCTGCCCAGCGTGCGCAGGCAACGGCTCACGTCGGCTTCCCGCCCGTCGAGCACCTTGACCGCGACCCGGACGGCGTCGTCACGCACTCCGACCGCCTCCTCCGCGCGGTCCCAGCGGCGCCGTCTCTCGTCGAGCTCCCGGTGCCGGGGGCGGGCCGCGAGGTCGGCGTCGAGCCGGGAGCGGCTCTCGCGCAGCGCGCGCAGCCGCGCGTCGAGCGACGCGAGGTGCGTGTTCAGTTCGGTGAGGCGGGCGGTGAGTTCGGCGATGCGCCGCGCTCTGGCCTGTTCCCGGGCGAGGGAGCCGATGTGGGCGGGGGCCTCCTTGCTCCAGGTGCCGATGGCCGCGACCAGCCGCCAGCTGCCGTCCGCGGCGACGGCGGCGGTGTGCCAGTGGGGGAGCTGGTCTCCGTAGGCGATGCCCGCGAGGAGCCGGGCCACCCGGTCGGCGGACACCGGGCTGTCCTCTTCGGGGCGCAGGACTTCGAGCAGGGACGGGCCCGGCGCGGGTGTCGCCCAGGCGGGCGCCGCGAAGGTGTCGTGGCCGGCCAGCTCGATGGTGTCCTCGGGGCTCACCCATGCGTCGAGCAGTCCCGATGCCTCCAGTGCCGCCTCGACGCCGGCCTGGACGTCCTCGGGGACGCCGTCGCGGAAGGCCACCAGCCGCCACAGGGGCGCGCCCTCCATCGTGGCGCGGTCCGTGGTGCGAAACGGCGGGGCGGGCGGCGGGAGGTCGGTCTGTGCCGTGAGCGCCTCGACGGCCCGGACGGTCCGCTCGCGGTGCTCCAGCGCGGTCTCCCGCGCCGTCCGGAACCGGGTCTCGGACTGGGTGATCGCCTGGTCCTGGGCGCGTACGGCACGCTCCACGACGGCCAGCACATCCGCTTCGACGGCGGCTCGCGCGGCCAGTTCCTCGACGTCGTCGATCCGCAGTTCCACACATCCGGCGGCCCACTCCCGGAGCAGCTCCGCCTGTGCCTGCAAGGCCTGCGCGCACTCCCGGGCCGCTTCGTCGCGACGGGTCACGGCCTCGGCCAGGCCGTCCCGGGCGCCGTCCAGGGCGGTCTCGGCGGCGGTGCGGTCGCCCACGGCCCGCTCATGGCGTTCGACGGCCTCGCGGACCGCCGCCATCTGGTCGCGCCGGCCCTTGACGGCCCCGCGCAGCAGATGGCGGACCTGACGGACCCGGTCGGCCTCCCGCGCGGGATCGTCGGTGGCGGGAGCGTCGGCGAGGGCGGTGCGCAGCTCCGCGTGCACCGACTCCATGCCCACGGTGCGGGCCGTGCGCTCGACGTCCTCGGCGGTGTCCCGGGCGTGGTGGGCGTATTCCTCGGCCTGTCTCACGGCGGCGCCCGCCTGCTCGTCGTCCGCGTGGAACCGGCGCTGCCGGTCGTCGGCGGTGGCGCGCAGCCGGTGGGCGGTCTGCGCCGTGTCCTGGACGCGGCGGCGGAGTTGGTCCAGCTCCTTGCCCTGCTGGTAGAGGTCGCTGTCGACCAGGCCCTGGACGGCCGCTTCGAGTTCCTCGACCCGCTCGCTCAGCTCCGCCCTGCGCCGCCCGGTGACCTCCTGGGCGTGCAGGGCCTGTCGGTGCTGCTCCGCGCTCTCCCGGGCGATCCGGGTGCGGTTGTCCAGGTCCGTCGTCGCGGAGATCAGCTGTGCGGCGGCGGCGCGCAGCACCCGCTGGGCGTAGCCGCGTTGCCGGCCGGCGATGGCGGCCGCGGCGCCGACCTCCTCGTCGAGCCGCTTCAGGTCCTCGCGCTGCCGGTCGAGCCGCTCGAACCCCTCGGCGAGCTCCCCGATCTCCGTCTCGCCGAGCGGCGGCAGGGCCTTGGACAGCAGGGTGGACAGCAGGGACGGGTCGAGCCGCTCGGAGAGTTTCGGCTGCCTGAGCTGGAGCAGGGCGGTGATCAGCGCCTCGTAGCGCTGCTCGCCGAGGCCGGCGAACAGGGTGCGGCGGATCGTGGACCGGTAGTCGGCGGCCGTGGCGTGGATCTCGCCGTGGCCCTCCAGCGCGTCCGCGAGCGCGGCCCGGGTGAGGGGCTGGCCCGCCTCGTTGAGGAGGGAGATGCCGTCGGGGCGGTCGCCGAGGCGCCGGGCGGTGGTGAAGTAGTCGGTCTGGACGCCGCTCGTGTGGACGCTGGCCTGCAGCCGGGCTCCGCAGGAGAACCAGGCGCCGTCGGCCCGGCCGAACTCCATCCACACGTATCCCACGCGGGTCTTGCCGGTGGCGCCTTCGCCCATGAGGTTCCAGTGCATGGTGCGCTCGGAGCCGCCGAAGGTGGACAGCCGGTGGGGCCGCAGGTTCGCGTCGAAGAGGAACGGCAGCAGCAGCTCCAGCGCCTTCGACTTGCCCGTGCCGTTCGGCCCGCGCAGCAGCAGGCGCCCCTCGTGGAACGTGAACGTCTCGTCGTAGTACCGCCAGACGTTGAGGATGCCGGCGCGGACGGGCTGCCAGCGGGCCCTGGTGGGAGCGATGCCGTCCGTCGGCCGGTCCGTGCCGCGTACCGGCAGTTCGGTCACGCTCACCACGAGCCTCCTTCCTCGTCCATGGTGGCGAACGTCGCGGTGGTGGTTGTGTTGGCGGTCGTGGTGACGGCTGTGGTGGCGGTCGTGGTGGTGGTGTGCGCGACGCGGTAGCGGTGGGCGGCCGCGCGGGCCACGACCCGGTCGCCGGTGCCGCGCACCAGGCCGAAGTCGCGCAGCACCGCCACGGCGTCGTCGGCCAGCCGGCGGGCCCCTTCGGCGGCCTGGTAGGCCTTCGCCCAGCGGGGGAAGCGGTGCAGCAGCTCGGACGCCGCCGCCGCGAGCTGTTCGGGGGTCGCGCCCTCGGGCGTGTCGGCGATGCGTTCGAGAAGGAGCAGCGCCGCGACCCGGGCGGTCGAGGAGTCGTCCGGGAACCTGGAGTCGGTGGCGACGGCGTCGGGGTCGACGAGGAGATAGCCCTCCGCGCGTTCCTCCAGGACGAGTCCGGCCTGCTCCGCCGCGCGCCGCAGGATCTGACGCCCCGTGGGGGACGCGAGGTAGGCCAGCTCGTCGTCGGTCAGGTCCTCCCGGTAGAGGACCGGGTCGTCGAAGAGGCGGCGCAGTACGGAGTGCCGTAGCCACAGGTTCCGCCGGGTCCCGGAGACCACGAACGCCTCGTCGCCCGTGCCCGTACTGGTGCCCATACCCGTACCGGTGCCGGTGCCAGTGCCCGTGCCCGTACCCGTGAGCATGGGCTGCGTCGCGGGCGGGGGGCCGTAGCGTCGCTCCCGCATCAGCTCGGCGAGCAGTTCCTCGAAGCGGCCCGGCACCTCCTGCGCGGGCAGCGCCAGCCGGGACGGCCCCACCGGCGCGGCGGGCAGCCTCATCAGCAGCGTGACGTCCACCCGGTAGAGGACCTTCGCCTCCGCCGTGTCCACGAAGGCCTCCGTCAGCCCGTCGACGACGGCCAGGACGCCGTAGGACTCCAGCAGCTTCAGGACGTCCACGAAGGCCGTCCGCTCCCGGCGGCTGGTGGTGTCGAACGACTCCAGCGCCGGGTCGGCGGCCATGGCCTGTACGACACGGTCGGCGAGCAGCCCGATGGTCGTCATCGGAACGGACGTCAGCTCCGCCGCGGTGACGCAGAACAGCACGTACCTGCGGCGGTCGAAGGGCGCCCGGCCCGCTCGGGGACGCAGGGCGGGCCGGGAGGCGTCGGCGTCCGGGCGGACCTTGACCAGCCGGGCGTAGCCGCGCCGCGGCTCCACCACCAGGCTCCAGCCGCAGGTGTAGTCGAACCACTTGGCCAGCGGCTCCTTGCGGCGCCGGACCACCTCGAAAGCCGCGGGGTCACCGCGCTCGGTGATCAACGGCTGGGCGAGCAGCAGACGGATTCCCCGCGCCACCTCTTCCCGTTCGACCACCACCAGCTGGTTGGCGAGCGTGCTCATCCCACGGCCTCCTCGCGCCCGGCCGACGGGACTTGGTCGTACTCGGCCTCGGCCGACGAGGCCTTCTCATGCCCGGCCGACGCAGCCCTCTCGCGCCCCGCCGACGAGGCCTTCTCATGCCCGGCCGACGCAGCCCTCTCGCGCCCCGCCGACGAGGCCTTCTCGTGCCCGGCGGCCACCTGCCTCGCGGCCCCCGGTCCTACGGCCGCCTGATCTACGGCCGCCCGACCTGCGGCCGCCCGTCCTGTCGGCTCCCGTCCTGCCGGCTCCCGTCCTGCCGGCTCCCGTCCTGCCGGCTCCCGACCGGCGGCCGTGTCCACGCCGCTGATCCGAACGACGTAATCCGGTCCGCTCATCACGCCGTTCGCGGTGTGCAGCCGAGCGGTCCTGTCGTCGGCCGCGGCCCCGCCCTCCAGGAGGATCTCGACTCCGCCGTCCGCGCTGACGGCTCGGCGCACTCCTGTGCTGTCGGGGCGGGACGACAGTGCTCTGCCGAGCAGGTCGAGCAGCCGCTCGAACGCCGCCGGGTCGAGTTCGCCGAAGGCGGAGAGCCGTACCGGCCGCCCGTCGGTGGTCAGCACCTGCCAGGCCGCCTGTAGTTCGGCGCGTTCCCGACGCGCGCGCTCGGCTCGCGCGGCTCTCGTCGCGGAGATGTCGCGCACCCTGCCGGTGCGGGTGAAGCGCTCCGTGCGGCCGCTGGTGCGCAGCAGCGCGGACACCTCCACCGGTGGTGCGGCGGCCCAGGTCCGGGACGCCGGGACCAGTTCGGGGTCGGGATGCGCGAGGTGGGCGTGGCGCGCGGATCCCAGTCCGAAGGCCAGCGACCACAGCCGGTGCAGGTCCTCCTCCCCCGGCGCGGCGGCGAACCAGCGGGCGAGCTCCCGGAAGTCCTGGACGGCGCTGGACGAGCGCCGCCGTGACTCCGTGATCCGGTCGAGCACTTGCAGCAGCGAGACGATCGCCCGCCGGGCCACGTCGTGCAACTGCTCGACCCGGGGCGGCGACCCGTCGGCCGGCAGGAACCATGCGCGCAGCCCCGCCCAGCGCGCTCTGCGCCGCTCCAGCCACGCGGCCGCCGGGTCCGCTCCGGCCGCCGGGGGCAGTTCCGCGCCCCGTAGCGCGCGCTCGTGCAGCAGTCCGACCCCGCGCTCCTCCACGCGGGCCACCGCCACGGTGACCCCGGCGCCCCGCCGGTCCAGGTTGACGAGGAACTCCCGCAGATACGCCACCGTCGCCGCCTTCACCTCCCGGAAGACCCCGGGATCGGCTCCTTCGGCGCGCAGCAGCCGCTGCAACTCCCCGTTGAACGCCTTGGTGTTGTCCAGCAGCGCTTCGAGGTGCCCCTCCAGTTCCTGGAGGGTGCTGAAGATCCGGCGGTCCGCCGAGGAAGGCTGCTCCAGCAGGACGTACAGCTCGTCGAGCCGGTCGGTGATCGCCTCCAGTACGGCGGTCTGGAGCGCCCCCGTCGCCGCGAGCACGGTCAGCGCGTGTTCCACGCCCGCGATGGCGGCCTCGCCCTGCCGGGTCAGGGAGTACTGGAGGTTGCGGCGCTCGTACTCCTCCGCGGTGCGGTAGTTCTCGGTGTGGTTCTGGACGACGTCCAGCAGGTTCCACTCCCTGAGCTTGCCGAGTGCGTCGTGCAGTTGCTCGTCCGTGATGGCGTCCAGCCAGCCGACCGTCCGCAGCCGCGCCCGGACCTCGTCGAGCCCGAGGGCCGTCTCCAGCCGCTCGTTGGCCGCGCCGAACGCCCGCAGCACCGCCCCGTAGAGATCGGCACGATCCCCCATGGTGAACCGGAACATCTCCGGCGGAACCCTGCGCACGTGCCTCCCCCTCCCCGACAGCGAGCCATCACCAGCTCACACAACGGTAAGGGCCGCCACCGACAACCAGGGCAGAAAGGTGGGGAGAACCACCATCGTCACGTCCGGGCGGGACGTTCGTCACGTCCGGGCGGGACGTTCGTCACGTCCGGGCGGAATCTTCGTCACGTCCCCGCGGGACTACTGGACGACGGCATCCGAGGCGGTGCACACGCCGCACCGTTCGGCACCGGTCCCTCCCCTCGTGCGGACCGCTGCCGAACGGTGCGGACGGCGTCGACCGCGCCCCGTGGAGGGGCTGTCGACCGCGCCCGGTAGATGCGCTTCTTCTTCGGGATCGTGCCAGCTGAGGCCCGATCCGAGGAGGATCCGGTGTCCGGTCAACCCCTTCTTCGCAGGTCAGCCATATAAACTGGGTTTTCCGGTCCGGATTTCCAGGTGCGGGGGAAGCATGGGGTGGAGGCCTTGAGTTCCGACTCGGGGGCGCGTACAGCCTTCGCGGAACGACTCGCGCTGCTGTACAAGGAGGCCGGCAACCCTCCCCTCAAGCGCGTGTCCGAGGCGGTCGTCCGGCTGCGGCGGGTAGATGAACGGGGGCGGCCCGTACGGGTGTCCGCCCAGCGGATCAGCGACTGGCGACGGGCCAGGAACGTTCCCGCGCAGTTCGCCGCCCTCGCCGCGGTGCTGCACGTCCTGATACCCGAGGCGCGCCGCTCGCGGCCCACGCCGGTGTCCCCCGGTCTGTACGACCTCGCCCAGTGGCAGCGGCTGTGGGAGCGGGCGGTGGCCGATCCGGTCGTCGGCGAGGTCCCCGTCGCCTCTGTGCCGAAGGAGGAGGAACGGCCTCCGTCCGAAGGGCCCGGCGTCCCCGGCGGCGTGTGCCCGTACCGGGGGCTTGCTTCGTACCGTGAGGAGGACGCCCGCTGGTTCTTCGGCCGGGAGCGGAGCACGGACGCCCTCGTCGCCCAGCTTCGCTCGGTCGAGCGGACGGGTGGCCTGGTCATGCTGGTCGGCGCCTCCGGGGCGGGAAAGTCCTCGCTGCTCAGCGCCGGCCTCGTGCCCGCGCTGCAGGACGGCGCGATGGGCGATGCGCCGGGCGGGCAGAGCGGCGGGGCGAAGGTCCTTCAGCTCGTGCCCGGCGCGGACCCCCTCGCCGAGCTGGTCCGCCACATCCCCGAACTCGCCTCCGTCGTCGCCGGGGAGCCCGCCCCCGACAGCCCGCGTTTCGCCCGCGCAGTACGGAAGGCCGTCACCGCGTGGGCCGCCGACGACACCCCGTCGCCCCTGGCGCCGTCCCCGGCCTCTCCCTCGTCCCCGGCCCCACCGTCCCCCTCTCCCTCCCCCTCCGCCTCACCCACCCGCCCCGTCATCATCGTCGACCAGTTCGAGGAAGCTTTCACCCTCTGTTCCGACGACTCTGTTCGCCGGCTCTTCATCCAGCTCCTGCACGCGGCCTGCACCCCCGCCGACAGCGGCAAGGCGGAGGAAGCCGCCGATCCGCCCCCCGTCCTCGTCGTCCTCGGGATTCGCGCCGACTTCTATGAGCAGTGCCTCAGTCACCCCGAGCTCTCCGACGCGTTGCAGCACCGGCACATGGTGCTCGGGCCGTTGAGCACTCCGGAGTTGCGGGAGGCGGTGGTCGGGCCGGCCAGGGCGGTGGGGCTGGAGCTCGAACCGGGGCTGGCGGAGCTGATCATCCGTGAGGTGACCGTCGACGGTCCGCGCGGCGCGCACGCCGGCGTGCTCCCCCTGCTCTCGCACGCCCTGCTCGCCACCTGGCAGCGCCGCAAGGCGGGTCGGCTGACGCTGGCCGGCTATCGCGCGGCGGGCGGGATCCAGGGCGCGGTGGCGGCGACCGCCGAACGCGCCTGGTCCGGGCTCGACCCCGCCGCGCGCGCCGCGGCGCGGCTGCTCCTGCTGCGGCTGGTGCGGCTCGGCGAGGACACCCAGGCCACCCGGCGGCGGGGCACGCGCCGCCAGTTGGCGGCGGAGTCGACCGATCCCGGCAAGACGGAGGAGTCGCTCGAAGCTCTGGTGCGGGCCCGTCTGGTGACGCTGGACGCGGAGACCGTCGAGATCACCCACGAGGCCCTGCTGCACGCCTGGCCCCGGCTGCGTGACTGGATCGACGAGGACCGCAGCGACCATCTGCTGCGGCAGCGGCTGGAGGAGGACGGCCGGGCCTGGGAGGGCTCCAACCGTGACTCGGCGCTGCTCTACCGGGGTTCCCGGCTTGAGCAGGCCCGCAGTTGGGCGAAGTCGGCCGGCAACACGTTCCTGACCCGCGGCGCGGTGGAGTTCCTGGCGGCGTCGGTCCGGCTGCGCCGGCGCACGGTGTGGATCCTCCGGAGCGCGGTGGCGGCGCTGGTGGTGCTGGCGATCCTCGCCGTCGGCGCGGCCTTCGTCGCGTGGCAGCAGCGCAACGACGCCGTGTTCGAGCAGGTGGTCGCGGAGGCCGACCGGGTCCAGTACACGGATCCGTCGCTGTCCGCGCAGCTCGACCTGGTGGCGCACGGCCTGCGGCCGGACGACGAGGGCACGAGGAACCGCCTGATCTCGATCGTGAACGCGCCGCTGGCCACGCCGCTTCTCGGCCACACCGGCGCCGTCTATCTCACCTCGTTCAGCCCGGACGGCAAGGTCCTGGCCACCGCCGGCTACGACCGGACGGTCCGGCTGTGGGACGTGAGCGACCGCTCGCACCCCAAGCCGCTGGGCAAGCCGCTCACCGGGCACACGAGTTGGGTGAGCAGCGCGGTCTTCAGCCCCGACGGCCGCACCCTCGCCAGCGCCGGGGACGACGGCACCGTCCGCCTGTGGGACGTCCGTGACCCCGCGCGCCCGCGCGCGCTCGGGGCGCCCCTGACCGGCCGCACCGGCACGATCTATCTGCTCGCGTTCAGCCCGGACGGGCGGACGCTGGCCTCGGCCGACGAGGATCACACCGTGCGGCTGTGGGACCTGACCGACCGGGACCGGGTCCGGCTGCTCGGCGCACCGCTGACCGGGCACACGGCGGCGGTGCGTTCCGTGGCGTTCAGCCCCGACGGCCGGCTCCTCGCGGCGGGCGGCGACGACAACACGATCCGGCTGTGGGACACGGCCGATCCGCGTCGGCCCGAGCCGATCGGCGAGGTCCTCACCGGGCACACCGACACCGTCCACTCACTCGCCTTCAGCCCTGACGGCCACACCCTCGCCAGCGGCAGCGCGGACGACACGATCCGGCTGTGGAACGTCGCCGACCCGCGCCGTACGACCCAACTCGCCTCGCCGCTCACCGGCCACACCGGTCCCGTCTGGTCGGTGGCCTTCAGCCCCGACGGCAGGACCCTCGCCGCCGGCAGCGCGGACAGCACGGCCAGCCTGTGGAACGTCAGCGACCCCGCCTACCCGTCGCAGGTCGGCGAGCCGCTCGCGGGAGGCAGCGGCGAGATGTACGCCGTGGGTTTCAGTCCCGACGGCAGGACCCTCGCCACGGGCAGCGGCGACAGCAAGGTGCGGCTGTGGTCGGTGCCGACGTCGGACATGGTCGGCCGCAGCGGTGCGTTCCGCCCGGACGGGCAGGTGCTGGCCACCGCCGCGCGCGACGGGCGGATCCGGCTGTGGAACGTGCGGGTTCCCGGCCGGCCCGTGGCAATGGGGGAACCGTTCATGCCGGGGGACGGCGACCAGCGCATGCTGACGTTCTCGCCCGACGGCCGCACGCTCGCCGTGCTGAACGGAAACCGGCGGCTGTACCTGTGGAACGTGACCGACCCGGCCCACCCCGTCTCCTACGGCGAGCCCCTCGCCCTGCGGACCCGCTTCACGGGCTCCGACACGCTGACGTACAGCCCGGACGGGCGCACACTGGCGACGCCGTACGACGACCGCACCATCCAGCTGTGGGACGTCTCCGACCCGTCCCACGCCGTCAAGCTCGGCGCACCGCTCACCGGCCACAAGGGCTACATCAACAGCCTGGTCTTCAGCCCGGACAGCCGGACCCTCGCGAGCGGCAGCGCGGACGCCGCCATCCGGCTCTGGAACGTCACCGACCCCCGCCATGTCACCCCCCTCGGGGCACCGCTCAAGGGGCACGGCGGACCCGTCAACGTCCTCGCCTACAGCCCGGACGGCCATACGCTGGCCAGCGGCGGCGACGACGACATGGTCCGGCTGTGGGACGTCTCCGACCCCCTCGACGCGAGCGAGTCGAGCAGGCCCCTGACCGGTCACACCGAGGCGGTCGTGTCGCTCACGTTCAGCCAGGACGGCCGCACCCTGGCGAGCGGCGGCAACGACAACACGGTCCGGCTGTGGAACGTGTCCGACCCGGACGGGGCCTCCCCCATCGGGCAGTCCATGAGCCCCAACGCCAAGACCGGCAACTTCCTGTCGTTCAGCCCGGGCAGCCACCTGCTCGGCGTCTCCAGCGGCGCCGACACCGTACGGCTGTGGAACCTGGACGTCGACGCGGCGATCAGCCGTATCTGCGCGACCACGCGGGGCGTGCTGACGGCCGGCACATGGCACGAGTACCTGCCCAGGCTGTCGTACGACCCTCCGTGCGAGGAGTGATCGGGGGATGGGCGGGTCGCGCTTGGGGGATGGACGGGTCGCGATCGGGCGGATACGTGAGGGATAAGCGACGGTTAAGCAAAGGCCGCGATGTGACAGTGATCCCGATCACAACGGCAAGGCGACTGAGAAGTCGACTCCCGTCCGACCGGCTGCCTTGTTAGCCTTGGCCATAGCCCGGTCGCTGGTGCATCCCCCGTCGCCAGCGACCGGGCCTTTTCGCGCCCGCCGACTGCCCGGCGACGCCCGGCGACCTGGGATCACGGGCCGAACGGGCCGGGACCCTTACTGTGGTGCCGTGCCCAAGGCCTACCGAGTGATCGCCGTCCGTGACAACGGCAGGCACCAGTGGGAGAAGGACCGGGCCCGCTGCCCGGAAAGCACCCGCGCCACGACCGGAGTGACGGAACGCGACACCGGCCTCCCCTCCGAGGAACTGGTCTTCCACGCCGCGTACCGGCGGATCGAGGCGCCCGAACCACTCGCGGACGCGTTCGGCGTCCCGCCGGGCACCCCGCTCCTGGAGCGCTCCTACCGCACGCGCTGCGCCACCGAACACGCCCCGCTCAGCCTCGTCACCTCCTACCTCGTGCACGCCATGGTCGCCGTGAACCCCGAACTCCTGGACGAGACCAGGGAGCCGTGGCCCGGCGGCACGCAGAGCCAACTGCACACCGTCGGCATCGAGGTGGACCGCGTCGAGGAGCGCGTCACCGCCCGCCCGCCGACTCCGCAGGAGGCCCGGGACCTGGACCTGCCGCCGGGGGCGCCGGTGATCCTGCTCCGCAAGACGTCGTACGCCGTCGACGGCCGCGTGGTGAACGTCTCCGACGTCACACTGCCCGCCGACCGCACCGAACTGCTGTTCACCACCCGTCTGGAAAGGTGGTGAGTGCCGCCGTGAGCCGGCGCATCGTCATCGTCACCGCTGTCCACGCCCCGTCGGCCCGCTATCTGCCCGAGGCCTACGAGTCGCTGCGCGCACAGGAGTTGCCCGCGGGGTGGACGTGGCAATGGGTGATCCGCGAGGACGGCACGACGAACCAGGTCGCGCGCCATGTGCCCGTCGCCGACGCGCGCGTGACCTTTCGTCAGGGACGCGCCGGCGGCCCCGGAGTCGCCCGCACGCTCGCGCTCGCGCACGCGGAGGGCGAGTACGTGAAGGTCCTCGACGCCGACGACCGGCTGGCGTCCGGCGCGCTCGCCCGCGACCTGGCCGCGCTGGAGGGCGACCCGGGCCTCGGCTGGGCGACCTCGCGCGTCCTCGACCTGTTCCCTGACGGCTCCACGGCCGGCTTCCCCGGGGACCCGGCCGAGGGGCCGATCGAGCGGGGGGCCGTCCTCGACCACTGGACGGCGCACGACTTCCGCGCACAGGTACACCCCGCCAGCCTCTTCGCCCGCCGGGACCTGCTGACCGCGCTCGGCGGCTGGATGGCCCTGCCCGCCTCCGAGGACACCGGGCTGCTGCTGGCGCTCAACTCGGTGAGCCGCGGCTGGTTCACGGCGGAGGTCGGCCTGTACTACCGGAAGTGGGACGGCCAGGCCACGGGCCAGGCCTCGCACGTCGACCCCGTCGAACGGGCGGCGCGCATGACGGTCGTGGAGGCGAGGGCCCGGGCGCTGGGGTCGTTCCGGTGGAGCTATCCGACGGCGTCGGCCTCGCCCGCCGCCGGGGGCTGACGGTCGCTCAGTCGACCGGCGCGCCGGCCACCGCCATCCAGTGGGCGACCCGCCGCAGCGTGCTCTCGTCGACCCGGTCGACCAGGGTCCGGACGGCCGTCACGTCGTCCGGGGTGAGGTCGTAGAGGCCCGCCTTGCTCAGGCCCGCCATGAGCACCTGATGCCGGCGGTCCTCCATGCGTTCCGCGAGCTTGGCATGGCCGGGGCGGGCAGCGCCGTCGGCCGGCACCGGGGAGAAAGCCTCCGCCGGGGACTCCGATTCCGCCGGGGCAGCCGCTGGAGACGAGTCGAAACGCTGCCACTCACCGTCCTTCGGACCCCACAGGGCGACGGTCACCTCGTCGCCCCGGGCCCGCTTGACCTGGGTCATCTCACCGATCGCGTACAGCACGGGCGTGCGGTCGGGGGACTCGGCGGCCTGCCGCCAGGACGCCGAGGACGGGTCGTAGAACATCGCCACCCAACGGGGATCCCCCGTCGGGTGCGGGCTGTGGGAGGGACGGGTCGAACGGTCCGGGTCGGTCTCCATGGCGCTCACCCCTTCTGCGTCGGCACGTGCGACGACACAGCAGACGGTATCTGACGGACCGTCAGCTCACCAGATCCGAAGACGCCGAGGTCCGGCCGGTGACCTACTCGTCCGCCGCGACGGCCGCCCTGGCCCGCACCCGGACGGAACTCTCCCGCAGCACGCCGTGCAGCTGCTCGGGCGCGTCCGGCCGCAGGGGGTGGAGGCGGCCGGAAGTGCCGGCCTCCTCCTCGAAGACGACCGGCTCCTCGAAGACAACCGGCTCATGGTCGCCCTGTCCCACCGGGCGCTGGTTCAGCGTCGCTTTCCGGGCTCGGGGGCGGTGACGTCCCGGCTGGCGCGGCGCATGGCCTCGTACAGCGCAGCGTCTTCCGGCGGGTCCGGCAGCGGGCCGCGGGCCGGGGCCTGGAAGGACTGGATCATCCAGGCGACCAGGCGGCGCCAGGCGTCCGGGGCGGCATCGGCCGTGGCGCCGAGGACGCCGGCGTTGGCCATCAGCAGCAGCACGAGATCGCGGCTGGTGAAGTCCTCGCGCAGCTGCCCGCTGTCCTTGGCGCGGCCGATGAGTTCGAGGAAGCCCTCGTATGCCCGGGCGTGGTACTTCTCCAGCTCCGGGACACCCGGGAAGTTCATGGTCAGGATGTCGGCAAAGCCGCGGTCGGCGGCCTGCATCGCGCAGACCGTCTCGATGTAGCCGGTGAAGCCGTGCCACGGGTCCGGGTCGGCCAGGGCCTCGGTGGTGGCCTGCGCGTACGCCTTCATGCGGTCGGCGAAGACCGCGGCGAGCAGATCCTCCTTGCGGGGGAAGTGGCGGAAGAGGGTGGCGATCCCGACCCCGGTCTCCCGTGCGACCGAGGCCATCGAGGCGTTCAGCCCGTCGCGCCCGAAGACCGTGCGCGCGGCGGCGATGATCCGCCCCCGGTTGCGCTCCGCGTCGCTGCGCTTGGACTGACCTGCGGAAACGGTCGCGCCGGCGCTGGCTTCGGGGTGCGGGTCTCGGGGGCTCATGACGATCAGACTAGCAAACCGGAATGCCTTGTCCGGTTCTCGTGTTACGGTGGGCATCGAAACGGATAGGGCTTTCCGGAAAAGAAACGGATAGCCCTATCCACCTCCCCTTCAGTGAAAGGCTCTCTCATGCCCACCATCGCCATCGTCGGCGCCGGCCCCCAGCTCGGCCTCGCCATCGCCCGCACCTACGGCACTCACGGCTACGACGTCGCACTGATCGCCCGCAACCAGGCCAAGCTCGAAGTCCTGGCCGGTGAGCTGGCCGCCGAGGGCATCAGCGCCGCCGCGTTCCCCGCCGACGTCCTCGACCGCACCGCGCTCACCCAGGCACTCAAGGACGCGACCGCGCACTTCGGCGGCATCGACGTCCTGGAGTACTCCCCGGTCGGCGGCCTCCAGACCGTCATGACCACCCCGGCCGCGACCGAACCGGCCGACGTGCAGCACGAGATGGACTTCCAGCTCTACGGAGCCATCGCCGCCACCCGCGCGGTGCTGCCCGCCATGCGTGAGGCCGGCGCGGGCACCCTGCTGTTCACCACCGGCGCCGGCTCCGTCGACCCCGTGCCGCAGATCGCCAACGTCAACGCCGCCGCCGCGGCGCTGCGCAACTGGGTGATCAACCTGCACAAGGAGCTGGACGGCACCGGTGTCCAGGCCGCGCACGTCGCCATCAACGTGTCGATCGGCACGCCGGCGGTCCCAGGATTCCCGACCGCCCAGCCCGAGGAGATCTCCCCCGTCTACTGGGACCTGCACACCACCAGGCGCGACCAGGCCGAACTCGTCTTCAGTCTCTGACGCCCATCAGCCACCCGACCACCCGACCACCCGACCACCCGACCTCCGGCCTCCTGGTATCCACGCCGCGCACTTCGCCATCAACACCTGGGTCGGGGCCGTCTTCCACAGCTGCCCCGCCAAGCCCCCGCTTCCCGAACACAGCAAGGAAGGGTGCCCAGAAGCGCGGAAGGGAGCGGAAGGTTTCAGACGCCGTTGGCGCCGTCGCGGGTGAGTGCCGCTTCCCGGTGGTCGTTGCAGCGTGGGAGGGCCGCGTCGTCGGCCGCCGGGTGCCTCTGGTGGGCCTGGAGCGCGGCGCTGACCAGCGTCATCAGCAGGTCGATGTCCGTCTCGCACTCCAGATGGACGGTCACCCAGGGCGAGCCCGGCAGCAGCCGGATGGCCGTGGAATGTCTCAGGTCCCGCTCGAACCGCCGGATCGCCCTGGCGGTGAGGTGCAGGTCGACGCTCATGTCGGAATGGAAGTGCGCGATCTCGACACCGCCCGAGCGCAACGCCCGACCGGTGCCGCAGCTGGGCCGGTCCTCTGCGAGGTCCGGCCAGGTCGCCAGTCGTGTCAGGGCACGCGAGGCCGCCGTCATGCCCCCATCATGAGGCGATCACCGCCCGGCCACCAGGGGTTGAGGGGGGCGTAACCGGGATGTAGCGCAGGGTGGTTCGTCCCGTGCGGTGTCCGGTCAGTTGTTCCACGACTCGTCGTAGGGGTCCCGTGGGGTCGCGGTCGGCTTGGCGGCGGTCACCTTGAAGAAGGGGATCGGGCCGTTGTTGACCGGGTCGTGGGTGGTGCGCGGGGTGTAGGCGCCGGTGACGGTCAGCCAGGTGTCCGGCTGGAGGACCGGGGGGATGTCGCCGGTCAGGCCGACCTTGACCGGCTGGGCGTCGGCGGCGCAGCAGTTGAGGGCCATGCGCACCAGGTAGGGGGTACCGGCATGGTCCAGGGCGACGAAGCCGGTGAGCTGGACCTCGCGTCCGGTGAGGGTGCGGCCGTGGTCGTAGACGGCTCGGCCCGCGTAGTCGACGACGCTGAGCGGGAGCGGGTTCGTCGCGGGGAGCGCCGGATAGGCGAGGGGTTCCTGCAAGGCTGTGCCGGTGCGGGTCGCGCTGTACGAGCCCAGGGCCGGCGGGGCGACGAGGATCAGCGCCAGGAGGGGGAGGATCAGCAGCCAGGAGACGCGGGGTTCGGGGTGGGTGTGGGCGACCTCCCCACCCTCGTCACCCTCGTCGCCCTCGACGCCCTCGACTTCGCCGGCCTCCTTCTGCTGGCGCTGCACCTGCTGGTGCTTCGCCTGCTGGTGCTTCGTCCTGCGGCGTTCGTACCAGGCCGTCGCCAGTGCCGTCACGATCAGGACCACGCCGGACGCCAGCAGGAGCGGTTGCAGGCCCGCCTTGACGTAGCGCAGGTAGAGGTCGGTGGTGCCGGCGTGCAGGAGGGCCGCGCCGAGGAGGAAGAGGACGGCCGCCTGGGACTGTCGGTTCACAGCAGGATCCATCCCGTCAGGACCGCCGACGCGATGGCCAGCACGAACGTCGCCGGGGCGAAGCGCAGGGCGAAGCCCCGGCCGAACGTGCCCGCCTGCATGGCGAACAGCTTGAGGTCGATCATCGGGCCGACCACCAGGAAGGCCAGTTTGGCCGTGAGGGAGAACTGCGTCAGGGACGCGGCGACGAACGCGTCCGCCTCCGAGCAGATCGAGAGGACCACCGCGAGGACGGCGAGCGTCAGAACCGCCAGCAGCGGGTTGTCCGCCGCCGTGCGCAGCCATTCCTGCGGGGCGACGGCCTTCAGGGTCGCCGCCGCCATCGCGCCCACGACCAGGAAGCCGCCCGCATGCATCACGTCGTGGCGGACCGAGTCCCAGAACGCCGCGCCCTTCGTCTCCCCCTCGTGCGGCGCGTGGGTCGGCAGGCGCAGCCAGTCCGTGCGGCCCAGCCGCTGCCACAGCCAGCCCATCACGCACGCCACGAGCAGGCTGCCCACGAACCGGGCCAGCACCATCTCGGGGTTGCGGGGGAACGCCACGGCTGTCGCCGTCAGCACGATCGGGTTGATCGCCGGGGCGGAGAGGAGGAAGGCGAGGGCCGCGGCCGGGGTCACCCCCCGGCGGACCAGCGCACCGGCCACCGGCACCGACGCGCACTCGCAGCCGGGCAGCACCGCGCCCGCGATCCCGGCGACCGGTACGGCGAGCGCGGGCCGGGAGGGGAGGGCGCGGGCGAAGAAGGAGGGGGGCACGTAGACGGCGATCGCCGCCGACAGCAGCACCCCCAGCACCAGGAACGGCAGCGCCTGGACCACGACGGCCACGAACACGGTCGTCCAGCTCTGCATCACCGGTGCGGACAGCGCGCGGCGGATGGGGCTCTGCAGCAGCACCATCAGGAGCAGCAGCATGGTCAGGACGAGGGGGGAGGTCAGCCGCCTGGGCTCGTCCGGCGCGGGAGGTGTCTCCCGTCGGTCGTGGCGCGTGCCCTCCTCACGTGGAGCCGCCTTGGTGATGGCCACGGGTCGCGCACCTCCGGCTTCCGTGTTCGTCCTGCTGTTGTCGCTGTCGGTTTCCTGCATTCCCTCCCCTTTCATACGGGAGTTCCGCGCCGGTTGTTCACGTGTGTTCACGTCCGTCGTGGAACCTCCCGTCCCGGTGAGGCAGTCTTCTCCCTCGTGGGCAGCGTTCCGAATCAGGGTCAGCCGTCGCCGGGCTCCGCCGGCGCGCACATGGTGGTGTGCGGCGACGACGGTCTCGCACACCGGCTCGCCGCCGAGCTGCGGGGCGTGTACGAGGAACAGGTCACGCTCGTCGTGCCGCCCGCCGAACGGACGGCACGGCCGCCGGTCGTCGGGCGGGCCCGGGCGGTGTCGGCGGCGCTGCTCGACCGGGTGGTGAGCGCGGCCGTCAACCGGGCCGCTGGCAACGGCACGCTCGCCGCCGCCCCGGGTGAACCTGCTGACGGCCAGCGCACGTTGGAGGCCGTCGAGGCGACCGAGGCCGTGCTCGCCGAGGCGGGCGTGGAGCGGGCCGCCGCGCTGGCGCTCGTGTACGACGACGACGAGACCAACATCCGCGCCGCCCTCACCGCCCGCCGGCTCAACCCGAGACTGCGGCTCGTCCTACGGCTGTACAACCGGCGGTTGGGCCAGCACATCGAGGAACTCCTCGACCAGGCAGCCGCGTTGGCCACCGGGGGCGTACCGGGGGACGGCTCGGCGAGCGACGCCTCGACGACCGTGCTGTCCGACGCCGACACCGCCGCGCCCGCACTCGCCGCGACCGCCGTCGCCGGCACCACCAAGGTCGTCCAGACGAACGGGCTCCTGCTGCGGGCCGTGGAACGGCTGCCGACCGGGCCCGGGGAGGCCGACCCGCCGGGCCTGCCCACGCTCGCGCTGCTCTCCGCGAACAGCAACGACCCGGCCTTCGCGGACGGTTCCGACGCCAGCGGCGAGCAGGGGCCGCTGCTGCTGCCCGACGCGGCGACGGTGCGGGAGGCGGCCGCGGCCGGCCGGCGCGGGTCGGTCGTCCTGGAGCAGGTCGCGTACTCCGCCGGGCCCGCCGTGCAGTCCGGGCGGGGAGTCGGGGTGGTGGCGTCGTTCGCCTCGCTGTTCTCGCGGCGGCTCAGATGGTCGCTGGCGGGCCTGGTCGGGTGTGTGTTCGCGCTGGCGGTGGCACTGTGGCTGGCGACCGGGATCCATCCGCTGGGGGCGCTGTACCTGACGCTGCTGGACCTCTTCTCCATCAACGACCCGGCGATCGGCTCGACCACCGAACGGCAGGTCCTCCAACTCCTTTCCGGACTGGTCGGGTTGCTGCTGCTGCCGGTGCTGCTGGCGGCGGTGCTGGAGGCGCTCGGCACGTTCCGCGGTGCGGGAGCGCTGCGCCGACCGCCCCGGGGCCTCGGCGGCCACGTCGTACTCCTCGGCCTCGGCAAGATCGGCACCCGCGTTCTGATCCGGCTGCGTGAGCTGAACATCCCCGTGGTGTGCGTCGAGGCGGGACCCGAGGCGCGCGGACTCGCGGTGGCCCGCCGTCTACGGGTGCCGGTCGTTCTCGGCGACGTCACCCAGGAGGGCGTCCTGGAGGCCGCGAAGATCCACCGCGCCCACGCCCTGCTCGCGGTGACCAGCTCCGACACCACGAACCTCGAAGCGGCCCTGTACGCCCGCTCGCTCCGCCCCGACCTGCGGGTCGTACTCCGCCTGTACGACGACGACTTCGCGACCGCCGTCTACCGCACCCTGCGCGCCGCGCACCCCCAGGCCCTGACCCGCAGCCGCAGCGTCTCCCACCTGTCGGCGCCGTCGTTCGCCGGGGCGATGATGGGCCGCCAGATCCTGGGCGCGATCCCCGTCGAACGCCGGGTACTGCTCTTCGCCGCCCTGGAGGTCGGCGGCCACGCCCAACTGGAGGGCAAGACGGTCGGCCAGGCCTTCCGGCCGGGCTACTGGCGCGTCCTGGCCCTGGACACCGGCCGCGAAGGCCAGGGCGGCTCCGGCCTGGTGTGGGACCTTGCCGACACTCGCATCCTGAAGAGCGAGGACCGCGTGGTGCTGGCGGCCACTCGCCGGGGATTGGCCGAGTTGTTGCGGCGGCGGGGACGGCGGGTCACGGGGGCGTAGGGCCGGGCGGGGGCGTAGGGCCGGGCGGGGGCGTAAGGCCGGGCGGCGGTTCATCGCCCCTGCCGCCCTTTTGACGAATTCCGCGACGAATACCGCGACGAGTACCGCCGGAGTGCCGCCGAGTACCGCCGCCTGCCGCCGCCTGTCGGCGCGCCCCGTTCTCCTGCGGTGGCCCGAGGCGCTACGCGCCTCCGGCGAACGGATTGCCGTGGCCGGGAAGCCGTCCGCCCGGCGGCACATACCGCAGCCGCCCGTTCCGGTCGGTCACCGGCGTGAACCCGGCGGCCTGCAGCCGGGCCGCGTACTTGGCTCTGTAACGTCGGCTGTAGGCGAGCATGACCGGCAGCAGGGCCATGAGCGCGGCCCAGACGATGCCGACGATGACGACGGCGGAGGTGTACGCACGGAGCTTGAAGCCGATGGCCCCGGCGAACACGGTAAGGACGAAAACCGCGATCGCCATCCGCAGCCTGTCGGTGAACTGGCTGCCGAGGTCGACCACCATGCGGGCCTTGAGGAGCTCGATCGCGTCGGGCACGACGGGCGGCAGCGAGACCCCGTCACTCGCGTCCGGGTACCGCGCCCGGTTCCGCGCGGCACGCTCCTGGGCCTGCGGGCTGGGGTCGGGCACGATGAGCAGCGCGAACCTGTTGTCGCCGGTCTGCTGCAGGTCCGCGTACTCGTACCCGAACTGCTCGGCGATGAAGGCGAGTCGGCTGAGTCCCTTCATCGTCGTCATGGAGATGATGATCTGAACGGGCTCCCCGCCCGCCATCTTCCGCAGCATTTTCCGCGCATGCTTCTTACTCACCTGTGCCCCCCGTCACTCGCAGTCCAGGCAGTCTGCCACCAACGGCAACGGCAACGGCACCGCCATCGTCGCCGCGCGAAAACCAGTGGAACAGCGCCGCCCCGCCACCGGCAGTGACGACTGGAAATCCAGCGGTTCCGGCTCTGGTTCCGGTTCCGGTCAGACGTACTGCTCGACCCATGCCCGGCCATCGGCCGCTGCGGTGGCGAGACGCATGGCACCTCGGGCAACGACCAGTTCCGTGGCGTGGATTCGGTCGACGCTACAGACCTCCCACAACTCCGGCAGGGCGTGGGTGCGCGCCGTGGTCACGGCGGTGTCCCAGTAGCCCGCGTAGCCGAGGGTGCCGCCGGCGATCCGGACCACGTCCGGGTTGAGGATGTTGACCAGCGAGGCGATGGCGAGGCCGAACGCCTCGCCCGCAGCGTTGACGATGCGCCGCGTTCGAGGATCACCAGCGGCAAGCGCGGCATGGATCCGTTCCGGCTGTTCGCCGGCCGCGCGCACGATCGCAGCGCCGCCGGCGAGGTCGTCGAGCCGTTTGACGCCCTGAGGCGTCGGCACGGGCATGCTGCCGATCTCACCGGCCCATCCTCGCGAGCCGCGGACGACCCGCCCCTCGCACAGGTAGGCCGAGCCCACTGCTGTCCCACAGACGATCACCGCAGCGGAGGAGGAGCTGGAGAGGCCGGAAGACTCCTGTGCGAGAGCGCCCCGGATGTCGTTGACGAGCAGCGGCGGGGTGCCGTCGATGTGGAGGCCCTCCCAGCCTGCGAGTTGAGGCAGCACGTCGGAGATCTTGACCTGACCCTTCTCGACCAGACCGGGCACGGCGATCCCCAATGCCGTCGGTTGCAGGGAGTTGTCGGCGAGGAAGGCCCGGACAGCGGCCTCGATCTCTGCGGGCTCGGCCGACGGCCCCGTGGCCAGGCGTCGAGCGATCGGCGCTTCAAGCTCCTGCCCTTCCGCGAGCATGAGCAGCTTGGTACCACCGATGTCGACGCCTACTGCCGCGTGCCTCATCGCCACTTCCACCTCACGCCGTGATCCCGAACAGAGACGGATTAAGAACGCTAGCGGACACCGGTACCGCGTACGAGCTTCACCAGCAGCTCCGAGTCCAGGAGATCCGGCAGCACGGTTTCCGCGCCGGCTTCACGAAGCGCGGCCTCGTCGCTGCGTCCCGACGCCACGGCGATGACGCGTACACCGTTCGCGTGCGCGCCCTCCACGTCGGCCGGGGTATCGCCGATCAGCACGGCGTCAACGGGTGAGGCGTCGGCTCGCTGGAGGGACATCCTCACGAGTTCTGCGCGCAGGTCGTTGTCCTCGCCGTAGGCACCGAGATCCCACAAGATGTGCCGGTCGAGACCGAAGACCTGGAGCTTGATCTCGGCAACGGGGCGAACGTTCCCTGACACCACGGTCTGCTGGATGCCATAGGCAGCGAGAAGGTCCAGGGCGGCGGCTGCGCCGGGCAGAGCGTGGCCTCGCTCGCGGAGATCCGCTGCTTGCGCCAGATGCTCTTCCGTCAGGGCGGCAGCGAACCGGTCGAAGTCACTGCGATCGGTGGTCAAGCCGTGAAGTTTCGCGGTCTCCCGGAAGATGACGGGCTCGGTGATGCCGTCGATCTTTGCCTGTCGGCGCATGGCCGCGCCCAGCGTCCGTTGGAACGCCGCGGCCGAGAGCTCACGGCCCACACCGCGCGTATCGATCAGGGTGTGGTCGATGTCCCACAGGACCAGTCGCGCCATGACGTCTCCTCAACTTGCCGCTCTGCAATCGGGTGTTACGACGGGTCACTCGAACGTGTGCGGACCGGCACGCGGCAACGTGCTCGGTCCTACGCTGACGGTACGAGACCCGGGCGGGGGAAGGGGGGCGCAACGATGACCTCACCGAGGCTGCCTGTTGGCCAGATGGTCAGGTACTACCGGCGCAAGAGCGGAGGCCGGACGCAAGCGGCCGTCGCCGGACTGTGCGGGATCACAGAACGCTATCTGCAACAGATCGAGGCCGGACAGAAAGTACCCTCCGCAGACGTGCTCGCCCGCCTCGCGTCTGAACTCGGCGTGCCACTGGCCGCGCTGCTCACCAGCGGCCCCGTGGAGGATTCGGTCCCTCCCGTCACGGCTGCCCCGGGAGTCGTCAGCGCGCTGATGGGCTACGGCTTACCGGTCAGTTCGGCTCCGGCAAGTCCGGTACAGCTCCGGGAACGGGTAGAGCGGGCCTGGAGGTCATGGCAGTCGTCGAAGGATCGGTTCACGGAAGCGGCGCGTGTCCTCCCGGAGCTGATCAGGGACGTCGAGCATGCGGTCCGCGCACACCGCAGGGGAGACGACGTCGAGTCGCGGCGCGAAGTCCTGCGCGTTGCCGCTGACCTGTACGGGCTGCTCAGGTCGTATTGCCGCCGCGCAGCAAGGCTGGACCTCTCGCTCATGGTCGCCGATCGCGCGATCAGAGCCGCCGAGGACGCGGACGACCCGCTACGCATCGCGGCGGCCCAGTGGAATCTCGGTCACGTCCTGCTCTCACACGGGGAGTCCGCCGCCGTCGAAGAGGCCAAGGAGGTCGCCGTGCAGGCGATCGAGCAGCTCGGCCGGGCACAGGCGACTGAGGAAGCCAAGGCCGTCGAAGGGGCCCTTGAACTGGTGGCGGTGGTGTCCGACGCGCGCCGCCGCCGCTGGTGGGATGCCCGTCAGCGACTTGAGCAGCGGGCGGCGCCTCTCGGCCGCAGGGTTGGCGAGGGCGGCAACGTCCAATGGACCGTCTTCGGGCCGACGAACGTTCACCTGCATGCCATGAGCATCGAGATGCTGGCGGGCGAGGCATCCGAGGGGCTGCGCCTGGCCGACACAATCGATACGCGCGTACTGCCCAGCCTCGAGCGCCAGTTCACCTTCGGCCTGGAACTTGCCAGGTGCTACGACCTGCGCAGGGAAGACGCGGCGGTCCTCGTGCACCTGCTGGACCTGGAAGAGACGGCACCCGAGGACCTGGCGCGCAGCCCTCTCGCCCGGGACATGATCCTCGGCCTCCAAAGGCGCGTCCGTCCCACCTTCCGCCGCCAGGTCGACGGCCTTGCCGAACGCCTCCAGCTCCGCTGACCCCGAACTCCTGGTTCACCCGAACTCCGGGTTCGGGTCGCGCCGTTGGTTTCGCCATACCTTCGCTGCACACCGCAACGAAGGACGGACGACAGATGATCAACGATGCGGCACAGCTGCTGAGCGCGGCCGGCATGCGGCTCGCACCCGCCGGTGTCGAGTGGGACGCCGTGAAGGTCGGTCGGCACCTGGCCGTCCGCGCCATCGAGCAGATCGCGACACCGGGGGCCGTCGCCGTGGACCCGGCTCCGTCCGAGCCGATGCTGTACTTCTTCGTTCCGCCGGGCAGCGCCGCCGACTGGGACGTCCCCGAGACCACGGCCCTCGGGCGCAACGCCCACGTGGTACTCCCGCCGAGTCACAAGGAGGCACCGCCCGGCCCGTACTGGCTCCTCGCGCAGCGACACGGGCTGACCAGGACCGCGATCCTGCGCCAGGCACTGGAGGCGGTCCGGTGAAGACGGTCGTGAACACCAGCGACGGCTCACCCATGCGCCTCTCGGCGATGCGCGAGACAGTGAACCTTCTCCTGGCCCCGGAGAGCGGCGCGCTCGTACAGGCCGTGTCCGGCGAGGAGTTGGCCACGGTCGCCGAGACGGTACGCCGACACCTGGAACTTCTCATCCCCGAGGTCGAACGGGCGGCCAGGAAGCTGAACGAGGAGAGCATCCCCCGCTGCTGCGCGCTCGCCTGCGTCGGGGAGGCCCGCGGGAAGCTCCGCACCGGAGCAAGCCACAGACCCGGCGGAGTGCTCGAACACGTCCAGCGCCTGGCCCGCGTCCTGAACGCCCTGTGCGACCACTACGAGACGATCGGCGGCGAGCACGCGTGAGGACGACGGCCGACGGCACCGCCGAGACCCTGTCCGCCGAGTGCACGCTCGCCCGCAGGCCCGGCTACGAGGACCTACACGCCCGGTGCCGCCAGCTCAAGGACGTACCCCTGCCGCACTCGACGAAGGTACTGCTCGTCCACCGATGCCGCTGCTCGTGCCACCGGTAGCAGCCGCCGAGGAACCCCGCGTGAGAGCCACCACCGGCCTGTTGGTGTACGTGGCGGCCGCGCCGGGGCAGGGCCGCACCACGAACGCCAAGCAAACCGCCTATCCCAAGTGCCTCGCCGCGAACTCCAGTTCCAGTCTCACCTGCTTGATGCGTTCGTCGACCACCAGGGAGCCGTGGCCCGCGTCGTAGCGGTAGACCTCGTGGGTGGCTCCTCTGGCCTCCAGGCGTTTGACGTAGTTGTCGATCTGGCGGATGGGGCAGCGGGGGTCGTTCACGCCGGCCGAGATGTAGACGGGGGCCCGGACCTTGTCGACGTAGGTCAGGGGGGAGGAGGTCTCGAAGCGGTCGGGGACCTCCTCGGGGGTGCCGCCCAGCAGGGTGCGGTCCATCGCCTTCAGGGCCTCCATCTCGTCGTGGTAGGCCGTGACGTAGTCGGCGACGGGGACGGCGGCGATGCCCAGGGTCCAGGCGTCGGGCTGGACGCCGAGGCCGAGGAGGGTGAGATAGCCGCCCCAGGAGCCGCCGGTGAGGATCAGGCGGGCGGGGTCGGACAGGCCGGACGAGACGGCCCATTCGCGGACGGCCTCGATGTCCTCCAGCTCGATGAGGCCGACCCGGTGCTTCAGCGCGTCCGTCCAGGCGCGGCCGTAGCCCGTGGAGCCGCGGTAGTTGACGCGGACCACCGCGTAGCCGTGGTCCACCCAGGCCGCCGGGGCCGCCGCGAAGGCGTCGCTGTCGTGCCAGGTCGGGCCGCCGTGGATGTCGAAGACGGTGGGGAGGGGGCCCGTGCCCGCGCCTTGCGGTCGTTGCACCAGGGCGTGGATACGGCCTCCCGGGCCCTCCACCCACACGTCCTCCACCGGGACCGAGCCGGGGGACTTCATGCCGGGCGGGTCCAGGACGACCCCGCCGGTCGTCGAGCGGACCGCCGGCGGCTGGGCCGCGGACGACCACAGGTACTCCACGCTGCCGTCCGGGCGGGCCGTCGCCCCGGACACCGTGCCCGCGGGGGTCGCCACCTTCACGAGCTCGCCGTCGGCGAAGTCGTAGCGGAACAGTTCGCTGCGGGCCTCGAAGCTGTGCACGATGAGCAGGCCCGAGCCGTCCGGGTACCACTCGGCGCTGACGTCGCCCGGCAGGTCCAGGGCCAGGTCCGTCTCCGAGCCCGTCGCCACGTCCCAGACCAGCGGTTCCCAGCGGCCCCTGCGCTGGTGCCCGATCAACAGCCGGGTGTCGCCGTCGACCGGGGCGAAGCCCAGCACCTCCAGGCCCAGCTCCTCGGCGCCGCCCCGGGTGTCGTCCAGCTCGGCGACCGGCGTGCCGTCCGGGCGCAGCACCCGCAGCGCGGAGTGCATCGCGTCGCCGTGCTCGGTGTGCTCGATCGCGATCAGGCTGCCGTCGTGGGACAGGTCGCCCACGCCCGCCGACTCCCGGTGGCGGTACAGCTCGAAGGGGGGCTCGCCGGCCCGCGCCACGTGGATCGTGGTCCCCTCCTCGTCCGTCGAGCGGCCGACGACCGCCGTACGGCCGTCCCTGCCCAGGGCCAGGCCGGCCGGGTAGGAGGGGTCCAGGCCGGGCGTCGCCGGTTCGTCCTCGCCGCCCGCGAACGGCTGACGGCGCCAGACGCCGAACTCGTCGCCGTCCTTGTCGTCGAACCACCAGATCCACGCGCCGTCCGGGGAGAGCACTCCGTCCGTCGTGCCGTTGGGCCGGTTCGTCACCTGGCGCTGCTCGCCCGTGGAACGGTCCCAGGCGTACAACTCGTACGTCCCCGTCGCGTTCGACACGAACAGGGAGCGGTGCGGCGCGTCCTCCGCCCAGTCGGGCAGCGACACCCGGGGCGCCCGGAAGCGCTTCTCCCAGTTCGGCGTCTGCGGCATCTCTTCGTCCCGCTCCGGTGCGGCGGACACGTTGCTCTCAGTCATGACCCCATACTGCCGGTCCGCGACGACAATCGGCCTCCCCGGCCCCCAGCCTGTGGACAACTTCCCACCGTCTTCGCACCTGCTTCGCACCTACGGGCCGCCTCGCGTGCCTCACCCCGCCAGCCGGTCCCCCGCAGCCGCCCCGTACCGTGGAGGGCGTGTACCGGTTTCTGGTGACTCCCCGGTGGTGGGGGATCAACGTCTTCGTGCTGCTGGCCATCCCCTTCTGTGTGTTCATGGGGTCCTGGCAGCTGAGCCGGTTCGAGGCACGGGTGGACGATCACCGTGACGCGAAGGCGCAGGCCCGCTCCGCCGAGACCGACGCCGCGCGGCCCCTCGCCGAGCTGCTGCCCGTGGACAAGGCGACGTCCGGCAAGCAGGCCACCGCCACCGGGCGCTACAGCACGCAGTTGCTGGTGCCCGACCGGGAGCTGGACGGCAAGAGCGGCTACTACGTGCTGACCCTGCTGCGGACCGACGGGGGCAAGGCGCTGCCCGTCGTGCGCGGCTGGCTGCCCGGTACCGCCGACTCCGCGAAGGCGCCGGCGCCGCCGGCCGGCGAGGTCACCGTCACCGGCGCGCTGCAGGCGTCCGAGCAGCCCGGCGACGACGGCGTGAGCGCCCGCGGCGGGCTGCCGGCCGGGCAGACCGCCGCCATCAGTGCGGCTTCGCTGGTCAATCTCGTGCCGTACGACCTCTACGACGCCTGGATCACCCTCGCCACCGCCGATCCGGGGATGACGGCGGTGCCCGCGAAGGCGGCCGCCGACACCGGGCTCGACCTGAAGGCGTTCCAGAACCTGGGCTACACCGGCGAGTGGTTCGTCTTCGCGGGGTTCGTGGTGTTCATGTGGTTCCGGCTGCTGCGCCGCGAGGTGGAGTTCGCCCGGGACGCGGAGCTCGGGATCGTGCCCGAGGAGCCCGCGGGACCCGAGGAGCCCGCGGAACCCGAGGAGCCCGCGGAACCCGCCGGGTCAGCGGTTCACGAGAAGCCCGCCGGGTCAGCGGTTCACGAGGACGCCAGCACGCCCGTGCGGTAGATCGTCCCCGTACACGCCTTCGTCACCGTCGCCTTGGCGGTGGGCGAGCCGCCCTCCGCCGTGTACGACACGGTGACGCTGCCGTCGGCCGTGGCGCCGTCCTCGGGAAGCAGCTGGGCCGAGGTGCCGGACGTGGTGTCGCCGGTCGTGCCGGCCGGCTCGCTCGGGGTCGGCGACGGGGACGCCGTACCGCCGCCGCTGTCGCCGCCGCCGTTGCCGCCCGTGGTCGGGCAGGTCGCGGCGGGCACCCAGGCGAACTTCACCTCGTAGGCGGAACCGGGCGCGAGGTCGTGCTCGGTGACGTAGAGGGAGGGGTCGGGAAGGCCGGCCGCCGCGTCCCCGGAGGTGTGCTCGACCACGGTGATCTTCGTGGCGTCGGCGGCGCCCTGCGCGTCGAACGTCATGGAGACCTTGCCGCCGACGGTGCAGGCGGTGGCTGAGGAGTTCGTGACGCGGAAGGTGCCGTAGACGATGCCGCCCGAGTCGGGGACGTCGACGACGGGGGCGCCGGCGGCGAGCTGGGACGGTCCGCAGACGGCCACGCTCATCTGCGCCCCGGCGGTCGGGTCGGCGCCGCTGGAGGCGGTGCCGCCCGCGGACTCCTTGCCCTGGCCGGGGTCGGTGGCGCCGCCCTTGTCCTGCTCACCGGTCGCGCCGGAGGAGTCGCCGACCTTGCCCGAGGAGCCGCCGTCGGGGTTCTTGCCCTGACCCACGCCTCCCTGCGCCTGTGAGGCCTGGCCGGCGATGGAAGGGTTGGCATCGGAGCTGCCCGCGTTCGAGACGTGCAGCACGGCCGGGACGGCGGTGCCGAGGAAGAGCGCCGCGGCCGCCATGCCGACGGCCGCCTGCCGCTTGCGGGCCCGGCGGACGGGGACGGCCCGCCGCAGGTGGTCCAGGGTGCCGTCGCGCGGCTCCATCTCCTGGACGGCGTCGTGCAGCATCCGGCGCAGCGCCAGCTCGTCCGAGTCGAGCCCTTCGAGGCCCTGGTCGTCGAGGTGGTGGTTCACGGTTGAGTTCCCAGCGTGCGATTGCTTCGGCTCTTGCTTGCCCGACGAGCCTGTCGAACGCGGCGAGTTCGACGCGGCCGTCGGCTCGTGCCACGCGAACGGCTCGTGGCGCGCGTGACTGTCGTGGCGCGCGTGACTGTCGTGGCTCTCGTGGGGGTCCCGCCCTTCGGCTTCTCCGCTCACGCCGGAGCCTCCATGGCTATCCGCAGGGCGGCGATGCCGCGCGAGCCGTACGCCTTGACCGAGCCGAGGGAGATGCCGAGGGTCTCGGCGACCTGGGCCTCGGTCATGTCCGCGAAGTAGCGCAGCACGAGGACCTCGCGCTGGCGGCGCTGGAGGCCCTTCATCGCCTTGATGAGCGAGTCGCGCTCCAGCTGGTCGTAGGCGCCCTCCTCCGCGCTGGCCATGTCCGGCATCGGCTTGGAGAGCAGCTTCAGGCCGAGGATGCGGCGGCGCAGCGCGGAGCGCGAGAGGTTGACGACGGTCTGGCGGAGGTAGGCGAGGGTCTTCTGGGGGTCGCGGACGCGTTTGCGCGCGGAGTGGACGCGGATGAAGGCCTCCTGGACGACGTCCTCGCAGGAGGCGGTGTCGTCGAGGAGGAGGGCGGCGAGACCGAGCAGCGAGCGGTAGTGCGCCCGGTAGGTCTCGGTGAGGTGATCGACGGTGGTTCCGGCCGCCACGGCCTCTTCGACGTCGTCACGCTGACTGGGTATGCGGGCGGGCCGCGCTGCTGGCATGGGCGCGATCACCGGCATGCCGCCGGGCGCGCCGGGCATGCGGGGTCGCAGGACGGCGCGAGCCATCGGGAGTTCGAGTACCTCAGCCACGCCAGTTGGACACACGTCCCCCCACGGAGGTTGTACGTGCCGGGCGTCACTTTTACGTCGGACGAGGCCACGTCTACCCGTCTCATGTGTCCCGCTCTTCCCTTGTATCCCATATGAACGGGCGTCCCCACGCCCGGATCACGGCGTCCCCACGCCGGGACCGCAAAGACGCTCCCCGCCCTGCGCGCGGTTGCACAGAACGGGGAGGAAGTCTTGGGGCAATCTTCAAACGACAACGCTGTCCGATACAAGGGTTCCGAACCATCGACCGGCTCACACTTTCCCAAGGCTCTGGCCAGGGCTTTTGTCGACAGATCCGGAACAGTTCCTGACTCGCGAGTCAGCCCAGCTCCGCCGCCACCAGCTCCGCGATCTGCGCGGTGTTCAGGGCGGCCCCCTTGCGCAGGTTGTCCCCGCACACGAACAGTTCGAGCGCCGTCGGGTCGTCGAGAGCCCGCCGCACCCGGCCCACCCAGGTCGGGTCGGTGCCGACGACGTCGGCGGGTGTGGGGAACTCGCCCGCGGCCGGGTTGTCGAAGAGGACGACGCCGGGGGCCGTCGCGATGATCTCGCGGGCGCCGTCGACGGTGACCTCGTCCTGGAAGCGGGCGTGGACGGTGAGGGAGTGCGTGGTGACGACGGGGACGCGCACGCAGGTCACGGCCACCGGCAGCTTCGGCAGTCCGAGGATCTTGCGGGACTCGTCCCGCACCTTCATCTCCTCCGACGACCAGCCGTCCTCGCGCAGCGAGCCCGCCCACGGGACGACGTTCAGCGCGACCGGCTCCGGGAACGGCCCGGTGTTGTCGCCGACGGCCCGCCGCACGTCCCCGGGGCTGGTCCCCAGCTCGGTGCCGGCGACCAGCGTCATCTGCTGCCGCAGCGTCTCCACCCCGGCCCGCCCGGCCCCGCTCACCGCCTGGTAGGAGGAGACCACCAGCTCGCGCAGCCCGTACTCGGCGTGCAGCGCGCCCAGGGCGACGATCATCGACAGGGTCGTGCAGTTGGGGTTGGCGACGATGCCGCGCGGCCGGTTGCGCACCGTGTGCGCGTTGACCTCGGGGACGACCAGCGGCACGTCCGGGTCCATCCGGAAGGCGCCGGAGTTGTCCACCACGACCACGCCCTTGGCGGCGGCGATCGGCGCCCAGTGCGCGGCGACCTCGTCGGGGACGTCGAACATGGCGACGTCGACCCCGTCGAAGACCTCCTCCGACAGGGCCAGCACCTCGACCTCGGCGCCGCGCACGGCCAGCTTGCGGCCGGCCGAGCGCGGCGAGGCGACGAGTCTGATCTCGCCCCAGACATCCGCCCGCTGGGACAGGATCTGGCGCATGACGGTGCCGACGACTCCGGTCGCCCCGACGAGCGCGAGCGTCGGCCGCCTGCGGGCGGACATCCCAGGCTGTACGGCCATCAGCGGCCGGTGCCTCCGTAGACGACGGCTTCGTCGCTGTCGGAGTCGAGGCCGAAGGCGCTGTGCACGGCGCGCACGGCCTCGTTGACGTCGTCGGCGCGCGTCACGACCGAGATGCGGATCTCGGAGGTCGAGATGAGCTCGATGTTGACGCCCGCGTCGGCCAGGGCCTTGAAGAAGTCGGCCGTGACACCGGGGTTCGTCTTCATGCCCGCGCCGACCAGCGAGATCTTGCCGATCTGGTCGTCGTAGCGCAGCGAGTCGAAGCCGATGCCGGAGCGGTTCTTCTCCAGGGCGTCGATGGCCTTGCGGCCCTCGGCCTTGGGGAGCGTGAAGGAGATGTCCGTCAGGCCGGTGGAGGCCGCGGACACGTTCTGCACGATCATGTCGATGTTGATCTCGGCGTCGGAGATCGTGCGGAAGATCGCGGCGGCCTCGCCCGGCTTGTCCGGCACGCCGACGACCGTGACCTTGGCCTCGGAGGTGTCGTGCGCGACACCGGAGATGATGGCCTGCTCCACCGGCTTGTCCCCTTGCTCGATCGGTGCACTGCTGACCCACGTGCCCTGCAGTCCGCTGAAGGACGAGCGGACGTGGATCGGGATGTTGTAGCGGCGGGCGTACTCCACACAGCGGTGGAGCAGCACCTTGGAGCCGGAGGCCGCGAGCTCCAGCATGTCCTCGAAGGCGATCCAGTCGATCTTCCGCGCCTTCTTCACCACGCGCGGGTCGGCGGTGAAGACGCCGTCCACGTCGGTGTAGATCTCGCAGACCTCGGCGTCCAGCGCGGCGGCGAGGGCGACGGCCGTGGTGTCGGACCCGCCGCGCCCCAGTGTGGTGATGTCCTTCTTGTCCTGGCTGACACCCTGGAACCCGGCGACGATGGCGATGTTGCCCTCGTCCAGCGCGGTCCGGATGCGGCCCGGCGTGACGTCGATGATCCGGGCTTTGTTGTGGACCGAGTCGGTGATGACGCCTGCCTGGCTGCCGGTGAAGCTCTGGGCGCTGTGGCCCAGGTTTTTGATCGCCATCGCCAGCAGGGCCATGGAGATCCGCTCTCCGGCGGTCAGCAGCATGTCGAACTCTCGTCCGCTGGGCATCGGTGACACCTGCTCGGCGAGATCGATCAGCTCGTCCGTCGTGTCGCCCATCGCGGAAACGACGACGACCACCTGGTGGCCGTTCTTCTTCGCTTCCACAATCCGCTTGGCGACGCGCTTGATGCCCTCGGCATCGGCTACGGAGGAGCCTCCGTACTTCTGCACGACAAGGCCCACGTGCGCTCCTCGCTCAGTTCGTTCGTTTCCGCACATACGCCCTTGTACTGCGGTCGGCTCAGTCTAACGAGCGCCCGAAATTCACCTCCCGAGTACCGCATCGTGAGATGTCCGGACGCCCGCTCCGGGGAGTCCCTTCCCACTGAGGCCGAAGTGATAGCTGTGGATTAAGTTTCAAGCACTTCGCACGCACTATCGTGCGGCTGTGCACGTACTCCTGGTGGAAGACGACGAGCCGGTCGCCGAGTCGCTGCGGCGCGGACTGAAGCGCTACGGCTTCGAGGTCGACTGGGTCACCACGGGCGCCGCCGCCCTCGCCCACTCCGGCCCCTACGACGTCGTACTGCTGGACCTCGGACTGCCCGACACCGACGGCCTCGACGTCTGCAAGGCGCTGCGCGAGCGCGGCAACGTGCCGATCATCGTGATCAGCGCCCGCAGCGACGAGACGGACCGCGTGGTCGGCCTGGAGCTGGGCGCCGACGACTACGTGTCCAAGCCGTTCGGGGTGCGGGAGGTCATCGCGCGGATACGGGCGGTGATGCGGCGCGTCCAGCCGCGTACGGCCGCCGCCCCCGAGAGCGGCGCCGACCGCTACGGCGCCCGCCTGACCATCGACCGCAAGGCGGCCCGCGTCCATGTGGACGGCGAGGAGGTCTCCCTCGCGCCCAAGGAGTACGACCTGCTCTCCTTCCTCACCGAGGAGCCGGGCGCGCTGATGTCGCGCGAGCAGATCATGGAAGCCGTCTGGGACGCGAACTGGTTCGGGCCGACGAAGACGCTGGACGTGCATGTGGCGGCCCTGCGGCGGAAGTTCGCCGGGGTCGTCGCCATCGAGGCGGTGCGGGGCGTCGGCTTCCGCCTGGAGATCGTCAAGGACCCGGAGACCGTCAAAGGCCCGGGAGGCGTCAAAGGCCCAGGAAGCGTCAAGGACCCGGAGACCGTGAAGGGTCCCGAGTCCTCATGAACCGCCAGCTCATCCGCAGCTACATCCTGCTCGTCGCGGTCGCGATCCTGCTGTTCACGGTGCCGGTGGCCTTCACCCTCACCAAGCAGCTGCGGGACGACACCGAGCTGTCCGTCATGCGCGAGGCCAACACGATGGCGCTGCTGCTGGGCAACGGCGACCGCATCTCGTGCGAGGCGCTGACCGAGGTGGCGAACGCGTACGGCCGCAAGACCCCCGGCGACGTCCAGGTCACCCCCACCGGCAGCTGCGCCCCGGACCTGCCGCGGCCCACCGCGGACGCGGCGCTGACCCGGGCCGTGCAGAAGAACGATGCGACGACCGACTGGGGCTCGGACTTCATCTGGGGCAAGCACCTGACGATCACCGTGCCCGCCCAGGGCGACGCGGCCGTACGGATCGTCTACTCGACCTCGGACATGACCAGGCGACTCTGGCAGATCTGGGGCTTCAGGGCCGGGCTCGCCGTGCTCGTCCTGGCGGCGGCCGCCGCGATCGGCGCGATCGCCGCCCGCCGGATCACCGCCCCGCTGCGCGCGCTCAACTCCATGGCGAGCAGGTTCAGCGACGGCGATCTGACGGCCCGCTCCCCCGTGGCGGGCCCGCCGGAGACGCAGACCCTGGCGATCACCCTCAACCAGGCGGGCGAACGCCTCGACACGCTGATCGCCTCGCAGCGGATCTTCGTCGCGGACGCCTCGCACCAGCTGCGGACCCCGCTGACGGCGCTCCGTCTCTCCCTGGACAACATCGCCGACGGCGTCGACGACGAGTTCGTACGGGAGGACGTGGAGCAGGCGACCGCCGAGGTGGTGCGGATGAGCCGCCTGGTCAACGGGCTGCTGGTGCTGGCGCGGGCCGAGGCCAAGGTGACGGCCGCCGAACCGCTGTCGCTGACGGACATCGTGGCCGAACGGCTGTCGGTGTGGAGGCCGGCCGCCGACGAGCGCGGAGTCACCATCGCGCTCAGGGGGAGTGGTGTCGACGACCGGCCGTCTGTGCTGGCCAGCCCCGGCCATCTGGACCAGGTGCTGGACAACGTGCTCTCGAACGCCCTGGAGGTGTCACCGGACGGCGGGACGATCACCGTCCGGGCGGAGTCGAAGGGCGACAAGGTGGTGCTGTCGGTCCTCGACGAGGGTCCGGGCATGTCGGACGCGGAGAAGTCCCGCGCCTTCGACCGCTTCTGGCGCGGTCAGGGCCTCACCGGGCGCTCCGGCTCCGGTCTCGGCCTCGCCGTCGTCAAACAACTGGTGACCGACGACGGCGGGACGGTGACCCTGGTGGACGCTCCCGGGGGCGGGCTGTGCGTGCGGATCACGCTGCGGGCCGCACAGCGCGCCGGGTGAGCGTGGGCTGATCAGCCCTCGGGCATCGCGGACGAGTGGTGGTTGACGATCTTCCACTGGCCGCCGCGCTTCTCGTACTCGTAGGTGTAGCGGGCCTCGACGACCTTCTTCTTGCCGGTGGCCTTGTCGGTGAGCGTGAACTGGTACACGCCGGAGTCGAGGGCGGAGTTGCTGTCGAGGACGTTGACGTGCGTCTCGATCTTCTTGCCGACCGGCTTGTTCTGGAGGAAGTGCTCCATGTAGTCGACGATGCCGGCGCGGTCCGTGCGGACCTTGTTGGACAGGGTGGGCAGCAGGACCGCGTCCTTGGCGTAGCGGTCGGCCACGATCTCGGGATCGCCGGTCTTCAGCGCGGCGTTCCAGCCGTCGAAGAGGGCGGCGATCTGCTTCTTGGTGGGCTTGGCGGGCTTGTTGTCGCCGGCCGCACTGACCCCGGCCGTCACCGTGGCGGCGGTGGCGAGGGCGGTGGCGGTGACGAGGGCGGCGCGTATACGGGTCTTGCGGGTCATCGCAACTCCTGTGCGGCTGGTGCTTGTTGGGATGACTCAAGATTCGCGTGCGGCCGGTTAGCGCCCGTGCAGCCGTCGTACAGGGGACGTTTAAGACCTCTCCAACGTTCGCCGACCGTCAGGAGCGGGCGGGCTTGCCGCGGTCGCGGACCAGGCCGGCACCTGCCCCGAGGGAGACGACGCCCATGCCGACGGCGGTCAGCACACCCTGCGATCCGTCGACCGCGAACGGTGCGACCGCGGCGAGGACGAGGTTGAAGAGGAAGAGGAACCACAGGACGGGGCGGGAGGACAGCAGGGCCTTCATGACAGGGCTTCCTTCGTGACAGGTGTCCGGGGAGATCCAGGGGGACCGTCCGCTTGCGAGATCAACGATCCCGTCCCCGATCTGCTGGAACGAGGGAGCGCACTCCCGAACCGATGGTGTAGGCAGGTACACCGTGACGAACGGGACGTGGGGGACGGGCGAGGCGCTGCTCGCCGGGATCGTGCTGCTGGGGTCGGGCGTGCAGTGGCTGACCGGGATGGGCTTCGCGCTGGTGGCCGTCCCCGCGCTGGTGCTGCTGCTGGGCCCGGCCCAGGGGGTGGTCCTGGCGAACTGCGCGGCGGGCGCGATCAGCGTGGTGGGTCTGGCGGGCGGCTGGCGCCGGGTGCGTCCGGCGGCGATGGTCCCGTTGTGCGTGGCCGCCGCCTGCACGGTTCCGGCGGGCTCCTGGCTGACCCGCCGGCTCCCGGAGCCCGTCCTGCTGCTGGTGATGGGCGCGCTGGTGACGGTGGCCGTCGTGCTCGTCATGCGGGGCGCGCGGATACCCGCCCTGCGCGGCGCCCGGGGCGCGGTCCTGGCCGGCGCGGCGGGCGGCTTCATGAACTCGGCGGCGGGCGTCGGCGGCCCCCCGGTCTCCCTGTACGCCGTCAACGCGGGCTGGACGGTACGGGAGTTCGTGCCGAACGCGCAGTTCTACGGCGTCGTCGTGAACGCCTTCTCGGTGGCGGCGAACGGGGTGCCGAAGCTGGCCGCTCCCCAATGGGCCGCGGTCGCCGTCGCGATGACGGTGGGCGCGTCGATCGGCAGGGCGCTCGCGGGGCGACTGCCGGAGCGGCGGGCCCGACTCCTGGTGCTGGGGCTTGCGTTGGCAGGTGGAGTGACGGCCGTGGGGAAAGGACTCTTCGGCATTTCCTGACCGTCCAACCGGTTTGACATGTGCGTCGGACATGTCCTTGGCCTAGGTGTCACTGCTCGTGCATCATTGACCCGGCCTTCATTCGAGGAGCCGTTCCACGCGGTGACGACCGGCCGCCCGGCCGCGGAGGTTGACGATGGTCACGCCCGACCGCATCCACGTGATCTTCGTACACGGTCTTTTCTCGTCGGCGGGCGTGTGGAAGTCGTTCACCGAACTGCTCGCCGCGGACGAGGAATTGCGGGACCGCATCGACGTCCGGCCCTTCCCCTACAATTCCCCGCGCCTGCGATTACGGCCCGACCGGCGTATCGCCGATATCGACGACATCGCCGACCGACTGGGCACCTGGCTGCGCGGCAACTGCTCCGACGGCGCACCGGTCGTGCTGGTCACCCACAGCCAGGGCGGACTCATCGTGCAGCGACTCCTGGCGCGCACCCTGTGGCGGGGCCGCGGGCACGAACTCGCGCACATCCAGCACATCGTGATGTACGCATGTCCGCACAACGGTTCGGGATTCTTCCTGTACCTGCGGAAAATGCTGATGTTCTGGAATCACCCGCAGGAACGCGCACTGCGACCGCTCAGCAACCGCGCGTTGCTGGAATCCCAGCGAACGGTGCTGGAAAAGGTCGTACGGCCCACCGGGAAATCCGATACGGAATGCTCGATTCCCATATCCGCCTATGGCGGGCAGACCGACAATGTCGTACCGGCCGTCACAGCGACAACTCCCTTCCCGGACGGCGGAGTCATCGAGGGCGACCACTTCTCGATAGTCCAGCCGCAGGACAAGAACGCCGAGTCGTACTCCGTCCTGCGGTCGGTGCTTTGGGAGATCGCCGCGGAAAGCCCCGCCGCCTCCGCCCCCGAGCCGGAACCCGAGCCCGAGCCGGAGCCCGAATCCGATCCCGAGCCCGAGCCGCCCCTCTCCATCACGCTGCCTCTCATGGACGGCAAGCTGCACGGCGAGGAACGCCGGCGGATCATCTCCTCGGTCGTCTCCTCCGCACCCGGGGTGCATGTGCTGGCCGGCGCGGGCGGCAGCGGCAAGAGCCGGCTGGCGCTGGAGATAGCCACCCAGGCGGCGGACCGGGGACGCCGGGTCTGGTGGGTGCGCGTCAACCAGCTCAGTGCCTGTATGCGGGCCGTGGCCAGGGAGCTCGGCATCCCCGACAGCCAGGCCGACGTCGCCTGGAAGCGGCGCAGCCAGGCGGACCTCGTCTGGCGTTTCCTCAACGAGTCCCCGCAGCCGTGGCTGATCGTCTTCGACAACGCCGACGAGCCGCAGCGCCTCGGCCCCGGCGGAGGCGCCGTCAAGGACGGAACGGGCTGGCTGCGGCCCCCACGCGGCTCGAACGGCCTGGTCGTGGTGACCAGCCGGGTCCTCAACCAGGACGTGTGGGGCACCTGGAGCCAGGTCCGCGAGGTGCCCAGACTCGACGAGCGCGACGGCGCCGCCCTCCTCATCGAGTGCGCCGGCGCCGAGGCCGGCACCCGCGAACAGGCCCGCCATCTGTCGAGCCAGCTCGGCGGTCTCCCGCTGGCCCTGCGCACGGCGGCGAAGTACATCCAGTCCGTCCGCGAGAACAAAGTCTCCCTCGGCTCCACGGACATCCGCGACTTCCAGAGCTACGGCAGGGCCTGGGCCCGCAACTTCGCCTCTCCCGCGGGCATCCGGGGCGACGGCGGCACCCTGCTCGGCCTGGAGAAGATCGTCGACGAGGTGTGCGGCATCTCCCTGCGGCTGCTCGAACGCACCCTGCCCCAGGCCGGCCCCCTGCTGCGGGCCTTCGCCTGCATGAACATCGCCCCGATCCCGTACCGCAGACTGCTCGGCGGAACCGCGACCGTGCAGTCCCCGCTGTGGGCGGAGTTCACCGTCGCCCAGCGGGACGAGGTGATCACCGGGCTGCAGGACCTCGGCCTGATCGAACCGGACCGCCTCCGGGCCGGCTTCCTCTCGCTGCACCCGGTCGTCCACGCGATCCTGCGCGACGACCCGGACGTCCACCGGCGCAGCGCCGACTACTACGACCTCGCCGTGCGGATGCTCCTCGACGCGGTGCACGAACAGGACCCCGACTACCCCGAGTCCTGGCCGGTCTGGGAACCGGTCATGCCCCACGCCATCGAGGTCACGCGCTCCGTGCTGCGCGCCGACGGCCCCACCGACGCCCGCGGCGTGCTCGACGGGGCCCTGGAACTGGCCCGGCTCACCAGCCGCTACCTCCTGGTCGCGGGACACCTCGGCCTGGCCCGCGAACTGGTGTCGCCGATCATCGGCGACTGCGACGCCTTCGGCAGTCACCCCGACGACCGGGAGATCCTCGGACTGCGCCACGAGAAGGGCCGCATCTTCCTGGAGGCCGGCGAACTTCCCTCGGCCGAGGCCGAGTTGCGGGCGGTCGCGGCCCGCCGCAAGGAGATCTTCGGCGACCTGAACCCCGACACGCTGGCCAGCCTGCACAAACTGGCCCGGGCCATCCTGGAGCAGGAGAACGGCGCTCCCGAGGCAGAGGAGATCCTGCGCAAGGTCGTCCACGACGAGCGCAGCGTACGGGGCGAGGAGCACGCCGACACCATGGTCGTCCGGCACACCCTCGGACGCGCCCTGCTCGCCCAGGGACGGGCCGCGGAGGCGGAGACGCACCTGCGGGAGATCCTCGCCATCCGGCTGCGCAAATGGGAGCCCGGCACGCCCGAGACCCTGCACGCGCGCGAGACCCTGGCGCGCAGCCTGCTGGAACAGGAGAAGGTCGACGAGGCGGTCACCGTCATCGACGCGGCACGGCGGGACGCCAGGCAGCCCGACGACTCCCACCCGGTGATGCGGCTGCGCTACTGCGCCGCCTACGCCCTGCTGCTCCAGGGTCGGGTCGACGAGGCCGGCGCCCTGCTGACGTCGCTCCTCGCCGACCAGCGCCGGGTCCTCGGCGAGTCGCATCCCGAGGTACGCCTGACGCAGACCCTGCTCGACCGCATCCGCAAGGACCTCTGACGCCCCACACCCCCTGCCCGGCCGGCCCCGACCAGCCGCTGCCAGGCATGCGTTACTGCGTGAGGTTGGCAAAAACACTGCCCGGTAGGGGACTTGCGCCCTAGCATCGTCAGCCCGCACTCTCTGAGTGCTGACCGTGACCGCACCGCCACGCACGATGAACCAGGAAGCTTCAGGGGGGCCCGAGTGAACTCCTACGACGCGAGTGACACACCCGAGGTCGACACGTCCTTATCCGACGGACCCGAACCCGGGACGCTCGACGCGGACGACACGGCCAGCCCGCGCGAATCGTCCCGACGTGAGATCGCGCGACAGATCGCTCTCGAAGCCCTGCGAGCCGACCGCCATGTGCTGGAGATCAGCGCGGCCACGGCCTTCCGGGACTTCAGCTGTGCCCGACCGGCGTGAGTGAAGCACCGGCCTCAGAGCGGGATCACGAGAGACGGGACGTCGTCATGCAGCTCGCCGACTTGTCAGCTCGTTCAACAGCCCTGCCTCACGATCCGCACTTCCGCGTCGTCACCGCTCCCGCGTTCACCCGGGAGCGCCTCGCCGATCTCGCGGCCGGCCGCTGTGCGGCCCTGAGGGTGCCCGACGTCCTGCCCGCCGCCTCCTGCGCCGAGATCCTGCGCGCCCTGGAGTCCTCCCCCTTCGAGGCCTACGGCCGACAGCGCGTCCAGCCGCCCGTGATGCGGTTCGGCGTCGGGGTCAGCGACCACCGGGAGAGCGGTGCCATCGCGAGAAGCTACTGGCCGGCCGTGGAGGCGAGCCGGGCTGCCTGGGACCGGCTCGGCCTGCCCTACGACCCGTTCGCACTGTGCCGGGAGGCACTGGGCGCCGACTGGCCCGGCGGGGTGTCGGTCGGCCGCAGGAACGGCCGGGAGCTGGCGCCGGGCGTCGCCCGCGAGCCCAACAACGGCTTCCAGGTCCACTTCGACGAGGCGCTGCGCGAGTTCCGGGAGGACCTGCTGGACGTCCCGCTGGTCGCCCAGTTCGCCTTCAACCTGTACCTCAGCGTCCCCGACTCGGGCGGGGAGACGGTCCTGTGGCGGCACCGCTGGCATCCGGCCGACGAGGCGCACCGGCTGCCGGGGTCCTACGGATACGCGGAGACGGTGGTGGCGGGCGCCGAGTCGGTCGAGATCAGCCCGACCGTCGGCGAGGCCCTCCTCCTCGACCCCCGCAACTTCCACGCCGTACGCCCCAGCAGCGGGGCCCGCCGGATCGCGCTGGGCTTCTCGATGGGGCTGAGCATGACGGGCGAACTGCTGGCCTGGGGATGACGGCCCCCCGACTGCGCTACGGTCGCCCGATGGAGGTTTTGCGCTACGTGGCCTTCGGCGCCGATCCGGCCGGGGGCAACCCCGCCGGTGTGGTGCTCGACGCCACCGGAATCGACGACGTGACCATGCTGGCGACCGCGGCCGAAGTCGGCTACTCGGAAACGGCGTTCGTGGTGCCGTCCGACGACGGCACCCTGACCGTCCGCTACTTCAGCCCGCTCGCCGAGGTGCCGTTCTGCGGCCACGCCACGATCGCCATGGCCGTCGCCCACGCCGACCGCCACGGCACCGGACCGTTGAGCCTGCGCACCAGCGTCGGCCCCGTCCCCGTCACCACCGCCGTGGCCGACGACGGGACGACGACGGCGACCCTGGTGAGCGTCGCCCCGCACACGGAGCCCCTCGCCCCGCCCGACCTGGCCGAGCTGCTGTCCGCGCTGCGCTGGTCCGCCGACGAGCTCGACCCGGCGCTGCCGCCCCGCACGGCCTACGCCGGCGCCCGGCACCCGGTCATCGCCGCGGCCGACCGCAGCCGCCTGGCCGACCTCGACTACGACATGCCCGCGCTCAGCGCCCTCATGGCCCGCCGGGACTGGACCACCGTCGACCTGGTCTGGCGGGAGTCGCCCACCGTGTTCCACGCCCGCAACCCCTTCCCGCCCGGCGGGGTCGTCGAGGACCCCGCCACCGGCGCGGCCGCCGCCGCCTTCGGCGGCTACCTGAGGGAACTCCGACTCACCCCGACACCGGCCACCTTGACGATCCATCAAGGCGAGGACATGGGCCGCCCGAGCACCATCACGGTGTCCGTGCCCGCCGAACGGGACAGCGGCATCGGCGTCACGGGCACGGCCGTGCCCATCTGACCGACGCGGGAGCGGTCAGCCGGCGTCCAGCGCGAAGACGACCTCGATCTCGACCGGCGAGTCCAAGGGCAGCCGGGCGACGCCCACCGTGCTGCGGGCATGACGCCCCGCGTCGCCGAACAGCGCGAGGAAGAGGTCGCTCGCGCCGTCGACGACACCGGTCTGCCCGCGGAAACCGTCGGCGCACGCCACGTACCCGACCACCTTCACCACGCCCGCCGGCGCCGCCCCGCCCGCCACGGAGTCCGCGGCGGCCAGCGCGGCGAGCGCGCACCGCCGGCTGAGCTCGTACGCCTCCTCGGCCGTCACCGTGTCCCCGACCCGGCCGGTGGCCACGAGAGCGCCGTCCACGAGGGGCACCTGCCCGGATACCGCCACCTGCCGACCGCTGCGCACCGCCGGGACGTACACGCCCTTGGGCGGGCTGACGTGCGGCAGCGCGAGACCCAGCTCGGCAAGACGCGCGAGCAGAGCCGCGCGGGCAGAGACGGGGGCCGGGGCAGGGGCAGAGGCCGGGGCAGGTGCATCGGCAGGGTGGTCTTCGGCCATCGCTTCCCGCTCCCCCGTCCGTCCCGTCGTCCGGTGTCCCCGCGCCGCGTTCGCGCGCGGTTACTTCGCCGGGCGGGCGCCCAGGTGGTCGCCGATCTCCTCCGCCATCACGCGGCCCGCCTCGAACTCCAGCGTCTCGTCGCCCAGCGGGCTCTGGTCGGTGTCGAGGCCGTCCAGTTCCTCCAGGGGCGCGTCCAGCCGGACGTGCGCGAGCACCGAGTGCAGGGCGCGCAGGGTCGCCGAGGCCGTGGAGCCCCAGTTGGAGAAGTAGGAGAACTGCCACCACCACAGCGCCTCGGTGGTGCGGCCCGCGCGGTAGTGGGCCATGCCGTGGCGCAGGTCGGCGATGACGTCGGCGAGGTCGTCGGAGATCCGGGCCGGGACGGGCGCCTTGCGGGGCTCGTAGGGGTCGAAGACCTCCGAGTAAACGTCCACCGGGTCCAGCAGTCTGGCCAGGTTCTCGCGGAGTTCGTCCGCGTCCGGCTCGAAGCCCGGGTCGGGCTCGTAGCGCTCGTCGGGGACGATGTCCTCGTGCGCGCCGAGCCGGCCGCCGGCCAGGAGCAGCTGGGACACCTCCAGGAGGAGGAAGGGGACCGCCGAGCCAGGCTCGTCGCCCTTCGCCACCTCCGTGACGGCTACCAGGAAGCTCTCGACCTGATCCGCGATCTGGACCGCGAAGTCGTCCGGATTCCGGTCGGTCGCGTGCAGCGTGGCGTCAGACATCTAGGAGTCGTCTCCCCTCGAAGGCGCGGCCGAGCGTGACCTCGTCCGCGTATTCCAGGTCTCCGCCCACCGGGAGGCCGCTGGCCAGGCGGGTGACCTTCAGGCCCATGGGCTTGATCATGCGGGCGAGGTACGTGGCCGTGGCCTCGCCTTCCAGGTTCGGATCCGTGGCCAGGATCAGTTCCGTGACCGTCCCGTCGGCCAACCGCGCGAGAAGTTCTCGTATACGCAGGTCGTCGGGACCGACACCCTCGATGGGGCTGATCGCGCCGCCGAGGACGTGGTACTTGCCGCGGAACTCGCGGGTGCGCTCGATCGCCACGACGTCCTTCGGCTCCTCGACGACACAGATGACCGTCGGGTCGCGGCGGGCGTCACGGCAGATGCCGCACAGCTCCTCCTGCGCCACGTTGCCGCAGGTCGCGCAGAAGCGGACCTTCGCCTTGACCTCCATGAGGCACTGCGCGAGCCGCCGTACGTCCGTCGGTTCCGCCTGGAGGATGTGGAAGGCGATCCGCTGCGCGCTCTTGGGACCGACGCCGGGCAGCCGCCCCAGCTCGTCGATGAGGTCCTGGACCACGCCTTCGTACACGGACTGCCGTCCTTCCTGGGTTTCCTTGCAGTACGTACGGTAGTTGGCCGGGGCCGGTCTTAGAAAGGCAGGCCCGGGATACCGCTGCCGCCGCCCAGGCCCTGGGCCAGCGGGCCGAGCTTCTGCTGCTGGAGCGTCTGCGCGTTCTCGTTGGCCGCGTGGACGGCCGCGACGATCAGGTCGGCGAGGGTCTCGGTGTCCTCCGGGTCCACCGCCTTCGGGTCGATCTGCAGGGCCCGCAGCTCGCCGGAGCCGGTCACAGTGGCCCTCACCAGGCCGCCGCCCGCCTGCCCGTCCACCTCCGTGTTCGCCAGCTCCTCCTGGGCACGGGCCAGGTCCTGCTGCATTTTCTGGGCCTGCTGGAGCAGCTGCTGCATGTTGGGCTGGCCACCACCGGGAATCACGATCGGCTCCTGTCTTCCTTGTTCCTGTCTGCCACTGAGCCTACGTGCTCCATGAGTGCGTCGCCCCGCCACTCTTTCGAGTGAGATACCTCGGTGGCCTATACCTGATCAAGACCTCCTTCCGGGCGGAAAAGCGACGAAAGCGTGCCCTTCGCCACCCATTGGGAGGTAGGAAGGGTCGGCACATTCAGCATCAGGCGTTACGCGGAGTCACTGAGTCATAAGGGAGTGCCGGGTGGGTCAGCCGGAGATGCAGCCCGAGGGTCCGCCTCAGGACGAGCGGGGCGAGGGCGCGGCCGGGCTGCGGCCGGGCGACCTGACCGGGCGGGCGCTCCCGCTCGGCGACTGGGGCGAGCCCGCCGAGCGGCTGGAGGAGCTGTACCGGTGGGTGGAGCGCGGGGCGCTGGAGACCGCCGCCTGGTACCTCGCCGACCGGGTGTGGAAGCGGCGGGGCGCACGGGCGCTGCGGGTCGGGGCGGCGGCGGGGGCGGTGTGCGGGGCCGCGCTGCCGTTGCTGGATCTGACCCGGGTGATGGGCGGGGTCGCCCCCTGGGGGTATCTGGCGCTGCTGCTGGCGGTGGCGTGCGTGGCGGTGGACCGGTTCTTCGGGGTGACGTCCGGCTGGATAAGGGACGTGGCGACCGCGCAGGCCGTGCAGCGGCGGTTGCAGGTGTTGCAGTTCGACTGGGCCTCGGAGAGCGTGCGGGAGGTGCTGGGGCCTGCGGAGGGGACGGCGAGTGAGGCCGCGGAGCGGTGTCTGGGGGTGTTGCGGCGGTTCTCGGAGGACGTGACGGATCTGGTGCGTACGGAGACGGCGGACTGGATGGTGGAGTTCCGCAGCGGGCCGACTCCTATGGGGATCCAGTCGGCGGTCGCCTCCGGCGGGCGGGTGGACGTCGGTGGCGGGTCCGGGCGGTTTCCTTCGCCGCCCGGGGTGAACGCTCGGCCGAACATGCCTCGGCAGCGGCCGCCGGAGCCGCGGTAGGACTGTTTTTCGCCCCCGCCGCCCCTACCCGTTCCCCTCCCTGGGCATCCCTGGGGGCTTCGCCCCCAGACCCCCTGTCGGCCCTTGAAGGGCCTCGTCCTCAAACGCCGGACGGGCTGGGTGTGCCGGACGGGCTGGGTGTGCTGGAGCTGCACAGCCGCAGGCCCTCCGGTGTCCAGCACGGTACGTGGCCGTGGGTGCGGATGACGTCCTGACCGTTGCCTCGGGTGAGGTAGGTGAGGAAGCTCGAGGCCAGGGAGTCGGCTGGGGGGCGGCCGTAGGTGTAGGCGTATTCGATCTCTCGGTAGGGGTAGTCGCTCGTGCCGTGTTCGATGGCGTCGACGGAGGGCGGGGCGCCGTCCAGGTCGAGCGGGTGCAGGCCCTTCACGCGGTCGGCCAGGTTGAGCTCGCTGTAGCCGATCGCGCCCGGGGTGGCCGCGACCGTCGCCAGCACCTGGTCGGTGGAGTCGAGTTCGCAGCGGATGACGGGGGCCGTCGGGTCGTCCTTGTGGACGCAGTCGACGGAGGAGTTCGCGATCTCACCGCGGCCCAGTACGCGCCGCTGGAACACCTGCCGGGTACCGGAGTTGGCGTCCCGGCTGACCAGGACCACCGGCAGGTTCGGGCCGCCGACCTCGTCCCAGTTGGCGATCTCCCCGCGGTACAGCCGCCGCACGTCCGCCGCGGCGAGGTTCTTCAGGCGTACGTCGTCGTGGACGACCAGCGCGAACACCGACACGGCGACGCGGTTCTCGCGCAGTTCGTCGAGCCCGGCCGGCTTGGGGCCGTCGGAGAGGGCGACGACCGGCGGGGAGCCCTTCTTGCGGGCGGCGCCGGCGGCGGCCAGTTCACGGATCCCGGCCGTCGAGCCGTGCGGGTCCACGGTGAGGTGCGCGCCCTCGCAGTCGCGTTCGTAGGTGGCCGCCACCTCCCGGATCACCGGGGCGAACGCCGTCGAGCCGGTGACGGTGAGCGTGCCGCGCTCGCAGCCGATCGGGGGCCGCGAGTCGTCCCGTACGACGACGATCGTCGCGAGGGTGACGACGCAGACGGTGAGGAGGATGGAGATCAGCCGGGAGGCGCGGCTGAACAGGGGCGGGGTGTCGTCCGGGGTGGCGCTGCGGTTGGGGTGGACCTCGCCGTCGCGCAGCCCGCCGTACAGCCGGATGCCGCGGCCGACGTCGCCGCCGGACAGCAGCACCAGCAGCTTGAAGTGCTCGCGGGGGTTGAGCGGGACGCGCGGTATGCGCAGGGTGTTGCCGTCGTAGCCGAAGCCGCGGTCCGCGGTGAAGTGGTCCATGAGGTGGTCGGTGTCGGTCGGCTGGGTGACCGACACCCCGCGGATGGTGCGGTCGGTGAAGACGGCGGTCAGCCCGTGGCGTTCGGGACCGGTGTAGTCGTCCCGGGCGATGCCCTGCGAGCCGTCGTTCTCGATGCGCAGGAGGACGAGCGTGGCGTCGACCATGGCCGGGGCCTCGTCGAAGAGGCCGAGCCGGCGGTTGGCGCGGCCGGATCTGACGTCGTCGCCGATCGGGTTGTCCATCTGCACGCGATACCCGATGCGCTTACGGCGCGGAGTCCGGCGCTCGTACCAGACCATGATCCCGGAGGCGACGATGCCGACGGCGGCCGTACCGATGGCCACCACGTTCTCCGCGTTCAGCCACTGCACTGTGGGTGCCCCCGCAACTCCCGGCAGTCGTTCGTGAGTTCACCGTACGGCTGTCCGAAGGCGTCGGCGGGGCCCGTCGGCCGACGTTCGCCCGACGTTCACCCCTTGGTGTAGGTGAGCTTCTCCCCGGTGCCGGTGTTGACGCGTTGCAGCGTGCCGTCGGCGAGCAGGGTGACCTCGGAGGCGGCGCCGGGGCTGCACGAGGTGAGGGGTTCGCCGGCGGTGACCTTGGAGGGGCCGATCGCCAACGGGCCGTCGCCGCGGGGCCGTTCGGTGAGGTCGGCGCTGAACTCGCAGTGGTAGGTGTCGCCGTCGGCGACGAGGGCGAGCACCGGGTCGCCCACCGTGCCCTGGCGGATGGTGAGCCGGCGCTTGTTCGTGCCGCTCGCGTTCTCGATCGTGGTGGTCCAGGTGCCGAGGTAGGCCGCCGGGACCACACCGGCCGACGACGACGGGGAGGGAGAGGGGGACGCGGACTGTGCGGGGGTCGTCGGTGTCGAGGCCTTCGGGGGCGGGGAGTTCGAGGCTCCCGGGCCGGGCGTCGGCTGCGCGGTGGCGTCGCCGTCGCCGTTCAGGAACGCGTACACCGAGCCGCCGGCGGCGATCGCGACCACCAGGGCGACCAGGACCAGCAGCGCGGTCGTACGGCGGTTGCGGCGCGGGGGTTCCTGCGGGTCGGCGCCGGTCTGCCCGTAGGGGGCGCCGCCGCCGTCCGCGTACGGGTTGTACGGGGCCGGGGCGCCCGGCGCCGGGGACCAGGCGCCCGACGGCTGGGGCGGGTAGCCGTAGGCGGGGGCGGCGGCCGGGTGTTGCTGGGGGTGGCCGTACGCCGGGTGGGCCGGGGCGGTTTCCGCGCCGGGCGGGGGTGACTGCGGCGGGATGCCGTCGGGGCCCGCGAGCAGGGTGGGGCGGTGGGCCGGGGAGAACGCGTCGCCGCGTGGGCCGGAGTGTTCCGGGGTGGCTTCGCGGGCGGTCGCCGGGTGCTCGGGGAAGGCCGGGGAGGCGGGGTGGGAGAGGCCGGCGCCGTCCGTGCCCTCGGGGTCCTCCGCCTCCAGCAACCGCACTGCGTGACGGCCGAGTTGGGCGACGAGGGCGCCGGGCAGCCAGGGGTCGCGGGAGCGGCCGTCGGAGACGGTGTCGTCGGCGCCCGTGAGCTCCAGGACGCGGTCCGGGGTGGGGCGGGCGGCCGGGTCCTTGCGCAGACAGGCGCGGACCAGGTCGGCGATGCCCTCGGGGACGCCGGTCAGGTCGGGTTCGTCCTCGACGATGCGGAACATCAGGGCGTGCGCCGCGCTGTCGGCGGATCCGAAGGGGAGGGTGCCGGTGGCGGCGTAGGCGAGGACGGAGCCGAGGCAGAAGACGTCGCTCGCCGGGGTGACTGCGTCGCCGCGCACCTGCTCGGGGGCCAGGAAGCCGGGCGAGCCGACCACCGCGCCGGCCCGGGTGAGCCGGCTCTCGCCGGTGACGCTCTCCAGCGCCCGTGCGACACCGAAGTCGATGACGCGGGGGCCTTCGATGGTGACCATCACGTTGGACGGCTTGAGGTCGCGGTGGACGATCCCGGCCGCGTGGATGTTGGTGAGCGCGTGCGCGAGCCCGGCGGCGAGGATGCGCACCGACCGCTCGGGCAGCGGCCCGTGGTCGTGGCCGACGACCTGCTGGAGGCTCGGGCCCGCGACATAGCCGGTGGCGACCCAGGGCACCTCGGCCTCGGTGTCGGCGTCCAGGACGGGCGCGGTCCAGAACCCGCCGACCCGCTGGGCGTTGCGCACCTCCTGGCGGAAACGCGCCCGGAACTCCTCGCGCGCCGCCAGCTCCCGCCGCACCAGCTTCACGGCGACCGTCCGCCCACGGTCCGAACGGGCGAGGTAGACCTGCCCCATCCCGCCCGCTCCCAGCCGCGCGAGCAGCCGGTAGCCGCCGATGCGCTGCGGGTCCCCGGGCCCCAGTTCCTCCATGGCAGCGCCGCCCTTCCCCCACATGTGTGATCGAGACATGTGTGTGCCGAGAATAAACCGGCCGTTCGGGCCGCCGCGTGGCGCGATGTCTACGGTTCCGTAACAGGCGGAGGCGGCGGAGAGGGAGTCGGCAGGGGCGGAGCGGACGGGGGCGGGAGCTCCAGGGCGTCCAGCAGCTTGGACAGGCGTTCCATCGCCTGCACGGCCTCGGCGAGTTCCGCCTCGCCGTATGCGGCGGCCAGCCGGTCGGCGAAGGCCGCGTGACCGGGGTGGATGCGGGCGATCGCGGCCCGGCCCTCCTGGGTGGGCGCCAGCAGCTTGGCGCGCCGGTGGGCCGGGTTCGGCCGGTATTCGGCCAGCCCCTTGTCCACCAGCAGGTCGGCGATGCGCTGGACGCTCTGCCTCGTGATGCCCATCTCTCGGGCGATCCCGGACACGGGCAGCGGCTCGCGCAGTACCGCGCCGAGCACCTGCCACCAGGCGGCGGTGAGCCCGGCGGGCCGGGCCAGTTCCTCGGCGACGGCGAGGAACTGGCCGTTCAGCCGGAAGACGCCGAGCGCGCTGCGGCTGAGCAACTCCTGACGCTCACGGCTCACGCCCGCGTCCTCGCCTTCTCCAGCACGGCGTGCGCCTGCGCGTCCGAGTCGTGGAACAGCCGGTACCAGGCCTCCAGCACCTCACCCTCGTACACGCCGAGGAGCCCGAGGATCTCGCGCGCGAAGGCGACCGGTTCGGTCGGACCGGCGGTGATCAGCCCGCGGTCGGTGACGGCGTCCGCCTCGACGTACCGCTCCGCGCCGCCGTACCCCGTCGCGGCCAGGTAGAACGAGACGGCGCTGGTGTGGTCCCGGTCGTCGAGCAGGCCCTCACGGGCGAGCCCTGCGGTGGCGCCGCAGATCGCGGCGACGGGCGTCCCCGCGTCGAGGAACTCCCGGGCCTTGCGGGCGAAGGGCGCGAGGTCGTCGGACGTGTCCCACAGGTCGGCGCCCGGGAGGATCAGCAGCGCGCTGCCCTCGGGGCGTACGCCGGCCAGGGCCAGGTCCGGCTGCACGCGCAGGCCGCCGATGCTGACGACCGGCTCGGCGCGGGACGCGCCGGAAGAGCGGGACGGCCCCGACACGCCCGACGCGCCCGACGCGCCGACCGTCCGGATCTCGTACCCGCCCCGCGCGAGATACGCGGTCGCGTGGCCCGTCTCCCAGTCGGCGAGCGTGTCGTACACGGCGAGATGCACAGGCTTGCGGCTCATGACTCCTCCTCAACCGAGCTATGACAACATGCTGTCATTTACGCAGTATGCTGTCAATGACGGCGCCGCCGCCGGGCACGCCCGACAACCTGTCGCGGATTCCCCCCGTCCACGGAACAGGACGCCGATATCCCTTCCGCATCGCGGACATTTACGCTCACTGGCATGACCCCTCAGATCGACCCCCAGGCCGGCGCGGCCGTGAAGGCCGCGGACCGCGCGCATGTCTTCCACTCCTGGTCCGCCCAGGAGCTCATCGACCCGCTCGCCGTGGCCGGCGCGGAGGGGTCGTACTTCTGGGACTACGACGGCAAGCGGTACCTCGACCTCACCAGCGGCCTCGTCTTCACCAACATCGGCTACCAGCATCCGAAGGTCGTCGCCGCGATCCAGGAGCAGGCCGCCCGCCTGACCACGTTCGCGCCCGCCTTCGCCGTCGAGGCCCGCTCGGAGGCGGCCCGGCTGATCGCCGAGCGCACCCCCGGCGACCTCGACAAGATCTTCTTCACCAACGGCGGCGCGGACGCCGTCGAGCACGCCGTGCGCATGGCCCGGCTGCACACCGGCCGGGCCAAGGTGCTCTCCGCCTACCGCTCGTACCACGGCGGCACGCAGCAGGCCGTGAACATCACCGGCGACCCCCGGCGCTGGGCCTCCGACAGCGCCTCCGCCGGGGTCGTGCACTTCTGGGCGCCGTTCCTGTACCGCTCCCGCTTCTACGCCGAGACGGAGGAGCAGGAGTGCGCGCGGGCGCTGGAGCACCTGGAGACGACGATCGCCTTCGAGGGGCCGGGTACGGTCGCCGCGATCATCCTGGAGACGATTCCGGGCACCGCCGGGATCATGCTCCCGCCGCCCGGCTACCTCGCGGGAGTGCGGGAGATCTGCGACAAGTACGGGATCGTCTTCATCCTGGACGAGGTCATGGCCGGATTCGGCCGCACCGGCGAGTGGTTCGCGGCCGACCTCTACGACGTCACCCCCGACCTGATGACCTTCGCCAAGGGCGTGAACAGCGGATATGTGCCGCTCGGCGGTGTCGCCGTCTCGGGCGCGATCGCGGACACCTTCGGGAAGCGGCCGTACCCCGGCGGGCTGACGTACTCCGGGCACCCGCTGGCCTGCGCCGCCGCCGTCGCGACGATCAACGTCATGGCGGAGGAGGGCATCGTCGACAACGCGAAGAACCTGGGCGCGTCCCTCGTCGGGCCGGGGCTGAAGGAGCTGGCCGAGCGGCACCCGAGCGTCGGCGAGGTGCGCGGTGCCGGCATGTTCTGGGCGGTCGAGCTGGTGAAGAACCGGGAGACCCGCGAGCCGCTGGTGCCGTACAACGCCGCCGGTGAGGCGAACGCGGCCATGGTCGCCTTCGGCGCCGCCGCGAAGAAGGCCGGGGCGTGGCCGTTCGTGAACATGAACCGGACACACTTCGTGCCGCCGCTCAACGTCTCCGAGTCGGAGGTCAAGGAAGGGCTCGCGGCCCTGGACACCGCCCTCTCGGTGGCCGACGAGTACACGCAGTAGGAGCAGAACGGTCCTGACGCGTGTAAGGGCTTGAAATCTTCGAACGCGTAAGGTGGCGTGCTCGTACATACCGACGAGCACGCCACCTTTTGCAGTGTCCGAGCATTTCGCACCCGACGATGGAGACGCCCTGACCATGTCCGGCAGCAGCGGCAACGGCGCCGTGACGCGCAGCACCCTGCGACAGCAGATCGCCGACGCGCTTCGCGACGAGGTGCTGGGCGGACGGCTGCAGCCGGGGCAGGAGTTCACGGTGAAGGAGATCGCCGAGCAGTACGGCGTCTCCGCGACCCCCGTCCGCGAGGCCCTCGTCGATCTCTCCGCCCAGGGCCTGCTGGAGGCCGACCAGCATCGGGGCTTCCGGGTCCACGAGTACTCCGTCGAGGACTACCGGGGCATGATCGAGGCGCGCAGCCTGATCATCGAGGCGATGTTCGTCGCCATCGACGAGGGCCGCCAGCCCCAGCAGAACCTGGACGAACCGCGGATCGCCGCCGCCATCGCGGGGATACGCCGGCGCGGCGAGGAGGCGCAGCGGGCCGCCGCCGCCGGTGACCTCACCGTCCTCATCGGCTACGACCTGCGTTTCTGGCGCGAGCTGAGCTCCCTGTTCGGCAATCCCTACCTCGCCGACTTCCTGCACCGGCTGCGCGTGCAGTCCTGGGTGTGCACGGTGCAGCACCTGCGGCGGCTGACCGATCTGCGCGGCTGCCTGTGGTCCGGGCACACCGAACTCGTCGACGCCCTGTACGGCCGCGACACCGCCGCCGCCCGCGTGATCCTCGCCGCGTACAACGCCGACTCCATCGGCCTGATCGAACGACTGGCGGCCGGATGAGCCGGGCGGACGCCACCGCGCCCCGCACCACGGCCGTCGAACTCTCCGTCGTCGTCCCCGCCTACAACGAGGAGCGGCGGCTCGGCGCCACCCTGGACGCGGTGACCCGCCATCTCGACGCGACGGGGAGCCACTGGGGCAGCTGGGAGATCCTGGTCGCCGACGACGGGTCCACCGACGCCACCCGCGAGCTCGTCACCGTGCGCCGCGACCCCCGCGTGCGGCTCGTCCTCGGTACCGGCTCCGGCAACCGGGGCAAGGGGCACGCGCTGCGGCTCGGGGTGGCCGCCAGCCGGGGCCGGCACATCCTGGTCACGGACGCCGATCTCGCCACCCCCATCGAGGAGTTGGGACGGCTGGAGAAGGCGCTCGCCGACGGTCACGCGGCGGCGATCGGCTCCCGGGCGGTCCCCGGCGCGACCCTGGGCGACCGGCAGCACCGGATCCGCGAACTCCTCGGCACGGCGGGCAACCTGCTCATACGCCGGACGACCCTGCGCGCGATACGCGACACCCAGTGCGGGTTCAAGCTGTTCGACGGCGACAAGGCGCGGGCCGCCTTCGCCGCCTCGCGTCTCAACGGCTGGGCCATCGACGTGGAGGTGCTGCGGTACTTCCAGCGCGCCGGCTGGCCGGTCGCCGAGACGCCGGTGCACTGGTCGCACCAGCCCGGCTCGAAGGTCCGTCCCGTGGACTACCTCCGGTTCCCGCGCGACCTGGTCCGGCTGCGGATCCCCGCCCTGAGACCCGTGGACGTCCTGGCCGTCGTCCTGTTCCTCGCGATGGCCGTGGCCCTCTACTCGGGCCGCGTCCTGGACCCCGCCCACCGCTATCTCACCGACTCCCTCCAGGACCAGAACCAGTGGGAGTGGTTCTTCGCGGTGACCGCCGACAACGTGGCCCACCTGCGCAACCCCCTCTTCACCGACCTCCAGGGCTTCCCCGACGGCGTCAACCTGATGGCCAACACGGCGATGCTGGGCCTGTCCGTCCCGCTCACGCCCGTCACCCTGCTGCTCGGCCCGGCCGTCACCCTCAGCCTGGTGATGACGCTGGGCCTGGCCGCCACCGCCGCCGCCTGGTACCGGCTCATCGTGCGACGGCTCGTCCGGCAGCGGGCGGCCGCCTTCGCCGGGGCCGCGCTGGCCGCGTTCGCACCGCCGATGATCAGCCACGCCAACGCCCACCCGAACTTCGTCGTCCTGTTCATGATCCCGCCGATCATCGAGCGCGCCCTGCGGCTGACGACCGGTGCGCCCGTCACCCGGGACGCGGTCGTCCTCGGCCTGATGGCGGGCTACCAGTTCTTCCTCGGCGAGGAGCCCCTGCTGCTCGCCGCGCTGGGCATGGTCCTGTTCGCGCTCGCCTACGCGGCCGTACGCCCCGGCGTGGCGCGCAAGGCCGCCCGCCCGCTGCTGAACGGTCTGGCGATCGCCGCCGCCGTCTGTCTGCCGCTCGTCGTCTACCCGCTGGCCTGGCAGTTCTCCGGACCGCAGAGCTACTCCGGCATCCACCACGGCAGCGCGCCCGGCGTCGCCAACTCCGCCCGAGCGCTGCTGTCGTTCGCCGAGCGCTCCCTGATCGCGGGCGACGCCGACCGCGCCGACGCCCTCTCCCTCAACCCGACCGAACAGAACGCCTTCTACGGCTGGCCGCTGGCCCTGCTGGCGTTCGCGATCACGGTACGGCTGTGGCGGCGGCCCGCGGTCAAGGCGCTGGCCTGCACGGCGGCCGGCGCGGCGGTGCTGTCCCTCGGCCCGCGCATCCCGCTCCCCCTCACCGACACCACCGTCCCCGGCCCCTGGAGCCTGCTCGCCGGTCTCCCCCTCTTCGAGTCGGTCATCGAGAGCCGGGTCGCGCTGGTCTGCGCCCCCGCACTGGGCATGCTGCTCGCCCTGGCGATCGACCGGCTGGCGCAGGCCCGCCGCCTGGGCACCCAGTACGCCGGAGCGCTCGCCGTCTGCCTCGCCCTGCTCCCCCTCGTCCCGGCCCCGCTGAAGTCCGAGCCGCGCGCCGTCACGCCCGCCTTCTTCACCGACGGCTCCTGGAAGACGTACGTCCGCTCCGGCGAGACCCTCGTCCCGGTGCCGCTCGCCGAACCCGAGGACGCCGAGGCGCTGCACTGGCAGACGGCGGCCGGCCTCGGCTTCCGGATGCCCGGCGGCTACTTCAACGGCCCCTACGGCGACGGCGACCGCACCGGCGTCTACGGCGTCCCGCTGCGGTTCACGGCGAGCCTGCTCCGCGACGTGCGCTACACGGGCGTGGTCCCGGCGATCGACGCCCGCGCCCGGACCGAGGCCCGCGAGGACTTCGCGTACTGGCGGGCGGGCGCCCTGGTGCTCGCCCCGCAGCCACGCGCCGACCGGCTGCGTGAGACGGTGGAGAAGCTGGTGGGCCGACCGGGTAGGTGGGTGGCCGGAGTGTGGGTATGGGACCTGCACCAGGGGACGCAGGACGGGAGCTGACGTGCGCGGCAGCGACTACCCTGCCCTGACCGGCAACGGAAACCGCGACCGCAACCGCAACCGCAACCGCAACCGCGATGGCAACGCCCGCATCGACCGTGCAACGCGCGAAGTGAGGAGCTCTCTTTGGCCTGTGACCTGTGGCTGGTGCCGCTCGTCGACGTGTTGTGTCACACCCCCGACAACCCCTTCGCCGACGAACTCGCCCAGTACAACAAGGTGCTGGCCGAGGCGGGACTCCCGCCGGTGCCGGTGTACCAGTACATGCCCGGTGTGTTCGGCGAGGTCGCCCCGGTGGCCGGCTTCGACTACGACGCCCTGCACTTCCTGCGCCGCGCCTACCTGCTCCAGGTGTGCCGGCTGCCGGTGACGCCGGTGGACGAGCTCGGCGGCGACTACGAGCAGCTCCTGGAGATGTTCGAGACGACGGCCCAGCAGTCGCACCTGGTCTGGCACTACGACCACGCGGGCGCGTACGTCCCCGTCGACTTCCCCCACCCCCTGTCCAGCGACGAACTCCTCGCCGGCGGCGGCCCGCTCGGCTCCTCCCAGTCCCTGCTGCGCGAGCTGGAGTTCGTGGCGCCGTCGATCGGCATCGATCCGGCCAATCCTCCGGCGGCTCCCCAACCGCCCGCCGGTCCCACGGAGTTGGAGGAACCCGCCGTTCCGGCGCCGTACGATCCCAGCCCCTTCGCGCGTGAACGGCACGTCTGGCTGGGGCTGCACGCGGCGGCGACGCGGAGTCTGGCGCAGGGGTCGATGATCGTGTTCAGCTGAGGTCAGCGACCGACCAGCGAGAGACCCTTCTGCACGTCCTCCATGAGCGGGGTCACGCCAGCGCGTCGATCTCCCGGACGAGCCGGGCCCCTTCGCGGGTCATGACCTCCGGGTCGCGCAGGGCGCTGGAGAGCAGCGACATGCCCTGGTACGCGCCGACGAGCGCGAGCGCGTGACCGTCGGGCTCGTCGACCCCGATCTCGCGGTACTGCCGCTCCACCCAGTCCAGCAGCCTGCGGACGACGAGCCCGGCGGCGAGGTCGAGACCGCCCTCGTCGCGCTTGCCGAGCTCGACGGCGAGGGTGCCCGTGGGGCAGCCGTACCGGGCCGCGACGTCCCGCGCCTCGACCCAGCCGGCGACGAGGCTCTTCAGGCGTTCGCGCGGGTCCGCGAGCTCGTCGAGCCGGGCGGTGAGGTCGTCGAGATACTCGGCGTGCCGGTCCAGGGCCGCCTCGACCAGCTCGTCCTTGGTCTTGAAGTAGTAGTACACGTTGCCGACCGGGACGTCGGCGGCGCGGGCGATGTCGGCGATGGTCGTCCGCTCCACGCCCCGCTCGTGCAGGACCGTGGCGGCGGCCGCCATGAGCCGCTGCCGCTTGCCGACGCCCTTCTTGCCCGCGCCGGCCCCCGCACCCCGCTTCTCCACTGAGTCAGTCACCCAACTGACTATAGACAACGGGCGGTGGAACCGTGCTAGCGTCACATCCATCGAGTTAGTCAGCCAACTAACTAACGACCGACGAGGGACGGGGACCGAAATGAACGAGACGCACGAGACGCACGAGATGAACAAGACGAACGAGACGGTCGTGGTGACCGGTGCGACCGGGAACGTCGGACGCGCGCTGGTGCGGATGCTGTCCGAGGCCCGGGTGCCCGTGACGGCCGTCGCCCGCGCCGTCACCGACGCCGACGTGCCGGCCGGGGTGCGGGCGGTGCCCGCCGATCTGGCCGAACCGGCCGGGCTGCGGGCCGCGTTCGAGGGAGCACGGGCGCTGTTCCTGCTGGTGGCGGGCGAGGACCCGCACGGCGTCCTGGCCGAGGCGAAGTCCGCCGGGATCCGCCGGGTCGTACTGCTGTCCTCGCAGGGCGCGCAGACCCGCCCGCAGGCGTACGGGCACCCGCGCCGCTTCGAGGAGGCCGTACGGGAGTCGGGGCTCGACTGGACGGTCCTGCGGTCGGGCGGGATGGCGACCAACGCGTTCGCCTGGGCCGAGTCGATCCGCGCCCGACGGGAGGCGGCGGCGCCGTTCGGTGACGTCGGCCTGCCCTTCGTCGACCCCGACGACGTGGCCGCCGTCGCCGTCGCGGCCCTGCTCGGCGACGGCCACCTGGGCGCCGTCTACACGCTGACCGGCCCCGCGCCGACCACCCCGCGTGAGCGGGCCGCGGCCATCGCCGCCGCGCTGGGCGAACCGGTGCGCTTCACCGAGCAGACCCGGGAGGAGGCCCACGCGCTGATGGCGCGGTTCATGCCACTGCCCGTGGTCGAGGGCACCCTCGCGATCCTGGGCGAGCCCACCGAGGACGAGCGGCGTCCGAGCCCGGACGTCGAACGCGTCCTGGCCCGGACCCCGGGCACCTTCGCCGCGTGGGCGGCGCGCAACGCACCCGCCTTCCGCTGAGGCGCCGTCAGAAGACCGGCGAACCCGCCTGGGTCAGCTTCCAGTTGGCGGCGGCGAAGTCCGCCGGGTCGAGCGTCTTCTTCGCCGTCACGTAGTCGATCATCAGCTGGCGGATCTCGTTGGTGGAGCTGTAGGCGATGCCGGCGGTGGCGATGTGCGGGTAGCCGCTGCCGCCGTTGGCCCGGTAGTTGTTGACTGCGACGACGAAGACCTGGTCGTCGGCGACGGCGGCGCCGTTGTAGGTGAGGTTCTTGATCCTCGACCCCTCCGCCTGCGCGATGTCGATGTCGTACGAGACGCCCGCGGCGGTGTCGTACATGTAGTCCCAGAAGTTGTTGGCGTTGGTGAGGGTCGCGGTGTCGACCTTCGTGCCCGCCGGGACCTGGTGGTAGTACTTCGCCGCGTACTCCAGGTAGTCCTTGAGCTGCGCGCCGGTGAGCTTCTTGCCGTACAGGGTGTTGTCGTAGATGTAGAGCCCGGCGATGTCCTTGATGGTGATGCTGCCCGCCGGGATGTCGGCCGTGCGGGAGAAGGGCGCGGCGACGGAGATGAGGGGCAGCGCCGCGTCGGACGCCGACAGGCCCGCCTTGACCGTCTGCATCTGGACCTCGTGGATGAAGTCCATGATGGGGACGTCCTTCCAGCAGGACTCCGCCGCCGAGAGGTCGGCCGTGCAGGTGCCGACGGCCGTGTTGACGTACTTCACGACGAGTTCGTGGTCGGCCTCCAGGAGCTTCTTGATCTCCGGGTCCTCGTCCACGGTGTTGGGGTTGAGGGTCTGCGCGGACTTGCCGACGACCTTCCAGCGGCCGTGCTCCAGCTCGACCTCGAAGTCGAAGACGCTGAGGCGGTATCCCCAGCAGTACGGCTCGGAGAGAAGCACTTCCTCTCCGGACTCGGCGTTCTTGACGGTGTACGACGGCACTTCCACATGCGTGTGGCCGACGAGGATCGCGTCGATGCCGGGGACCTGCTCGGCGACGAGGTTGGAGGCGTTCTCGACGTACGGGAGGGCGTCGCCGTAGGAGGAGGAGCCGTCGAGGCCGGAGTGGTCGGTGAGGAAGACGACGTCACAGCCGAGGGCGCGGAGCCGGGGGACGTACTTCTTCGCCTGCTCGACCAGGCCCGGGAAGACCATCTTCCCGCTGACGTTGTCCTTGTCCCAGATCGCGATGCCGGGGTTGGTCAGGCCCAGGATGCCGACCTTGATGTCCGGGGCGCCCGGGACACAGATCCGCTTCACGGTGTACGGCGGGAACGCGGGGCGCAGCGTCTTCGCGTCGAGGGCGTTCGCGCCGAGCAGCGGGAAGTGACACTGCTGCTCGAACTTGCGCAGCACCTCGATGCCGTAGTTGAACTCGTGGTTGCCGAGGGCGGCGGCGTCGTAGCGCATGTGGTTCATGGCGACGGCCATCGGGTGCTTGACGCCCTTGCCGGTGATGGGCTCCACGCGCGCGAAGTAGTAGGCGAGGGAGGTGCCCTGGATGATGTCGCCGGCGTCGACGAGCAGGACGTGCTCCTCGCCCTTCGCCTCCCGCTGCTGCTTGACGAGCGTCGCGACCCGGGCGACGCCGACGGAGTTGCCCTTGGCGTCGGAGTAGGCGGCGTCCTTGTAGTAGTCCCAGTCGAAGACATGACTGTGCAGGTCGGTGGTGCCGAGGATGGAGAACGTCCAGGTGCGGGGCGGCTTGGCAGGCTTACGGCCGGCCGCCTGGGCGGTGCCCGCCCCCACGGTCCCCGCGACGGCGACGGCCGCCCCGGTCACAGCCGACTTCTGCACGAACTCACGGCGGTTCAGGGGAGGAACGGGCATGGCGGGTCTCCTGAGGAGGTCTGTGGGGAGGGGGGCCGTGCGGGACCACTACACGCGTAGATGGTGGTTGCGGACGGCTCCGTCGAGAACCAGAGGCAGGCCATGAGCGGGTCAACAAACGGAAATGATCGAAAGCCTGACGGAAAGTATGCCTGCGGCTACTCTGAGTCGCTACTGGCCTGCCTCAAAGGAAGGGCGCATCATGACATTGATGACAGAGCGACCGATCACGATAAGCGGCACTGGACCCGACAGCTTCGAAGTGTTGCTGGACCTGCTCGACGAGCTGAACGTGCCGGACGGCTACAAGGCCGAGATCGTCAGGGGGAACATCGTCGTGTCGCCGTGGTCGAAGGGGTACTACCAACGCGTAATGCGTTTGGTGTGCCAGCAGTTGGAGCCGCACCTTCCGGAAGAGCACGTGATCGACCGGTCTCCGCTGCTGTACGTCTTCCCCGGGAGCGAGTGTGCATACGGTCCGGACATTCACGCAGCACACGAGCGGGTGTTCGACACGGAGAGCAACCGCCTGGACGGCAAGGCACTGTCGTTCGTCGCCGAGTTGACCTCTCCCTCGACCCGGAACGACGACCTCGCCAACAAGGTCGAGGTCTACGCCAAGGCGGGTGTGCCGGTCTACCTGATCCTCGACATGCAGAAGGAACAGGCCATCGTCTACGGGTCGCCGTCGGCAAAGGGATACGAGGTTCGCTTCACCAAGCCCTTCGGCGAGAAGATCGACATTCCCCTGCCGTTCGGCTGCACCCTCGACACCACCGGCTTCCAGGCCCCGGGCGCCGCCTGAGCAGTGACCCCACGCGCGGGTGCGCGTGGGGCCAGTGCATGAACTACCGCCCTACAGGAACGAGTTGATCTCGATCGTCTCGTCGCGGCCCGGGCCCACGCCGATCGCGGAGATCGGGGCGCCGGACATCTCCTCCAGCGCCTTCACGTACGCCTGGGCGTTCTTCGGGAGGTCGGAGAACGACTTCGCCTTCGTGATGTCCTCGGACCAGCCGGGCAGGGTCTCGTAGACCGGCTTCGCGTGGTGGAAGTCGCTCTGTGAGTACGGGAGTTCCTCGACCCGCTTGCCGTCGATCTCGTACGCCACGCAGACCGGGATCTGCTCCCAGCCGGTGAGGACGTCGAGCTTCGTCAGGAAGAAGTCCGTCAGGCCGTTGACGCGGGTCGCGTACCGCGCGATGACCGCGTCGAACCAGCCGCAGCGCCGGTCACGGCCGGTCGTCACGCCCCGCTCGCCGCCGATGCGGCGCAGCGCCTCGCCGTCCTCGTCGAGCAGCTCCGTCGGGAACGGGCCCGAGCCGACGCGGGTCGTGTACGCCTTCAGGATGCCGATGACCCGGCTGATCTTCGTCGGACCCACGCCGGAGCCCGTGCAGGCGCCGCCCGCGGTCGGGTTCGACGAGGTGACGAAGGGGTACGTGCCGTGGTCGATGTCGAGGAGCGTGCCCTGGCCGCCCTCGAAGAGGACGACCTTGTTCTCCTCCAGCGCCTGGTTCAGGACCAGCACCGTGTCGGTGACGTAGGGGGCCAACTTCCCGGCATAGCCGAGCAGTTCCTCCACCACCTGGTCGACGGCGATCGCGCGCCGGTTGTACAGCTTGGTGAGCAGCTGGTTCTTGGCGTCGAGCGCTGCCTCCACCTTCTGGGTGAGGATCGACTCGTCGTAGAGGTCCTGGACGCGGATGCCGACCCGGTTGATCTTGTCCGCATATGTCGGGCCGATGCCGCGCCCGGTGGTGCCGATCTTGCGCTTTCCGAGGAAGCGTTCCGTCACCTTGTCGACAGTCACGTTGTAGGGCGTGATGATGTGCGCGTTGCCGCTGATCAGCAGCTTCGACGTGTCGACGCCGCGCTCGTTCAGACCGCTCAGCTCGGAGAGCAGTACCGAGGGGTCGACGACGACACCGTTACCGATGACCGGCGTGCAGCCGGGAGACAGGATTCCGGAAGGGAGCAGGTGGAGTGCGTACTTCTGATCGCCCACGACGACCGTGTGGCCGGCGTTGTTGCCACCCTGGTAGCGCACTACATAGTCCACCGAGCCACCGAGCAGGTCGGTGGCCTTTCCCTTGCCTTCGTCACCCCACTGAGCACCGAGCAGCACAAGTGCGGGCACGCGCGTACACCCCTTCCGGGTGGGGCATGTCCAAGGTCAGGGGCGTACGCGGCAGTTCGTGCCACCGCGTGCACCGCGACCGTCTTCGGTCGCCAGTTGTCGGACCCGGATGCCCCGGAATAGACGAAGCCCCTGGCGCAATAGCGCAAGGGGCTCTTGCACAAAGATGCTACCCGAGGAAGCGAGGCAGGACCGAGGTGGCGACTTCTCCGACGTCCGATCAGCTGCTGGTGATCATCGATCCGGTCGCCCGAAGCATGGACGGGGAGTCCGTCCGAATCGCGAAAGACGTGCTCAGCGCGGGTGCGGCGAGTACGAAGGTGTGCCTGCCCGAGGATCCGGAGGAATTCGCCCGGGTGCTGTCCCGGCGGGGCTCGCGGCGGCCGGTGGTCATCGGCGACGACCGTGCGCTGAACCGCGCGGTGGCCCTGCTGCACCGGCAGCGGGCGCTGGCCGAATGTGTGCTGTCGGTGGTGCCGGTGGGCGCCTCGCTGAGCGTCGCGCACGCCCTGGGGGTGCCCACGGGGGCCGTGGCGGCGGCCCGGGCCGCCCTGGACGGCACCGAACGGCGGCTGGACGTGCTCGTGGACGACAGCGACGGGGTGGTGCTGGGCGCGCTCAGGATCCCACCGATACCACTCGCCCCACACGACTCACGGGACTCACGGGACTCGCGGGACGCCGGGGACATCCGGGACGAGCTGGAGGTGTCTGACGGGACTGACGGGGTTCACAGGCCTTACGGGACCGATGGGGCGGCCCGGATCGGCCGGGCGGAGGGCGCGGAAGGGGCGGACGGGCTCGTGCACGGCGGGCGGCACTGGTTGCGCACGTACCAGTCGCTCGTCCGCACCCTGGTGCCGTCGCGGCCCTCCCGCCTCTCCCCCGCCCCCGCCCCGCCCGGACCGGCCCGGCTGCGCATCGAGGTCGACGGCGTGACGCTGGTCGACCTCGACCAGCCGGTGGCGGCCGTCTCGGTGACCCCGGGTCCCGCGGGCACGGCCGTCGTGACGGTACGGCCCCTGTCCCTGGGCGCGGAGGCGGCTCCCCTGGAGGCCAGGGGACGCACGGTGACCGTCTCGGGCGCGGACTTCCGCTACCGGGCGGACACGGCCGTCGCGGGGCCGGTACGGCGGCGGACGTGGACCGTGCGGGAGGGCGCGCTGGGGCTGATGCTGCCGGGCCGGTGACCGGGCGGTGACCGGGCGGTGACCGGTTAAATCCGGGGCGTCCGGCCGACGGGCCTGGTTACGCTGCGCCTCCGTTGACATGAACGCGCACGCACTGCGAAGGCCGTGGACGTGTACGCGCAGGCGAATGGGGCCGTGATGAGCCAGTACTACGAGGTGGACGGCGAGTCGGTGTGGAACCCGGCGACGAAGGCCTCCGAACTGTTCCTGGCGCATGTGCGCGTCTACGAGGAGTGGGTCGGCGTGCCGTCGGGGTTCGGGCCGATGTGGAACGACGAGTGTCAGATCGACGTGCCGGTCTTCGAGGCGTTCGTGAACGCCGTGCTCGACCGGCACAACCGGACCAGCCACGCGATCATCAACGCCCTGTCCGACGGGTTCCTCGCCACCGTGCTGGCGCTCGCCGCGCGGATCGGCCTGGACATCCGCCTGCCGGAGCCGCCCGCCACGCTCGATGGGTTCATGGCCGTACAGGTGCCGCTCTCCACGGACCCCGACCGCCCGGCCCGACTGCGCGCCCAGGTCCTGGAACTCCAGCGGGCCATGCCCCGCTGAGCCCGCCCGCCGATCGACTGCCACCGACCGCCACCGACCGCAGTCGGCCGGTCTAAAGGTCTGGTGACAAATATTTAACCGGTCCTGCCCCTTGAACGACTCATTGGGACTGCACCATCCTGCTCCATCAGGGCGTCGATCCGGCGCACCGGCCGGCAACGGAAGGGGCCACCCGATGGCAGTGCAGGAGGGCGTCGCCCCCGAGGAGACGACAGGCGGCGACGAGACCGTTCACCGGCTCAAACCCAACGCCATCGGCCTGCTCGGCGTGGTCTTCATGGCCGTCGCGACGGCGGCGCCGATCACCGCGATGACCGGCAACGTGCCCTTCATGGTGTCGTCGGGCAACGGCGTCGGGGCGCCGGCGAGCTACCTCGTCGCAATGGTCGTCCTGGCAATCTTTTCCGTCGGCTTCACCTCGATGGCGAAGCACATCACCTCGACGGGTGCCTTCTACGGCTTCATCTCCTACGGCCTCGGCCGCTCGGTCGGCCTCGCCTCGGGGCTGCTCGCGACCTTCGCGTACGTCGTGTTCGAACCGGCGCTGATCGGCATCTTCTCGTCCTTCGCCACCACGACCCTGAAGGACCAGACGGGGCTGCACATCCCGTGGTGGGCGTTCGCGCTGCTGATGCTCGCGATCAACGCGACGGGCACCTGGTTCGGCGTGTCCGTCGCCGAGAAGCTGCTCGTCGTCCTGCTCGGGACCGAGGTGACGATCCTCGCGGCGATGGCGGTGTCGGTCGCCTTCCACGGCGGCGGCCCGGACGGCTTCAGCCTCGACCCCGTGAACCCGGTCAACGCCTTCAAGGGGACCAGCGCCGGGCTCGGCCTCTTCTTCGCCTTCTGGTCGTGGGTCGGCTTCGAGTCGACGGCGATGTACGGCGAGGAGTCCCGCAACCCGAAGAAGATCATCCCCAAGGCCACGATGATCTCGGTGCTGGGCGTCGGCGTCTTCTATGTGTTCGTCTCCTGGATGGCCATCACGGGCACCGGCCAGGCGGACGCCGTGAAGGTCGCCACCGCCGACCCGCTCGCCCTCTTCTTCAACCCCACCGAGCGCTACGTCGGCCACTGGGCGGTCGACGTCATGCAGTGGCTGATGATCACCGGCTCGCTGGCCTGCGGCATGGCCTTCCACAACTGCGCCGCCCGCTACATGTACGCGCTCGGCCGCGAGGGCGTCCTGCCGTCCCTGAAGAACACCGTCGGCCGCACCCACGCCCGGCACGGCTCCCCGCACATCGCGGGCCTGGTCCAGACGGCCGTCTCGGCCGTCCTGATCGGCGCGTTCTGGGCGGCGGGCAAGGACCCGTACACCGGAACGTACGTCCTGCTAGCGATCCTCGGCACCATGGCGATCCTCGTCGTGCAGGCGGTGTGCTCGTTCGCCGTGCTGGTCTACTTCCGCTCGCACCACCCCGAGAGCCGGCACTGGTTCCGCACCTTCACCGCCCCGCTCCTCGGCGGCGTCGCGATGCTCGCCGTGGTCGTGCTGCTGGTGTCCAACATGGGCGTGGCGGCCGGCCCGGAGTCGGGCTCGCTGGTGCTCAAGGCGACGCCGTGGCTCGTCGCGCTGATCGCGGTGGCGGGCGTGGGCTGCGCCCAGTACCTCAAGAGGCGCTCCCCCGAGAAGTACCTGCTGCTGGGGCGGACGGTGCTTGAGGAGACCAAGGAGCGGTGACTACCCGCCCCCGAACACCTCTCGGCGGTGCACCCGCCACCGCTCCATCATGGCCGCGACCTCGCCCTCGAGGAACTCGAAGAAGGCGAGCGTCTCGGCCATGCGGCGTCCGGCCGGGGTCTCGGCGCCCAGGCTGCTGACACCGTCCCTCAGGGCCCCCTCCCACCGCTTGATGATGGCCTCGCGGTTGGTGAGGGCCTCGTACCACTGATCGCCGTGGACCCGGTAGCGCTCGCGGCGCGAACCGGGCTCCCGCTCCCGCGAGACCATGTGCGTCATGGTCAGGTAGCGCACCGCGCCGGAGACGGCGGCGGGGCTGATCTGCAGCTGTTCACCCAGCTCGGCGGAGGTCATCGAGCCCTCGTCGGAGGAGAGCAGGGCGGCGAAGACACGGGCGGGCATCCGCTGCATCCCGGCCTCGACCAGCTGCGCCGCGAAACTCTCGACGAACCTGGAGACCGCCTCCGGGTCCCGCCCCACCGCGTTCGACTCCGTCATGGTCACCACCCTAACCGGGCTTCACCGACTTCCTTATCTTCACAAATTTCTGAAGGAAGCGTACGTTCTGAAGCATGACCAAGGCAATCAGCGTCTCCGGCCTCCACAAGTCGTTCGGCCGCACCCCCGCCCTGGACGGCCTCGACCTGGAGGTGGAGTCCGGCGAGGTCCACGGCTTCCTCGGCCCGAACGGCGCCGGCAAGTCCACCGCCATCCGCGTCCTGCTCGGCCTGCTGCGCGCCGACTCCGGTGCCGCGCAGGTGCTGGGCCGCGACCCGTGGCGGGACGCGGTGGAGGTGCACCGCCGGATCGCGTACGTCCCCGGGGACGTGACCCTGTGGCGGAACCTGTCCGGCGGCGAGGTCATCGACCTGTACGGCCGTCTGCATGATGGGGGCCGCGCGAAGCGCGTCAGGCAGGGTGGTGGTGGGCGACGGGCGGGCGGCCTCGACGCCGGGCGCCGGGCCGAGCTGATCGAGCGCTTCGAGCTGGACCCCACCAAGAAGGGCCGCACGTACTCGAAGGGCAACCGGCAGAAGGTCGCCCTGGTGGCCGCCTTCGCATCCGACGTCGACCTGCTGATCCTGGACGAGCCGACGTCGGGTCTGGACCCGCTGATGGAGGAGGTCTTCCAGGCTTGCGTGGAGGAGGAGCGGGACCGCGGCCGGACGATCCTGCTCTCGTCGCACATCCTCAGCGAGGTCGAGGAGCTCTGCGACCGCGTGAGCATCATCCGCAGGGGCCGGACGGTGGAGAGCGGTTCGCTGGCCGACCTGCGCCATCTGACGCGGACGAGCGTGACGGCCGAACTCGCCGGTCCGCCCAACGGGTTGGCGCACCTGCCCGGCGTCCACGACCTCGACGTACAGGGGAGGCGGGTGCGGCTTCAGGTCGACACGGACGGACTCGACGCCGTACTGCGGCAGTTGAGCGAGTCCGGCGTACGGTCGCTGACCTCGACCCCGCCCACGCTGGAGGAGCTGTTCCTCCGCCACTACCAGGACGAGGTGGCGGCCCGATGACCACGCTCGCCGCGGCACCGAGGTCGAGCCGCCAACTCGCCGGTACGGCAACCCTGTTGCGCTTCGCGCTCCGCCGCGACCGGCTGATGATCCCGGTCTGGGTCGGCGTGAACGCACTGATGGTCCTCACCATGCCGAACACCCTCGAGAACCTCTACGGCACCCCCGCCGAACGCGCCGACCTGATCCACCAGGTGACGACCAACGCCTCCTTCCGCGCACTGATCGGCCCCGTCTTCGACACCTCCACCGGCGCGCTGACGGCCTGGCGCGTCGGTGTGTACGCGGGTGCGCTCGCCGCCGCGATGAGCCTGATGATCGTCGTACGGCACACCCGGGACGAGGAGGAGAGCGGGCGGCACGAACTGGTGGCGTCCGGGATGGTGGGCCGCAGGGCCTCCCTGACGGCGGCCCTGCTGGCGGCGGGGGCCGCGAATGCCGTACTGGCGCTGCTGGTTGCGGCCGGACTGGCGAGCCAGGGGGCGTCCGGTGCCGTGTCCTTCGGCCTCGGTCTCGCGGCCGTCGGCATGGTCTTCGCGACGACGGCGGCGATCGTCGCGCAGCTCACGGAGAGCGCGCGACTGGCGCGGGGTCTCACGGCGGCGGTGCTGGGCGCGGCGTTCGTCCTGCGGGCGGCGGGCGACGCGTCGACGACCGACGGTTCCTCGCCCCTGACCTGGCTGTCCCCGCTCGGCTGGCTGGAGAACCTGCGGGCGTTCGCGGACGAACGGTGGTGGGTGCTGCCGCTCTTCGCGGCGGCGATCGCGGCACAGGCCGCGCTGGCGTACGGACTGGCCGGCCGCCGCGACCTGGGCATGAGCTTCCTGCCGACCCGCCCGGGCCCGCCGACCGGACGCCTGGGCACGGCTGCCGCGCTGGCCTGGCGGCTGCAACGGGGCGGTGTGCTGGGCTGGAGCGTCGGCTTCTTCCTCACGGGGGTGGTGTACGGCGGCCTGACGGAGGGCGCGGCCGACCTGGTCGGCGACAACGACAAGGCCCGCGAGATCTTCGAGCGGATGGGCGGGCAGACGGGTCTGACGGACGCCTTCCTCGCCTCGATGATCGGCATGCTCGGCCTGATCGCGGCGCTCTACATCGTGGCGTCCGTCCTCCGGCTGCACGGCGAGGAGACCTCGGGCCGCGCGGAGCCGATCCTGGCGAACGCGGTGGGCCGGCTGCGCTGGGCGGCCGGCCACCTGCTGGTCGCCTTCGGCGGCGCGGCCCTGATCATGCTCCTGGCGGGCCTGGGCTTCGCGGCGGGCTACGGCAAGGAGGCCCTCCCGATCCTGGCCGCCTGCCTGATCCAACTCCCGGCGATCTGGCTGGTGGGAGGCCTGGCGGTCCTGCTGTACGGCACGGCCCCGCGGCTGGCCCCGGCGGCGTGGGCCGTGGCGGGCGCGATCCTTCTCATCGGCTGGATCGGCCCGGCGCTGGACGCCCCCCGGACGGTGCTGGACCTGTCCCCCTTCGGCCACCTGCCGAAGCTGCCGGGCGGAGCGATGGAGTGGACGCCGGTGGCGGTCCTCCTGGGCGGGGCGGCGCTGCTGACGGCCGCGGGCCTGGCGGGACTGCGCCACCGGGACATGACGACGTGACGGAGCCGGGGCCGGGGCGTTTCCTGGACGCCGTCCTCTAGGTGGTAGGTTATAGGTCGACCACTAACTAGGAGAGAAGATGACGGTCAAGGACGACGACGCCAACCGCCGCGCCGCTGCCCAGCACGCCCTGGCCGAGCACCTGCGCCTTACCGCCGCAGGACGCGTCGACGATTGGGTGGAGCTGTTCGCCCCGGACGCGGTGCTCGAGTTCCCGTACGCGCCGGCCGGCGTGCCCCAGCGGGTGACCGGGCGAGACGCGCTGGTCGCGCACATGAGCAACTTTCCCGAGACCTTCGACGTGGAGTTCGTCGACCTGGTGTTCCACGACACGGTCGATCCGAGTCTGGTGATCGCCGAATTCCGGTCGAAGGGCACGGCGCTGCCGACCGGCAAGCCGTACGAGCAGACGTGCATCTCCGTCGTGCGGACCGATGACGACGGGCTCATCACCCACTACCTGGACTACTGGAACCCGCTGGTGGCGATCGAGGCGCTCACGCCCGACGACGTGCCGTCCGACTCCGACCTCAGCGTGACTTTTGGAGGCTGAGGGAAGCCGTGTTTGACTGACGCCCATGCCTGCCGCCGGTACCAGCACGAAGAGTGACGAACGCCGTCGGGCCATCATGGCCGCCGCGGTCGACTGCTTCGCGCAAAAGGGCTTCTACGGTACGACGACGCACGAGATCGCAGAGTGGGTCGGTATCTCTCAGCCGTATCTCTACCGCCTGTACCCGAACAAGGAAGCGCTGTTCGCGGCGGCGGTCGACCACGTGTCCGTCGTTATGACCGAAACGCTGGTCGCGCACTCGCACTCGTCGGCGTCGGGTGGGGCGGGGTTGGCTCCCGAGGCGGCGTTGGATGCCGCACGCGGCGCCTACGCCGCGCTCGTCGCGGACAAGAGCATCCTGCGTTTCCTCATGCACGCGAACTGCGCCGTCGGCGAGCCGCTGGTGGCGCAGGCCGTGCGCCGGTGCTACGCCAAGCAGGTCGACACCGTGCGGCAGCTGCTGGGCGACGACGACGCCGTGCGGCGCTGGTTCGGCGCCGGAATGCTCGACAACGTGGCCGCCGTGCTGGGTCTGGCCGACATCGACGAGCCGTGGGCGCGCGTCCTCACCGCTCGATGACCCGCCACCGGGGGCGCCCGCGCCGATGTGCAACCGGCGCCACGGTGGGCGTCTGATCGTCGCCGACCGCTGGATACCCTCCCGGAGACCTGTTCCCGCTGCGGTGTGGTGTGGTGTGGTGTGGTGAAAGCCAAGCTGCCCCTCGCATGCGCACTCAAAGCAACGGAACCCTGTGGTGGCCCGCGTGCGTCCGTCCAGGGCATGGGACAACGTACGGAGTCCGCCGCCGGGTGCCTCGCCATGGCGCTCGGGTGGGGCGCGGGGCTGGCGGTGTGGGCCGTGGACGTCCGCGCCCGCTTCTGGCGGTTCGAGCAGGCCCCCGACTGGAAGGTCCTCTACGCCGAACTGCCGCTGGCGCTGCTGGGCGGGACGGCCGCCGGCCTGGCTCTGTGGGCCGTGCTCAGCCGTCTGCTCGGCCACGTCAGAGGGTCACGCTGAGCCCCTCCAGCCCCCGGATCACGAAGTTCGGCTTGCGCTGCGGCTCGGCGGCGAGGGACAGGGTCGGAGCGCGCTCCAGCAGTGCCGTCATCGACGCGGCCAACTCGATGCGGGCCAGCGGTGCGCCGATGCAGTAGTGGATGCCCGCGCTGAAGGAGATGTGCGGATTGTCCGCGCGGGTCAGATCGAGCCGCTCCGGGTCGGCGAACACGGCCGGGTCGTGGTTGGCGGACCCGAACAGCATGGCGATCTCGGCCCCCCGGGGCACGACGGTCCCGTCGATCTCGATGTCGTCCAGCACCCACCGCTCGAAGAGCTGCAGCGGGGTGTCGTACCGCATCAACTCCTCGACGGCGGACGGCACCAGCGAGTGATCGGCACGCAGCGCGGCCAGCTGCTCCGGGTTCCGCAAGAGCGCCCACCACCCGTTCACGGTGGCGTTGACGGTCGCCTCGTGCCCGGCGTTCAGCAGCAGCACGGCGGTCGAGATCATCTCCTGCTCGGTGAGCCGGTCGCCCTCGTCGTGGGCGGCGATGAGCCCGGAGATCAGATCGTCGCCGGGCTCCTTGCGCCGGGCGGCGATCAGCTCCCGCAGATACTCGGAGAACTCGACGGAGGCGCGCACCGCCCGCGCCGCGGTCTCCTGCGACGGCTGAAGCTCGTACATCCCGCAGATGTCGGCCGACCAGGGCCGCAGCGGCCCCCGGTCCGCCTCCGGAATCCCCAGCATCTCCGCGATCACGGCGACGGGCAGCGGCTCGGCGACCTCGCTCAGCAGATCGCCCCCGCCCGCCTCCACCAGCCGGTCCACCAGCTCCCCGGCCAGCCGCCGCACATACGGCTTCAACTGCTCAACGGTGCGCGGCGTGAACGCCTTCGACACCAGCCGCCGGATCCGCGTGTGGTCCGGCGGCTCCAGGTCGAGCATCCCGTGGTCGTTGAGCGTGTGGAACGGCTCCTGCTCGGGGGGCGGCGCGGTCCGCCCGAAGTCCTCGTGCGTGAACCGGTGCTGATACGTCCGCCCCAGCCGCCGCTCCCGCAACAACGCCGACACATCCGCATGCCGCGGCACCAGCCACTGGTCCGTCGGCTCGTAGTAGATCACCCGCCCCCGCCCCCGAAGCTCGGCATACGCCGGATACGGATCCGCCACGAACGCCGGATCCCACGGATCGAAGGAAAGGTCCTCACCTACAGCCATGACCGGACGCTAGCCCGACACCCGGGGTGCTGACCAGGGGGGACTCGGGACCGCGCCGTCGAACCGTTCGAGCGGCAGCGCGAAACGCGTCGATGATCGGTTCGGGACTGCCTCAGCTGCTTCGTCCTCGTGCCCTGAGGCCCGGAGACGTCGTCGTCATCGCATCGCTGTCCGGGCCGCTCGCGTCGCGTGTCGTGGTGCGTGTTGGCACACCATTTTGACCGCATCAGGCAACGGATGCTCGAAAGCCCGACCGGATGCTCGAAAACCAGTGGAGCAGGGGCTCTGTGCTGCCTTAGCGTGCTGCCGACCAAGTCGTCTGGGTAGGGACGTGCCGTTGTACACCGTGTGAGACCCCCCGAGAGCTGATCTGTCGCGCGTCGCGCATGTGCGCCGCGCTGCTTCTTGCTGCGGACTTCTCACTGAAATCGGTGTATTTCTGTGCTCAATGACTGGGTGGTCATGCCCACCTGCCTGCCGACCGTTCTGCGCCGCTGCCACGCGTGCGCGTCCGAGCGCTTCCGGGCGAACGGAAAATTTCGCGTCAACGCCAACCACAAGCTCCTCGACGCCTGGCTCCTCGTGCTCTGCACCGACTGCGGGGACACGGCGAAGCTCAGCGTCCTGGAGCGGGTGAACGTGCGCTCCGTACGACCGGGGCTGCTGGACCGGATGCACGACAACGACCCCGGCCTGGCAGCGGAACTGCTCCAGGATCCGGTCCTGCGGCGTCGTAATCGCATCGCGCTGGACTGGGCGGGCGCCTGGCGTCTCGACACCGGCGGATCGGATCACCTGGACCGCGAGGTGATCGACGTCTCGGTCCGTTTCGCGGCGCGGATCCCTGTTCGGCCGGTGCGGCTGATCGCTGAGGGCTGCGGTCTTTCGCGGGCGGAGGTCGAGCGGCTGATCACGGAGGGGAGTGTCGTCTCGGCAGTCCCGCTGAGCGGCAGGCTCTCCGGCGACTTCACCTTCACGCTCAAGCGCTGAGCCCTCCTCGGGACCAGGGGCCTGTCCGGCAGTGTCCGCCGGACAGGCCCCTCAGGGCGGGGCGCGTTGTGGCCCGCACCTCACTGTCAGGCCTGGCGGGCGTGGGACGTGAGGCGCTCGGCGAGCGCGATGACGAGGTCGCGCAGTTCAGCGGGGCGCTCGATGACGAACGGCCGGTCGAGTGAGGCGAGTGTCCGAGGCAACCAGTCGAGCCGCTCCGCCCGCAGCTCGACGCGCATCCAGCGCTCGGCCGCCGGGTCCTGGCCGGCCGCGGGCTCGTACTCCTCCAGGCGCGCGACGCCGGCCGGAAGGTGCGCGCGGATCTGCTCAACCGTCCCGTGGATCCGCAAGGTCACCTCATGCCGGTACTCGGCCGTGGCGAACCCTGACAACACGCGCTGTGCCGGAGCGGGACCCACGGGCGCCTCGAATGAACCGGGCAGGGTCCGCGCGTCTGCGATGCGATCGAGCCGGAAGGTTCGGTCCTCGTCGACCTGGGCGTCCTTGCCCGTGACGTACCACCGGCCCGCATGGGCGACGATCCCGTACGCGTGCAGTGTGCGTTCGCTGCGCCGTCCGTCGCGGTCGGTGTAGCGGATCGAGACCGGCCGACGGTGGCGCACCGCATCGGCGATGGTGAGCAGATGCCCGGCGTCCGGGTGATCCGGCTCGCCGGGCTGATCCGTGAAGGCGAGAGCTTCCAGGAGGGAGTCGAGCCGGCGGGCGATGTGCTTGGGCAGCACCCGCCGGATCTTCGCCGACGCCGTCTCGTTCGCCGTGCGCTCCGTGGTCGTCAGCCCTGCCCGGCGGCCGGCGACCAGGCCGAGCAGCACGGCCAGCGCCTCGTCGTCGCTGAGCATGAGCGGGGGCAGGCGGTACCCGGGGGCGAGCCGGTAGCCGCCGTAGCGGCCGCGCACCGACTCCACGGGCACGTCCAGGTCGATCAGCTGGTCCACATACCGCCGCACGGTGCGCCCTTCGACGCCGAGACGGTCGGCGAGCTCGGCCACAGTCCGGGTGCCGCCCGACTGCAGCAGCTCCAGGAGTGTCAGCACGCGGCCGGTGGGTCGTGGCATGTTCGCAGCCTAACGCGGATACAGGACCGATTCTGTCCACTATTTCTCCTAGCCTGCGACGTGCACGCCTCCAGCACAGCGGCACAGCCAAGGAGATTCCCATGGACTTCGTCTCGATCCGCATCATCACCAGCGACGTCGCACGCCTCGTCGAGTTCTACGAGCGAGCCACGGGAATGCAGGCGATACGGGCCACCGAGGACTTCGCCGAACTCAGGACCGCGGGCGCAACCCTGGCGATCGCCGGCACCCGCACCGTCCCGCTGTTCGCCCCGGGCTCTGCCCGCCCCGCGGACAACCACAGCGTGATCATCGAGTTCCTCGTCGACGACGTGGACCGCGTGCACCAGAACCTGACCGGCTTCGTCACCGACTTCGTCAGCGAGCCCACCACGATGCCCTGGGGCAACCGGTCGCTGTTGTTCCGCGACCCCGACGGCAACCTCGTCAACTTCTTCACCCCCGTCACCCCGGAGGCCATCGCAAAGTTCGCCCGCTGACGCCACGCACAGCAGCTCACGCGGCAGCCCAGGGCTCCCGATGAGCTAACCCGGCGTCACCAGCCGCGCCTCGTACGCGAACACCGCTGCCTGGGTGCGATCCCGCAGGCCCAGTTTCACCAGGATCCTGCTCACATGGGTCTTGATGGTCGACTCCGCGACGACCAGCCGGCCGGCTATCTCCAGGTTCGACAGACCCTGGGCGATCAGGACCAGCACCTCCGTCTCCCGCTCGGTCAGGTCGCCGTACGCCGCCTGGGCGGTCGGCGACAGCCGCGGGGAGTCGGAGAGCATCGAGAACTCCGTGATCAGCCGCCTGGTCACGGAAGGCGCCAGGAGGGCTTCACCGGCCGCCACCACCCGTACCCCGTCCGCCAGTTGGCGGGCCGAGGCGTCCTTCAGGAGGAAGCCCGACGCCCCTGCGCGGAGCGCCTGGTAGACGTACTCGTCCAGGTCGAAGGTCGTCAGGACCAGGACCTTCGCCGATCCGTCCGCCGCCACGATCTCGCGCGTCGCCTCGATGCCGTTCAGCTCGGGCATACGGATGTCCATCAGGACCACGTCGGGAGTCAGTTCGCGGACCCGCTCCACCGCCTCCCGGCCGTTGACCGCCTCACCGACCACCTCGATGTCCGGCATCGCGTTCAGCAGGACCGAGAAGCCCTCGCGCACCATCATCTGGTCGTCCGCTATCAGTACGCGGATCGTCATGCTCCACCCTCGCCCGGAGAAGAATCGGAAGATTCGGAAGAAACGGAAGAAGCAGACGCCATCGGGACCGGCAGGAACACCGTCACCTCGTAGCCGCCCTCCGGTGTCGGTTCCGCCGTCATCTCGCCGTTCAGCATCGTGACCCGCTCGCGCATGCCCGTGATGCCGTGGCCCGCTCCGGGAGACGGCTTGATCAGGGACGGGTTGGGCGGACGGCCGTTCACCACGCGCAGGCCCAGGCCGCCCAGGACGTACCCCACCTCCACGCGGGCGCTCGCCCCGGGCGCGTGGCGCAGCGTGTTGCTCAGCGCCTCCTGCACGATGCGGTACGCCGACAGCTCCACGCCCTGCGGCAGTTCGCGCACCGCGCCCGTGACTGCCTTCTCCACGTCCAGACCGGCCTCCCGCACGTTGCCCAGCAGCGCGTCCAGCTCGGCGAGGGTGGGCTGCGGGGCGTCGGGGACCTCGTAGTCCTCGGCGCGGACCACGCCCAGCACCCGGCGCAGCTCCGTGAGCGCCGCCACCGCGTTCTCCCGGATGGTCGAGAACGCCTTCTCCAGCTCCGGCGGCGGATTCTCCACCCGGTAGGGCGCGGCCTCCGCCTGAATCGCGACCACCGACATGTGGTGCGCGACCACGTCGTGCAGCTCGCGGGCGATCGTGGTGCGCTCCTCCAGCAGCGTGCGCCGGGAACGCTCGTGCGCGGTCACCGTCTGCTGGGCCGTCACCTCCTGCTCGGCCTGCCTGCGGATGTGCCAGACGGTGACGGCGAGCAGGACGATCGCGGAGAACACCAGCATCGGCGCGATGTTCGTTTCGTAGTGGCCCCAGCCGAAAGCGGTCTCGGCGACGAAGCCGTACACCCCCGTCAGCAACCACATCCACGCCGCCGTGCGCGGGCGGGTGCGTATCGCCACGACCGTCAGGACCAGCAGATGGGAGAGGAAACTGCCGGGCAGCCACGGCCAGTTGCCGTAGGTCGTGCCGAGCAGGGCCACCGCCGTCGTCGACGCGAGGGACAGCCAGAACGCGCCGACCGGCCGCACCAGCGTCATCAGCACCGGCGCCAGGACGAGCAGGCCGATCACGGCGCCGAACAGGCCCCCGCCTTCGTCGGTGTAGCCGATCAGCATCGCCAGCACGCCGCCCGCGCCGACGATCCCGTGCCGGGACCAGGCCGCGTACTCCCGCCTGCGGCCCTTCGCGATGCGTGCGAGGACGCCGGTGGGCTCGCGGCGGGGCAGCGGGCGGTAGGCGAAGGCGTCGTGGAACAGGTCCTGGCGCATGCCGCGCAGGGCGTCCACGGCCGCCCGGAACTCCGGACTGCGCGGCCGGTAGGACTCGAACGGGTCGGCCGGGTCGTCCGGGTGCGTGGTGTGCGTCTGCGTCGTCTCGGTCACATCCAAAACGGTAGGCGCAGCCCGGGGTCCACGTCGTCACCAGTGAGAGGGGTTCCAGCGGCTCCGTCTCAAGTACTACGGGTGCTCCCCTCCCCTCCCCTCCCGTCTCCTTCCCGGCCTCACCAAGCCAGTTGCGCGATCTCCTCTGCCACCACCGCGCACGCGTCCGCCGCCGGGTCGATGAGCGGGAAGTGGCCGACGTCCTCCAGGAGCGTCAGGCCCACCACCTCGCCCGCCTTCGCCGCCGCGTCCGCGTACGCCTCGGCGACCGCCTGCGGCACGACCAGGTCGGTGCGGCCCTGGACCAGCGTCGTCGCGATGCCGGTCGGCAGCAGGAGGGCGGGGTCGGCGTACGGTCGGCGCTCGTCGAACTGCTCCTCGCCGCCGAGGAGTTGGCGGACGGCGCCGCCGCAGACGTCCAGTTTCTCGGCGACCGTGAAGTCGGCGATCGGGGCGAGTGCGACGACGCCCCGCAGCGGAGCGGGGCCGCCGGTGCGCCAGGGGGCGTCGGCGGGCAGCACATGCCGGGCCGCCGCCCACAGGGCGAGGTGGCCGCCCGCCGAGTGGCCGGTGAGCACGGTGCGGCGGGCGTCGGCCTGCGGCAGGGCCTCCCCGACGAGGGCGGGGAGCGCGTCGAGGGCGGCGGCGATGTCGTCGAGGGTGTCGGGCCAGCGCCCCGCGATCGGGGATGTCCCCTGCGGGGCCGGGCTCTCGGCGCCGCGCCGGTACTCCACGTTGGCCACGGCGAACCCGCGTCGGGCCAGGAAGTCCGCGAACGGGGTGACGTGCCGCCGGTCGTACGGTGCGCGCCAGGCCCCGCCGTGCAGTACGACGACGAGCGGGACGGATCCGCCCGGACCGCTCTCCACGCGCGGGGCGTAGAAGTCGATCACCTGGTCGGGGTGGTCGCCGTACGACCTGGTGACGTCGGGGTCGACGGGCGGATGCGCGAAGGCCGACTCCTCCTCAGCGGCGGCCCGGGCTGCGACAACGTCGTCCGGCATGCTCCAACCTCTCAACGACGAAACGGATTTGGACGGGACGGATAGTGGACCAGGGGAGAATTCGGCCGCTGGCCGGGACGGTATCAGGCCCGTGACGTGCGCGGACACGCGGATGTCACGCTCGGTGAGAGGTAAACGGTTCTGCTGGTGTCACCCCTGTGGGCTGCCCGCCAGGGATGCCGATCTCCTGGGCGTACCCCCAAGTACGCCCAGGAGAGCCGGTCGGCTCAATCAGCCGTATCGGTGATCGGTCGGATCCACGATCAGCGGGATCCACGACCAGCCGGATTCGGCGGACCAGCCAGCTTCTTCATCAGCTTCATCAGCTTCATCAGCCGGACCGGCGCAGTTCCTCGCCCAGGATCCGCGCCGCCCGCTCCACGTCCGCGAAGCCGACGTACAGCGGGGTGAAGCCGAAGCGGAGGACGTCCGGGCGGCGGAAGTCGCCGACGACCCCGCGCGCCATGAGCCGCCGCATGACGTCGCCTGCGTGGTCGCAGCGCAGCGCCACCTGGCTGCCCCGCTCCTCGTGACGCACCGGAGTCAGCGACTCGACCTGCCCCTCGGGGACGTACGCGGCGACGCATTCCAGGAAGAAGTCCGTAAGGGCCAACGACTTCGCGCGCACCGTCTCGATCGACACGCCCTCCCAGACGTCGAGGGCCGCCTCCAGCGCGAGCATCGACAGGATGTCCGGGGTGCCGACGCGCCCGCGCAGCGCGCCCCGGGCAGGCTCGTACGTCTCCCGCATGCCGAAGGGTTCGGCGTGCGAGTTCCAGCCGGGCAGCGGCGAGTCGAAGCGGTCCTGGAGTTCGCGCCGGACGTACAGGTAGGCCGGCGAACCCGGGCCGCCGTTCAGGTACTTGTAGGTGCAGCCCACCGCGAGGTCCACGCCGTGCTCGTCGAGGCCCACCGGCAGGGCGCCCGCGCTGTGGCACAGGTCCCAGACGGCGATCGCGCCCGCCGCGTGCACGGCGGCGGTGAGCGACGGCAGGTCGTGCAGGCGTCCGGTGCGGTAGTCGACGTGGTTGAGCAGGACGGCGGCCGTGCGCTCCGACAGCGCGGCCGGCACGTCGCCCGGTGTCACCGGGATCAGCGTGCGGCCGGTCAGACGGGCCGCGGACTCGGCGATGTAGCCGTCGGTGGGGAAGGTCGTCGCGTCGACGAGGATCTCGTCCCGGACACCCCGGACACCCCGGACACCCCGGACACCCCGGTCGCCGCGCCGGGCGTCCCCGGCGTCGTCCGCGAGGCGTACCGCGCCCACAAGTGCCTTGAAGACGTTGACACTTGTCGAGTCGCCGACCACGATCTGCCCGGTCGCCGCGCCCACCAGCGGGGCGATCCGGTCGCCGACCCGCTCGGGCGCCGTCCACCAGCCGCTCTCGTCCCAGGAGCGGATGCGCAGCTCGCCCCACTGGCGGCGGACGACGTCCTCGACGCGGCCGGGGACGGCGGCGGGCAGCGCGCCCAGCGAGTTGCCGTCCAGGTAGACGCCCGCGACGCCGTCGGCGCGATCGGACGCGGTGTCGAGGACGAACCGTGCGCGCAGGTCCGCGAGTTCGTCGCCCGCGTCCAACTCCTTTGCCTCGACGGCGAGTCGGTCAGACATGGGACCTCGCCGTCCACAGCTCGGGGAACACGTTCTTCTGGGTGCGCTTCTCCAGCCAGGCCACGCCGGCCGAGCCGCCGGTGCCCGCCTTCGCGCCCATCGCGCGGCGGGTGGCGACGAGGTGGTCGTTGCGCCAGCGCCACACCAGCTCGGCGACGTCCGTCAACGCCTCGCCGAGGCGGGCGACCTCGTCGCTCTCGTCGCCCGAGTAGACGGTCGTCCACACCGCCTCGACGTCCGGGGAGGGCTCGTAGCGCTGCGAGACGTCCCGCTCCAGGACGGAGGAGGGGATCGCACGGCCGCGGCGGGCCAGCAGCCGCAGCACCTCGTCGTACAGGCCCGGCTCGTGCAGCGCCTTCTCCAGCTCCGCGTGGACGCGCGGTGCGCCGCGGTGCGGGACCAGCATGGACGCGGACTTCTCGCCGAGCAGGAACTCCATGCGGCGGTACATCGCCGACTGGAAGCCGGAGCCCTCGCCGAGCGCGGAGCGGTACGCGTTGAACTGGGCCGGGGTCAGCTGCGCGAGCGGCTTCCAGGAGGCGTTCAGCGCCTCCAGCTCGCGGACGGAACGCTTCAGCGCGGCGATCGCCGTCGGCACGTCGTCCGAGCGCAGGGCGCGGGCCGCCGTCTCCCACTCATGGACGATGACCGTGAACCACAGCTCCATGACCTGGGTCGTGACCAGGAAGACCATCTCTCCGGGATCGTCGGAGAGGGTGTGCTGGAGGTGGGTGAGCACGTCCGCCTTGACGTAGTCCTCGTACGGCGTCGTGCCTGCGAAGTCGAGATGCGGGGTCTCGGGCTCCGAAGCCTCGTGGGGCTGAGCCTGGAGGGACATCGCTGTCTCCTGTTGTGTACTCCGGGTAGCGGTCCGCCCCTGCCGTCGTCGACAGGGGGCCCCGGTCCCCACCCGCATCCTGCGCAATACCGGCCCGAAAACGCAAGGCCCGTCCGGTCACACCAGGACCGGACGAGCCACCCGTACCCTTACGGGCTAGCCGCACCCCTACGGGCTAGCCCAGCGTCTGGGCCGCCGTCTGCGAGGAGTCCTTCAGGAACTGGGTGCAGCGCTCGTACTCCTCCTGCTCGCCGATCGACTGCGCGGCGCGGGCGAGGGCGTGCAGTGCGCGCAGGAAGCCACGGTTCGGCTCGTGCTCCCAGGGCACCGGTCCGTGGCCCTTCCAGCCGCTCCGCCGCAGGCTGTCCAGGCCGCGGTGGTACCCCGTACGGGCGTACGCGTACGACTCCACCACGCTGCCCCGCTCGAACGCGTCGTCGGCGAGCTGGGCCCAGGCCAGCGAGGACGTCGGGTACTTCGCGGCGACGTCGGCGGGCGCCGTGCCGTTCGCGAGGAGCTCGCGCGGCTCCGGGTCGTCGGGGAGGTGGGTCGGGGGCGGGCCCCCGAGGAGGTTCTCGTGAATGGACATGCGTCCAGTGTGCCCCGAGCCGCCGGACGGACCGAACCCGAACCGGCGCTCACGAGACACACCGCCGTACCACCGGCGTCACCACCCGCGTCACCACCGCGTGACCGCTGCCTGTGTCACCGCTGCCCGCGGCAGCACCCGCGTCAGCCGAGCCTCGGTTTCGCCCGCTCCCCCTCCAGCGGCGGCGCCAGCACGCTGCCGTGCGTCCTGCACTCGGGCCTGCGGCAGTCCGGCGGCAGCCGTCGTACGGTCGCGAAGGCGACCGCCGCGCCCAACACCAGCACGCCCGCGCACAGCATCATCGCCCGGCGGAACGCGTCGTCGAAGGCGTCCGCCGAGCGGTACGCCTCCTGTCCCATCCCGGTGAGCAGCGGCAGCGCCGCCACCGCGATCAGGCCCGCCGCCCGCGCCGCCGCGTTGTTGATGCCGCTGGCCAGGCCCGCCCGGGCGACGTCCACGGAGGCCAGGACGGTCGCCGTCAGCGGCGCCACCAGGGACACCATGCCGAGGCCGAGGACCAGGACGGCCGGCAGGACGTCGGGGACATAGGAGGCGTCCGGTCCCACCCGCAGCATCAGCAGCATCCCCGCCGCGCACAGCAGCGGGCCGACGGTGAGCGGGATGCGCGGTCCGATGCGGTCGGCCAGTTCGCCGGAGCGGGCGGACAGCAGCAGCATCAGCACCGTCGTCGGCAGCAGTGCCGTGCCCGCGCCGAGGGCCGACCAGCCGGCCACCACCTGCAACTGGACCGCGGAGAGGAAGAAGAACCCGCCGAACGCCGCGTACACACACAGGGTGACCAGGTTGACGGCCGTGAACTGGCGGGACGCGAAGATGCCGGGCGGAAGCATCGGGTCCGGGCGGCGCCGCTCCACCGCCACGAAGGCGGCCCCGGTCGCCACTCCCGCGACCGCCGCCGCCACGACCACCCCCAGGGGTCCGCTCCCGGCCTCGATCAGGGCGTAGGTGACGAGGGCCAGCGCCAGCGCGCCCAGGACCGCGCCCAGAACGTCGAAGCGGCCGTGTTTACGGCCGTCCCCGGACTCGGGCACGTGCCGCAGCGCCACCGGCACGCACACCAGCGCCAGCGGCACGTTCAGCAGGAACACCCACCGCCAGCCCGGGCCGTCCACCAGCCAGCCGCCCAGGAACGGCCCGACGGCCGCCCCTATGCCCCCGAACCCGGACCACAGGCCGACGGCCCGCCCACGGTCGTCGCGGTGGAAGGAGGCCTGGATGAGCGCGAGGGAGCCCGGCGTGAGGAGCGCGCCGCCGACGCCTTGCAGGGCACGGGCGGCGACCAGCACCCCGGCGTTCGGGGCGATGCCGCACAACAGCGAGGCGGCGGCGAACCACACCACCCCGATCACGAAGACCTTCCGCCGCCCGTACCGGTCCCCCAGGGAACCGCCGAGCAGGATCAGCCCGGCCAGCGTCAGCAGATAGGCGTTGACCGTCCACTGCAGGGCGGCGAGGTCGGCGTCCAGGTCGCGGCCGATGCGCGGCAGGGCGACGTTGACGACGGTCGAGTCCAGCAGGGCCATGCTGGAGCCGAGCACGGTGGTGAACAGGATCCACTTGCCCTGGGAGGAGGCCAGACGGACATCGGGCATGCCCTCAGGTATACAGGGAGCCCGGCGTCGTGGGCAGACCCGGGCTCCTTGTACAGCAGGACTTACTTGATCTTCTGGCCCGCCGAGCGCAGGTTGTGCGTGGCCTCCAGGACGCGCGCGGCCATGCCCGCCTCGGCCAGCTTGCCCCAGGTCCGCGGGTCGTAGGTCTTCTTGGAGCCGACCTCGCCGTCGACCTTCAGGACGCCGTCGTAGTTGCGGAACATGTGGTCGGCGACGGGACGCGTGAAGGCGTACTGCGTGTCCGTGTCGATGTTCATCTTGACGACGCCGTTCTCCAGCGCGGTCGCGATCTCCTCCGGGGTGGAGCCGGAACCGCCGTGGAAGACGAAGTCGAACGGCTGGGAGCCGGCCGGCTTGCCGTACTTCGCGGCGATGCCCTCGTTCAGCTCCTTGAGCAGGTCGGGGCGGAGCACGACGTTGCCCGGCTTGTACACGCCGTGCACGTTGCCGAAGGACGCGGCGAGCAGGTAGCGGCCCTTGTCGCCCAGGCCGAGCGCCTCCACGGTGCGCACGGCGTCGTCGACCGTCGTGTACAGGGAGTCGTTGATCTCGTGCGAGACGCCGTCCTCCTCACCGCCGGTCGGGGTGATCTCCACCTCGAGGATGATCTTCGCGGCGGCGGTGCGGGCCAGCAGCTCCTGCGCGACGGAGAGGTTGTCGGCGAGGGTCTCCGCCGAGCCGTCCCACATGTGCGACTGGAACAGCGGGTTGCGGCCGGCCTTGACGCGCTCCTCGGAGATCGCGAGCAGCGGCCGCACGAACCCGTCGAGCTTGTCCTTCGGGCAGTGGTCCGTGTGCAGCGCGACGGTGACCGGGTACTTCTCGGCGACGATGTGCGCGAACTCGGCGAGGGCCAGGGCGCCCGTCGCCATGTCCTTGCTGTACTGGCCGCCCGCGAACTCGGCGCCACCCGTCGTGATCTGGATGATGCCGTCGCTCTCCGCCTCGGCGAAGCCGCGCAGCGCCGCGTGCAGGGTCTGGGACGAGGTCACGTTGATGGCCGGGTAGGCGAACTTGCCTGCCTTCGCCCGGTCGAGCATCTCGTTGTAGACCTCGGGGGTTGCGATGGGCATTCGTCCGCTCCTTGGGTGTGCGGGTTGCGTGCTGTGAACTGGGTGCTTACGGCCCTGACCTAGACCTGGGGTGCGACGTCATCGTCGTCCCCATCTTTCCAGACATGCCGGGGCAGGTCAGTCGAGGCCCAGGTCGTCCTTGGAGAACGCGAACAGGTAGGGCACCCCCGCGCCCTCGCGGATCTTCTCGTCGGCGCCGGTCGCCCGGTCCACGATGGTCGCGACGGCCACCACCTCGGCGCCCGCCTCGCGCACGGCCTCCACGGCGGCGAGCGGCGAACCGCCGGTGGTGGAGGTGTCCTCCACCACCAGCACGCGCCGGCCCGCGATGTCCGGGCCCTCGACGCGCCGTTGCAGCCCGTGCGCCTTCGCCGCCTTGCGCACGACGAAGGCGTCCAGCCTGCGGCCCCGCGCGGCGGCCGCGTGCAGCATGGCGCCGGCCACCGGGTCGGCGCCCATCGTCAGACCGCCCACCGCGTCGAAGTCGAGCTCGGCGGTCAGGTCGAGCAGCACCTGCCCGACCAGCGGCGCGGCCTCCCCGTCGAGGGTGACGCGTCGCAGGTCGACGTAGTAGTCGGCCTCCAGACCCGACGACAGGGTCACTTTGCCGTGCACCACGGCCTTGTCCTTGATCTGCTGCAGCAGCGCGCCGCGTACATCCACGTCCGTCATGCCCCTCAGCTTAGAGGCGGGTCCAGCGCCAGGCGGTGTGGGCCTCCAGCGGCTCCAGGGGCGTGACCAGGCGCGGGAGGGTGTTCAGGCCGTCGGGCGGGCCGGTCTGCGGCTCCACGCACACGGCCGCCTCCTGCTCGTCGTAGACGACGACCCATTCCTCGGGGCTGGTCACCTGCACCGCGAGCTGTCCGGGCCAGGTGAGGGTGACGTCGACGCCGCCGGGCATGCCGAAGCAGTCGTCCCAGGGGCCGGGCTTGGGCTCGATGCGGTTGCCGGTGGGCAGATGGTCCTCGCCGCGTTCCTCCTGCCAGGCGGGCTCGAAGGCGACCCGTACGTCCTCGCCCCCGAGGTTCCGGTTGAACCACGGGTGCCAGCCGATCTGCGCCGGGAACGACGAGTCGTACGTCTCCACGGCCATCGCGAGCGTCAGGGCGTCCTCGGCGAGCGTGACCACCTGGGTGACGCGGCCCGCGTACGGCCAGGGCTTCACCAGGTCGTATGTCAGCACGACCTCGTCCGCCGTCCGCCGCGCGACCTTCCAGACGCCGTCGCGGACGGTCCCGTGGATGGCGTTCGGCGCGGCGTTCAACGGCATCTGGTGGACGGTGCCGCCGTCGCGGAACCGGCCGTCCCGGATCCGGCCGCACCAGGGAACCATCGGGAAGCACCCGAACCTCCCCCAGGCTCGGCTTCGCTCGCCCGGGGGGACCCCCATCCCCTGACGCAGCAGTTCGAGGCCGCCGACGCGCAGCCCACCGACCCGGCCGCCGTTGCCCGGCTGCACGGTCACCTCCGCGTCGCCCGCGGTCAGCGTGATGTCTTCGTTACTCACGGGACGAGCCTAGTGGGGCGATCAAGGGGGTCTCGGCCGGAGAGCGGCGTCAACCGCGCCGGCGCAGTGCCCGGCCGACCACGATCGCCGACGCCACCACGAGTGCGGCAGCGGGGGCGGCCCAGCGCAGGGTGCTGTTGGGTACGACGGTCTGCGGGGCCGGGACGGGGGCGTAGCGTCCGCGCGGCGGAGCGTGGTCGACCTCCTCGGCGCTGCGCCCGATCATCGTCCGACGCGCGTGCGCCGCCTCGGCGGGCGGCTCCCCGGGGGCGGTGAGGTCCTCGAAGACGGGGGTGGGGGGCAGGGGCTCTTCCACGTCGTCCTCGTCGTCCTCGTCGTCGAGGTCGTCGAGGTTCTGGACGTCGATGACGTCGATGACCTCGACGTCGTCGCCGCCGTCAGCCCCCTCTTCGGCCTCGGCCGTCTCCTCGGCCGCGCCCGCTCCCAGGTTTGCCGCGAAGCGGTTCAGCAGGCGGGAGATCGCCGAGTCCACCGTCTCCGGCGGCAGTTCCGTGACCCGGCCGTCGGCCGACGCCGTCCCCTCGAAGCGGAGCGTCGTGCCGCCGTCGGTCTCCCGCAGCCGCAGGGTGAGGGCGAGCTTCACCGTGCCGCTGCCGCGGGCCTCGGTCGCGTCGCCCTCCACGGCGTACGTACCGTCCTCGCGCGGCGTGACGCGTACGGCGCCCCGGTAGGTGATGGTGTGGCCGCCGATGCGCACCTTCAGCCGCCCGGCGACGGGCTCGGTGCCGGCGTCCTGCTGGAGGCCGGGAACGGCCCGCGCCACCTGCGCGGGATCGGCGAGGGCCGCCCGCAGCCGCTCGGCCGGAACCGGAACCAACACCTCTTGCTCCATGAGTGGGGAGCCTACCCAGCGGTCACCGGAAAGCACCTGGCGAAACCGGGATTCGGCCCCGCCGAGCTCCGACCGGTGGTACGCGACCGCACCCGGAGCAAGGTCACTACGGCGTCAGTACCGTGGATGGATCAGCGTGGACGCCCGGACGCCCGGCACCCGGGTGTCCTGGACGGCCCGGCCGTCCGCGGTCAGATCCGCCTGGGTCAGGGTGTGCAGGGGGAGCTCGGCGCGGTCGAGGCGCAGGGGCGGGCCGGGGGCCGGGCCGGGGGCGGCGGTGGCCAGGACGAAGCCCCAGTCGCGGAGGGCGCGGGAGGTGCCGGCGGTGCGGTCGGGGCCGGCGGTGCGGTCGGGGCCGGCGGTGCGGTCGGGGCCGGCGGTGAAGCCGCTGTCGCGGCTGTCGACGCGGTAGGGGGCGGTGTGCAGGCCCGCCGCGCGCATCGTCGCCTCGACCGTCCAGAACACGCGGCGCCGGGTCGCGACCGGGCCGGCGTGCACGGCGAGGCGGCCGCCGGGGGCGAGCGCGCGACGGGCGAGGCCGTAGAACTCCTGGGAGTAGAGCTTCGTGCTGGCCGTGATCCCGGGGTCGGGCAGATCGGTGACGATCACGTCGTACGTCGCCGGGGGCGCTCCGCGCAGCCACTGGAAGACGTCGCCGGTGGCGACGTGGACGCGCGGATCGCGGTAGGCGTGATCGTTGAGGCGGGACAGGGCGGGGTCGGTGCGGGCGAGCCGGACCAGTCCGGGGTCGAGGTCGACGACGTCGACGCGGCGCACGCCGGGGTGGGTGAGGGCCTCGCGGGCGGCCAGGCCGTCGCCGCCGCCGAGGATCAGCACGCGCGCGTGCGGGCCGTTCATCGCGGGGTGGACCAGGGCCTCGTGGTAGCGGCGTTCGTCGCGGCCGCCGACGCGGAGCCGGCCGTCGAGGTAGAGGTCGAGGGGCCGGCCCTCGACGCCGCCGGTGAGGACGATCTCCTGGACGCCGGTGCGCACCGCCACCCGCACGTCGTCGCCGTACACGGCCTGCCGTGCCGCCTGTTCGAAGTCGTCGACGAGGACGGCGGCGGAGGCGAGGACGCCGAGGACGACGATGTTCGCGACGAGCAGGAAGCAGCGGGCGCGGCAGCTGAGGTCGCGCCGGAAGAGGCCCAGGACCAGGGCGGCGCCGGCGATCACATTGACCCCGCCGGTCAGCAGCGAGCTCGTCAGCTGGCCCAGGAAGGGCAGCAGCAGGAAGGGGAAGGCGAGGCCGCCGACGAGCGCGCCCACGTAGTCGGCGGCGAAGAGGTCGGCGACGGCGACGCCCGCGTCCTGGCGGCGGATGCGCTGGATGAGCTCCATGAGGAGGGGCACCTCGGCGCCGATGAGCAGACCGATGGCGAGGGAGAACGCGACGAGGAGGATGCGGGGACCGTCGGCCCACAGGCCGCCCCAGTCGCCCGTCCAGGCGAACACCGCGTACAGAGCCATGGCGCTGCAGCCGCCGACCAGGGCGAGGCTGGCCTCCAGGGCGCCGAAGCCGGCCGCGGCGAAGCGGCGCAGCCGTTTGGCGGCGAGGGAGCCGATGCCCATCGCGAAGACCATGACGGACAGCACGACGGAGGCCTGGGTGACGGAGTCGCCCATCAAGTAGGAGGCGAGGGCGACGAGTTCGAGTTCGTAGACGAGTCCGCAGGCCGCGCAGACGAAGACGCACGCGAGGACCAGCAGCCGCCCGGTGTCCGGCCGGACGGGGATCCTCGCGGGTCCGCGCCAGGGCGGCGGGGCACCGGGTGGGGCCGGCGCGTGCGGTTCGATCACGACTGCGACGTTACGTCACTGTGTGGGTGCCCTTCGTCACCCACACGTGTGGAACTCGGGACTGTGGAGGCGCCGGGCGTTTAAGTCGCCGTCCGCTGGGGGGTGCCGGTCGGGGACGGGTCGTCGAGGCTCGCCGGTACGCGGATCCCGACTCTCGTCCGCGTCGCCACCAACTGCCCGTCCTGCGGGTAGGCGTGCCAGGTGCGCCAGTGGACCTGGCCCTCGTGGCGGTGGGCGAGCAGGGCGGTGAAGGCGTGCGGGCTGCCGGGGAAGACGCCGGCGAGGCCGTGCGGATGCTCGGAGACGAGGGCCAGGAGTTCCTGGGCGCGGCCCGCGAACTGGCCGGGCGAGAGCACCTCGACGCGTGCCGCGAACTCGTACTCCCAGTCGCCCACCCGCTTGGCGACGCCCAGCGGGAGGGGGGTGCTGCTGCCGGGGAGGCAGGCCACTGTCTCCGAGCAAGAGCCCTGGTCCTCGTCCAGCAGCACCTGGTGCGAGGCGCCGAGCAGTCTCAACTGGAGTTTCGCCCCGCCCAGTTCGAGGTCGAGGGTGGCGAGGGCGGGCAGCGGCTCGCGCCCCAGGGCCCAGGCGAGATCGGCCGCGCGCGTGTCGGTGTAGGAGGTGTTCAGGGTCGTGAGCATGGGTCGACTCCGCGGAGACGCAAAGAAGAGAGGTTCGGTCCGGCGCACCCCGGTCGACACCGGGAGAACGGCCCCGGTCAGCCCGGTCTGGGAAGGTCGTCCGCTCGGGACGTCCGAAGGGGTCCGAGGGGCTGCGTTGGTGTTTTAGAGGGAATCATGAACTGTGGTGCCGCCACAGCGTTTTTACCCAACTTCGTGGGGTTTCCATCCCTCGGGGGGCTCCACAGCTCAACTGTTCAACTGTGGCGTACGCCAGGCGGTGGGAGATGCATCCGCGCGCCCCACATGAACGGCGCGACCGCGGGTACACGCTGCGGCCGCCGGCGACGTGGCGTGACCGCGGAGCCCGTGGTCGGCCGGGCCCCGCGGTCCGGATGCGGCTCCCCCCGGGAGCTCAGCTGCCCCGTGTCAGCTGCCTCCGCCGCATCCGCCGCCGCCTCCGCCGCAGGACGACCCGCCCCCGCAGGACGACCCGCCGCCGCACGAGTGGCCGCCGTGACCACCGCCGTGGTGGCCGCCGCCGTCGCCCCCGCCGGCCCACCAGCTGCCGCCGGCGGCTGCGCTGCCGCTGCTGCTGTGTCCATGGGACCGACCGCCGCGGTACGACCTCGCGGCGTTGCTCTTGCGCGCATTGGCCACCAGGGCCGCCACGAACACGATTCCGATCACCGCCAGGATGATGCCGAAGACCATGGCGCCACCCTCCTTCCCTCTCCCCCGAAGCGACCCCCCGTGGGCGCCTCGCGCGCCGCGTGAGCGTTGCGTGAACGGGGGATGCCCGGCCGTCCCGGCCGCCAAAGCAGAGTTGAGGAACTCCAGAGCTTCGGCGCAGGATGACGGGCATGACCTCCACCGAGCGCCCTTTCCTCAACCGTCGCCTCGCCGAGTTCGGGACGACGATCTTCGCCGAGATGTCCGCTTTGGCTCTCGCGACGGGCTCGATCAACCTGGGCCAGGGCTTCCCGGACACGGACGGCCCCGAGGAGGTCCGCGAGGCGGCCGTGCGGGCGCTGCGGGACGGGCGCGGCAACCAGTACCCGCCGGGGCCGGGCGTCCCCGAGCTGCGCACGGCGATCGCCGACCACCAGCTCCGCCGCTACGGCCTGTCCTTCGACCCGGACACCGAGGTCCTGGTCACCGCTGGCGCCACGGAGGCCATCGCCGCCACCCTGCTGGCCCTCCTGGAGCCCGGCGACGAGGTGGTGGCCCTGGAGCCGTACTACGACTCCTACGCGGCCTGCATCGCCATGGCGGGCGCCGCGCGCGTGCCCGTCACCCTGCGCCCGGACCCCGGGCAGGCCCGGTTCCGCCTCGACCTGGACGAGCTGCGCGACGCGGTGACGGACCGCACCCGGCTGCTGCTGATCAACACCCCGCACAACCCGACCGGCACGGTCCTCACCCGCGAGGAGCTGACCGCGATCGCCGAACTGGCGGTGGAGCGGAACCTGCTGGTCGTCACGGACGAGGTGTACGAGCACCTGGTCTTCGACGGGGCCGAACACGTGCCGCTGGCGACCCTCCCCGGGATGCGGGAGCGCACGGTCACCATCGGGTCGAGCGGCAAGACGTTCTCGTTCACCGGCTGGAAGGTCGGCTGGGCTACCGGCGCCCCCGATCTCGTCGCCGCGGTCCGCTCGGCCAAGCAGTACCTGACGTACGTCGCCTCCGGGCCCTTCCAGTACGCGGTCGCCGAGGCCCTGCGCCTGCCGGACGCGTACTTCGACGGCTTCCGCGAAGACATGCGGGCCAAGCGGGACCTGCTCGGCGACGGCCTGCGCGCAGCCGGGTTCCGCGTCCACCGGCCACAGGGCACGTACTTCATCACCACCGACATCCGGCCCCTCGGCGAGAGCGACGGCATCGCCTTCTGCCGCTCCCTCCCCGAACGCGCGGGCGTCGTCGCCATCCCCAACGCGGTCTTCTACGACCACCGCGACGCGGGCGCCCCGTTCGTCCGCTTCGCGTTCTGCAAGCGGACGGGGGTGCTGGAGGAGGCGGTGGGACGTCTGAAGGCGCTGGCGGGCTGACGACACGCCCCGGTACCGTCCACGAAAGGAGGGCGGGCGTTTCCCGGCAGTTCCGACCTGCGGACGTCGTCTCCCGTCAGTTGGGCAGGGGCGTCGTACTCGACCAGAACGCGGACCGCACGTTCGGCTCCGGCAGCGTCTGCCTCGAGTAGTCGGGGCCGTTCGGCTTGCTCGTCGGCTGAGCGACCTCGGACTTCTCCACGCACGGGGTGGTGACGCTCAGATGGGCCTGGCCGTTCGGCCCGATCAGAACCTCCAGCTGGAACCCGTCCCGAGTCTCGAAATTGGCTGCCAGGCCGTTCGGACTCGTGGCGACGAGCTGGTAACCCCTGCTCTTCCAGTGGCGTTCCAGGACGCCGAGGAAGCTGCCGCGCCGTTCGGCGGAGATGACCGTCATGACGGAACGGTCACGGTCCACGTAGCAGTCACCCGGCATGGAGTACAGGTGCGTCCACTGAACCGGGGGCTTGATGGCCTCGAACGCCTCGTCCAGAATCGCGTCAGCCCTGTCGGCAGCCTCCTGCAGGTTCATCTTCGACCGACTTTCCTTGCTCGTTGACGCGCTGCCTGCCGCGCCGCATCCGGAAAGAACCAGCACCAGCGCGGCAGCCGCTGCAACCCTCGCCCTCATCATCGTGGCGTCTCCCTCACGACGTATCCCGGCTGCCCTGCGACGATGGCAGCGATGTTCCGCGCAGAAACCTTGTCCTTCCCTTCCTCCGGGGAGAAGTAGTTGCTGTGCGCCTCGATATCCAGGGTCGAGTTCCACACCTCGGGGAAAGAAGGCTGCGCCAGCTCCGGTCCGGGCAGGGTCTGGAACCTGTTGGCCCCGAACGCTTTGCTCGCAGGATCCTTGCCGAACCAGACGTCGTCATCACCCTGGTCGGCCAGGTCGCCAGCGAGGTACGCGCCGAGCGGACCGCCCCCGAAGAACCCCATGGTCCCTGCGGTGGCCTCCTTCGAGGAAGGCAGCTTGGTAACGATGTCATTCTCAGCCGCGCCCACCCAGACGTGCTCCTTGCCCACCCCGAGGTCCTCCGCCCTGTCGACGCCGACACCGGGACTTCCTACGAGGACGATGTCATCGGCGCCCGCGATCCCGCCCGCCTCCTGTGTGGCAGCGCCCACCAGTCGAGAACCGTAGGAATGCCCGATGGCGGTGACGTGAGGATCCGCGTTCTCGTTGGTGGCCGAAATTCCACTCATGAAACTGTTGTAGGCGGGGGCGCCTCGCTCGGCATCGGCCGTCGTCATCACGTCGAGTGATTGAGGCGCGTCGTAGCCGAGCCATACGATCGCGGATGAGGAGGGGTCGAACTTCTGGGCGCCCTGCGCGGTGTAGAAGGCACGCTTCACCGTGCCATCGGCGAATCCCGAGTCGAGCTTGGTTCCCAGGCCAGGCACATAGGCCGACACGTTCTTCGAGGTGTCAGGGTTCCCGTACGCGACGATCGCCCTCCCGTTCCCTTCGAGACCGATGCCCAGAAGGAACATAGGCGGCTGGCTTCCCGCATTGAGCTTGGCCTGTATGCCCTTCAGTCCTTCGAGCTTCTCTTTGGACGCCTCTCCGGGCTGGCCCTCCAACTGCGCGATGAGCAGGTGGATGTTCTCCCGGTTGGCCTCATCCCGGACCGTGGACGGGATCCCGTCCAAGTTGCCGATGATTTCCGGGAAGGCCGCCTTGTACTCCTCCCGCTCCTCGTTACTGAGGCTGTCCCACCACTCTTTGCGGTCGGCCGGCGACTTGGCCAACGGGATATGATCCTGGAGGTATTTACTGGCCGCTGAACTCACAGCATCGACATCCGATGCCACGTCCGCCCATGTTTTGGTGTCGACGTTCAGCCCCGGTGCCGCCTTGAGCTTGTTCAGCGCCTTGCTGTACCGATCGTCGATCTCCTGTGCTTCCCGTACGGCGTGGGCGATGCGGTCGGCGATGTCCACGGCTTTGGCATGGTGCGGGTTCGGGTTCTTGAACTGAGGATTGTTCGGCATCAGCCCCGGTGCTTGAAATCCTGTGTCGTTGCCGGTGATCAAGCCGTTGTTGCCCATGACTTTCCCGCCGGGGATCGACTCACCGGTGAGCTCGTTCTTACCGTCGGCGGGATACGTGACGGTGCCGTCCTCGTTGACGGTGTATGCCAGCGCTGCCGCATCGTCCAGTGCCTCAGTCAGCCGCCGTTTGGGTGCGGTGATCTCGGACGAGAAGCCGTCGAGAGCTCCAGTGATCAGGCCGCACTCGACTTGGGTGTAGTGGAAATTCTCCGACAGCTTCCGCAGCTGCTTGAGTGCCGCGTCCGCGGCCTCACCCTCGTTGGCCTTCCGCATGGCCGCGGTGATCTGCTTGTCAATGCGGTCCATGGCCGCGTCGGCCGAGCCGCTGATCGCGCGGTATCCGTCAGCCGCCTCCGTGTACTCGGACGGCGTGAGCGCCTTGAGCGTCAGGTGGTCCATGTCCGGGTCACCGCCCCTTGGCCTGGCTGCCGGGGTGCGTGTCCTCGTAGTACTCGGTCTTCAGCTTGACGATCTCGGCTTCGATGGCCTGATCCGTCCGCAGCTGGTCGTTGCCCGCCTTCTCCAGCACGCCGGCAAGCCCGTCGCACACCTCGCCCACGTCCTTGATGTAGCGCTTCCAGGACTCGTAGACATCCTGTTGGGCCGCTGCGGTCAGGCACCCGGTTCCCTTCCCGAGCCCCCTCTGGCCCGACTCCATCTTCACCCACGCCTTGCCAAGGTCCTCACGCAAGGACCCGACGTCCTCCCCCGCCTTGGTCCATGCCGCCTTGTCCGACCTCAACTTGCCAGAAGAAGCGCCGGCGTTACTCGTGCCGCCGCCTCCCTGATCGGCCAGCACATGGTTGAGCTGCATCTGCGTGGTGTGCCGCTCGACCGCTGCGGCCTTGAGCTGCTCCCACTCATCCCACGCCATGCGTGGTTCCTCCCCGTGTCCTGTCGTACCCGACGAGCGGACGTGAACCTGCCACAGCAACGCTGCGGTGACCGAGCCGTACCATAACTCCCCTGCATAACGCGCAGTATCCGTATCGGCCACCACGGCGCCTGAGTAGTTCTACTCAGGCGGAGGCCCGTCCCCGATCGGACGGAGTGACGTTGTCGGATGCACCTTGCAGCGTGCGCGAAGGGGACGTGCAACCCGTTGTCCGGGCGCGGGAGCTCGTCGAGGTTGAGGGTGAAGGTGCGGTCGTCGGCCAGGGGGATGGGGAGCTTGCCCGTGCCGTACTTGTGCGTGTGTGCCGCGGCCGTACGGCTGCGCCCGGTCGGACCCCGCACAAATGGGTGTGTGAACACGGAGTGGCCTGGGTGACGGCCGCGCCCGGCCTGGTCACGGCGGTGCGCTCGGCCAAGCAGTTCCTGACGTACGTGTCCTCGGGTCCCTTCCAGTACGCGGTCGCGGAAGCACTGACGCTCCCGGACACCTACTTCGAGGCGTTCCGCGAGGACATGAGGACGAGGAGGGACCTGCTGTCGGCGGGGCTGAAAGCTGCGGGCTTCGAGGTCTTCACCCCCTTGGGCACGTACTTCGTCACCACCGACATCCGCCCCCTCGGCGCTGTGCTGTCCGAAGGCGGCGACGGCTTCGCCTTCTGCCGCGCCCTGCCGGAACGGGCCGGCGTGGTCGCGATCCCGAACGCGGTCTTCTACGACCACCGCGAGGAGGGCGCCCCCTTCGTACGGTTCGCGTTCTGCAAGCAGACATCGGTATTGGAGGAAGCGGCGGAACGGCTCCGCAAGGCATTCACACACTGACGTAGCGACGCTTGCCCACACCACAGTTTCTTGTACGTCCAAGGAGGTTCGAACTCCGTCACCGACGACCGCGAAGAGGTCGTCATCACGCGGGCCGGACACGAGCCGGTCGTCATCGTCTCCCTTGAGGACTACGAGTCCCTGAAGGAGACGGCGTACCTGCTGCGGAGCCCGGCGAACGCCCGGCGTCTGCTCGCGTCCATCGACGAGCTGGAGAACGGCGGCGGCACCGTGCGCGAGCTGGCGACCGGCGAATGAGGGCCGCGGATGAAGATCACCTTCTTCTCCCGAGCTTGGGAGGACTACCTGTGGTGGCAGCTTCAGGACCGGAAGATCCTGAAGCGCATCAACACGCTCATCGCGGACATCGCCTGGAACGGCAACGAGGGGATCGGCAAACCGGAACCGCTCAAGCACGGTTTCCAGGGCTACTGGTCGCGCCGCATCAACGACGAGCACCGACTGATCTACAAGGCAACCGAGGACGACGTCCTGATCGCGCAGTGCCGCTACCACTACGCGAGCTGACGGGACTCAAACGGAAGTCGAGACCCAGAGGTCCCGCAGACAGGTCCACTGGTGGCACCCATATGCCGGCCTGGATCGGTGCCTTCTTGCCTTTGTGCGCGATGCAGCCGTGGATTCGCGTGCGTTGAGCAGAGCGCTGATCTTTGTCCGAGTCGTAGCTGGCGCGCAACTCCATGAGCACCAGGGCCTGAGCCCGTTCTGCCACGGCTATCGCCGGAGTCGTGGAACAACTACAGCCCGAACGACCTGCTCCCCGGCCCGGCAGGCGTCAGCGCTGCCGGGCGGACTCCGATGCCGGGCGGGGTGCGGTGAGCAGGCCCGCGAGCAGTTGGAGCCGTTCGGCGTCAGGGCCGCCCTCCTCGGCGGTGTAGGCGATGAGCACCGGGCCGGGGGCGCCGGGCATCGGGTAGGCGTCCCAGTCCAGGTTCAGCTCCCCGACCAGCGGGTGGTTGACCCGCATCCGGCCGCGCGTGGTTTCTTCGACGTCATGGCGGGCCCACAACGTCGCGAACTCGTCACTGCGGACGGCGAGTTCGCCGACGAGTTCCACGCCGCGCGGGTGGCCCGGATCGGCGGCGATCTGGGTACGCAGCATCCCGGTGAGTTCGGCGACGGTGGCCGCCCGTTCCGGGCACACCTGGTCGGCCTCGGGGTGCAGCAGCAGACCGAGCAAATTCCGCTCGGCCGGGGGTAGTCCGGTGAACTCGCCCAGCAGCAGCCCTGCCAGCGGGTTCCATGCCAGTACGTCGAGAAAGCGGCCGACGACCATCGCGGGCGCGGTCATCCCGCGCATCATCCGCAGCGTGCTGGGCGGGACTTCCTCCGGCTCGTACCGTCGCGGCGGCCGGGCGGGAGTGCGCGCGGCGGCGGCGAGACTGTGCAGGTGCCGGGACTCCTCGGCGGAGAAGTTCAGCGCACGGGCTATGGCGTCGAGGACCTGTTCGGAGGGCCGCACGTCGCGCCCCTGCTCCATGCGCTGGTAGTAGTCCGTACTCACCCCGGCCAGCAGGGCCAGTTCCTCACGTCGTAGTCCGGCTATGCGCCTGCGCGGGCCTGGTTCCAGGCCGACGTCCTGTGGGCGCAGGCGGGTTCGGCGGGTACGCAGGAAGTCGGCCAGTTCACGTCGGGGATCGTCTGCCATCGCAACAGTATGGCCGGGCACGGCCCCGCGAGGGTGGGTCCGGCAGACCTACCAAGAGGTCGCGAACAGGTCCCAGGATCAGTTCCACGACACCCGCCGTGGAAGGGGCACCCCATGAAGGCCGCTCAGATCACCAGCTTCGGTACACCGGACGTCCTGCACATCAACGACATCGAGAGGCCGGCTCCCGGCCCGGGTGAGGTACTGGTGTCCGTCGAGGCGTCCAGCGTGAACGGACACGATGTGATGGTGCGCGCCGGTGGGTTGCGCATGGTGTCGGGACGCAGGTTCCCCATCGGTGTGGGGCTGGACTTCGCCGGCGTCGTCGTCGAGACCGGTGCCGGCGTACCGGACTACCGGGCCGGGGACCATGTGTGGGGCATGGTGCATCCCCGGGAGAAGCACGCGACGGCCGGGGCGGCCGAGTACGTCGTGGTCCCCGCCGACCGCGTCTCCCCCGCCCCGGAGGGCATCTCGTCGGTGGACGCGGCCTCCCTGGTCGTCGGGGGCGCTACGGCGCTGATCGCACTGCGGGACTCCGTACGGCTGGAGAAGGGCGAACGGGTCCTGGTGCGCGGCGCGGCGGGCGGGGTCGGCACGGCCGCCGTACAACTGGCGTGCGCGATGGGCGGCCACGTCACCGCGCTGGCCCGGCACCGCCACGCCAAGGCCCTTCAGGAACTGGGCGCGGACAAGGTCATCGACTACGTCGACACCACCCCGGAGGAGACCGGATCGTACGACGTCGTCATCGACACGGTCGGCTCCGAGCTGAACTGCTTCCGGAGCCGGCTGACCAAGGGCGGCCGGATGGTCACCGTCGCACTGTCGGGTGGCGCCATCGCCGCGATCGCGGCGTCCAGCGTGCACGGCGCCCGCCGCATCCGCACCTTCAGCGCCAATCCCGAGGCCGATGTGCTGCGCGCGCTGGCCGACCACGTCTCCTCCGGCGCGCTGCGACCCGTGGTGGAGGGCGTGTATCCGCTCGCGGACGTCGCTTCGGCGCACCGGGCTTTCGAGCGGGGCGGTGTCATGGGCAAGCATGTGGTCGCCGTCTCCGGCTGAGGCCATGCTGGTCGCAGTCGCACAGGGCGTCGAGCAGCGTCGGGGCGTCGGCCGGTTCGCTGATCAACGGAGCGTGAATCCCTCGGCAAGCAGCTATGGGTGTGCGAAAACGGCGTCGGCTGGGTGACGGCCGCGCCCGGCCTGGTCACGGCGGTGCGCTCGGCCAAGCAGTTCCTGACGTACGTGTCCTCGGGTCCCTTCCAGTACGCGGTCGCGGAAGCCCTCGCCCTCCCCGACAGCTACTTCGACGACTTCCGCGTGGACATGCGCGCCAAGCGGGACCTGCTGGCGGCAGGGCTCGCGGACGCCGGTTTCGCGGTCTTCCGCCCGGCCGGCACCTACTTCATCACCACCGACATCCGCCCCCTCGGCGAGAGCGACGGCTTCGCCTTCTGCCGCGCCCTGCCCTGCGCGCGCGGGCGTGGTCGCCATCCCCAACGCGGTCTTCTACGACCACCGCGAGGCGGGCGCCCCGTTCGTACGCTTCGCGTTCTGCAAGAGGGCAAGCGTGCTGGAGGAGGCGGCGACCCGCCTGAAGGCACTGACGGGCTGACGGCACCGACCGGTAGGCGGGGGCGCCACGTTCGGCGTCGGCCGTGGTCATCACGTCGAGCGATTGAGGGGCGTCGTAGTCGACTGGCTCTCCGCCGAGCCCGTCCGGGCCGGGCTTCGGACCCGTAGCCGCCGCGTTGTCCGCCGAGTGCTGGACGGACGGGCGGCTTCAGGGGTGCCCGCCCGTCACGGCCATGTGCGCTCGATGCGGTCGCTCCTCACCGCGTAGGGAGCCGGCCCGCCCTTCTCTACAGCCAGGTGGATCACCTCACGGCGCGCCACGAGACGTTCGATCATCTCGGCGGCGCGAAGCTGCTGGTTGTCGAGATAGAAAAGCACTGCCTCACGCTCCAGGACAGGCTGGATCTCCAGGTCCCGCGTCTTGATCCGCCCGTCCTTCGAGAGCGGGACCCACGACCGGTCGAGACCGTGAGCCCTCAGTCCTTCGGCGACGCGGCGACCGAGATTCCGGTCGAGCAAGAACTCAGGCGGCAAGGTGCACCACTGCTTGGCAGAGCGCGTCCACCTGCTCAGGCGTCATGGCGTAGTCGTAGGCGATGTCCTCGACGCTCTCCCCGGCCTCCCACAGGTCGGTGATCGCCTTGACCGAGACACGGTTGGCCGCCACGACGGGAAGACCATGGCCGAACCTTGGGTCGATCACGACGGGGACCTCCCCGTACTGCCTCAGCCTGAGGCTGGACGGAAAGTCGTCACCGGCGTCCCAGTTCAGGTAACGGAGATAGCTGGAGACCACCTCCTGGAGGGGAGCCTGGCCGTCCCCGGGCCCTGCGGAGATCTCCGAGACCGTGTTCGACGAAGATGTCCACACCGTCCGTCGCGATGCGTTTCGACACAAGGCCGTAAGGGGTGTCGAAGGCATCCCGTACGGCCGCGGCGGCTTCCTTGATCTCACTCATGCGGAGGCCCAGGGAACGCAGGGAGCGGAGGGCTGCCCCTTGCGCAGCGGCTCCACCTGGTGGACCAGAGACGCTCCGGCGGCCCTGCCCTTCAACCACGAGGTGAGCGTCGACTGTGGAATCTGCAGGTAGGAGGCTGTTTCTGTGGACGTCAGGAGCCCGTCCTCGAACCTGTCGACCATGCCCCACCTCCTCTTGCCACCGGGTTTCGCATCGTGCCACACCAAGCCTCCCATCTGCGGGTGGACCGCACGCCCGGTCACCGGCTCAACCGGCCGCGAAGAGTCGGTCCAGGGACCGGCAGTCCCGGCAACGGCCGGGTTCCGCTGCGCGGAACCCTCGGTCGCAGCCGTCACAGTTCCGCATGCGCACGACTGCCGGACGTACCGGCGGTTCAGCGCTTCTGGCCGGTGCGGGCAGGGGTGTCTCCTTGAGCCGGAAGGCGAGGATGCCTGCCGGACGGGTCTTGAAACGGTTGGGGAGTCGTGCGGTGAGCAATTCGGTGATCTCGGGTGCCGCTACCCCCGCTGCCAGCCACTGGGTCACGGCCGGGGCCAGCCGAGCGGCCTCCTGCGCGGACAGGATGAGGCGCGGGTCGACCCGGCGTAGCGCGGTCAGTACGGCGACTGCCTGCGGGTCGGCGTCGTCGAGTGACGCTGGTGCTGGTTCCTCAGCCTGTGTTCGCTCTGTCTGATCCATCTGATCCGTCTGATCCGTCTGATCCGTCTGATCCGTCTGAACGGGTTCTGTCCGAGCGGGTGCGGGCGTTGCTTCCCGCACGGCCGCGGAAGGGGGCGCGGCCAGCGCGGTGTCCGACCGCTTCCGCGGCCGGGGCGGCTTCGGCGGCTCGGGCGGGCCGTCGTCGGGGTCGCCGCCGGGGACGTCGTAGAAGTACGTCCGGGTGCGGATCTGCCCGGCGGGCAGGCGCTCGCGGCGGCGCTCCAGGTACCCGGCGGCTTCGAGCTCTCTGAGCGCCCGCGAGATCAGGATCTCGCCCTCGGTGAAGTGGTCGCACAGGGCGGCGATGCTGATGGGGGAGCCGTCGGGGAGGGAGAGGATGTACGCCGCGACGCCGATCGTGACCGCACTGCCGCGTCGCTGCGCAAGGGCGTTCGAGATCACGGTGAAGTCGGCCGTGAGCCGGGTGCGTACATGGATCACGCCGGAGGTCGGAGCTCCGGCGTCGGCGCGCAGGCGCGCGTTAGACTGCGATTCAGCCATCGGGAAGTGGAGCTCTTCCTGATCGGTCAGGCCCTCGTTCGGGATTGCAGTCCCGGCCGGGGGCCGTATCTGTTTGCGGTTGTCGCGGCGAACGTAACCGCCCGCATCCCGCGCCTGCAAGCCGGTCACTCGGACGGGTGATGCGGCCTTCCTGGCCGGGGAGGGTGGGTGGGCGGGTAGTTCTTTCCCCCGGTTCTTTGGGGAGGTCAGTGGCCCGCCGGACCCTCGCGGACAAGGGCCCGGTGATCCCGGAAGGCGGCCGCCGGCCGAGGCCCGGCCGCCTCAGGGACGGTGATGCCCCCGGCCTTGACCGGCGTATGAGGACGGCTCGGCGACTGCTTGGCCACTGACGCGGGGGCCTGCACGGCAGCACGGTCGCGGTACGGCCGGGCCGGACCGGGACGGGGCGAACGGGAGCGGGTGCCCGTCCACAGGTTGTGGACGGGCACCCGCTCGACGTAGGGGCAGGCCGCGGACCTACTCGTCGTCCTCGGTCTTCTCGGTGCCCTCATCGGGCTTGTCGTCGGCGGCGTTGATCTCCGACTCCAGGCCCAGCTGCTCCACGAGCCACTTGTCGAACTCGATCGCCGCGCGCACCCAGCTCACCGTCGAGGAGACGAACAGCTCGATGTTCACGCCGGAGCCGATCAGCAGCTGCGCCTCGCCGATGAGGCGGACGGTGCCGTCGTCGTGGGTGTGGGTGTACACCTTGGGCCACAGGGTGCGCCGGTTCCAGTCGTCGATCGACTCCAGCAGCTGCACCTTGTCGTCGATCTTGTGGGGCCGGTCGTAGAACGTCCGCACCGAGTAGACCTGCTGGTCGTCCTCGCCGCGGAACATGAAGTACGTGCGGAACTCCTCCCACGGCGCCGCGAGGTCACCCTCGTCGTCGACGACGTACTTCAGCTCCATCTGGTCGAGGAGCTGCTTCACGAGATCCTGATCCGGGACGACGGGGCCCGCCGGTCCACCCTGGGGCTGCGGCTCGGGCTGGCCCCCGAAGTTCGGAATCGAGGACGGGTCGATGCTCACCGTGTTTTTCCCTTCGTACGGATCCCGCCATCCTCCCCCATGCGGGGAGGGGGGTGGCAAGCCCCGCCGGGGCCTGTCAGCCGTCGGCTGACATGATCTGGCCGGTCGGTGACGGACGGGTGGACGGGTGGGGGACGCCATGGCACGGCTACGAGGCGGTACGGCTGGGCGGGGAAGGACCCGGTGGAGCCTGTTCGCGGCGGTCGCCGTGCTGCCGGCGCTGGTCCTTGTCTGGCTGGTCGTGTTCGTCGTGAAGGCGGCGACCTCGGACTACCTGTTCGGCGGAGGGCCGGAAAAGGCGTCGTGCGCCGAGGCGCTGGCGTTCGGCGGGGCGAAGCTGCCGCAGGGGGCGTACGACACGGAGTGCTCGGTGCAGGGGTGGCAGGACGTCCGCTACCTGGCCGAGTTCCGCATGCCGCGCGACGGTGTGGGCGCCTGGCTGACGGACACCTATCCCGAGGCGCCCGCGCCGGGCGGCCCAGCCGCCGGAACCTGCCTCCACGGCTCGGACTACTGCTTCCAGGCAGACGTCACCGAGCATCCCGGCGTCAACGCCTACTACGTCGACGTGAACGTGACGTACGAGAACGCCGAGACCGCGCGGGTGCGGTACTCGGCGTTCACGACGTGAGCGGTCGGCGGACAGGGCGGACTACAGCGTCTTGCCCGTCGTCGGGCCGACGATCAGGCCCTCTCCGAACGCGTCGACGCGGACCGTGTCGCCGTCCTTGACCTCGCCGGCCAGGATCTCCTTGGCGAGGCGGTCGCCGATGGCCGTCTGGACCAGGCGGCGCAGGGGGCGGGCGCCGTAGGCCGGGTCCATGCCCTCGTCGGCGAGCCAGGCCAGGGCCGCGTCGGTGATCTCCAGGGTGAGGCGGCGCTCCGCCAGCCGCTTCGCGAGGCGGTCGATCTGGAGGCGGGCGATCCGGCCGAGCTCCTCCTTGTTCAGCGCCGAGAAGACGACCAGGTCGTCGAGCCGGTTGAGGAACTCCGGCTTGAAGGACACCCGGACCACCTCCAGGACCTGCTCCTTCTTCTCCGCCTCCGTCGTGACGGGGTCGACCAGGTAATGGCTGCCCAGGTTCGACGTCAGCACCAGGATCGTGTTGCGGAAGTCGACGGTGCGGCCCTGGCCGTCGGTGAGCCGGCCGTCGTCCAGGACCTGGAGCAGGACGTCGAAGACCTCCGGGTGCGCCTTCTCCACCTCGTCCAGCAGGACCACGCTGTACGGGCGTCTGCGGACCGCCTCCGTGAGCTGGCCGCCCTCCTCGTAGCCCACGTAGCCGGGGGGCGCGCCGACGAGACGGGCGACGCTGTGCTTCTCGCCGTACTCCGACATGTCGATGCGGATCATGGCCCGCTCGTCGTCGAAGAGGAAGTCGGCGAGGGCCTTCGCGAGCTCGGTCTTGCCGACGCCGGTCGGGCCGAGGAAGAGGAACGAGCCGGTGGGGCGGTCCGGGTCGGAGATGCCCGCGCGGGAGCGGCGTACGGCGTCCGAGACGGCCTGGACGGCCTCCGTCTGGCCGATGAGGCGGCGGCCCAGCTCCTCCTCCATGCGCAGCAGCTTCTGCGTCTCGCCCTCCAGGAGGCGGCCGGCCGGGATGCCGGTCCAGGAGGCGACGACGTCGGCGATGTCGTCCGAGCCGACCTCCTCCTTGACCATGGTGTCCTTCGCGGCCTCCTCCTCGGCCTCGGACGCGGCCTCCAGGTCGCGCTCCAGGGTCGGGATCTCGCCGTACAGCAGCTTGCTGGCGGTGTCGAAGTCGCCGTCGCGCTGGGCGCGCTCGGCCTGGCCGCGCAGGTCGTCGAGCTTCTCCTTCAGCTCGCCGACCCGGTTGAGGGACTGCTTCTCCTTCTCCCACTTGGCGGTGAGGCCGCGCAGCTCCTCCTCCTTGTCGGCGAGGTCGCGGCGCAGCTTCTCCAGGCGCTCGCGGGAGGCGGCGTCGGTCTCCTTGACGAGCGCCAGCTCCTCCATTTTCAGCCGGTCCACGGACCGCTGGAGCTCGTCGATCTCGACGGGGGACGAGTCGATCTCCATGCGCAGGCGGGAGGCCGCCTCGTCGACCAGGTCGATGGCCTTGTCGGGGAGGAAACGGGAGGTGATGTAGCGGTCGGAGAGCGTCGCGGCGGCCACCAGGGCGCTGTCGGCGATCTGGACCTTGTGGTGGGCCTCGTAGCGGCCCTTGAGACCGCGCAGGATCGCGATGGTGTCCTCGACGGTCGGCTCCGCCACCAGCACCTGCTGGAAGCGGCGCTCCAGCGCCGGGTCCTTCTCGATCCGCTCGCGGTACTCGTCGAGCGTCGTCGCGCCGACCATGCGCAGCTCACCGCGCGCGAGCATCGGCTTGAGCATGTTGCCGGCGTCCATCGCGGAGTCGCCGCCGGCGCCCGCGCCGACGACCGTGTGCAGTTCGTCGATGAAGGTGATGATCTGGCCGTCGGAGTCCTTGATCTCGGCCAGGACGGTCTTCAGCCGCTCCTCGAACTCGCCCCGGTACTTGGCGCCGGCGACCATCGCGCCCAGGTCGAGCGCCACGAGCCGCTTGTTCTTCAGCGACTCCGGGACGTCGCCCTTCACGATCCGCTGGGCCAGCCCCTCGACGACGGCGGTCTTGCCGACGCCGGGCTCGCCGATGAGGACGGGGTTGTTCTTCGTACGGCGGGAGAGGACCTGCACGACCCGCCGGATCTCCTGGTCCCGCCCGATGACCGGGTCGAGCTTGCCCTCGCGGGCGGCGGCGGTGAAGTCCGTGCCGAACTTCTCCAGGGCCTTGTACTGGCCCTCGGGGTCGGCGCTGGTCACCCGGCGTCCGCCGCGGGCCTGCCGGAAGGCCTCCTGCAGCTTCTTCGCGGTCGCGCCCTGCTGGGTGAGCACGTCACCGGCCTGGCCGCCCTTGGCGGCGATGCCGATGAGCAGGTGCTCGGTGGACAGGTACTCGTCGCCGAGATCGCGGGCCCGGGTCTGCGCGTCGGCGATGACGGCGAGCAGTTCGCGGTTGGGCTGCGGGGGCGCGACGGTGGACCCGGTCACGCTGGGCAGCGAGCCGAGCGCCTTCTCGGCCCCGGCGCGCACGGCGGCCTGGTCGGCGTCGACGGCCGCCAGAAGGTCGACGATGTTCTCGTTGTCCTGCCCCTGGAGCAGCGCGAGCAGCAGGTGGGCGGGGGTGAGGTCGGCGTGTCCCTGGGACACGGCCCTGCTGCCGGCCGCGTTGATCGCGTCCCGGCTCCGGTTGGTCAGCTCGGCGTCCACGTTCGCTGTCTCCTCCTTGCGTCAGCGCTACCCGTTACTGACTCAGTCAGCGTACACAAAGTTGAGTCTATTCCGCTCAAGGTGTGGGGGAACAGAGTGGGATGACGAGCGGATTGCGGTCAGGGAGACGGCCCGGGAGGCAGTAGTTTCGGGTCATGGCCGCATACCCCCAGGACCCGGGCGCCCCCGACGCGCCGTATTTCGCCTTCTGGCGCGAACGGCATCTGTGCACGCTGACCACACCACGCCCGGACGGCAGTCCGCACGTGGTTCCGGTCGGAGTGACCTACGACCCCGAGGCCGGCCTTGCCCGGGTCATCGCGAACAAGACCAGCACGAAGGTGGGCAACGTTCTGGCGGCGGGCCCGGCCGGCGCCCGGGTGGCGGTGTGCCAGGTGGACGGACGGCGCTGGGCCACGCTGGAGGGGCGCGCCCAGGTGCATGCCGAGCCGGAACGGGTGGCGGAGGCGGAGCGGCGGTACGCGCAGCGGTACGGACGCACGCCGAGCCCGAACCCGGCGCGCGTGGTGATCGAGATCGAGCTGACCCGGGCGATGGGGCAGGGCTGACGGCGCGACCGGCGACGCGGCTGACCGGATTCCGGTTCCGCCCCCTGGTGTTCCGGCGTCGATTTCCGGCCAACGCTCAAGCAGGTGCATAACCCGAAATATCCCCGCAAACTGCAGCGGCGTCACCGTGTTCAGGTCACGGTGACGCCGCTGCGGGGGGAAGCGCCTGAGCGATCTTTTTACGACGGGGGAATCGCGTCAGGCACTGCGGGGGGTGGCTGAGGTGGTCTTCAGGGGCGGGGCCTCGGTGTCGACGAGCCGGTGGTCCCGCTGGTCCAGGTTCACAAAGATCATTCCGTATCGAATGGCACACCGCACGGGCTGCGGTGCTCCCCGGGGCTTGCGCAGGCACCGGTAGGCCCGTACGTCCTCGTCCTCGTCGCGCGTCACGACGACCGGCTCACCGAAGACCGTCACCATCAACGAGTCACCACTGTGGGGGATGGCGGTGACCAGGTCGATGAAGTGCCAGCCGGAGCGGTAGGCGGTGGCCATTTCGCGGCGGAAGGAGCGGTCGTCGGGTGGAGTGGTCATGACTCGGCGACCCACGTGCTGTCGCTGGGAGCGACCCAGGTGCTGTCGCCAGGAGCGACCCAGGTGCTGTCACGCGGCACGTCCGCCGCGGTCACGACCCACGTGCTGTCGCGCGGAGCGACCCACGTGCTGTCGCCGGCCACGACGGCGGTGCCGGCACCCGGGCTCCACGTACTGTCGCGCGCCGTGTCGCCCGTCGTCCCCGCAAGGCCGCTCAGCGCTCCGAAGGCCAGGGCGGCGGAGAAGGCGGCGGCAAGCGCCGAGCGAAGCATTCTCTTATGCATAGTCGGCTTCGTCCTCATTTGAAGGTCACCTCTCCCCCGTCGACTACGACGATGGCCCATTCGGGCACGTCATGGCCACACAATCGATGCATCATGTTCCTGCACGTTCAGGACCCTGGGGGGTGGAGATTTGACGAAAAATGAGACAAACGAGACACATCCTCATGCGTCGACTGAGCTGTGCGAGGAAGGTCGCCGTCTCTATGGGAACGCACTTCGGACGGGCCGCATAGCCCGTGCGGACGTGGAGCCCGCTCCGTGTTTGATGGAGTTCGCCCTGCTTCATGCCGATCCCGACGACGCGAACTGGCTGCGCCCGGTGCCCCCGTCGATCGCCCTGTCCCAGCTGCTCAACCCGATCGAACGCGAGATCACCCAGCGCAGACGGCTGTCGGTCGAACTCGCCGACGCTTTCGAGCCGTTCATGACCCTCAGCGCCCAGCCGACGCCGACCACGCACTCGATCACGGTGCTGGAGGGCATCGACCGCATCAACGCGGCACTCGATCTGGCCACCTCCCAGTGCCAGACCGAGATGCTCACCGTCCAGCCGAGCCGCCGCCGTCTGGAGCACACCCTGGTCCAAGGCCTAGAGCGCGACAGACCGCTGATCGAACGCGGCTGCCGCATCCGGACCCTCTACCAGCACACGGCCCGCTACAGCCCCGAGACTCTGGCCTACGTCTCCCAGTTCACCGACGGCAAGGTCGAGTACCGCACCATCGACGAACTCGTCGAGCGGCTGATCATCTGCGACGAGACGGTGGCCTTCATCCCGACCCGCGACGACGGTCAGGTCGCCCTCGAACTCCGGCACCCGGGGCTCGTCCGCTACCTGATCAAGGTCTTCGAGTTCATGTGGGGCCGCGCCGTACCCCTGGCCACCGGCGCCCCGTACGAGACCGCGCCCGACGGCATCACGGACATCCAGCACTCCATCGCCAAGCTCCTCGTCGAGGGGCACGTCGACGAGGCGATAGCCCGCCGGCTCGGCATGAACGTCCGCACCTGTCGTGCCCATATCGCCAAACTCGCCACCGCCCTGGGCAGCGGCAGCCGTGCCCAACTCGGCTTCCTCATCGCCCAGTCGGGCATCCTCAGACAGGAACCCTGACACCCGACGGACTCACGGACTCACGGACTCACGGACAGGAGGCAGACCGCAGTGAGCGCGCCGCCGCACCCCCACCACGGCGTGGAGAACCTGTGCGCCGCGGGCGAGAAGCTCTACGAGCAGGCCCTGCGCGACGGACGCGTCAAGACCGAGGCGGCCGAGACGGCGGCCCCGTGCCTGCTGTCCTTCGGCCTGCTGCAGCCCGTCGTCGACGACCTCGCCCAGCTCGAACCCGTGCCCCCCGCCCTCGCCCTGCACCGGCTGCTGCGCGCCTCCGGCACCCGCATCGCCGAGGAACGGCGCCGCGAGGAACAACTGGCGGCGCTCTTCGAGCCCCTCATGCGCGTCGCCGGCAGCCGCACTCCCCCCACGGACCCCGTCTCCCTGCGCGTCCTCAGCGGCACGGAACGGATCAACGCGGCCATCACCGAGGCGATGGCCGAGGCGACCGACGAGGTGCTCTGCATCCAGCCCCACGTGCACTACAGCGGGCCGCGCGGCGAGACGGCCCAGGCCGTCGCCATGGCCCGCGACCAGGCCCTGCTGGACCGGGGCTGCCGTATCCGCACCCTCTACCAGCACACCCAGCGCCACCAGCCGCTCGTCCTGTCCCGCTACGAGCAGCTCCGCGGCGCCGCGGAGGCCCGCACGCTGGACGAGGTCACCGACCGGCTCATCGTCATCGACGGCACGGTCGCCTTCATCCCCGCGGGCGAGGACGGGCTGCTGGCCCTGGAGGTCCGCCACCCCGCCCTTCTCAGGTACTTCACCACCACCTTCGACCGCCTCTGGCGGCTCGCCGTCCCCATGTACCCCCAGGCGGTCCGACGCCCGTCCCTGGACGGTGTGACGCCCCGCCAGCAGGCCATCGCCGCGCTTCTGGTCGAGGGCCACACGGACGCCGTCATCGCCGACCGCCTCGGCATGAACATCCGCACCGCCCGCGTCCACATCGCCAAGCTCGCCGCCACCCTCGGCAGCGAGAGCCGCGCCCAACTCGGCTACCTCATCGGCCGGTCGGGGATCCTTGACCGGGACCGGGAACAGCACCGGGGGCGGGAGCCGAGGCAGGAGCAGGAGCCGAGGCAGGAGCAGGAGCCGAGGCAGGAGCAGGAGCCGGGACGCTGACGCCCGACGGGCGGTCCAGGCCGACCTGGGCTATGCGGACCCCGAGTTGGGTGCGGCTGGCGGCGCCCAGGGTCTCGGAGAGGCGGGCGATGTGGGCGCGGCAGGTGCGGACGCTGATGCCCAGGCGCTCGGCGATGACGGCATCCTGGTGGCCCTCGGCCAGCAGCGCGGCGATGGACTGCTCTCGGTGGGAGATGCCCTCGATGCGGGTGTCGGGGAGCGGGGCGGTGAGCGGGATCGCCAGCCGCCACAGCCGCTCGAAGACCGTCACCAGGTAGGAGATCAGGGCCGGGTGGCGCAGCTCCAGCGCCATCGTGCGGTCGGTGTTCGCGGGGATGAAGGCGACCGTGCGGTCGAAGAGGATCAGCCGGTCGATGACCTCGTCCAGCGTGCGGGCCTCCACCGCGTCGCCCATCAGCTCCAGGTAGGTGAGCAGGCCCTGGCCGTGCCGGGCGACGTGGTTGTACAGGTCGCGCATGCGCACGCCGCGGCCGCGCAGTTCCAGCGCCCGGTGCAGGCCCTCCGACAGTTCGTGCTCACGCCGGATGCCGCCGGGCTGCACGGTGAGGACCTCCGTCGTACACGCCTCGGTCGCCGCGTCCAGGGCGGCCTGGATCCGGGAGGAGCCGTCCAGGACCCGGATCGCCGCGCCCTCCCCGGCCGTCGCGCCCCGCGCCGGACCGCCGAGGCCCGCGTACCACTCGAAGGCGGCGACGGCCGCGCCCATGCGCCGCCCGCTCGCGCTGACCTCGTCGTAAAGTCCGTGCAGCAGCCGGGTCATGACCTCCTGCGGGGAGGTCGGCACCAGCCAGTCCATGTCGTCGGGGTCGGGGTGCAGGAGGGCCAGGTCGAGGAGGCACGGGACCGGCTCGGCGTCGGTCCGGGCCACCCGACCGCGCCGTACTGCCCGGGAGTACACGCGATCCCCGGCGTCGCACAGCCGGTCGACGCCGTGTGGATGTTCCTCCGTCCCGCACCCGGCCATCGCCCATCCCACCCCCGCCCACGCCGCTTCCGGAGCGCAACTATGCGCGGCCCGGACCGGGTCCGCAACACGGCTTGTCCGGCCGAGGCCGAGGAAAACCACCCGTCTGCGTGAGTTTCTCCCGGCCTCCTCCCCTCGCACTGCAACAAGCTGACGGTGGTGCCGGGGCTTTGCGACGGTGCATCGTTGACTTCCGCGTTCCCCCGGGTGCTCCCCACTCGGGGGAAGCGGAGCCAACCCGGCCGGACCACGGGGGAGTCCGGCCGGGCTCCGGGTCACACCCGCATGCCCCCGCACCCCCGCGGCCCATGCGCACCGGGGCACCCGTGCGCTCCCGGAAATACCCGAGTGATCGTCGCGTTACGTCCCGCACTTAACGTCGGCCCATGGCGGACATATTTGACGCGTACGCGCTGGCCGACGCGTGGGACGAGATGTTCGAGCGGCCGGGTGAGGTCAGGGCCGCCTATGAGCCGGTGCTGGCGGCGCTTGAGCCGATCGAACCAGGTGAACTGCGCTTCCGGGCCGACCAGATGGCCCGCGCCTTCACCGACCGTGGCGTGACCTACGCCTTCGCGGGCGAGGAGCGGCCCTGGCCGCTGGACCTGGTGCCCAGAATCCTCGACGCACTGGAATGGGATTTCATACAACGGGGCGTGAGTCAGCGGGTCAGGGCCCTGGAGGCCTATCTCGCCGACGCCTACGGGCCCTGCCGCGCCTTCGAGGACGGTGTCGTGCCCTGGCGGCTGCTGCTGGGCTCCCCGCACTTCCACCGCGCGGCCCACGGGGTCGAACCGCCCGGCGGGGTGCGCATCCACGTCGCCGGCATCGACCTCGTCCGGGACGAGGCCGGGGACTTCCGGGTCCTCGAGGACAACGTCCGGGTGCCCAGCGGGGTGTCGTACGTCATCGAGAACCGGCGGGCCATGACCCGGGTGTTCCCCTCCCTCTTCGACGGGCAGCACGTCGTGCCGGTGGACGGCTATCCGGCACGGCTGCTCGCCGCGCTGCGCGCCGCCGCGCCCGCGGGGACCGCGGACCCCCGGGTCGTCGTCCTCACCCCCGGGCCCAGCAACGCCGCCTACTTCGAACACGCCCTGCTGGCCCGGCTGATGGGCGTGCAACTGGTCGAGGGGCACGACCTGGTGTGCCGCAACAACCGGGTGTGGATGCGCACCACGAAGGGCGAGGTCCCGGTCCACGTCGTCTACCGGCGGCTCGACGACGACTTCCTCGACCCGCTCCACTTCCGCCCCGACTCGGTGATCGGCTGCCCGGGCATCATGACGGCGGCCGTGGCCGGAAGGGTCACCCTCGCCAACGCCGTCGGCAACGGCATCGCCGACGACAAGCTGCTGTACACGTACGTCCCGGACCTGATCCGGTACTACCTCGGCGAGGAACCGATTCTCCCCAACGTGGAGTCGTACCGCCCGGACGAGCCCGGACAGCTCGACGCCGTCCTCGACCAGATCGACCGGCTGGTCGTCAAGCCGGTCGACGGCGCGGGCGGGCAGGGCATCGTCATCGGCCCGAAGGCCGACGCGAAGACCCTGGAGAAGACGCGCAAGGCCGTCGCCGCCGACCCGCGCGGCTTCATCGCCCAGCGGCCCGTCGCCCTGTCCACCTCCCCCACCCTCGCGGGTGAGCGCATGGCGCCGCGCCACATAGACCTGCGGCCGTTCGCCGTCAACGACGGCACCGGCGTCTGGGTGCTGCCCGGCGGGCTGACACGGGTGGCGCTCCAGGAGGGCAACCTGATCGTCAACTCCAGCCAGGGCGGCGGCTCCAAGGACACCTGGGTCCTTGCCGAGGGCCCGGCGGACGGGCCGGCCGGCCTGCCGGCCGACGACGTCCCGCCGGCCGTCGCACCCCGCCAGCTCGGCCCCGACGGTATCCCCGCCGGCGTACAGGAAGGAGCACAGCAGCAGTGAACGACGTGATCCTCTCCCGCATAGCGGAGGCGCTGACGTGGACCGGCCGCTATGTCGAACGGGCCGACGCCACCGCGCGCATCCTCGACGCCTACCTGCACCGCATGCTGGAGGACCCCTGGCGCGACGAGGACGCGGCCTGCCGGTCGCTGTACGCGATCCTCGGCGTCGACGCGGGCCCCGAACCCGTCGACATGCAGCAGGTCCTCGACCAGCTGGCCTTCGACTCCCGCTCCACCTGCGCCATCGAGGGCGCGCTGGGCGCCGCCCGGCTGAACGCGAGGAGCGCCCGCGAGGCCGTCTCCTCGGCGATGTGGGAGTGCCTGAACGCCACCTGGCACGCCCTCGCCGACCAGCGCCGCGCGGCCCGCCGCACCGGCCCCTACGGATATCTGGAGCTCGTCCGCAGCCGCGCGGCCCTCTTCTTCGGGCTCGCCGACTCGACGATGAGCCGCGACGACAGCTGGCGGTTCGTGGTCCTCGGCCGCAGCCTGGAGCGCGTGGACATGACGGTAAGGCTGCTGTCGGTGCGCGTCCTGGACGCCGCCCACGCGCCCGACTGGCCGACGCTGCTGAGCGCGTCCGGCGCCGACGAGGCGTACGCGCGCGTGTACGGCGGTTTCGGCGACACCCCGAGAGTGGCCGAATTCCTGCTCCTGGACCGGGACTTCCCGCGCTCGGCGCTGCACGCGCTGACGACGGCGGAGGAGTGCCTTTCGGCCCTCGCACGCCCCCGCCAGGACCCGGCCCGCCGTCCCATCGGCCGGCTGCGCACCCGCCTCGAATACCTCGACACCCACGCCCTGGAAGAACAACTGCCGCTGCTGCTACGGGACTTGCAGACCGCCTGCATGGCCTCGGCGGAAGCGGTCGCCGAGCGGTTCTTCCCGTACCAGGGGCCCGTCGTATGGGCCCAGGAAGGAGCGTGAGCATGAGCGCCAACGGCACCCGCAGGCTCCGTATCCGCCACACCACCCAGGTCTCCTACGCGCAGGCGGCGGTCTCCTCCCACAACGAGGTCCGGATGACCCCGCTCACGCTGCCCGGACAGACCACCCTTGATGCCCGGGTGACCATCAGCCCGGCGGCCACGACCTGGTCGTACTGGGACTACTGGGGCACCCAGGTCACCGCCTTCGAGCTGATGGACCCGCACGCGGACCTCACCATCACGGCCTCGAGCCTGGTGGAGACGTCCCCGCCGGCCGGCCTGCCGCCCTCCCCCGCCTGGTCGGAGATCACCGAACGCACCGCCACCTCCCGGCTGCTGGAGTTCGCGGGCCCCACGGTCCGTACGACGGTCCCGCCGAAGCTGGTGAAGAAGGCGCGGAAGGCGGCCGCGGGCCTGGACCCGCACGAGACGGTCGTGGCCGTGTCCTCGCTGGTCGCCGACCGGGTGACCTACCTCCCCGGCGTCACCGGCGTGAACACCTCGGCCGCCGAGGCCTGGGAGCAGGGCGCGGGCGTCTGCCAGGACATCGCGCACGTCACGATCGCGCTGCTGCGGGGCCTCGGGCTGCCGACACGGTACGTCTCCGGCTATCTCCACCCCGAGCGGGAGGCGGAACTGCACCGCCCGGTGGCCGGACAGAGCCACGCCTGGGTCGAGTACTGGGCGGGCGACTGGCACGGCTACGACCCCACCAACCGGACCCGGGCCGACGAGTCCCACGTCGTGGTCGGCCGGGGCCGCGACTACGACGACGTCACCCCGCACAAGGGCATCTACCGGGGCGTCGCCGGCGGACCGCCGGAGGTGACGGTGGAGTTCACGCGGGTGGCGTGAACGGGGCGCGTGACGAGGCCTCCCCTTTCCGGGGCGGCGGCCGGACAATCCCGGTATGGCGACGACGCGGGTACGGGCCCTGACCGCGGTGGCGGTGCTGTGCGCGGCGGCGGGCTGCGGAGGGGGCGGGGGCGACGGCGAACCCTCCGCCGCCCCCTCCGCCACGGCCACGCAGGCGGCCTCCCGCCCCTACAAGGACGGGCATCTCACCTTCACCCTGCTGTTCCTGCGCTGCGGGCTGAACGCGGTATCCGGGTCGCACAGCGAGGGACAGCCCGACGGGCGGTTCTGCTGGGCGCGACTGCGGGTGGACAACCACGACCCGGAGTTCCACACGTACGTGGCGAAGAGCCAGCGGCTGGCGGGCGTCCCCGGCCGTCCGGGGCAGCCCGACACCTTCGCCATGGCCGTACGGCGCCAGCACGACAGCGTGAAGATCGGCGGGCACGACCTGATCGAGGTCGAGCTCTGGTACGACGTCCCGCGCGACGCCAAGGTGAGCGGTCTGCGCGTCTCGGGCGACCGCGATCCGGTCGGCTACATGAACCCCAGCCCGGCGCCGTTCACGCCGGGCGGGGTCCTCATCGCGATGAAACCGCTGATGGGCTGGTAGCCGCCCCCGGGCCGGCAGCCACCTCCCGGCCGGCAGCCGTCTCCCGCCGGCAGTCGGCTGACCTCAGCTCAGCTTGAGGGCGTCGCAGGCGGCCTTGTACTTGGTGGTGCAGATCTGGGCGACCGTGTAGATGCCGTCGGCGATGACGGTCGTCTTGATGTTGCTCTTCGTCAGCGCGACCACGGTCTGCAGCTTGGCCGGAATGCCCTTGGTGGTCGGGCTGTCGACCTTGTCGCGGGTGAGGGCTTCGAACTGCAGCTCACGGCCCTGGACCTTGGCGACGGCGGCCTGTGCGGCGGCCGCGGCCATCGCCGGGTACGGCTTGTAGACGCTCATGTACTGCTCGCCGGAGATGATCCGCTGCACGGCCGGCAGCTCCGCGTCCTGACCGGTGATCGGGGGCAGGTCGCCGTCGCTCATGCCCGCCGCCTCGAAGGCCTTGACGATGCCGCCGGCCATGGCGTCGTTGGCGGAGTAGACACCGGCGATGTTGTTCTTGCCGAGCGCCTCGATCGCCTTCGTCATCTCGGCCTGGGCGAGCTTCGGGCTCCACTTGTCGGTGTCGTACGACTTCGCGATCGTGACCCGGCCGTTGAGCTCGCTGAGCGCGCCCGCCTTGAACTGGCCTGCGTTCGGGTCGGTGGGCGAGCCGTTCACCATGACGATCTTGTCCGCGGTGCTGGGGTTGCTGATGGCCTCCGCGAGGCTACGGCCCTGCACCTCGCCGACGAGCTCGTTGTCGAAGGAGACGTACGCGTCGATCGGGCCCTGGGCGAGGCGGTCGTAGGCGATGACGGGGATCTTCGCGTCCTTGGCCTTCTGCACCATGGGCGCGATCAGCTTCGCGTCGACGGCGTCGAGGAGGATGATGTCGACCTTGTCGTCGATCATCTTCTGCATCTGGGTGTTCTGCGTCTTGGTTTCCCCGGCCGCGTTCGCGTACTCGGTCGTGCCCTTGTTCTGCGTGAGCTCGGCGACCGTCTTCTTGATGATGGGGTAGTCGAACTCCGCGTACCGGGTGTTCGTGTCCTCCGGCATCAGCACGCCCACCGTGATGTCGTTGCTCCGGGTCGGTGTCGCGCTGCCGCTGCTCTCCGAGGCTCCCAGCATCCCGCACCCGGCGAGCGAGAGGGACATCGTGGAGGCGACCACGGCTATGGCGATACGACGCATTCAGGGCTCACTTCAGGTGCGTTCGGTGCGATTCCGGGCACACGTGGGTGCGACATGGTGACCCAGGTGTCTCAAAAGACAACGCGGCGGCGACCGCCGGAGTCAAGCAGAACCTGCTAACGAAGGAGCAACATCACACTCCGCTTATCGGACGCAGACGCATGGAGACGATGCAAAGACCTTGCGAAGACCTGTCGAAGACCGGTCGCGGAATCCGCCGCGCAAACCCCCGCGGAGCCACCGCGCAAACCGCTGTGCAACCGTCGCGGAAACCGCCGTCGGGTCGTCGCGGAAACCGCCGTGCGGCCGTCGCGGAGATCGGGCGGGAAACGGTCCAAGGAGCCGTACAACCAACGCCGTTCCTCGCGGGTCGTGATGACGAAGGGTTCATCACGCCCCGTCCGCATCGCAGCCCCGTCTGCATCACAGCCCCGCCTCAGCACAACCCCGCCTCAGCACTCCAGGCTTCGTTCGACCAGAGGACCCATGCGCCCCGCCAAGAGCCCCGCCGGACTCGCCACGGCCGTCGCGCTCGCCACGACCGACGGTCTCGTCGCCACCGCCGTCGTCATCGCGCCGACCGCCTCGGCCGCGACGACCTGCGCCCGTCGTTCGTGTTGACGGCGCCTGCGGACGTCGTCGCCTTCTCGGTCTTCCGCAAGGAGACCTCGGGGACGGAGTGGACCGAGTACCCGGAGACCCCCGACAGGGGCTGGAGGGACGCCCGCGCGGTGTACGGACGGTCCTACGACTACCGCGTACACGGTTGTGCGCTCACCCGCCCCGGCGGACGGCGCCCGGACATGGACGGCCATCGACTGCCGCACGAACCAGACCGCCCAGCCCCCGGAGTACGGCATCAGGCTCGACTGGGACCCGAGCCCGGTGGCCGACCTGAAGGAGTACTGGCTCTACGAGCAGCCGACGCGGTACGACGAGCCCCGGTACCTCGGCATCGTCGACGCGGCGAACTCGCAGACCGTGCTCCGGACACCGGCGAACGGCCCGGCGCGGCGGTTCGTCGTCGTCGGCGTTCTCGAACGTCGCGGAGGCCGTGACTCCGGGGTGACCGGCGCGGTCGCGGCCAGGTCGGCGGCGGCTCAGCGCGCCCCCGGGTCGTACTTCTTCAGCGAGGCCTGGACCTCGGCCGCGTACGCGCCCTCCCACCACGGGACCGTCTCGACCAGCACCGGCTTGGTGCCGGAGGCGAGGACGAGGGCCCGGCCGGGGGGCATGGCGCCGAGGTCGGAGACCTGAAGGACACGCTCGCGGCGCGTGGACTCGCTGATCGCGCGGGCACCGGACCAGCCGCCGAACTCCGACTCCCGGCTGGTCTGGTACTCGCGCAGCTCGTACTCGCCGGCCAGTTCGCTCAGGTCGCCCAGGAAGCGGGTGTCGGAGACGCCGCCGCCGTACACGCGGACGTTCGCGGCGGACCACAGCTTCTCCATGCCGCGCTCGCCCCACACCTCGATGCCCTGCGCCCAGGACTGCAGGATCGTCATCAGGATGATGCCGCGCGAGCCGTAGTGGGAGTACAGGTCGGGCAGGGAACGCCAGCGGCAGACGTTGGCGGCCTCGTCGAGGACGCCGACGAGGGGCAGCGGGAGACGGCCGCCGCGCTGGGTGGTGGCGTACTCCTCGGCCGCCTCGACGACGGCGACGGTCAGCGCGGTCACGAGCGGCCCCGCGGAGTCGCGGCCCTCCCGGCTGAGCGAGTACAGGGTGCCGCCGCCGCGGACGAACGCGTGCGGGTCGAACTGCCCCGCGTACTCGTCGGCGGGCGGTGTCACCCACCGGTTGACCTCGGGATTGACCAGACAGGACGCCATCTGCTGGGCGACGCCGTAGATGCCGCTGCGCTGCTTGTCGGGGGCGTTGAGGACGCCGGCCAGTCCGTCGGCGGGCATGGCGTGTCCGGCGCCGCGCAGGATCCGCTCCGGGGCGTCGTCCTTGGGGTTGGACAGCCAGGTGTAGATCTGCGTGATCGGCGCCTTGGCGCAGGCGGCGGCGAGCAGCAGGTTGGCGAGGAGGTCCTGGCCGGCCGGGTCGAAGAAGGCGTCGGTGGCGGCGTTCGCGTCACGCGAGCCGCTCGCGAAGTGGTCGGCCATCTTGCGGGCCTTGGCGACGTCGGTGACGTACGACAGCGGGTTCCACCACCAGCTCGGCTCCTCCTGCGCGACCTGCTGCGGGTCGAACACCCACACCGGTCCGCGCGCGGTGCGCGGGCCCCGGGTGGCGTCCACGATGTCCCGCTTGTTGGAGGTGACGAGGACGGCGCCGGGCCCGTCGAGGATGGCGGGGATGGCACGCCGGGTCGTCTTACCGGTGCGCGGCCCCCAGATGTCGACGTGCATGTCCTCGTACGACCCGTACAGCGGCTGCCGTCCCTTGACGGACCGTCCGATGAACACGCCGGGCGTGGACGATCGCACGCCGAGGCGCTCGGCGGTGGCGGCGGCGCCCTTCATGGTCAGCTTGCCGAGCTCCTCGCCCTGCGCGAGATGCTTGGCGGCGCCGTCCACCTCGGGCTTGTTCCGGAAGCGCTCGCGCACCCGGTACCCGGCCAGCGCGAGAATCCCGACGACCACGGCCTCCCCGGCCGCGACGGCACTGGCGGGCGAACCCGGCCAGCTGTAGTCGCCCTTGATCACCTCGACGAGGAACGTCAGCGGATTGGAGGCGGGCGCGGGCGCGTCGGCGTACCCGGCCCCGATCTTCGCCGCCAGCCAGGCGCCGGCGGCGACGACGAGCACGACCACGACGGCGATGACGATCTCAAAGGTCCAGTCGTCCTCGGCGCGGGGCTTCTTCTTCTGTTCTGCGGTCACCCGCGGGTCCGTCCTTTCTGGACTTGTGGGGCTGTCTGAGGGGGTGGTCAGGCGCCCGTCGCACTGCTCGTGCCGTCGCCCTCGACCGCGTTCGTGCCCTGCGGTATCGGGACGCGGTAGACGCCGGTGATCTCGGCCTGGTAGTCCCAGGTGCTGAACTCGACCGACTTGCCGGGACGCGGAGCGTGGATGATCTTGTGGCCCTTGGCGTCCCAGACCAGGCCCACATGGCTCGACCTGCCTCCGCCTTCCGGCCCGAAGAAGATCACGTCACCGGGCTGGGCATCCGACAGATCCACCTTGTACTTGCTCAGGTAGGGCTGTTGCGAATACGTCGTACTGCCGATGTCGATCTTTCCGTCGCTGGCCATGTAGTACGCCCACTGCGTGAAGCTCGAACAGTCGAAGCTGGTGGGGTTCTGCCCCTGCAGGCGCGGCGCGCCATACACGTACGGGGTGCCGATGCCGCGCTGAGCCCAGCCGAGGACGGCGCGGATCACCGGGTCGTCGGAGTCGGGGATGACGCCGGAGGCGCCGGCTCCGTCGGGCGCGACGGCCGCACCGCCGTTGCCCTGGGCGCACTGGGCGTACTGGTCGTCCCTGCTCTGCTCCGCTGAACCGGGGACCGTGCCGTAGTCGGGGTTGGCGGTGACCCGGCCGTCCATCCAGGCCTTCGGGTCGACCATGCCGGGGCCCTGGTCCTGGCCGGCGACGAAGGGGTTGTCGACGCCAGGGATCCGGACCTCCCAGTGCAGGTGAGGTCCGGTGACGTTACCGGTCGCGCCGACCGTGCCGATCTGCTGGCCACGCTTGACGGTCTGCCCGACGGACACCTTGATCGAGGTCTGGTGTGCGTAGAGCGTGATGACGCCGTCCGCGTGCTGGATCTCCGTCTCGTTGCCGTACGAGCCGCCGGGGCCCGCGTGGACCACCTTGCCGTCGGCCGGGGCGTAGATCGGGGTGCCGGACGTCGCCACGAGGTCCAGGCCGGTGTGGTAGCCGAGGCTCCACATGCTGCCGTTCTGGTGGTACGGCGTGCCCAGCGAGTAGGTGCCCTCCTTCATGGGCCACTGCCAGTCCTTGCCCCCTACCGCGGTGGGCTGCCTGGCCTCGGGGAAGGCGACGGTCGTCACGCTCGCGGTGCTCGCCGGTCCCATGGTGTACGCGGCCGGCGCCATGGCGGTGGTGGTCTCGCCGTCGTCGTCCATGGGGGGCGTGGACCACGAACGGGCCGGGGACGAGGGGATGCTGAGGGCCTTGGCGGGCTGGGCGTCGTTGCCCACCGGCTCCGGGATGTCCGACTGCTGTCCGAGGGTCGGGAAGTCGGGGTTCTTCTCGACCGTCTCCTTCAGATGGGCGTACCAGCGCTCGATGAGGTCCTTGTCACCGGTGAGCACCCCGCGATAGCGGGCGGCCTGGGTGAGGACGACCCGCGGGTAGATCGTGTTGGAGGCCGTGGAACCGGAGTAGTTCTGCAGCGCCTTGAAGGGCTCGGTCTCGGCCTTCTTGGCGTGCAGGAACTTGGCGGCCGCCCAGGCCGCGTCGTCGATGTTGTAGAGGTCCTTCTTGCCGTCGTCGTTGCCGTCGGAACCGTAGTCCGTCCAGGCCGGGGGGCCGAACTGCAGGATGCCCATGTAGCCGAGGGAGTTCTTGCCACCGGGTGCGGCCGACTTGTCCTGGCCGAACTTGGTCTCCTGGTACATCTGCCCGGCGATGAGCGTCCAGTCGAGGCCGTCGTAGTTGGCGGCGGCACGCATCGCGGCGAGGATCATCTTCGGCGGTATCTCGGCGCGGGCGGTCTCGCTCGGCATGTACATCTTGCCGGCCGGCATGATCGGGTTGGTGGCCGCGGCGTCACCGGTGTTACCCGCGTTGGCGTTGTTCGCGTAGTCGCCGCAGGCCGCGTTCGTCGCGCCGTTGCCGACGCCGCCGACCATGCTGCCGATGAGCAGCAGAACCAGGAAGACCACGGACGCGGCGGCCAGCCCGCCACCACCGCCGATGATCATCCACCACTTGAAGCTCTTGTCCTTCTTCTTGCCGCCGTCGCCGTTCTGGCCTCCCCCGGAGCCGGCCGCGAGCTTGCCCGCCTTCTTGGCTGACTTGGCGACCTTCGCGGCCTTCGCCGCGGCCGCGAGTACAGCGGGTGCCACCACGGCCGGTTCACTCCCCCGAGTCTTCGGAGGAGCCGACGTTGCCGAGTCCGAAGACGTCGAAGCCGGAGACCTCCCACCGGGTGCCGTCCTCCTTGACGGTCACCAGCCACTCGTTCTCCTCGGTCGAGGACTGCCCGCCGGAGGTGTGCGTGGTGGTGACCTTCACCAGGCTGGATATCGTCCTGCCGCTGCCGCGCACCACGTCGTCGGCTATCACCGCGTCGCGCTCCACGACCGCCGCGCCCTTGGACGAGCACTCCTGCGCCTGGCAGGTGGCCCACTCCTTGCCGGACGGCAGTACGGTCGCCTGCTTCATCTGTGTGTCGCCGGTGGTGAGTCCGAGCAACGGGGTGCTCCAGGCCGCCGCCTTGCTGGTGTGGTCGTAGGTGGTGAGCCCGGCCATGTACCTGGCCATGACGGCGTGGGCCTCGGCCACTTCGGAGGGCTCGACGATGGGGGTGGCACCGCCACTGGGCGCATCGGAACCCGAGGACCCCGAAGACCCCGGGTCCGCGGCGGCGCCGTTGCGGCCGCCGGAGGTGGCGGCCGGCGCCGCGTCCGTGCCGTCATCGCCGCCGTCGTCTCCGTCGAAGACGGTGAACACCGTCAGCACGAGAATCAGCAAAGCGCCGAGCACGACCAGAGGCAGCAGTGCCGTGCGCTTGTTCTCGGCAGGCAACTCCACGTTCCCGCGCCTTCCTTGTGCTCAGCCGGTACGGCGGTCGACGGGTGACCGGGACACGGTAGGTGGCGGCAACAACGTGAGGCCCGGGGTTTTCCCGACGGGGAAAGGAGCGGGCGCCCCTCGGGAAAGAGCGGGAAAGCGGTCCGCCGTCAAGCCACAGCGGTCACTGCGTCCCAGCCCAGCGCACAGCAATGCCCCAGGTGGCCATGGGGAGAGCAGGGTCGGCTTCGAACTCCGCTCACCGCGATTCCTCCTCCGCTCACCGCGATTCCTCCGGCCGCGGATCCACCGGCAGCGGATCGAAGGGGTAGGCCGTGTGACCGTCCTTCGGCGAACAGGCGGCGAACGGGCCCGAGTCGGCGTCCATCAGGACCCGCAGGTGGGGATCCGCATGGTGCAGCCACCAGGTGGACATGCCGAGCGCCGGGTCCTGGCGCAGGTGTTCCCAGGCCAGCCAGAGGGCGGAGAGGCGGGCGCCGGCCTCGGGGTGCTCCCACCATTTCGGGCACCAGGTGGCCGAGGAACCGTTGATGCGGCGGCGGATCAACTGGGCGAGGTAGTCGGAGACGAAGACGAAGACGTCCGCGAAGTAGAACTCCGGTTCCCTGGCGGGCTCTTCGGTGCCGGTCATCCTTGCCCCTGTCGGTCGGTCTGCGGTGGTCGCGGGATCAGGTCAGGAAGATTCAGGTCAGGAAGATACCGAGCAGCAACACCACTGCCACGATCGCGCCCATGACGATGCGCGCCGTCGGATCCTCGCGTTCCCAAAGGTCGTGGACGACGCTCCAGCCGCTCATCCGCGCCGCACGGCCTCCCTGCAGTCGGGCGGTCAGGCCCTGCTGCTCCTCGTCGACGACCTCGTCGTCCGCCGACTGCGGCTCGGGATCCTCGTCGAACCCGACCGGCAGGCCCTGCTGCTCCTGGGCCACGAGAACCATCTGTTCGAGGAGTTCGGGAATCGTGTTCGGGGTCAGGGGATAGGCGAAGGTGCCGTACGGCGTCTCCACGCACAGGCGGGCCTGCCAGGGGTCGCCGGGTTCGTAACCGTCGACCCAGGCACGTTCGGCCTGGAACACCTGCGGTGCCTGGAAGGCCGCCGCGGCGACGGGGGCAGGGGCCTGCTGGACCGGCGGGGTCTGCTGAGGGATCTCCCAGGTTCGCGGGTCGGGCTGCTGCGGCTGCTGCGGGTTCCCGTTGTGGTCGGTCAACTCTCGTCCTTCGCCGGGTCCGTCGGGTCCAGGGGGTGCCGGGGGCGGTGCCGGGCACGTCGGGCAGACATGCCCAGCGCATTGTGGGGCCGGCGCGGGTCGGCGCGGCACGGAGTCTTCCCGCCGTGTCCCTGACACTTTTCCCGACGGGTTTCCCCAAGGGACCCCGCCGGGAATTCACCGTCTCCCGGCGAGGAAAACGACACCGGTCCCGTGACGCGTCTTTGTCACACTGCCAGCGCACCTGGCTGGGCCAGGGCCCGTCGTGCGGTGCGGTCGTGAACCCGCCCAGGCGGACGGGGAACCGACTCGCTGGAGTAACCGACTCGATGACAGACCACAACAGCCCTGCTGGCGCGGTCGGCGGAGGCCAGCCTTCCGGGCAGCCCGGGTCCTTCGGTCCTTCCCAGCAGCCACCGCAACAGGCGTGGCAGGGACAAGGGCAGCAGGCCCCTGCCCCGCAGCCCGCCGCCCCGCAGGCCTCCCAGCCCCAGCCCCAGCCGCAGCCCCAGCCGCAGCAGCTCCCCTCCGACGCGGCCCGCGCACAGGTCGCCGCCGCCTGGGTGCGCAACACGCCCCGGGCCGGCCAGGCAGCCGTACCGTCGCTGCCGCCGCGGGAGACCCGCCCCCAGGGCGAGTCGAAGAAGGAGAAGCGCGAGCGGGAGCGGGCGGCGCGCAAGGCCGCGTACGAGCAGAAGAAGGCGGAGAAGGAGCAGCGCAAGCGGGGCGGTACGGCGACGGCCGCGGCGCCCGCGCCCGTCGCGCCGACCGCGGCTGCCCAGCACACCGCCCCGGCCGCCACCGCGCCGGCACCCCAGGCCCCCGTCGCCGGTGCCCCGACGCTTTCGCTCAGGCCCACGGCAGGCGCTCCCGCCCACACCACCGCCCTCGCGCACACCGCCCCGAAGCCCGGCCCCGACCGTGACTTCGTCGTCCCGAAGCCCGGTGGCCGGATCCCCACCGGCGGACGCCGTACCCACGTCGCACTCCGCGCCACCCTGCTGATCACCACGTGCGTGTTCGCGCTGGGCTCCTGCGGTGTGATGGGACTCGTGGTCGGCAAGTCCTCCGGTGCCACCACCGCCGGACTGGACGAGGCGGACGCCACCCGCTATCGCCTCACCGAGTTCCCAACCGAGCAGGCGGCGGCCTTCGCGGAGCAGTACGCGCAGCTCTGCATGACGTTCTCCCCGGACACCTCGTCCACCCGCCGGACCGACCTCGCCCGCTACGCCTCCGCCGGCGTCGACCCCGAGTGCGGCTGGAGCGGCGAGGGCACCAGCAAGGCCGTCTCGGCCACCTGGGACGGAACTGCGGAGAAGCTTCCCGAGTTCGGTGACCACGGCCGGTACATCGGCGTTCAGGTCCGGACGGACGACGGCACGCTCACCACGCTCACCGTCCCGGTGTACGTGCAGAACCTCAAGACGGGCGAGGGCATGCGCGTCGCCGGCGACGTCGGCCAGATGCCGTTGCCCGCGCGTGCGGACGTGCCGGAGCTCGATCAGCGCGACGAGGTCGTCGACGACACGCTCTCCACTCAGCTCCAGCAGAAGGTGCTGCCGGGCTACTTCGAGGCCTGGGGCGCCTCCGACGCGACCGCGATGTCCCGCTTCATCACACCCGACGCGACCCTGACAGCCACGACCGGTCTTGCCGGGCGCATGACGAAGCCGCAGGTCGGCACGGTCGTCGCGCTCGTCCCGGCGAGCGTCCAGGGCACCGACCCGTACGCCTACAGCGCCGGACAGGCGGTCCAGGTGCGCGTGGTCGTCGACTGGAGCGACGCGAAGGGCGTCGCCGTCAGCCGCGCGTACCGGATGACGATCGTGAACACGGCCCAGGGCTGGTTCGTCAAGGACATCCGGGGCGGCGTCCTCGACGAGCAGGGCGGCCGGGCCGACAGCGACGAGACCGACAGCGACGCCGCGACGGGGAGCGCCTCCCCCTCCGCCCCGTCCACCCCGGCCTCCCCGTCCACCTCCCGCTCGACGACCCCCCAGGCGCCCAAGAGCAAGCAGCCCGGCAAGTCCTGACCGGCACCGCACCGCCCTCACCCCCCGCGCCACTTACCACCGCTCCACCACCCGAGAGGAATCACCATGTACCTGGCAGCCGGTACGACACTGGACGAGATGTTCGGGCAGATCGAGACCATCCTCCGCAACGCGGGCACCATGGTCGCCGTCATCGCCCTGCTCATCCTCGGCATCCGCATGCTGATGTCGATGAAGCGCGGAGACGGCATGCGCGAGGCCTTCCAGGGCTTCGGCATGATCGCGCTCGCCGCCCTGATCATCGGTGGCGCCGGCGGTCTCGCCGGCGTACTGATCGGCCTCGGCAGCCAGATCGGCGGCGGCAACTGACCCACCGTCCGGGCCTCGCCCGACGATCGGTCAGTAGCCGTCCTTACCAGGGGAGTTCGCAAGCATGAGCCAGGAGGCACCGCCGGAGCCGCTGGTCGCGTACGACCACACCGATCTGGTCAACCGCCCCAAGCGGATCTGGAACTGGGGCAACATCCCGCTGCCGGGCCTGCTGCTGCCCGCACTGGGCGCGGCCTTCGGCTTCGGGCTGATCTGGCTCATCGCGCTGTTCACGATGTCGGCGTTCCTGCCGTTCCTCGGGATGTCGATGTGGACGTCGATCCTCTACTTCGGGCCGCCGTTCGCCGTCTACTTCGTCTGGGGACGGCCGCTGCCCTCGGCGCTCACGCTGAGCCAGCAGCTCGTGGTGTGGACCGACTGGTGGTTCCAGCCCAAGCGCCTTCAGGGCCTCGCCGCCGACCAGGAGCCCGAAGAGCTGCACTGGCAGGTCATCCTCTTCACCCCCGGCTCGCCGCGCTGGCAGGCCCGCTACGACGCCGCACGCCGGACCGCCGCCGCACGCGGCAGCGCCTTCTCCACCTACCGCTGACCCCTACCCCCCCTCACCTCTCCTCCCTCACGTCCTTCACGTCCTTCACGTCGACTACCGCAGGTGACTCCTCCATGTTCATGCTGATCCTTCTGGGCGGGGCGGCCGCCTTCTTCGTGGTCGCCATGATCATGGCCGCCTCGTCGAGCAAGAAGAACGGTCAGGGCGGCCAGGGCGGTTCGAGGCAGTCGTCCTCCTCCCGCTCCAGGCAGTCCGGCTCGTCGGCGTCCGCCCGCCGCGAGGACCTCCGTCTGCCCTACCGCTACGCCGACGACATGATCTTCGTGCACGGCGACTCGGTGTGGACGGGCATGGTCCTGCCCAACGCCATCGACGAGTACCTGAACGCCGGCGAGCTCCAGGCGATGGCCGAGGGCCCGGCCCGCGGTCTGCTCAACCTGGCCCGCGGCGACCGCAACGTCGAGTGCCACTACCGCAAGGTCTACCAGCCGATCACCGCGCTGACCTGGGCGGAAGAGCTGAACGCGATCGCCTGGGAGCCCACCGAGAACTACAAGGCGTACAACCTGCGCAAGGCCGAGTACCAGGAGCGCATCGGCGCCAAGCGGGAGCGCAACATCCTGCTGGTGAAGCTGGGTTCACTGAAGCGGACCAGCGGCGGCACCGGTGTCCTGGCCCAGGACGACGAGCCGTACGACGAGCCCGGCCTCCTCCAGGGCGTGCGCGGCGCCGCCGACCAGGCCGCCGCCACCGCGACCGGCGTCACGGACGAGTACCTCTCCCCGCACGTCCTCGCCGAGTGGACGCAGACGGCCGTCGAGGTCCACGAGAGCCTGGAGGGCCTCAAGGGCACCCCGCTCAGCCGCGAGGAGCTCGTCTGGCTGATCCGCAAGCCGCTCCACGGCGACCTGCCGGTCCCGCCGGAGCCGGTGCTCGGCTCGCGCGCCTGGGGTCCCAACCAGTTCGACCTGGTCGTCGACTTCTCCGGCGAGAACCGCAAGACGCACATCGTCCTGCACCAGTACGACGAGGTGACGGGCGAGCAGCAGACCAGCTACACCACGACGCTCGTGGCCGCCAACTGGCCCGCGGAGACCCGCTTCCGCCAGTCCACGGCCTGGGCGCGGTACGCCGCCCAGCACGTGGACTTCCCCGTCGAGATCGACATGCGGTTCACGCTCATCCCGTACCTGAAGTTCAAGGACCGCGCCGACAAGATCCGCGGCAACCTCGTCGACGAGATGAACGACATGGCCAACTCCGGCCGCAGCCCCGACACCAAGCTGGCCACCCAGGTCACCCGCGCCCAGGAACTCGTCGACGACATCGAAGAGCACAAGATGCCGGGCATGGAGGCGCAGATCCGCTTCACGATCTCGGCTCACGACGTGAAGGAGCTGGAGCGCCGGCGCCGCGTCCTGGAGATGCAGTTCAAGCAGGACCTGAAGGTCACGCTGCTGCGCCCGACCCGCCAGCAGTGGCGGCTGCTCCAGTCCCAACTGCCTGGCGACGCACCCAAGTTGCCCATCGCGCCGTATCTCCGTCTCCAGGAGGTGGAGCAGCTCGGCGCCGGACTCCCCACGGCCGGAACGGAGCTGGGCGACAACCCCGAGCAGCGGTCCGGCAAGCGGCTCGGCTGGGTCGGCAACCTCGTCGGCTGGGCGGGCAAGATGCCGGTCCACTACTCGCTCCACGTCGGCCCGGCCCGCAACGACGGCGGTGGCCTCGCCATCGTCGGCGCATCCGGCGGCGGCAAGTCGTCGCTGGCCCTGCAGAAGTTCTACGAGGAGTCGGAGTCGGGCGTCCGCTGCCTGGTCATCGACCCGAAGACCGACTTCGCCCAGCTGTGCTACTACCTGGCCTTCGGCGCCCAGGTGAACGACCCGGCCTTCGCGAGCGACGCGGAACAGGGCCTCCTCGGCACCCCGCAGAGCCGGTTCCAGCCCGTGAACCCGGAGTTCTGGGCGGAGACGGAGGTCGTCGACCTCCTGAAGGGCCAGGCGGGCGTCCTCGACCCGTGGGTCATCGCCCGCGACGTCCCCGCCGGCCGCCTCCTCGCCGAGTCCATGCTCCGCGGCTTCCTCGGCGACGAGGACTACCAGCGCGTCCGCCTCCCCGTCATCGAGGGCATGGCGACCGTCATCGGCCGCTACAACTCCGCGATCCGCCAGGCCGTCGAGCAGGGCTACACCGCCCGCGACGCCGAACTCGCCGTCCCCCGCCCCACGTTGTGGCAGGTCGTCGACGAGGTCGTCGCGGCGTACGACCACGCGGTGGCCAGCGGCGACCGGGAGGCGATCAAGGACCTGAAGCTCGCGCAGATGCTCCTCACGGAGCTGCGCACCCTCCCCTACGCCCGGCTCTCCTTCGCCGAGCACCCGCAGCCCCTCTCCAGCATGCGCAAGCGCCGCACCGTCATCACCCTGCGCGGCTTCCAGTCGCCGGCGGCCTCCGACCCGCGCAACTGGAACCCGGCGGAACGCCTCGCGGCGACGGCCCTGATGGCGGTCGTGGAGCTCGGCAGCCAGATGCTCGACGTCGGCTACGAGAAGAACCCGGTGACCGGCGAGATCGGCCTGCGCCCCAAGGCGCTCTTCGTCGACGAGGCGTACGTCGTCACGGCGACCGAGTCCGGCCGCGACCTGATGCGCCGCGCGCTGAAGCAGGGCCGCTCCTACCTCGCCGTCACCGTCCTGATCACCCAGCAGGCCATCGACCTCGTCCAGATCGAGGACTCCGAGGCCCGCAGCGGCGGCGCCAACCAGATCCACACCGTCTTCGCCTTCAAGCAGAAGTCGGCGCAGGAGGCCTCCCTGGTGGCCCCGCTCCTGGGCCGCCCGGAGAACGACCCGAAGGTCATCGCCGCCCTGCAGGAACTCCGCACGGGCGTCTGCCTCCAGCGCGACGCCGACAAACGGGTCGGCACGGTCGCCGTCGACCTGGTCTTCAAGGAGATCCTCGCCGCCACCGACACCAACGGCACCACCCGCCCGGCCCGCCAGGGCATCAACCCCCCGCTGAGTGTCTGGGACTGGACGTTCCTGCAGGAGGCGGAGGAGGACCCGGCGGCCTCCCAGCCCGCCACGCAGGAATCGGCCGCCGTATGACCCCGCCCGACCCCACCTCGTCCCCGGAGGCCCGTCCCCCCATGTCCCTGCCCAAGCCCCTGACCAAGCCCCTGACCACGGGCATCGTCTCCCTGGCCCTGCTCACCGCGTTGACCGGGTGCGGGTCCGACTCCGGCGCGGACGGCGACGGCTCGACCGCCTCGGCCTCCGCCTCCAGTTCCGGCTCTGGTTCCGGTTCCGATTCCGGCTCCCCGCGCCTGCCCAGCGCCAAGACGCTGAGAGAAGTCCAGACGTTCATCTCCGGCGCGGGGCTCCCTTGCGACAACCTCACGGACGACGAGAGCGCGAACGGCACACCCGTGGAGGGATTTCTCGGCCCCTCGGACGAGCACGACACCAAGGCTGAAGCAGCCGAGAAGGATGCCTGGGGGATCAGGAAGTCCGGCTTCTGCGGAGAAACCCGGTCCGACATCGGCGGCTGGGTCATTTACCTGCTGGGCGACATGAAGGCGTTCCAGGAGAACTACCGCAAGCAGGCTCAGGAGTTGGCAAAAGAGCAGGGTTGGACGGGCTCGTTGGCATACGGGCGGTTCTTCGTCGGCGCTGACTTCATCATCGACCCAACGAACGTGCAGGCGAGCAAGACCCTACTCGAAGCCGGGATGTTGGTGGAGAACTGCGACCCCAAGTTCAAGGTTCCCGAGGGATACGTCACGAAGGACGCGCAGGCGAGCGGCTGCGTGCTGACCAACTACCTCGTCGATCCTCTAAACCAGTAGGTAGACATGAAACTCGGGAAAGCACTCACCATCGGTGTCACACTCGCCGCGTTCACGGCGGTCGCGGGGTGCGGAAGCAACGACGCCAAGAGCAAGAACAGCGGGAGCGAAAGCCCAGCCGCCAGTTCCTCCGGCAGCACCGGGCAGGGCGCGGGCGGCGGCCTGCCCAAGGCGGCGGACCTGGCGTCCATCGCGTACTACGTGAACAAGCACACCCCCTGCCTGGACCTCAAGACAGGAGCCGACTACGACGCCAACCACGACGGCGACAAGACCGCGTGGGGCGCCGACGAGGCGGCGGCCCCGTCCTGGGGCATCAAGGAACGGGGCGTGTGCAACGACGGATCCAATGACCCCGTCGCCCTCCTGTCCGTGGCAGACATGAAGAAGTTCCAGACCGCGGCCAAAGCGCACAACGAGAAATTCCTGGTCGGCCAGGACTTCGCGGTCATTCCGGTCGGGAGCCAGGCGATCCAGGAACTGCGGAAGTCCGAGCTCCTGTTCCTGACCTGCGATCCGAACTTCTCGGCGCCGAGCGGTTTCCAGAAGTCTCCAGGCCTCGTCGACGGCTGTGTGCTGAGCGACTACTTCGACGGCTGACCCCGCACATCGAGCTCCTGCCCCTGCCCACGCGTACCCCGAAGGAAGACAGATGCATCCGCGCAACGCACTGAGCCGTCGAATACGGAAAGCCGGTGTGGCCGCCCGTGCCGGCCTCTTCGTGGTGCTGGCGCTGATCGCCCTCACCCTGGCCGCGCCGAGTTCGGCGTACGCGGACTTCTCCTGCAGCTTCACCGGCGACGAGAGCTACCACATGGACTCGCCGGGCAGTAACGGCGAGGGCATCATGCCCGCTGTCGTGCAGTGGAAGGACGGCGGCGGCTCCGAGAACCTCGGCGACGAGAAGGGCACGGTCAGGGGCGCCTTCAAGGTGGAGCCGGACCAAGCCCAGCGCTACACCCTGTACGAACTGAACGGCATGCGGGGCCTGAACTGGTCCATGACCTTCAAGGGCAAGGGCGACGCCTCCGAGGACAACGGCACGTGGGGCAGCGGAGCCGATTCCTGCAAGGTCATGGCCTATGTCAACAACGGCATAGCTGACGCCGTCTTCTACGGCACCAAGGTGCTCACCCGGTTCTCCATCTCCATCAAGGAGATGGCCTCCAACCCGAGCCCCTTCTCAGGCCTCTACACCGGCCGCGACAACGTGGTGACGACCCTCCGCGACAACGTCCTGAAGCCCGCCCTCACGGTCATGATCCTGCTGGTCGGCCTCTGGGTGTTCACCAAGTGGCGGAAGGGAGACATGCGTGAGGTGTGGGCGGGAGTCTCCTGGACCGCCCTGACCGTGATCGCCGTCATGGCATTCCTCACCGGCAACAACTACGACAAGGTCGTACAGAGCTCGGACGAATGGATCGCCAGCGCCAACTCCGCACTCAGCTCGACCGTACTCGCGGGCGTGTCGGGCAAGATGCAGAGCCCCTGCGATCTGCCCAACAACGGCAAGGACCTGCCCGGAGAGGTAGGCCTCCGGTTGTCGAGCTGCGCCATGTACGACACCCTCGCCTTCCGCCCCTGGGCCATGGGCCAGTTCGGCGATGTGGGCGCGAACTGCATCTTCAGGAAAGACAGCAACGGAAAAGTCTCCGGCACGGACGGGACCTGCACTTTCAGCAGCGACACCAAATACGTCTGCTACTGGGGCGAGAAAGGCACGCCCCGCTGCGGGGACCTCCGCGTGCGCCAAGCGGTCGCCCAGTCCTGGACCAACGTCGATGACCAACGCGGGGACGACAGGCCGGACGGGGACAAGTTCAGCGACTGGGAGAAGATCCGCATCGAAATCGCCGGCGGCGAGGATGTGCCGGACAAGAAGCTCTACCCGGTCGCCTTCAACGACTGGGCCGGCAAGAACGCCACCGACCGGGTGGGCATCGCCTTCTACTCCCTCGTGGCCGCCTTCATCGTCGGCGTGATGGTCCTCGCGCTCAGCGCGCTCACCCTCCTGTGGCACGCGGTCACACTGATCCTGATCATGCTGTTGCCGCTGGTCGCCACGCTCGGCATCCACCCCTCCCAGCAGAAGCTGCTGAAGAGCTGGCTGGAGACGTTCATCCACAGCTTCGTGCTGCGCGCCGGCTTCGGCGTGATCCTGACCGTCCTGCTCGTCCTCTACCAGATGATCCTGCCCGCGCAGATCGCCCTCGGCACCCAGCTGCTCATGCTGCTGCTGGTCACCGTCGCCGTCGTGATGATGCTGAAGAAGCTTCTCGCCGGGAACTTCACCCCGCAGGTCGCGGGCGGCGAGGACACCCTCGGCATCCGGGACGGCGCGAACGCCACCTTCGACAAGGCCGCCGTCATGGCCCCGGGCCTCGCCATCGGCTCGGCCCGCGCCAGCGGCCGCGTCGCGGGCACCACCGCCAAGGGCACGGGCCGCGCGGCCGGCAGCACGCTGCGCGGCGGCGCCTGGGCGGTGGACAAGTTCGCCAACAAGGGCCGGGGCCGCGCCGCACTGCAGAAGCGAGGCTGGCTCGGCCAGTCCAAGCAGGAGCAGCGGCAGACCGCGTACCGGTCGGCGGAGGGGGCACGTGAGGCCCAGGAGGCGAGAAACCGCCCGCCGGAGGAGCAGGAGGCCCAGTCGCCTCCCACCCCCAGGCGCGGCCGCCGGGTCAGCGACTCGGGCGCCAAGCAGGCCCCGCAGCAGTCCACGCCGCCGGCCGAGTCCCGCCCGGCTCCCGCGCCGCAGTCGCAGCCGTCGGCACCACGCCCTCGGCCCGCCCCGGCCGAGGCGCCGCCGGCGCCGCGGCAGCAGACGCCCCCCGTGGCCCCGGCGCCCCCGCCGCCCCGGGACCCGCGTGGCCCCAGCGGCCGCGTCTGACCCCGCCCCCTGCCCGTAAGCAGCACCAGAGGAGCCACCCATGCCCGTCCTGACCGCCGACCGCACCCCCGACCAGTTGGTCGCGGAACTGGAGCGGCTCGTCGAGGTGGACTGGCCCACGGTGTGGGCGGGGGTGCCGGACGACGAGGAGAAGCGCTCGCACTGGTGCGCGGGGTTCGGCTGGCGACCGCTGTGGTTCGAGGCGGGCCAGTGGGTCCGTACGGCCCAGGGCGCCCGCCTCCACCTCGCCTCGGTGGCTCCCGCCCGCCCGGTGACCCGCGTCGAGCACGCCCTGTGGTCGGTCCGGGCGGGCGCGGCGGCGGAGAACGAGTCCCTGATGGCGCTCGCCGCCGCCAAGTGGCCCGCGTACGTCACCGCCGTCCAGGCGGTGCTGAGCGTGCCCACCTGGTCCGGCGACTGGGACACGGCAGGCTTCCCCGACTCACCCGGACGCGGGTACTGGCGGGACGCGGAGTGGCGAGGGGTCCACCGCGACCCCTACCGGCTGGCGGTGTGGTCCTTCCGTACGCCGGGAGCACCGCTGTTCGTGCTCAAGGCGAACCTGGCGGCGGGTACGGCAGCGGGCTGGGGCCCGGGCAGTGCGACGATCTCCCTCGCCTGCCACGGGCCGGCCGACGCCGAGGACGACGGCCCCGGCTGGCTGTTGTGACGACTGTGCCGACGACCGAGACGAGAGACTGATCATGGGCCTCACTTCTGGACCTCAGGACCGCACCCCGCAGGAGCTGGTCACCGAGCTACGCGGACTGACCGACGTGGACTGGCCGACCATCTGGTCCGGCCCGCCCCTCCCGGGCCAGGGCCTGGACATGTGGTGCGCCCAGTTCGGATGGACTCCGCTGAGCTTCGAACGGGTGCTTCAGGTACGGACCGACACAGGGGGAGAGTTCGTCCTCAACGCCTCCGGCGGCAGCTGGGCTCCTGTGGACAGCGTCAGTCACTGGGTCTGGGGAGCCGGCGCGGAGACCGCCGCGGACAACCCCGCCGTTCTGGAGGCGGCGGATCGTGCCTGGCCCGTGTACCTGACGGCCGCCTGCTCCGCGCTGGGGGAGCCGAGCTGGGAAGGGACCTGGGAGGCTGACGACTTTCCCGAGTCGCTCGGCACGCACCCCCTGGGCTCACGCGAATTCCGGCTCACGCGGAAGAACCCCTACCGGCTGGCCTATTGGATGCCTCGAGAAGGCGCTGGTCCGCTGGCCGTCATGGTGATCGCTCTGGCCTCGGGAACCGCCCAAGGACGCTATGCAGGTGCGGCGAACATGACCGTGAAGTTCTATCCGCAACCTGTTGAGATCGGAGAGCTGTGAGCGCACCACACATACCCCAGGACGTCGAGCTGCTCGCTATCCGTCTGGCGCAGGAGGAGGCAATCCGCACCGCAGAGGCGAGAACGCTGGAGGGCGCCGAAGCGATCGCCGACCGCTTGCGTGACGAAGCCGCGGCACAGGGCCTGCACGTCAAGGAGTACATCGAGACCCTGACCAAGGACGCACAGGGCGTGCAGCCCCCGGAAGGCACCAGCCCCACGAGCGCCTTCTGGTCGTTCGGCATCGAGGACGAACGCGCGCCGAAGGGCTGGCTGGACAACCGGTACATCGCAGAAGCTTGGGCCAAGCTGCAGAACGTGCAGCAGCCGGGCTCGGCCCAGACGCTCGAAACCTCGGCGGCAGGGCGCAGACTGAACGAAATGCACCTCTGGGAGACGGAGGTGCTCGATGCACTCGGCGGCAGCCAGGAGGGCTTCACCACGGACTGGACGCGTCAGTGCTGGGGCGACCTCTCCGAGACCTATGCCGCCGCAGCGAAGGGCCCCGTCGTCGTCTTCGCCCAGTACGCCGACACCCGCTCGATCCTCTACAACCGCGAGCTCCCCACCCTCCACCCCAACGAGAACGTCGGTCTGGACAACATCCACTTCGCCTACGAGGCTCCGCAGCCGTGGCCGAAGGAGACGCGGGCCGAGGTCGGCACCGACGCCGCGCGTGCGCAGCTTCAGTACAACGATCCGACCAAAGCGCACTACGTCGACCCCAAGACGTACCCGGACCAGGACCCCACGGCCCGCAAGGCCGCCCTGGAGTCGGAGTTCGCTTCGGTGACGGCCGAACGCAGCGAACGCGCGGCCGAGAAGAAGGCAGAGCAGACGACCGGTAAGGCGGCCGAGGCAGAACAGACGCAACAGGAGGGGAAGGCGGAACAGGCAGAGCAGGACGCACCCGCACCCTCTGCCGCCGTCCCGTTGTGGCAGGTCGGTTTCACTCCCAAGCCGGTCCTCATCGAAACCGGATCGTCGGGCCCGGGCGCCGCCTCGACGGCACCGCCGACGCCCGACCTCCAGAAACAGACAACAGGACCGGGACTGGGATGAGCGCGAAGGCGAGCAAGAAGCAGATCCCCAAGCCTCGGCCGAAGCCGAAGACGGCCCAAAAGCCCCAACAGAGCACCCCCGGAGCACAGCGCCCCACCGCCCCGCTACCCGGCCTCCGCCGTCTCCTCCACCAGGACGAGAACGACCCCTGGGCGGTCAAGCTCCTTCCGCGGATCGTCTTCGGCCTCGCCGCCGCCTACACCCTCTTCGCCATAGCCTCCGAGAGCGGCTCCGGCTTCGTCACGGTCTGCGCCCTGATCCTCGTCGGCGCGGTGGTCTGGCTGCTCCGCCGGCGCGCGCAGCTCCTCCTGGGCCTCGGCTCGACCATCCTCTCCGCCGCGTTCACCGGCTACTTCTCCGCGGTGGGGGACTCCGTCCGCGCGTCCACCAGTGCGACCGTCACCGGCCAGGCCGCCTTCGGCTACTGGGCCCTCGCCGGCATGGCACTCCTCGGCGCGTGGATGGTGAAGGATCATCCGGGCCGACGCGGCGTCACTGTGCTCCTCGCGGATGTGATCCTCGTCATCGCGTCCGTCGTCGGGATGTTCCTGCCAGAAGCAGGCGTACCGGTCGGTTTCCTCGCTGTGATCGCGGTCCTGGCGCTGCGCGGAAGCACCGCGAAAGCGGTTGTGGCCCGTTCCCGCCGGGCACTGGGCCGCCTGCGGCCGCGCAAAGCCACTGACCCGACGGACAGTTGAGGCTCGTGTGAACTTTTCGTCTCGTCACTGTGCCAGATCGGCACATGCTTTGCAGATGCGTTGCACCTGGTTGACGGGTCGTTCTAGAGTCCCCTCCGATCACGGATCACCACGGGGGACAACACACATGCGTATGGCCAGCCATACGGTGCTGCACGCGCGCCCTGCGCGCGGGCCGGTACGAGGGTCGACGGCGGGTGCCCACATACCCGACGCCGCCCTGCCCTGCCAGCGCCGACCGGACGTCTTCCAGCACCCGCTGCTGGAGGCGTCGACGGACATCCCGGACAGCTCTCCCCACACCTCACCCGAACAGCGCCACCAGCACCTGGTCCTGCTGCGCACCGCCCGCGACCTGTGCGCTTCCTGCCCGTTGTGGGCGGAATGCCTCCAGGACGCCGTCGCCCACGCCGAGCCCTACGGCTACGCGGCCGCGACCACGCTGGAAGACCGCCGCTGGATCCGCCGCGCCCTCGCCATCGGCGACCCGAACGGCAATTTGCCCACCCACCCCACGGACGGCCCCGCCTCCGCAACCGGCACCGGCACCGGCACGAGCTCCGGCACCGGCTCGGGCGACACCTCCCGCCGACTGCTCCGGCTGCGCTCCCGCACCACCGACGCCGCCGCCCGGCACGCCGCCGAGCGAGGCCTGCCCGAACTGGAGCAGGTCCTCGACGCGTTCGACGCCCGTCAGGATCAACTAGCCTCCTACCAGCGGCAGTTGCCCGCGATACCGAGGCAGTTGCACGAGCACACCGCCGCACAGTCACCCCACAGCGACAGACATCCCCACCCGCACGCACACCCGGAAAGCAGGAGCGAGGACATGGCAGCGGCCGAGTCCGGGCAGCGGATCGCCTTCTCGTACGAGGATCCCGCCCAGGCCGTACGACAGGCTCTGCTGGCCCCCCTGGTCCGCTCCGCCCTGCCCACGCTCGACAGCCTCGAGCAGCTGGTCACGATGCTGGCGAGCGTGCCCGGCGGCGACATCGCCCCGGAGCTGCCGGAGAACCTCCGCGCCGTACGCAAGGCGGTGGAGGCACTGGCCCCGCCCCCCGAGGACGCCGGCCGGCGCTCCTCCGGTCCCACCGCACCCACCACCGCCACCGCCCCCGCCACCGGCACCGGCAGCCCCTTCCGCGCCCTGACGGGCTCGGTCTCCGTCGAACTCGCCACCACCGACCCGGTGGCGGCCCTGCGCCGCGACTTCCTGGAACCGCTGCTGCGCGAACTGGCCTCCTCCCTCGCCAACATCGAGAAGGTGGCGACCATGCTGGCCGCGACCTCGGACGGCGACGAGGTCCTCCTGGAGCCGATCCGCGCCGCGCTCCAGGGCATCCGGGCACGCCTCCCGCACCCGACTACCCCTTCCGGGGGAACGACCGCAGGCACCGCCCGCCAGTCCACCCCCCTCCCGGCTCACGCGGCCGCCCCCAGCATCCGAGCTGCCGTGGAAACAGCCGTGTCAACGTTTCCCGGCCCTTTCTCCGCCCGCGACGTCCTGCGCGCACTCCCGCCCGGCATCTACGGCGACCCGTCGAAAACGATCAGTAACGTCCTGTCCGCGCTGGTCAAGTCGGGCCGCCTGCAACGCCTCGCCCGCGGCACGTACGCTCGCACCGTGGACGTCGCCATGGACGTCACCGCGGACGTCCCCGATCAGGACGAGGCGAAGAGCGCCTGAGCCGGACCCGTGCCGGACCCGAGCGAGAAGGAACCGAGACCCCCGATGACCGAACCGACGCCGCCGCCTTCGCCTCCCGCCACGGCGGACGCCCAGGTGCACGTCTTCTCCCCCAACGCCGGCCTGATCGACGGCGTCCCGGTCACCGCCCCGCCCTACGGCGACATCCAGGACGTGGTCCTGTCGATCCTCCAGCAGCGAGCCCAACAACTCGGAGCCCCCACCCCGGCCACGATCACCGACAACCGCTACGGCGGCGCGATCCGCCTCCTGATCCACCCGGACGGCACAACAGAACAACTGGGCTGAACGGCTTCGACTTCCGCCTGGACTTCCGCTTCGGATTCAGCCCCGCTTGGGCCCGGTGATCGCCTCACCGACGACGAATCCCTTGGCGGGGCCTTGGGGACGGGAGCTCGCCTGGCAGAAGTCGACCTTCAGCAGAGGCCCGGAGGGCGAGTGCCTCTACCTCGCCCCCACCCCCGACGGAACGATCCGCCTCCGCGAGAGCGACACCCCGGACGTCATCCTGTCCACCACCCAGGAAACCCTCGCCGACCTCCTGCGCCACCTCAGGGCGCGCTGACCTCGTCGATGTCGGCCAGAACCGCACGAGCCCTCTTGATGTTCATCTCGATAATCTTGCGCTCGAATTTGCGCGGTTCACGCGCATAGCGGGCCTTACCCGCTTCGGAGGTGAAAGCGGTGGCCGGAACAGCGTCCTCGCCGGGCGGAATGAACTTGGGAATCTCTTCGAACGCCGCAACGGCATAGGCGACGGCTTTGCGCAGCTTGTGGTGCTCCGACTCGGGCGTGTTGAGGAGCTCCACACCCGCAGACTCGGAGATCCGGAAGGCGACATCGGCGAATTCCCCCGGATCGATGATCTTCGACGGTTCCGCACCGCCGAACGCGGGCGGAGGAGGCGGGGTCTCCTCCGCCATGCGAAAGGTGAATCGCCGGGTCGTTCCGCACTGCCGACAATCGCCCTCGTACACCGCCACGATGTCATCACCGTGCTGTTCCAGGCGGTGTCGGCGCTCGAAGTCGCCGGATCCGCACTCACAGGCGTGAAGGTCCATGTACAGATGCGCTTCGGACGATGAGCGTGCTGTCAACATGACATGATCCTAAGGGCTGTTCGACGATTTCACAGGTGAAGGCACGGGGGAGGAACATCACGTGGACGGGGCGGTCACCGACGCACAGATGCAGGCTCAGCAGTCACGGTTGATCGCAACGGCCGAACGTGAACTGAGCGCCGTGGCGTCCGTCGTCCTGGGAGAGCGGTTCGGTTCGTTCGACCGGCTCGAGACGGAGGACCTGCGCTTCGTCCTGGTGGACGCACAGGGCAGTTCAGCGAACTTCCTGGTGGATGCCATTCCCATGGAGACGGGCGTGATCGCCGGCACGGCGGCGAACACGACGTCGGACCACTACATCGTCCAGATATCCGACCGTCTCCCGGTCGAGCAGCTGACTCGGGTCCTCGCCCATGAGATCGGGGAACTCATCGCCGTACGCGACCGCTCCGGCCAGGGATTGGCACCGGTGCGCGAGAGTCTGTTGGACCAAGGGGCCGAAATCGGTGACCGACGTGAGCTGTCGAGCCAGGACCACGGTGTCATCGGCGAACTCAACTGGCTTGCCGCCCGAGCCTCCGATCTGGAATTCCCGGAGCAGCAAAGGGCCGAGTCCCGTGCCGAACTCTCCGCGCTACTGGACCAATGCGGTATGCGTCCAACGGCCGCCATCACGGAGCCGGACACCTACAACGCTGAATTCAGGGCAGCTCAGATACGACTCTTCGCATCCGCGGAATTCCTCTCCTACGACGCCGACAGCCTCGTCGACGCCCTCGCCCGCCCCATAGAACAACTCCCCCCGGCCGACGCCACCGCCCTCCAGGCATCCCGCGACGCGGCCCTCCGTGCCCAACGGCAGGTCGAGGCGTTCATCGGCCGGCGTGACGTCACCATGCCCCTCCCCGGCTACGACCAGAACGGTCTCCCCCTCCCCCGCGACCAGTTGGCACCCGCCGCCGCGCAGTGGGCGGAGTACCGCGCCCAGGTCAGTCAGCGCACCGTGCAGTCGCTGGCGGGGCAGCTCGCGGCCGGGCGGTTCCCGTTGCGCCAAGTAGTCATCGGCGGCGGAGCAAGCCTCACCGGACGCAGTCCGGACGCGCTGCTCATCGACGGCGTCGGCCGGTGGCACCTGGACCCCGGTGCCGGCATCGTCCAGTCCGCCGACCAGGACCGCGATCTCGCCCAGTGGATGGGCGTCGACCCGTACGCGGCGGTCGAGGATCCCAGACACCGCATCTCCATCCACGCCGTCCGCGTCTGGGAGGACCAACTCGCCACCCAGGGCGACCTGGTGAACGGCCACGCCCGGCTGCGCCTCGGCCGGAACGGCGAACTCCTCGCCGAAGTACGTCCGTTGGGCGAGGATGGCAAGGAGAGCGCGACTCCCCTCTGGGTGGCCTGCGACGGCACGCCCAGCATCGCCACCGGTCTGACCCCGGAGGTCGTACCGGGCATGCCGCGCGGCGACTTCGCCGTGGAGAGCCGCGCCGAAGCCGTACGGCTGATCGGCGACCGGCTCCGGGAGCTGGAGGGGCAGGGGACGGCCGGTGCGGGCGCGATGCGCGCCTGGCTGACGCAGGCCGAGCGGGGCGGCGCGGACACCCGTACCGTGCTCGACGCCCTGAACTCCCCCGCGTCCTCGGCACTCAGGGACGCCCTCACGGCCGGTCTGGAGCCCGACGCCGCCACCCGCATGGGCAACTGCTTCACCGCCCTCGACTCGACCCGGAAATGGGAGTCGGCACGTGAGGCCGCGCCGGGGCGGGCGCTGCTGGGCGACGAGGTCGCCGAGAGCCGTTTCGACGCCCACGCCGCCAAGGAGTGGATCGTCGTGGGTTCGGGCGGAACCGCCGTCGCCAACGCGGAGATCATCCTGATCCAGAACCGCGAGGCCCACGTCACGATCATCGGCTCGAAGCCGCCACCGGCACTCCAGCACCAGGTCCAGTTCCCGGCGATGCAGGAGAAGTACGGGCACGGCGAGAACGGCGAGAAGCGGCTGTCCTTCGTCGAGGCCCGCGTCGGCGCGATCGAAACCTACCAGGACGACCAGGGCGTCACCCGCTTCCAGGTCCCCTACGCCGACCAGGACACCAAGGAGCGGCACGTGGCCCGCGGCGACGGCTACGTCACCAGCCTCGGCCGCACCAACCCGCTCCCGCCCGCCCTCCAGGACCTCGCGAACGAGGTGCGCGACCGGGGCGGCGAGATCTCCGGGGACCTGCTGTTCGACAGGGACGACCAGTACATCGGCTACGGCCTCACCTTCGCCGTGGACGGCCACGAACACCGCGTCGACGTGGACGGCGCGGCCTCCTGGCAGCTCCCGCGCGAGGTATTCGCCCCGGAGACGGGAATCCAGGGCGAGCTGAACCGGATGGGCGTGCGCGGTCTGCCGTCCGAGACCGGCAACGCGGCCCCCGGCTTCTCTCCGATCGCCCGCCAGAGCGCCCTGCGCGCCCGCGCCGTCGCGGCGGCAGCGGCCGGCGACGAGAGCGCCGTACGACGGACCTCGACCGTCCCTGAACGCTGGCGTCGCCCAGAACAGAGCCAAGTCAAGGAGACAGCGACCGCCCCGGTCCCCACCCCCTCCGTCCCCGGCTCCCACCTCTGGCAGCTGGGCATGCCCCAAGGCGCTACGACCCGACCGGCGGCCCCCGCCCGGCAACCGCAGCAACAGCCGCCCGCCCACGAACCCCCGACCCCGACCCCGACCGTCGGCATGGGCGACTGACCGGCCGTGAACAACAGCGAAGGGGCCCGGAGTCGAAACTCCGGGCCCCTTCCCATATACACCTCAGTCGGTACACCTCAGTCGGTGCGCATCAGTCCGACGACTGCTGCCGCTTCGGCCGCCACACCACCAACGCGCTGGTCTGCTGTACCTCCTGGTACGGCACCAGGTCCCGTCGGTACGACGCGTGCACCGCCGCCTCGCGCTGCTGCATCGCCGCGGCCGCGCCGTCCAGCGCGGCCTCCATCTCGGCCACCCGGGACTGCAGGGCGGCCACCTGGTTCTCCAGTTCGATGATCCGCTTGATGCCGGCCAGGTTGATGCCCTCGTCCTGGGACAGCGCCTGCACCGTGCGGAGCAGTTCGATGTCGCGGGCCGAGTAACGTCGGCCCCGGCCGGCGGTGCGGTCGGGGGAGACGAGGCCCAGGCGGTCGTACTGGCGCAGCGTCTGCGGGTGCAGGCCGGAGAGCTGGGCCGCCACCGAGATGACGTAGACCGGGGTCTCCTCGGTCAGTTCATACGGCCCACGAAAACTGTCACTGCGCCGACGGCCGTCCATCACTCTCAGGCTCCCTTCGCGGCCTCGAACAGCTCCTCCCGCGGGTCCTCGCCCGCGGTCGCCTCGCGATACGCCTCCAGCGCGTCACGAGCCTTCCCCGACAGGTCCTTCGGGACACTCACCTCCACGGTGACCAGCAGGTCGCCGCGGGTGCCGTCCTTGCGGACCGCGCCCTTGCCCCGCGCCCGCATGGTACGGCCGTTGGGCGTGCCGGGCGGCAGTTTCAGGGTCAGGGACGGTCCACCGAGCGTCGGCACCTTGACCTCGCCGCCGAGGGCCGCCTCCGTGAACGTCACCGGCACGGTCACCGTCAGGTTGTCGTCCTTGCGGCCGAACACCGGGTGGGGGTCGACGTGTACGACGACGTAGAGGTCGCCGGACGGGCCGCCCCGCTCGCCGGGTGCGCCCTTGCCACGCAGGCGGATGCGCTGCCCGTCCGTCACCCCGGCCGGGATGCGGACCTGCATGGTCCTGGAGGACTTGGCGCGCCCGCTGCCCTTGCAGTCCAGGCAGGGATGCTCGGCGATGAGGCCGCGGCCCTTGCAGTCGGGGCAGGGGTCGGTGAGGGAGAAGCCGCCGCCGGAGCCCCGCGCGACCTGGCCGGTGCCGACACATGTCGGGCACACCCGCGGCGTGCCGTTCTTGTCGCCCGTGCCGGAGCACGCCTTGCAGGGGGCCTGCGAGGACATGCGCAGCGGGACCGTCGCACCCTCGATGGCTTCCGTGAAGGTGAGGGTGACCTCGGTGTCGATGTCCTGGCCGCGCCGGGGCTGGGTACGGGTCGTGCCCGGGCCGCCGCGGTTGAACAGGCCGCCGAAGACGTCCCCGATGCCGCCGCCGAAGCCGCCGGAGGCCCCGCCGGTCTGGGCGCCGCCTCCGAAGAGGTCGCCCAGGTCGAAGTTGAAGGAGCCGCCGCCCGCTCCGGGGCCCGGGCGGAAGCCGCCGTTGCCGAAGAGGGCGCGTGCCTCGTCGTACTCCTTGCGCTTCTTGGGGTCACCGAGGATGTCGTTCGCCTCGGAGATCTCCTTGAAGCGCTCCTCCGCCTTGGCGTTGCCCTTGTTGGCGTCCGGGTGGTACTCGCGGGCGAGTTTCCGGTACGCCTTCTTGATCTCGGCCTCGGTGGCGTCCTTGGGGACGCCGAGGACCTTGTAGAAGTCCTTCTCAATGAAGTCCTTGGTGCTCACCCTCGACGTCCCTCCTCTCGTGTAGTCACGACGATCGCCGCAACGATCGCGTCAAGCTCAGCCCTCGTCCGGGCCACCGCTCTCCTTGTCGTCCGCCGCCGCCGTCTCGGCCTCGTCGGCCTTCGTGGGCTGCGCGCCGGGCTGCGGTTCGGCCACGGCCACCCGCGCGGGGCGGATGGTTCGCTCGCCGATTCGATACCCAGGCTGCAGAATCGCCACGCACGTCGTCTCGGTGACGTCGGGCGCGTACGAGTGCATCAGGGCCTCGTGGATCGTCGGGTCGAAGGGCTCGCCCTCCTTGCCGAACTGCTGCAGGCCCATCTTGGCGGCCACGGTCTCCAGCGATTCCGCGACGGACTTGAAGCCGCCGAGGAGTTCGCCGTGTTCGCGCGCGCGGCCGATGTCGTCGAGCACGGGCAGGAGCTCGGTCAGGAGGTTCGCGATGGCGATCTCCTTGACCGCGATCCGGTCGCGCTCGACCCGACGGCGGTAGTTCTGGTACTCGGCCTGGAGGCGCTGGAGGTCCGCGGTGCGCTCGCCGAGCGCGGTGCGCACCTGGTCCAGCTGGGCCACCAGACCGGCTGTCTGGTTCGCGTCCCCGGCCGGGGCCGCCCCCTCCGCCGAGGCGGAGGAGGGGGCGGCCTTCGGCTCGGCGTCTTCAGGGGTGGCGCCGGAGGGGACGTCGGGCTTCTCCTCGAAGCCCGGGGTCTCCTCCGTCACGCGGCACCGTCCTTGCGCTCGTCGTCCACGATCTCGGCGTCCACGACGTCGTCGTCGGCCTTGGGGGCCTCGGCGCCGGCGGACGCGCCACCGGCGGCCTGGGCGCCCGCGTCGGCGTACATGGCCTGGCCGACCTTCTGGGAGACCGCGGCGACCTTCTCGGTGGCCGTGCGGATCTCCGCGGTGTCCTCGCCCTTGAGCGCGGCCTTCAGCTCCTCGACGGCGGCCTCGACCTCGGTCTTGACCTCGCCGGGGACCTTGTCCTCGTTGTCCTTGAGGAACTTCTCCGTCTGGTAGACGAGCTGCTCGCCCTGGTTGCGGGCCTCGGCGGCCTCGCGGCGGCGGTGGTCCTCGTCCGCGTACTGCTCGGCCTCCTGGCGCATGCGGTCGACCTCGTCCTTCGGCAGCGAGGAGCCGCCGGTGACGGTCATCTTCTGCTCCTTGCCCGTGCCCAGGTCCTTCGCGGTCACGTGCATGATGCCGTTGGCGTCGATGTCGAAGGCGACCTCGATCTGCGGGACGCCACGCGGGGCCGGCGGCAGACCGGTCAGCTCGAACATGCCGAGCTTCTTGTTGTAGGCCGCGATCTCGCGCTCACCCTGGTAGACCTGGATCTGAACGGACGGCTGGTTGTCCTCGGCCGTCGTGAAGATCTCCGAACGCTTCGTCGGGATCGTCGTGTTGCGCTCGATCAGCTTGGTCATGATGCCGCCCTTGGTCTCGATGCCGAGGGACAGCGGGGTCACGTCGAGGAGCAGGACGTCCTTGACCTCGCCCTTGAGGACACCGGCCTGGAGCGCCGCGCCGATGGCGACGACCTCGTCCGGGTTGACGCCCTTGTTGGCGTCCTGACCGCCGGTCAGCTCCTTGACGAGCTCGGCGACGGCGGGCATCCGGGTCGAACCGCCGACGAGAACGACGTGGTCGATCTCGGAGAGGTTGATGCCGGCGTCCTTGATGACGTTGTGGAACGGCGTCTTGCAGCGCTCCAGCAGGTCGGCCGTCAGCTGCTGGAACTGGGCGCGGGTGAGCTTCTCGTCCAGGTGCAGCGGGCCCTCGGCGGACGCCGTGATGTAGGGGAGGTTGATCGAGGTCTCGGTGGACGAGGACAGCTCGATCTTCGCCTTCTCGGCGGCCTCGCGCAGACGCTGCAGCGCCATCTTGTCCTTGGCGAGGTCCACGCCGTGGCCGGCCTTGAACTGCTGCACCAGGTAGTCGACGACACGCTGGTCCCAGTCGTCACCACCGAGGTGGTTGTCGCCGTTGGTGGCCTTCACCTCGACGACGCCGTCACCGATCTCCAGGAGGGACACGTCGAAGGTGCCGCCGCCGAGGTCGAAGACGAGGATCGTCTGGTCGTCCTTGTCGAGGCCGTACGCGAGGGCGGCGGCGGTGGGCTCGTTGACGATGCGCAGGACGTTGAGACCGGCGATCTCGCCGGCTTCCTTCGTCGCCTGACGCTCGGAGTCGTTGAAGTAGGCCGGGACGGTGATGACCGCGTCGGTCACCTTCTCGCCCAGGTAGGCCTCGGCATCCCGCTTGAGCTTCTGCAGGATGAACGCGGAGATCTGCTGCGGGTTGAAGGGCTTCCCGTCGAGCTCGATCTTCCAGTCGGTGCCCATGTGACGCTTCACGGAACGGATGGTCCGGTCCACGTTGGTCACCGCCTGGCGCTTGGCGACCTCGCCGACGAGCACCTCACCGTTCTTCGCGAAGGCGACGACGGACGGCGTGGTCCTGGCACCCTCGGCGTTGGTGATGACGGTGGGCTCGCCGCCCTCCAGAACGCTGACGACGGAGTTGGTTGTGCCCAGGTCGATGCCGACCGCACGTGCCATGGTGATCTTCCTCCAGCTGACTTGAGTGGAACGGACTCAAGTGTGCACGAGGCTCGCCACTGGGTCAACAGACCTGAGTCGTACCCACTCAACTCTTATCCGTTCCTTACACGCAATCCCGCGTTGACCTGCGAGGACACGGAACCACCGGTCCGCCGAATCTCGGCCCGAGGGGGACGGTCATCGGACTCGGGTTGACGCCGAGGCGCATACACCGGAGCCCGCCGGGCATCGAAGCGATCGCTGGAGGGGCTGGGAGGAGCGACGGACCGGTCGGTCGCCCGGCCCGCGGACCGGGCGACCGACCGCGCGGCCGACCGGGCGGAAAGGCGGACGGAAGAACGGATGCCGGCGCCGGCCCGGGTGGCGGAGGTGGCGGACGCGGGACCGGACGGGGAGCCGGACGAGGAGGCGGATCGGAACCCGGGCCGGGATGCGGACGGGGAAGCGGACCGGGAAGCGGATCTGGAGCCGGGCCGGGGTCGGCGAGTGCCACGCGCGCGTGGCGGCCCGTACACCGAGACCCGCAGCAGCCCGATCACGACGACGAGCGCCACGCCCGCCACCCACCACACCGCCCGCACGTCCGCCCACCCCGCGTGCACCAGCACCCCGACGAGCACGGCCGAGAAGGCCGCGAGGCCGAGCAGCACGGTCACCCCCTGGGCGGTGAGCCCGAGCCGCCGCAGCCGGTGGGCGAGATGGTCGGGCGCGCCGCGCAGCAGGGGCCGTCCGGCCAGCCGTCGCGACGCCGCCACCAGGACGACGTCGGCCCCGGCGACCGCGGTGAGCGCGAACAGCACCCCCGTGCCGACGAGCGGATCGTGCCCCGCGCGGGCGACGACGGCCGCCGCGGCGAGCAGGAACCCCGTGAAGAGCGACCCGCACGCGCCGAGCGCCACGCGCGCGGGAGGCCAGTTGTGCATGAGGAACCCGGTCAGCGCGGCGGCGAGCACGCTCAGCAGCACCACAAGCCCGTCCATCACCTCGACGGCGACGCACGCGGCGACTCCGAAGGCGGTGACGACCCCGACGGTCCCGGCCACCCCGTCGGCGTGGTCGAGCGCCCTGAAGGCCAGCGCGCCGAAGGTGATCCAGCCGACGCCCACCATCCCGGAGACCACACCGGTGTCGCCGTACGGCACCACGAAGGCCGCCGCGACCGCCGTCCCGAGGACGAGGAAGGGCACCTTGAGCCGCCACACGTCGGCGATCAGCCCGAGCGCGGCGACGGCGCCCCCGGCGACGAGCAGCACCTCGATGCCGTCCCCGAGCGGCGCGATGCCCGTCCAGTCCCCGGCGACCGCGACGAGACAGGTGGCGAGCACGACGGCGGCGCCCCCGAACAGCGGAACCCGTCGCTGCCGCTGCCGCCGGTCGAGCAGCCCGAGGCGCAGAGCGGGCACGCGCAGCAGCGCGGCGAGGACGGCGGAGAGGAGCAGGGCGGTGGCGGCAGCGACGATCCCGTAGAGCACGGATATAAATTAGTCATAAATGTACCAATTTGGTACGAATAACACGGCCGGTTTACGGCCGAATCCAGACCCGCCCCTGAGGCAACCCTCAGCGACTCAGATCACTCCGCACCCCGCTACAGTGCGACGCACAATAAGGGGTACTCTCAGACGGACTGCATAAGTTACCGCTTAGTAATCTCCACCGAAGTCCCCTCGCAGGCCCGAGGAGCCCCGAAATGCAACTCGCCGCGATCATCGTGTCGCTGGTCCTGACCGTGGTCGGCGTCGCGCTCCTCGCACGCGCCATCGGTCAGTTCGTCCGGTACTTCAAGCTGGGCCAGCCGGTCCCGGCCGGAGCCCGGACAGACAACCCCTACGCGCGCAGTGTGACGCTGGTACGGGAGTTCCTCGGCCACACGCGGATGAACCGCTGGGGCATCGTGGGCTTCGCCCACTGGTTCGTGGCGGTCGGCTTCCTGACGCTGCCGCCGACCCTCGCCCAGGCCTTCGGCCAGCTCTTCAAGGCCGACTGGACGCTGCCGGTCATCGGCGACTTCCTGCCGTTCGAGCTCTACGTCGAGTTCATCGGCGTGATGACGACCCTGGGCATCGCCGTCCTCATGGTGATCCGCCTGCTGAGCCTGCCCTCGCGGGCCGGCCGCAAGTCCCGCTTCGCCGGCTCCAAGGCCGGCCAGGCCTACTTCGTCGAGTACGTCATCCTCACCATCGGCCTCGCGATCTACACACTGCGGGGCCTGGAGGGCGCACTGCACCACGTGGACCACTACGAGGCCGCGTACTTCGCCTCGTACCCGCTGGTCCTGGCCTTCAAGGGGCTGAGCGTCGCGGCGCTGCAGAACCTGGTCTACCTGGTCGCGACGATCAAGATCGGCACCTCGTTCGTCTGGATGATCGTCGTCTCGCTCAACACGAACATGGGCGTGGCCTGGCACCGTTTCCTGGCGTTCCCGAACATCTGGTTCAAGCGCAACGCGGACGGCGCCACCGCCCTGGGCGGCCTCCAGCCGATGACGTCCGGCGGCAAGCCGATCGACTTCACCGACCCCGGTGACGACGACGTCTTCGGCGTCTCCCAGGTCGAGCAGTTCTCCTGGAAGGGCCTGCTGGACTTCTCCACGTGCACCGAGTGCGGCCGCTGCCAGTCGCAGTGCCCGGCCTGGAACACCGGCAAGCCCCTCTCCCCCAAGCTGCTGATCATGTCCCTGCGGGACCACGCCCACGCCAAGGCCCCCTACCTGCTGGCCGGCGGCGGCAAGACGGCGGAGGGCGAGGAGAAGGCGTCCGAGGAGCAGCTGGCCGGTGTGCCCGCGTCCGCTCTCGCGGAGGCCGAACGGCCCCTCATCGGCACCGCCGAGGAGAACGGCGTCATCGACCCGGACGTCCTGTGGTCCTGCACCACCTGCGGCGCCTGCGTCGAGCAGTGCCCGGTGGACATCGAGCACGTCGACCACATCGTCGACATGCGCCGCTACCAGGTGATGATCGAGAGCGCGTTCCCCTCCGAGGCGGGCACGATGCTCAAGAACCTGGAGAAGAAGGGCAACCCCTGGGGCCTGGCCAAGAAGCAGCGCCTGGAGTGGCTCAAGGAGGTCGAGTTCGAGGTCCCGGTCGTCGGCAAGGACATCGAGGACCTCACCGAGGTCGAGTACCTGTACTGGGTCGGCTGCGCGGGCGCGCTGGAAGACCGCGCGAAGAAAACGACAAAGGCGTTCGCCGAGCTGTTGCACATCGCGGGCGTCAAGTTCGCGATCATGGGCGGCGACGAGAAGTGCACGGGTGACTCCGCCCGCCGCCTCGGCAACGAGCCGCTGTTCCAGGAACTCGGCATGGAGAACGTCGCCGCGCTGAACATGGCCTTCGGCGAGGAGACGGACGACGAGGGCAACGTCACGCCCGAGTCGAAGAAGCCGAAGTCGGCAAAGAAGATCGTCGCGACCTGCCCGCACTGCCTCAACACCATCGGCAACGAATACCCGCAGCTCGGCGGCGACTACGAGGTCATCCACCACACCCAACTGCTCCAGCACCTGGTGGACGAGGGCAAGCTGATCCCGGTCACCCCGGTCGAGGGCATCATCACCTACCACGACCCCTGCTACCTGGGCCGCCACAACAAGATCTACTCGCCTCCGCGCGAGATCATCGCCAACGTCCCGGGCCTGCGGAACGAGGAGATGCACCGCCACAAGGAGCGCGGCTTCTGCTGCGGCGCGGGCGGCGCGCGGATGTGGATGGAGGAGCGGATCGGCAAGCGCATCAACAACGAGCGCGTCGACGAAGCTCTCTCGCTGAACCCGGACATCGTCTCCACCGCCTGCCCGTTCTGCCTCGTCATGCTGACCGACTCGGTCAACGGCAAGAAGAACGAGGGCAAGGCCAAGGAGTCCATCCAGGTCGTGGACGTCTCCCAGCTCCTCCTGGAGTCGGTCAAGACCCCGGTCGACGACGAGCCCCCGGCCGGCGAGACCGACGCCGAGAGCGAGCCCGAGCCGCAGCCGGTGAAGTAGCGCCCGCGCAGCCGGCGAAGCAACCCGCGCAGCGGTTGACGTAGCCGGTCGGGGGCAACCCCGACGGCCGTATCGACGCCCCCGTGTCCCACCCGGACGCGGGGGCGTCGCGCTCCCCCGACGAAAGCAGAACCGCCCTGAAGAGCCGCCCTGAAGAACCGCGCCCTGAAGAACCCCTGATCCCAACCCCGTTGCTCCCCTTAGGGGATGTCACAGCTCAGCAGCAAAGCCGTGTGCGAACGGTGGGCCGGGCACGCCACTCTGCGGGACCAGGTACGTTCGAAGGCGTGGCTGGATTCAGGATCGGACGCGGCGGCCGGGACAACCGGGCCCCGCAAGCGCGACCGCAACACCCTCCGTACGGGCAGCAGGCGCCCCAGGGACCCTCGCGGCCCTCGGGCCCGTCGACGCCCTCGGGACCCGCGGGACCCTCGGGGCCGTCGTACGGCTACCCGTCGGCCCAGCAGCCGTACCCGCAGCAGCGGCCGCAGTACGGCGGCCAGGGCGCGGGCGGCGGCCAGTGGCCGCAGGCGAACGGCGGCGGCTACGGCGGCCAGAGCGGCGACGAGCCGGAGTACTTCGGCGGCGACGCCCCGTACGGCGCGCCGGGCGGTCCGGGCGGCCCTGCCGGTGGTGGCGCCGGTAACGCCGGTCGTCCGGCGGGCGCCCCGTACGACCCGTACGCGGCGAACAACCCGGGTCACACCCAGGCCTTCTCGGTCGACGACCACAACCAGTACGACCAGTACAACCAGGGTGGTACGTACCACGCGGGCTCGGCTCCCGCCGGCCCCATCGGTCCGCGCCTGCACTGGAAGGAACTGCTGAAGGGCGTCGTCCTCGCCCCCCAGCAGACCTTCCTGCAGATGCGGGACTACACGATGTGGGGCCCCGCCCTCGTCGTCACCTTCCTCTACGGCCTGCTCGCGGTCTTCGGCTTCGACAGCGCGCGCACGGACGCGATCAACGCGACGCTCTCCAACGCGATCCCGATCGTCCTGACCACGGCCGTGGCGATGGTGCTGAGCTCCTTCGTGCTGGGCGTCGTCACCCACACGCTGGCCCGTCAGCTCGGCGGCGACGGCGCATGGCAGCCGACGGTCGGCCTCTCCATGCTGATCATGTCGCTCACGGACGCCCCACGCCTGGTCGTCGCGATGTTCTTCGGCGGCAACGCGTCGTTCGTCCAGCTGCTGGGCTGGGCGACATGGGTGGCGGGCGGCGCCCTCCTGACGATGATGGTCGCCCGCTCGCACGACCTCCCGTGGCCGAAGGCGCTCGGCGCGTCCTCGATCCAGCTGATCGCCCTGCTGTCGATCGTGAAGCTGGGGACGTTCTAGCACGCACCCGGCGGCCACACGCAGGGGCACTGGAACAGGCCCAAGGACCCTCGGCGGATCGCCGGGGGTCCTTTCGCGTCCAGTCACCCGAAGTGACGAGTCATGCCAAGTCATGCATCACATATGCCGCATGTCGGACCTTGCTGACTACAGAGCGTCAGATAATGTGACTCACCTTCGACCTCCCCCTTCAGGAGTACTGAGGAGTACGCGTGAAAGCTCGCCTTGGCGTGAGACGGGGAACGGTGCTCGTGACCGCCCTGCTGGTCGCCGTCATCGCCGCGTTCCTTCCGGGATCGGCCTCCGCCGGCACGGACGACAACCGAGACCACCCGGACCACTGGGGCATCATCACCCGCAACACGATCGGCTCTCCCGTCGCGGAACTCCGCAACGGGCCGTACGGCTCGTTCGGCGTGACCGGCACCGCCGCGAGGCCGCCGTACGGGCGGGGAAGCCTTGGCATCGAGGTGGCGGACAGATCCACCACGCTGACTCCGCCTAGCGAGAAGGTCGACTTCGGCAACGAGGTGGACTTCTTCGGGAAGTCGCTGCTGGGGCTGCGCCGAGTCGGTTTCCACGTGTTCCAGACACAGGAGAACGTCAACTACGGCGGCCCGACGAACATGCCGAACATCAAGTTCGAGATCGACCCGAACCTGAACACCCTCTCCGACTACTCCACGCTGGTGTGGCTGCCGCCCGCGTCTCCGAACGTGAACAGCTGGAGCCCGTTCCTCGACGCCACGACGACCGGCGGCTGGGCCCTCACGGGCAACGCGGCCACCGTGACAGGCTGCGCTTTCGCCACCCCGTGCACCTTCACCGCGCTGAGGGCCGCGTTCAGGACCGCGAACGCCAAGCCGACCGTCCTGACGGTCGCCGTGGGCAAGGGCCGCGACTTCATGTGGATCGGCGCGGTCGACGGCCTCCGCCTCAACGACCACGTCTACGACTTCGAGCGCAGCGGCGTCACGGCGCGCAAAGTGCCATGACGCCGCGCGGCAACGTCGAGACCGACCGGGCGACGGCCGAACGAACGGGACACCCCTCAGCTTCTGTCAGGGGGTAAAGATCGCGGTAAGAACCTTATTGATCTGTTCCCGCCGTATGCCTGGCCTGACAGACTCTGCGCGCTGCGGGAACGAGCTCGGTGAAGTGCCGGTGGATGGGGTGCCGGTGGATGGGCGTTCCTGCGCTGCCGTGACCACGGCTACCTGCCTGGTCGCCACCGGCGCCTTGCCTCATGGCCTGGGCTGAGCGCCCAAGCACCAGTGGGTAGCACGCACAAGGACACGTACGGCAGATCCGTGCCGACGAGGGGTACCGATGCTCAGGTTCATGGACTGGTCCGTGGTGGTGATGGGCTGCCTGCTGGTTCTTCTCGGTCTCGGCTTCCGCCGGTGGGATCAGGCGAAGATGCGCAAAGGAACGAGCCCCCGCCAGGGCGCGCCCTTCCACTCGCGATGGCTCCCCTTGCTCTTGGGCCTTGGCCTGATCGTCGGCAAGGTGCCGAAAATGATGGGCGCGCCCTTCGCCGTTGTCATGATTGCTGACTCGGTGAACGGTGTGCTGGCGTTTACGGCGGTGGTGGGCATGGTCGTACAGGCGGCGCGTTGGGCCGGCTCTCGACCATCCGCCGAGTGATGGCCGTGCTTGTCTCGTCGAGATTGCGTGCTCATCTGGCCGGAGGCTGGTCGGGTCAGAGGGCCTCCGTTGACGGAGTGACCGGCTCCCCCGTCCTACGTACCACAGGCAGAACACTCCACGGGAAGTTGATCCAGTCGTCGGTTCGCTTCCACACGTACTCGCACTTCACGAGCGAGTGCGACTTCTCGTAGATGACGGCGCTGCGTACCTCGGCGACGGTGTCCAGGCAGAAGTCGCGGACCAGCTTGAGCGTCTTGCCCGTGTCGGCGACGTCGTCGGTGATGAGGACCTTCTTGTCCGAGAAGTCGATGACGTTCGGAACGGGCGCGAGCATGACGGGCATCTCGAGAGTGGTGCCCACGCCGGTGTAGAACTCGACGTTGACCAGATGGAGATTTTTGCAGTCGAGGGCGTACGCCAGCCCGCCCGCGACGAAGACGCCGCCGCGGGCGATGCTGAGGACTATGTCGGGTACGTACCCGTCGTCGGCGATGGTCTGCGCGAGCTCGCGGACGGCGGTCCCGAACTGCTCGTAGGTGAGATTCTCCCGAGCCACGTCCGCGTCCACGTGCACTGGCTCCGCGCCCTCCGCGCCCTCTGTCCCGCCCGCGGCGGCGCTCACACCTGGGTCCGATGGAAGTTCAGGAAGGACCGGGAGGCCGTCGGCCCGCGCTGGCCCTGGTACCGGGATCCGTACCGCTCACTGCCGTACGGGGACTCGGCCGGCGAGCTGAGCTTGAACATGCACAGCTGGCCGATCTTCATGCCCGGCCAGAGCTTGATCGGCAGGGTGGCGAGGTTGGACAGCTCCAGGGTCACGTGGCCGGAGAACCCGGGGTCGATGAACCCGGCGGTGGAGTGGGTGACCAGCCCGAGCCGCCCGAGGGAACTCTTCCCCTCCAGCCGCGAGGCAAGATCGTCGGGCAGCGAGATGACCTCGTAGGTCGAGGCGAGCACGAACTCCCCGGGGTGGAGGATGAACGGCTCGTCGCCCTCGGGCTCCACGAGCCGGGTCAGGTCGGCCTGCTCGACGGACGGATCGATGTGCGGGTACCGGTGGTTCTCGAACACCCGGAAGTACCGGTCGAGCCGGACATCGATGCTCGACGGCTGCACCATGGTTTCGTCGTAGGGATCGATCCGGACCCGTCCGGCGTCGATCTCGGCCCGGATGTCCTTGTCTGAGAGAAGCACGTCCCGAGGATACGCAAGGCGCGCGGAGCCGCCACAATCGGACGACTCCACGCGCCAGGCCCCTCGTGTCGCTCTATCGCTACCGCTTTTCGAGAATCACCGGCACGGCGTTCCGCAACCGGGCGCACCGAGGGCAACGGACGAGCCGCCCGGGACCGAGCCGGTCGGCCTGCTGCATCGGAAACGTAGCGGTGCTGAACACGTGCCCATCGGCACAACGGACGACGGTGCGCTCCATCAAGTCCTAGAGTCCCTTCCCCAAGAGCCCCGTCCGGCTGTTTCCACCGGACAACGAAAGCCACATTACGGGACGAACGGGACGAAGCTGCAGGCGGCACTCCGACCCCGCCCGACCCCTCATCGGCTCCCCCACCGTACGCCCCAACTCCGGCCCCTCGCACCCGGATCCCTCCCCTCGGCACCCGCTGCGCATCCGCGCGATACGGCCGGATTCGACCCTTCGCACAGCTTTGAATTGCTTGCGCCCTTGGACGCCTCTTGGAGAAGCTGGGACCGCTTCAGGCGTGATATCGCGCCACAGATCCGGCCCACCCGCAGATCATCCCGCTGAGAGGCCTCCATCTGTCATGCCCATGTCCATTCCCATGTCCATTCCCATGCCCCTGTCCATACCGTTTTGGGTACCCGCGTCCATACCCTCTCGCCGAGCCCTGATAGCCGCCGTCACCGCGGCAGCCATCTCCTCCGCCACGCTCACCGGCGGCTCGATCGCCCGGGCGGCCGACGGGACGACTGTCCCGTCCCCCGGTGCGCCCGGGCTCGGCGACCCGCTCTTCCCGCTCGACGGCAACGGCGGCTACACGGTGCGCCACTACACCCTCGACTTCGACTGGCAGGCGCCCAAGACGCCGTTCGCGGCGAAAACGACCATCGAGGCCGTCTCCACCCAGGCGTTGTCCCGCTTCGACCTCGACTTCGCCGGCAACGCCCTCACGTCGGTGTCGGTGGACGGTGCCCCGGCGGACGCCGTCCGCGAGGGCGACGAACTCGTCGTCACCCCCCGTTCGGCCATCGCGAAGAACGCGGCGTTCACCGTCACGGTGACCTACACGGCCGACCCCACCCAGATACGGCACCGCGACGACGCCATCGAGGACTACGGCTGGATCCCCACGCCCGACGGCACCGTGCTCTATCCGCAGCCCAACGGCGCCAAAATGATCTTCCCGGCGAACGATCACCCCAGCCTGCGCGCGCCGTTCACCTTCCGGATCAGCACGCCGAACGATCTGACCGCCGTGGCCAACGGCAGACTCCAGTCCCGCGAGAAGCGCCCCGACGGCCGGGTCCTCTGGACGTACCGGTCCGAACGGCCCATCGCCCCGCAGCTGGTGCAACTGGGCATCGGCAAGTTCACCACGGACGACCACACCGGCCCCGGCGGCCTGCCGATCCGCGACTACGTGCCCGATGACCTCGCCGCCCCCACCAAGGCCTACCGCGACCTCGCCCCCCAGCACCTCGCCTGGCTCGAACAGCGCCTGGGCCCCTACCCGTTCAACCGTTACGGCATCCTGGTCGGCGACACCGACCTCGGGGTCGCCCTGGAGACCCAGACCCTGTCCCTGGTCCCGAAGGCCGATCTCCTCGGCACCCAGGTCGACGCCGAGCGCAATCTGGTGCACGAGCTGACCCACCAGTGGTTCGGCGACAGCGTCGCCATCCGCACCTGGTCGGACCTGTGGCTGAGCGAGGGATACGCCCGTTTCTACGAGCGCCTGTACTCGGAGTCGCACGGCGGCGGCAGCTTCGAGGCCGCCATGAAGACGGCGTACGAGAATCACAACGTGTGGCGACGGGACTACGGAGCCCCCGCCGAGCCCACCGAACCCAACCTCTTCAAGCGCATGCGCTACGACGGCTCCGCTCTGGTGCTGTACGCGCTGCGCGAGAAGGTCGGAGAGGCCGCCTTCGACAGGATCTCGCGGGCCTGGATCACCCAGTACCGCGGGAGGACCGCCGGCACGGCGGACTACATCAAGCTGGCGTCCAAGGTCTCGGGCCAGGACCTGGCCCCGTTCCTCACCCCGTGGCTCTACGGCCCCACCACCCCCGCAATGCCCAACCACCCCGACTGGGTGGCAGCGCCGGCAACCGGTTGAGCTCCCGGAGCAACAGAACAACGGAACAAACGGAGCAACCGAACAAACGGAGGCACTCCACCTCAACCAACCGATCATCTCCGAACGGCAGTCGACGTCCCAGCCCCCGGGCTTCAGCGCCCGGGGCGCGGCATGGGGTAGAGTGACGGAGCGTTCGGACACCGGTCACCGACCGGCATCTTACGCGGGTGTAGTTTAATGGTAGAACATCAGCTTCCCAAGCTGAGAGCGCGAGTTCGATTCTCGTCACCCGCTCCATGATGAAACCCCAGGTCAGCGGCCTGGGGTTTGTTTGTTGTCTAGACCAATTTGGGGGCGGCGTGCCCTCCGCGTGCCCTAAGTGCAGGTCGGACCCCCTTCCCGCGACTCTCCAGGCGCCATTTCGGGACCACAGCCGCGAGGCGTCTCGAATCGTGAGACGCATCTCATGTGACCTGGGTCACGGTTACCGACAAGGGTTTCGAAGTCGCGTAAGCAAAGCTGGAGTTGCGCCAGGGTCCACTCAGCCGAACCGAACCGGGCTGCCCAGCGTCAGGCAGGAAACAGTTCGAGGATGCGGGTGACCCGCCCCCAGCCGGCCACCAGGGTCGCGGCGAGAACCGCCGCCCCCAGGATCAGCCACGGACGCACGTCTTCTCCCACCCCCATCGACGGCAGGGCGCGCGCGGCGCCAGCTGCCGCAGCCATGGCCGCGAGGATGGCCATGGCGACGTGGGCCGACTCGCGCCAGGTGTTCCGCAGACGCGACACGGGCCGGACATCTTGGAGCAGCTCGGCGGGCAGGAGCGCTGCCTGCCGACCGTACAAATGGTTCTCGGCGATAACGAGCTGCAACCGTGCCAGCTCGGTCAGCGCGGGCTCCGGGTCGACGTCCACCTGATGCAGCGCCACCCGCTGGGCCCCGGCAACCAGCGCGGCATGCCGCTTGATCAGCCTAAGCCTGAAGGAGCGCCGCGGAACCGAACCCGCGATGCTGTGCACCTTGAACAGGCGCTTCTCAACGTGTCGACACCTCTGGTCCAGCTGCCGCAGTGCCCTGGACCGTCCCCGGCCACGAGGCGCCGCGCGCGCCTTGCCACCGACCACGATCGCATCGATAACTCCCAGAACCAGCCGGTAGCGGGCGGTCGAACTCCATCGCATGGCCCAGAACACTGGCCCCAGGACCACGCCGGACATGACCACGACCAGAACCGTCCCGTCGACGAGGCTGAAGGCCGCCTCGTTCCCGTCCTCGCCCATCCACCGCCAGTGCGCCACGGCCCGCATGCCCCAGGCCCAGTGCATGCGCAAGACGCTGGCCTCCACCATTGCGAGCGAGATGCGCCAGCATGCCCAAGCGACAATCCAGCCCCCGACGACGCCGAGCGCACAGGCTGGCCAGTTCGGACGCCATGATCCGAGAACGCCCCGAACCCTCGAAGCTCCCTCCAGCGGGATATCCAACTTCTCCAGTGCCGCGTCCAGTTCCCTTTTCCGTGTTCCGGCCCAGCCATTCTGCTGACCAGATCTCCGGAGCCGGAGCCGGTGGCGGGCCCACAGTCGTACCGCCCAACGCTGCAGACGTAAGTTGTACGACGCCACCCGGATGCCCCCACCTCAGCTGTGCCTCGGTGCAGTATGTACCACATGAAGCCGTCGTCGCAGAGCAAGTAACTGGCGGGTTGCGGTAGTTGACATGGCGGTGTACTTGGACGTCATCTTGCGGCAGCCCTGGAGGATAGGCGCTGCGCTTGTCGAAGGATTGGCGCCGGCGCCCTGTGGAATTGGCTCCACCCTCTCTCCCGCCGGTTCCGGAACGCCCGCAGGGGACGACATCGTCTCCGAGGGGGCTTCCGACTCCGGGAGTGACTGCCTACTGCTGGTTCACCGAATCGAAAAGATGCTGAGCCCAACCCAGCCAACCGCCCGACAGCGACAACAGGTACTGGCACGGTCGACCCGCTTTCGTCACGGCCTCACCCAGCCCTGCTCAGTGCGGCGAGTCGTCCCCGAGCTGCGGCGGACAGCCAAGATCGTTCGAACAGGGTCGCCGAGCGTGACTATCGCGGCCAGTAGCGAGGCGGTTCCTTGACAGGGTCAACCAGATCGAACCGCTGCTTGATGCCGGGGTTCAGACCTTTGATGTGGACAAGCTGCTGGCCTTCCGCCGCGTCGAGTTCACGGACGATCAGAGGCATGGCGGCGATCACAGCGCCCATGGCCAGCCCAAGGCCGACCATGCCTTTGTGACCGTGGCTGAATCGGATGTGGTGCATGCCGGACTTCTTGATGGCGGTCGTCTCCGACGGGTCCTCCAGCTGACGCCCGTCCTTGGTGAGGAAGGCTTCGAAGCCTCTCTTCGCGGCGTCGGGGAGGAGCGCGAGATCCTTCTTCCCAGTCCACTTGATCTCGCTGACGTGGCGGACCTCGTGCCCGGGCAGCAGTCGCCTGAGCATCTCCAGCATCTGTACCGGGACGTTCTCGTCAATGAGGATTCGCATCAGGCAGCGCGCGGTCCCGGGCTGTAGCTGTCCACATACAGGGCGAAGGACACCGCGTCGCGGGCCGCCTCCGCTGTCACGCCGGGGTAGTAGTCGGCGATCTGCTCAGGTGGGATACCGTCCTCCACGAGTTCGGCGACGGCATCGAACGGGACACGAGTGCCGGTGATGACCGGCTGTCCCCCTTGCGTCTCCGGATCCACACTGACGTGCTGCTTGGGCCGCAGAAGGTGCGGGACCACGACGCCGGCGCGGGGCGCGAACTCCTGGAGGATGTCCTCCATCGTCGCGATGACCCGCTGTCCGGGGTGCTTGACGAGATCCGTCGCGTGGTCGTCGTTGTCGTGGCCCACGAGGACAATGGAGTCGCCCTCAGCGACCAGCGAATAGCTGGACAGGTGCTCGAACTCGCCGAATCGCTTCAGTGTGGCCAGCGCCTTGCGAATCTTCTGCAGCGATACGTCTTGCCGGAGGATCGCGAACGCGCGCAGCGCTAGGACGTCCCGGAAGGAGTACAGGGCAGGCTTGGCAGCGAGCTCAGGGCAGAGAATCGGTCCGTTGCCTCGGTCCTGCCGCCATGAGCGCAGTTGCCCGGTGGTGGCCCCGGAGAGAGCCGCAGCCATACGAGTCGAGTACGCCATGGTCCACTCCCTCCAGTTCTCGCGAGATCTTCTACCCCCAGCATCCCAGTTGTGCGCTTCAGGACGCTACAGGAAGTACGGAGAGGCAGGACCAAAGCGGCATAGGGCGCTGGCACACTCCGATGATCATTGAGCCCGCCAGCACGCTCACGACGCGGTCCTGGGCCAGGGCGCGAGACCAGGACAGGACGGCAAGGCAGGCTTCTTTGTCTACCTACGCAGGGAAGACCGGCTGAAGAGCCGGTCCCCCATAAGGGCGGGCAGGAGAGGCTCATGCCTCGCGAGCACCTCGCTGTGTTCCTGGCGAGGCTTCGCGGAGCCGCGCGCGCACCTCAATGTCGATGCCCCGCGCCAGCTTCTGCTGGTGCTTCGCCGTCGAGTGCTGATAGATCAGCTGTGCCCGCTCCGAGGACTGGCCGGCACGGACCATGAGGTCCTTCAGCTTGGCGCCGGTGTCGGCCGCGAGGGTGTTGCCGGTGTGGCGGAGGTCGTAGAAGCGGAAGTTGTCCGGCATGCCTACCTTGGTCCTCGCCTTGCGCCACTTGCGGCCGAAGGTCGAGCGGCGGAATGGGGCGCCCTTCTCACCGACGAACAGGAGGCCGTCCCGCTCCTTCTCCGCGAACCACTGCAGGTGGCGGCGCAGCTCCCCGAGCATGAAGTCGGGCAGGTAGACGGTGCGCTTGCCCGCCCGGGTCTTGGGGTCGCCGGTGACACGCCTGCCATTGGTCAGCTCCGGGGAAGCCTGCGTGACGCGCAGGGAGCATTCGTCGAGATCGACACTGTGACGGCGGAGTTCGGCCAGTTCCTCCGGGCGGAGGGAGGCGAAGGCGCCGAGCAGGACCATCAGGCGCCAGCGCGGGCCCATGGCGTCGGCGAGGTCGAAGACCTGCTCGATGGTGGCGGTGGGGCGCTCGTCGGCCTCCTCCTTGCCTGCGCCCTTGATGCGACAGGGGTTGCTGCGCAGGAGGTCGTCGTCGACCGCCGTCTGCAGGATGGCCTTCAGCAGACGGTACGACTTGGCGACCGTGGTGGCGCCGGTCGCCTTCAGGCGCTCGGCTCGCCAAGTGCGGACGGAGGGCGGGGTGATTTCGTCCAAGTCCTTGCCGCCGAAGGTCGGCAGGATGTGCAGGCGCAGCAGGCCGTCGTAGCGGTCGAGCGTGGTTGGGGCCAGGCCACGTTCCTCCGTCCAACGGAGTGTGTACTTCTCAAAGTTGACCGCACCGGCTTCCGGGTCGCGCCAGTGGTTGCGCTCGATGTCCGCGCGGACGAGGTTGAGCCAGTCCTGGGCGTCGGACTTGGTCTCGAACGTCTCCGGTGCCTTGTGCCGCTGGCCGTCCGGGCCGAGGTAGCGGGCCTGCCATCGGCCGGAGGCGAGCTTGCGTACTGTGCCGAACTCGCGCCGCCGCTGCGGCTTGCGTCCCGCCATCAGGCCGCCTTCCCGTAGCGGGTGCGGACGCGGCGGACCGGCTCGACGGTGCGCGCCTCCACGTACTCGGCGATCGCGCTTTCCGGGATGCGCACCGGGCGACCGAGCTTCACGTAGCGGATACGGCGCTCGGCGATCAGGCGGCGGACGAAGCGCTCGCCTGTGCCGAGCATTTCGCCGGCCTCCGCCACTGTCAGGAGGCGATCAGCCATTCGCGACCACCTCCTTCGCTGCGGGACGCCGAGTACGAGCGGGAGCAGGGGGTATTGCGGGCAGGCGCAAGGGCGGTGGGTCCTCACTCGAGTGCGGGATTGAAGAGACGAGCCTCGGTACGGCCGGGCGACGGTGGTTCAAACGGCGGATCCGCCCGGCAGGAGAGCGAGGGCTGGGACGTGGAGGGCCTCGGCGATCGCGATGAGGTCGTCAACGTCGCATCGGCGCTGGGCGCGTTCGATGCGGGACAGCATGGTGTTGGACATCAGGTGGCCGAGGGCGTTTACGCGGCCGGCGAGTTGGCGTTGCGACAAGCCACGTTCGGTGCGGAGGATTTCGATGGCACGGGCCGCCTGTATTCCTGCCGGACCGATTTCCAATGATCGTGGGGGCATGGCTCCAATTGAATGGTCCATTCGCCGGTTTGGGTAACCGGCGATCGTGGTCTATGTTGCGCTCCCGGGTCCGCCGCGAAGCGGTTCCGTGGAAGCGGGAAGGGACGCTGAACGGCATGCCGATCAGCGATCTGACGTGCGGTGTTGTGTTGTAGCTTGCGCCCCAGCAGGAGTCAACGGGTCCCCGATGTGATGCTTCTGGCTTCATCTGACGGTGCGTTATTTCGGCAACCGCCGATCCGGGTTTATTGTTTTGGCGATGCCTCGCAGCACACGTTCGCCGTCAGCTGTCTGATTTCCCGGCGGAATGCTGGACTTGCGCGGCATTGATGTGGCTGTCTTGGCTACACGACGCCATCAGCCCTATCCGGTGCCCTCGGACTGGGGCTGTGAGCCGTCCTTCCCCGTGCACCGCCCGACGAGGGTCGATCGCACCTCCCCGTCCTGACTTAGGAGCCGCCGCCCGATGAGCTACGACGCTCGCGAATGGGTGTGGGACCACAGCCACAGCAAGGGCACCGCCCGCATGGTCCTCGCCCTGATCGCCGACCGGTGCCGCGACCGGCACTGCGTCGCGTACGCGTCCGTGCCCACCCTCATGAAACGTGCCAACGCCTCCCGCACCGCCGTGCGCGACGCGCTGGCCAAGCTGATAGCCAGCGGCGAGCTGGTGCATCTCCCCGACCGCAAAGGGCCTCGGGGAGAGACGTACTACCACCTCCCGGTCACCGCCCGGTTCCTCGGCGAGCAGGCCCCGGTGCGGGACCGGAATCCGGCCCAGGGGGGTCAGAATCCGCCCCTCGGGGGGTCAGAATCCGACCCTGCCCAGCACGTCGAAGGGGGAGCGGAATCCGACCCCGGGGAGCAGAATCCGACCCCCAGGGGATACGGATTCCGACCCGGAGGGGGTGCAGATTCTGACCCCCAGAACAGAAGAGAACCGAAGGTGAACGGTAAGAGCAGCACCTCTGCTCCGCTCATCTCCGCCATCGAGTGGCAGATCGACGACGATGCCCGTGCCTGGCTGCAGCACCACGGTCACCTCGACCGCCTCGGCGAGGACGCGCTGCACGCAGCCGACGAGAAGTGGCGCGCCTACCGGGGTGCCTGGGCGCCCCGCACCGCCGCCGCATGGGTGGCCGACTGGCGCGCATGGATCGCCCGCGAGCACACCCCCGCCCCCGGCCGCCCCAACCTCTACGCCCTGCCAGGCGGCACACCCTCCCCGCAAACGCCCGGCATGACGCGGTCCGAGGCGCACATGGCCGCCCTGCTCGCCGCCCTCGACGAACCGACCGGAACGGAGTAACCCGCCTTTGGACCGACGCGAAATCGCGGCTGTCCTCGCCTACACCGGACGCCTTGATCCCCGCACCATCCGCACGGGCACGAGCGAGGCCCGTGACCAGATCGCCCAGTGGCAGGAGCTGCTCGACGACGTGCCCTTCGCCACCGACCACGGCTGGGACGTCCGCGAGGCAATACGCTCCCACGTCCTCGACTCGCCGTATCCGATCCTGCCCGTGGACATCGCCCGCAGGTGGCGTGCCCACCGACGCGACCGCCTCGACCGGCACACCGACCCCACTCCCGCCGCCGACCCGGACGATCCGGCCGCCTGGCGGGCCGAGCTGCTCCGCTCCCGGAACGCGGTCGCCGCCGGCATAGCCGCACCCACGACGCACCGGCAGATCACCAACGGTGGCCTGCCTGGCGACGTCGAGGAACGCCTACGTGAGATGGGGTCGCGCATCCCGCCGGCCATCCGCGCCGAGCTTGCCCGCTACCGTCCGACCCGCGCCGCACGCGAGGCCGCCGTCGCCGAGGGCGTCCCGGATGCGCTCGCTGTCCGGTGCGGCTGGTGCCGCGCACCCGTGGGCTCCCCTTGCCGTCAGCGAAGGGTGAGCCCCGACGGAACCGCCCGGGGCCATGGCGTACGTGCAACTCCCCACCCGTCGCGCGTCGACCTTGCCGCTGCCCGGACGGACCGACACCGAGCTGCGTGAGGGGTCAGCGTCGCTCTTCGCGGCAACTACGTGGGGCTACGACCGTCGGTCCCCGAAGCGGTTGCGCACGGTCCCCACGAACACTTTGGGGACCGTGTCCCGGGGACCGTGCCGACGACTTTCGGGGACCGATCCCCTCTGAAACCGCAGCTTAAATGGCCTTTCATGCCGGTCCCAGAGCGTCCCCAAAACGGGGACCGTCCCCCACAGCAGCCCCTTCGGTCCCCTCGGGGACCGGGACCGTGCAGTGGAAGGGGGACGGTCCCCATGACGACGTGTCAGGGGGACCGTCCCCGATTACCGTCGCGTCCCGGTCCCCAAGCGTCTCGGGACCGTGCACCGCAGCACTTCGGGGACGGTCCCGTCGCTCTCCTTTCAACCGCAGCCCCTCGCTCGGACAGCGCCTATCTCGGTTGACCCGTCCAGACCTCAGCCCACCACCGCCGAATTGCTCCGGCCCCTGCCCTCGCTCGGCGCCCCTGCGGCTCAGTTCCCTTACCGAACACACCCGGAGAAAACACATGCACGACCGACACCACGAACACACCGACCGGCAGGAGACACCCATCGCCCCAGACAACCGCGCAGCAAGTTGTCCGGTAAGGAGTCCTTACCCGGCCCCCGCCCCGGGGGAGGCGGAGCCATCCGGCGCAGGGGCGCCGGAGTCGGCCGGCCCAGGGGGACCGACCAAGACAGGGGGCGAGACCACGTCGTCGCCGCACCCCGTGCAGCCGTCCGCTCCGCGTCGCCGACTGCGTCAGCCGCGCCTGCGCAAACACCGTGCCCATCCCCGCTACAGCGACAGCGAGTTCGCCGAACTCGCACACGCTGCCGACGTCAGCCGGATGCCGGTCGGCGGTTACGTCGCCGAGGCATCCCTGGCCGCCGCCCGCGCCGAGGACCCCTCGGCCGCGGTCGCCGACTACCGCGCCATGGTCAAGGCGTTGATGGCCGCCAACGGACAGCTCGGCGGAGTCGGCAACAACCTCAACCAGCTCACGTGGCACCTCAACAAGGACGGCGCCTGGCCCCAGCCCGACACCGTCCCTCGCCTCCTGGAGCGCGTTGAAGCGGCCATCGCCGCCGTCGACACCGCGGTCGCCCAGATCGTAGAGGGGCGGTGAGCCGGTGATACCGAAGATCATCCTCGGCAAGGGTGACACCCGCCGCCTGATCGCCTACCTCTTCGGCAAGGGCACCGCCAACGAGCACGTCGACCCGCACCTGGTGGCGTCCTGGAACGGCTTCGCCCCCGACCCGGGCCGCAGTCCTCACCGCGACCCGAAGGAGGTGGAGAAGCAGCTCCACACTCAGCTCGACCAGCCGGTGGCCATGCTCGGCCGCCGGGCACCCCAGACGACCATCTGGCATTGCCCGGTCCGCGCCGCCCCCGAGGATCCCATCCTGTCCGACGCCCAGTGGGCCGAGATCGCCCGCCGGATCGTGGCCGCAGCAGGTATCGCCCCTACCGGGGACACGGAGGGATGCCGCTGGGTGGCCGTCCGCCACGCCGACGACCACATCCACATCGCCGCCACCCTCGTCCGCCAGGACGCCCGACGCCCCCGCCGCGACCACGACATCCGCGCCGTCCAGACGGAAGCCCGCCAGATCGAAATCGACTACGGACTGCGCCGACTGCAGCCCGGCGACGGCACCGCTGCCAAACGCCCCACCAGCAAGGAAGTCTTCAAGGCCAGGCGCCTGGACCAGGACACCACCTCCCGCGAAATCCTGCGCCTGCGCGTCCGCCGCGCGATGGCAGCCGCCTCCACCGAGGCCGAGTTCTTCGCCCTGCTGGAGGCCACCGACGTGACCGTGCGCCTCAAGCTCGGGCCTTCCGGCGACGCGCTCGGCTGCAACTTCGCCCTACCCGGCGACACCAACGACGAGGGCGAGCCCGTGTTCTACGCCGGTTCCACCCTCGCCGGCGACCTCTCCCTGCCCAAGATCCGCCAACGCCTCGCCACCACCACTCCCGAACCAGTGGCCATCCGGCCAGGCAACCTCTGGCACCAGGCCACCGCCGCCACCGAACGCATCCCCCACCACCTGGCCCACAGCGACGACGCAGTGGCCCAGGGCCAGCTGGCCGCGCTCGGCGGAGCACTCGACCTGCTCCCGCTCACAGCCCCCATCGCGGTGCGGACCGAACTCGAACGAGCCGCCCTTGCCTTCGAGCGTGCCACCCGCTCCCGCATCGTCGCCGACCACGCCAGCGCCCGCGTCCTGCGTCGCAGCGTCCAGGCGATCTGGAAGGACCCCGTGCGGCATGGGGACGGTGCCGGGCTGGCGATGCTGCTGGACGTCGCGCTCACCGCGGTCGCCTACGCGATGCACTGGCACCGCACCCACCAGCACGCCCAGCAGCAGGCGGCAGCCCAGCAGACCCTCCTCCATCTGCAGGCCGCGTACGGGCAGATCGCCGAACCGGTCCTGGTCGGCCTCGCCAGCCGGGCACCCAGCCCGCAGACAAAACGCCGCTACGCCCACCAGCTCCAGCAGGCGGTCCCCGAGCATGCGGAGCGCATCCTGGCCGACTCCGCTTGGGACGCCCTGGCCACCGTGCTCGCCGAGGCGGAAGCCGCCGGGCACAACGCGACCGCTCTCCTGGACCAAGCCCTCAATCAGCGCACGCTCGACGACACCCACAGCCCCGCACGAGCACTGACCTGGCGCATCCACCGCCTCGGCGAAAGACACGCACCCGGCCCACGAGCCCAAGCAGCCAACTCCAGCCACGCAGCACACCCCACCGCTCCGCGCTCGCAGGAACCCCAGGCCCGGCGGCGCTGATCACCCCTACGTCAGCCGCCACCATCACCGACACCGAGCACACGACACCGAAGGGTCGTCCTCCTCACCGAGGTGGGGCACGGGCCTTCTACAAGTCACTCGGGCTTGCCGAGTTCGATGGGAAGATCGTCTACCGGGTTGACTCCGGCACGGCGTGAGGGTGGTACGAGGCCAGTGGAAGTGGAGCGCTGCGACGAGTGCGGCGGCAAGATCGTCATCGGGCTCGGATGCGAGTGTCCGCCGGGCTCGTCCGCGTCGGCGTTGGCGACCCCGCGTTCGGTGAGTACGTTCGTGAGGACGGAGTGGCGTACTCACCCGGAGGACACCATCCTGATCTCCCCTGCCCAGTGCGCGCACAGGCCGGGATGGTGCGAACACATGACCGAGGACGACGTACAGCCGCCGCGCTGGGGGTGGATCCCGAATCCTCCTCCCGGGCTCTGGGAGCGGTTGAGCAGTGCTTCTCCGGCGACCGCCACCGCGGGCAATTCGAGGTGGCGGGCCGTGCGACGGTGCACCACCTGTGAGGCGAACCTTGCGCAGGGCTGACCACGTGCTGCGACATCGCTCTGTTCTCGCTTCGGTGGGCGCGGCCTCACCCGTCAACGGCCGCGCCCACCTGCGTCAGGATCAGAAGCTGATGACGAGCCGCACGGAGGGCCGGTTGATCACGGCTCCGTCGGCGAGGTCGCTGTCCGGTGTGTCTGCGGGGTAGGCCGTGACGACGGGTTCGGCGGTCCGGGCCGGGCTCCAGGCGCGGATCTGCGCGCAGATCCGCTCGGCGAGATCGGCGCCGGCCGGGCCATAGCCGACGGCTCCCAGCCGGAACCGGGGTTCAATCTCGGGGTCTTCGGCGGTCCGCTCCAGAGTGAGGTACGCGATGGAGTCCCCCTCAACGAGGGCGGGGCTCAGGGCGGGTGAGGCGGGGCGGTGGAGGCCGGCCTCCACCGCTGCGGGCTTCGCGGTGATGCGGCAGGTCGCTCGCTCGGTGGCGCTCAGCCGCAGCCAGACGCCGTCGAACGACTCGACGGGGCCGACCGTCACATCCGTCCAGACGACCGACTTCGGTCGGGTGAGCGCGTCGCGAAGGAGTTCCGGGGCGATGGGCTGGTCCTCGTCCCAGTAGAGCCTGACGAGCCGGTCGTCGTCGATGTAGTCGTTCCGCTCTCCGTCCTGGCCGATCACCGGGAGGAAGCCGCACATCCTGACGGAGTCGGACCGCATCCGCCCCTCCTCGCGTTGGAAGGCCACGGCCCTGGAGAGCCCGCGCCACCGCAGTGGGACCACGAGGCGTCCGCCGACGGCGAGCTGGTCCCACCAGGCGCAGGGGAGGTCCCACATGCCAACCGTGGCGATCATTCGGTCGTACGGGCTGAACTCCGGGGCGCCGAGGGCGCCGTCCCTCGTGACGACGCGAATGTCTTCGTATCCGTTGGCGTCCAACGTCCGGCGGGCGTAAGCGGTCACGTCGGCGTCGATGTCGCATGTGGTGACCTGGCCGGACTTCCCGGTCAGGTGCTTGAGCAGGGCGGCGTTGTAGCCGGTGCCGGCCCCGATCTCGAAGACGTTGTCGCCTTCGCGGACGGCGAGCTGGACCAGCATGAAGTGCACGACGTCGGGCTGGGAGGCGCAGCTCAGCGGGAGAGCGTCCTCGTCGGGGTTCTCCTTGATCGTCACGCTCTTGTTGGCGTACGCCTCCTCGATGGTTGCGTCGGGAAGGAAGGCGTGGCGGGGTACGGTCCGCATGGCGGTCTCGACGCGTGCGTCGCGGAGGCCGGAGAGATCCTCTTTGAGGATGGCGTCGACCAGGCGGTTGCGCAGGCCCTCGGGGGAGGCACCAGTGGTGGTGTTCATCTCGTCCTTTCGAAAGGTGCCCAGCTGTGCGTACGGCAGGGGGCAGATCGTTCTCATTTGTCCTGGTGTGCGGATGCGGTTCGCGGCGTCACCCTGTCAGGAGCAGGCAGCGGTCCCAGGGGGCGGTGATCGCCGTGTAGACGGGGTCGGTGACACGGACCAGGTGGATACCTGCCGTGCCGTCCATCAGGCCGGCGCCGTCCGGCAGGCCGTGGTGGTCCACGTGCTTGTTGAGCCGGACGTTCAGGCGGCGTAGATGCGACGCGAGTTCGTCGTCGAGGGCGTCGGCGGCAGCACGGGAGACCGTCTGTATGAGCCCCGCCCAGCCATGGCAGAGGGATGCGTCGGTGAGCTGGGCGAGTTGCTGGTCGTCGGTCAGGCATCCGGCCAGGGCCTGCTCGGCTTGCCGTTGCCGGTCACGGTCGCCGAGGGCGAGGCCGGCGAGTTGCTGGGCGCGGGCGATGCCGGGGGTGCCGTAGCACCAGGACGGGCGTCTCGGTCCTGAGCGCTGGGCCTCGCCGCGTCGGTGTTCGGCTCGGGTGATCAGGTCCGGCCACCAGGCGCGCGAGCCGGTGCCGTTGCGCCACCGGTCGAGCCAGTCGCAGATCCGGGTGATGGCTTGCGTCTGTCCGGGCACCGTGTGGCCGTGTCGCAGGGCCGTGGCCAGCAGCGCCAGCGGTCCGGTGATGCCGTGGGCGAGGCCGAAGTTGCCGTGTCCGCCGGGCCATCGCGGCGTCGGTCGCAGATCGGGACTGTCTCCCGTCCACCAGCCGGGCAGACGTTGCGCTTCGATGGTGATCGGTTCCGTCAGCCGCGCCAGGTAGGCGAGGACGTCCCGGAGTTCCGTCTTGTGGCCGCGGTGCAGGTGGTACACGCCCAGCCCGGTCAGTCCGCTGATGAGGTCGTACTCGCCCAGGGTGGGTAACGCGCCGTGATCGATGCGGGCGTGTGCCCGCTGGAGTCGTTGGCGTGTGACGTCGGCGAGGTGTGTGTCCAGGGTCGCCAGGGCGCGAGTGGAGGTGTTCGTGTGCGTGAAGCTGAGGACGTACGCGACGGCCGGGGCGCCCTCGTACAGACCGCATGCTTCGGCGGCGGCCTGGATAGGGCCCTTGAGCATGGCGGCGGCCCATGGCCGGAGCGCGCCCCTGTCGTCTTCGCCGGTGTGGGCCCTGACGGCGTGCAGCAGGGCGACTCCCGCCGCGCCGGAGTACAGCGACTGGCACCAGCCGGGCCCGGTGGGTGTGGGCGGCGCGTCGTAGTTCATCAGCGGCTCTCCCCGGGCCAGGCGGCCCATGCGACGGCGGACTGACGGGCAAGGCGGCGGCAGATCCTCTCGTCCTCCCGGTCCAGGCCACGCAGGCGGTTGTGGTGCATGTGCAGCAAGGATTCCAGGACGGAGTCGAGGTCCATGCTCTCGGCGAGGCCCTCGCGATACAGCGCCAGGGCCACGGCGCGACGGTGCCACGCTTGGGCGAGCTCTTCGCCCCAGCCCCGGGCATGAGGCGTAGTGCGGCGAACGAGTTCGGTGGCCTGGTCGCTGACGCCTCGCTCGAGGCGAGCCGGAGGCGCGGGTCGGTTCGCCAGCCACCGCATGCCCTCGTCGGGGCCGAGCAAGCCGCAGGCGATGTCCACCATGCCGACCGCGGCCAGCGCGCGTCCGTCGACGCCGTCGACTCCGGGGCCCTGCAAGGCGGCGAGGGCGTAGGCCGAGTCGGCCGTGAACACCGCCTCGGCACAGCGCAGGGCGGCGCCTGGGCCGTAACGGCCGATCTCGGGGGTGTACGTGTCGAACACGAGTTTGCTGCTGAGTCCCTCGCGGCGCAGCCCGGTGGCCCATCCAGCGACGAGCTCAGTGCAGGCGGCGTACTGTCCGGGGCTACGGGTGCGGATGCGCAGGCGCAGGTGGTCGAGGTCGTGCGGGGTGCGGTAACGGACGAACCACCACTCGGGTGTGCCTGGGAGTTGGGCCACGAGCCGCGCGAGGTGGGTGCCGATCAGCTCATCGAGCTGTTCGGGGTGGCTGTAGATCTTGGTGTTCAGCCAGGGTGCCTGTACCGCCCCCGGTACGGGCCCGAGGGTGCTGTTGGTGAGCACGGGGAGGAAGCCAGAGAGCGGGTCGGGTATCGGCCGGCGGGTGCTGGTCATCGGCAGGGCGATCTCGTGGACGTGGCCGCCGATCCAGCCGTAGGTCTCCTCGGTCGGCGCCTCCGTCAGCACAGCATGGCCTTCCCGGTCCAGGTGGGCACGCAGGACGGTGGCGTGTGCGGGCACGTCGAGTTGGAGCCGACGTGTCCGATCGTCCTCCCGCAGCTCGACGGCATCGTGGCAGTGCCACCGCTTCCGCCACCGGCCGAGGGCGTCGGTCCACCCCCGCATGTCCGCGCCGCGGCTTGGAAGGTCGTCGGCGGTCAGGTTCCAGCGACTGGGAGAGAGGATCACACGCCCGTAGCGGACTCGCGGCAGGAACGGCAGCCGTGCGCCGTGCGGCCCCCAGTCGAAGCTGGTCCAGGCAGGGCCGAAGGAGCGGGTCAGGTGCGCCAGGAACCTGGCCAGGGGCGGGGGTTGCTTGTCCAGGGCCATGGCGTGGAAGACCTGCGGGTCCACCAGGCGACGGCGGGAGATGCTGACCAGGTACAGGCGGGTGTGCGTGGCCGTGACCGCGAGGTCGTCTACGTCGATGAGCGTCGTCGAGGTGTCGTCGGCGCTGCGGTGCTCGCCCAACGGGATCACGTGTGGGAGATAGGCGGGGAGGCGGGCGACGTTCTCTGTGTGCGGGTACAGCGGCGGGAAGGAGAGCTGCGCGGTCAGCGCGTTCTCGACGCCCGTGGGAACTTGGCGGTAGACCTCGTCGAGTCCCGTGCCGGTGGCGACCGGAGTGAACCGGGAGGTGAGCGTTCCCGCAGCGCGTGCCGGTGTCACCGTGAGCGTGAAGTCCCCGTCCTCCAGGGCGGACAGGCTGTCGGCATGCAGGCGCGCGCACATCTCCACGTGGGGTGGTGCCTCCTGCCCGGTCGGAGCATCGCCGGCCAGGCGGTCGATCAGGTCGTCGGTGAGGACGATCTCCCTGCTGCCGCCGACCAGTGCCTGCCAGGCCACGGCCAGCAGCCGCTCGTCCCGCTCGGAGACTGTCGGGGGCGGTGCGGTCATGCGGCTGCCGGCGTACTCGGCTGGATAGCCGAGCCCGGACGCCGGGTCGACGACCTCCTTCACCGGCACGAGCGTGCCGGTGCCATACCGCTCCCAGAACGCGACCTGGTACTCCTTCCACACGCCCTGGCCCGCCGGTCGGCGCGTGAGCCGCAGTAGAGCATCGGCAGCCCTCTCCATCTCCTGCGCGACGCTCTCGGGGATCCGTACTTCGGCGTCCAGCCTCAGGTCGACGGCCAAGGGACTTCGGCCCGCGTCGGAGAGCCGACGTAGTCGACCTGTGAGTTCCTCCCGGGCGGGCCCTTGCGCGCTCGCCGGTCGCCGGTTGTGCTCGTGTACGGCGCGTTGCACCGCTTCCAGCTCGATCAGAACCTGCGCGACCTGCGGCACCGTGCCCGGGTCCGCGCCGTGAAGCCGCTCGATCAGGTGGGACAGCGGATCAGTGTCGGTCATCGGCGCGCGCAAACTGGTGATCAGGAATTTCTCGCGCACCAGCGCGCCGAGCAGTGTGCGGATGTTCTGCGGCTCGGTTCGGGGGAAGGAGGCGGCCAACTGCTCGGAGAGGGCGGCGAAGCGGACCGGCCGACGTGCCAGGCCCTCGATCACGCGTACCGCGCTGGTGCGCCGAACGGAGGCGCCCATCGGTCCGCCGTGCGGGACGTGAAGGCGTCCACCGCGGCGCGCCGCCAGGTTGTTCAGGACGACATCCAGGCGCTCCAGCAGGGCCGGACATGCCTCCAAGCGGACGATGACGTCGTCCAGCCACTCGGTATCCACCCGCGCCACGGCCCGGTGTGCGTCGCCCCACCTCACGTGCGGGGTCGAGCCCACGCTGGCCGCGGTGACTCCCGCGAAGAGGCCGAACGGGGTCGGTCGTCCGCTGGCGCGCAACAAGTAGCGGACGGTGGCCATGGCGGCGCGCCGGACCTGCTTGGATCGTGTCGGCTGCCCAGCGCAGATCGCGTCGACCCGAGAGGCGAGATCGCCGCTTGCCTGCCGTACGGCGTCGGCGAACCGCGCATCGGCCCACACCTGCTTCAGCCACTTGCCGCACGCCTCCGTGTCGGACGAATCAGGCCACCATGTCGGTAGACCCGTCAGCGGCATCGCGGCGGCCCGCAGCAGCGCCGCGCCCGTGTGCTGGTAGAGCTTTCCGTCGCGTCCCATCCCCATGCCTCCGCCGTCAGTGCTGTGAACGAGCGGGGTCGGGGGCGGCTGCGCCCCCGACCCCCTGCACGAGCCGCCGTCAGACGGCGCTGGCGCAGGACGAGGCACAGGACGGCGCACACCCGTCGCCGGTGCCACACGCCTTGGGGAGCAGGTCGGCGCCGATCTCCGTGACGATGGTCAGGTCGACGTCGAACGGGTCGGCGGACGCTCCGGGGGCGGCCGTCGCAGCGGACGCACCGGTGGTGGCCGTTGTGATCGGGGTGAGCATGGTTGCGGTCATCGCACTTCCTCTTCTGTCGGAAGGATCCGAACGGTTCGTCGTGCCGCCCGGCCTGCGTATGGATTTCCGCAAGGCCGGGTTTCTGCGTTCGCACCTTTGGGTGCGGCCCCTCTCCGGTTGACCGGATTCCGTGGGGGACATGGATTCGGAGCATCCGGAGAGGGGAGTCGAGGACACGGGCCGGGGCTACCGGAACTGGCCCGCGTAGAGCGTGGTCAGCGTTGTGCCGGTCACCAGGACGGGCAGGAACAGAACCTGGAAGGTGCCGAAGCCGAACCGACCTACGTACGTCGCCGGATGCCGCAGCACCCATCCGACCTGGCCGAGCAGCTGCCGGAGAACCCCCTGACGCATGGTGGTCATCACGCCGCCGACCGCCGTAAGGCCGTGGAGCCGGCGGCGTCGACGACCGCCCACGGCGTCGTGATCAGCGCCCCGGTCCGGGCCTGCCAGGCAGCGAGGTTCGCCCTGTCCTCCTCCAGATGGCCCAGCATCACGAGCAGAGGGGTGACGATCCCGGCCGCCTTCCCCTGCTCGACCGCGGCCAGAGCGTTGTGCCAGCCCTCGCATAGGGCACGGCTCTCGAACGGTGCCGCCCGGTCGACGTATGTCTCGACCGCCTCCCAGCCGGCATCGGCGACGTACCGCTGTGCGCTGGCCACGCTGTGGTCGGCGGCCTCACCGAGTGACGCGGGCAGGCAGGCGTACAACACCAGGCGTGTGCCCGGGGGCACCTCGTGTGGTGCGGTCTGCCTTGCACTGCCGCTCATTCCGCGTTACCTCCAGCCAGGTGAGCCGAGACGCCGAGGGTCCGGCGCCTCGACGAACAGCCTCGTCGGGGGCAGTCGGCGGCGGTACGCCGTCAGCACGCCGTTTGTCCGCCGTCCGGCGGCGCGCGAGGAGGCGGAGCCGCGGCATACCGCCGCGGCTCAGGCGTAGCGAGGCTGATCGGTCCAGTGCCAAGCGGAAACGAGAAGCGGCGATGGACGCGGTGGACGAAGAGCGCCTCTGCAGGCGGACGCCAGTACGGCGTCATTGGGTGAAGCTGGCCGATTGCACCGAGCCTTCGGGCCTCGCGCGCAGACACGTACGAGAGCTCCTCGAGGGCCATGCCGCGCCGGAGCGGGTCGACGACGCCGTTCTGATCGCCTCGGAGCTCGCGGGTAACGCGCTCAGGCACACAGCCGGCGGACCGGACTGCATGTGTGTGGAGGTCTACCGGGACGTGGCGGTACTGCGCGTCCATGACGCGGGACGGGATGTCTCCAGAGTCCGGGCACGCTCTGCGGAGGAGTCGGTGGATGAGTTGACGGGCAGTGGTCTCGGACTGCTGCTCGTCGGCGAGTTGGCCTCCGCGTGGTCCGTCCGGCCGACCGCGATCGGCAAGGAAGTGGTCGTGGTTCTCGCCCTGGACGCCGGCGTGCTATCCGAGCGGGACGCTCTTCCGCACATCCCAGCGGTACGTCCGCCCCTCACGGCGGAGTTCCACCAACTGGACGGCGGGCACGGAGAGTTCGACGGCAGGGAGAGCTCGGAGGCTTGAGACCGCGTCCACGACCGGCGCTGCGGGGCGCCGACGGTTGTTGTACGCGAGGCTCAGGTGCGGCCGGAAAGCGGACGTCGGCTTCTTCGGGGCCAGACCGACGCTGCTCCCCGCCTTGGCCAGCACGTGGTGCAGCCGGAGCAGGGGTTCCCAGGGGCCGAGGGACAACCGGACGGCGCCTCGGGAGCCGGCCAGCGGCATGGCGTGTACGAAGAAAGCGGAGGGCAGCAGCGCCTCGACGTCCCGCGCCAGGCTGTCCAGCTGGCCTGGGGTGACGACGCCCGGCGTTCCGACTCGGGCGAGGGTGATGTGCAGTCCGTCCGTCGGCACCGGGTCGAGGCCGAGAGGGGCCAGCTCCTCCTGGCAGTGCCCGGCGAGAGCAGCGAGCCGCTGATCATCCGGGAAGGTCAGCATCCAGTAGTACGCGCGACTGCCGTCCGACCAGCCGGGGCGTGCCCAGTGGTCGGTCATCTCGTCGAGTGCGCTGAACGCCGCCCAGTCGTGGGCCGCGGTGACCGCCGGATCGTGCGTGTCGACGGGGGGCTCGGCGGGGAACGCGGCGGGATCGGCGCTTAGCAGGGGCACCCGACGTACTCCTTCGGCTTCACACTGCCCCGGAGCGCGACGACACCCTCAGCGCCTACGACGCAGATGACGCCATGGCCAGGGCCGCTGGCTGCGAGCTCCAGGTCCGGAACTCGTCGTCATAATCGCGTACCGCCGGGTGATCACGCCATGGCCCGGCCTGCTCATGCAGGTCACGGGAGCGTTGGTAGACGGAGCTGATCGGTGTCTCTCCGCACAACTGCAGGGCCTCACGGCCCAGTGCCATCGACTGGTCGATGTCGGGCGTGCGCTGCTGCAGCAGCGCGGTGGCGACGTCGAGGCGTACGAGCGAACGGCTCCAGGAAGAGGACGAGTGCTCCACCAGATCGTCGATGTGCTCGGCGTCGCGCAGTACCTGCGCCGTGTTGCGCAGCGCCACGTGTGACGTGACGGCGTTCGCCAGCGTCCGGGCCCGTCCGTATGGCTCGAAGGAGATGCAGGAGGTCAGCCCGACGGGTACCTCGTGGAGGTCGGAGAGGCGGAGTGTCTGTCCGATGGCCTGCTCGACGGCACGCCGGTCGCCGGTCTTGGCGAGGGCCCGTGCCCGGCCGTTGGCGAGTAGGCGGATGCACTGGGCGTGGCGTGGGGCTCGCTCGACGGCCGCAGCCGCGCAGGCGTCTGCCTCGTCGTACTGGCCGGCGTAGTAGAGGCTGAAGGAGAGGGTTCCGCACGCCCAGAGGTCGGTGTCCAGGTCGCCGATCTCACGGCTGAGATCCCGGGCTTCGGTGCAGTACGCCTCCGAGAGCGCGAAGTCGCCCGTGTTCACCGCCATGTAGCCGAGCAGGCCGGAGGCGCGGGCGGCGAGGCGGAAGAGCTCCTGGCGCGTGCGCGGGGGCTGGCGGCCGTCGAGGAAGGTGTGGGCGAGCTGCCGCACCTGGCGGGCCTGGGGGCGGAGGACGTACGGCCCGTCCTGTTCGTACCGGGTGGCGATGCCCTCCAGCGAGGAGTCGAGGAAGGCGAGCGTCGCGTCGTCGGCGTTGCTGGCCGTGAGCTGCCGGGTCCGGGTGACGATGTCCAGTGGGTTCTCGTCGTCCTCTCGTGGCGGAGGCGCACTCGTCACCTGCTGGCCGGTGCTCGACTCCTCGTCGCGGTCGTACGCGGAGTCGCCGTCGTACGCCGTGGAGAACAGCTGGGACACGGGTCTGCCCAGCATGTGCTCCAGAACTCGGCAGGCGTCAGGACGGGGCAGAGTCAACAACTCCCCGCCGTACCAGCGGTCGAACTGACGTGGAGAGACCTGGAGGGACGCCAGGCGGGGGTCTCGGTCGAGCTCTGCCAGCCGGGCGGCGGCCCGCTCGTACTGGGCGGCGAAAGCCTCGTGCGTCGTCAGGTGCCGTTGCTGGAGCAGCTGCCGAAGCAGCGTTGTCCGTGGCATGGCCCACCCTCCTGGTGCGGCGTGCAGGACCGACGCGGAGGCGCGTGCCGGTAGCGAGGTCGTGGTCATGCTCGCCCATCGGTCGGCTGCGGTGCACGCCCATACGAACGCGCGACCGCGACTCCTGACAGCATGCCGACGCAACCACCAACTAGGCAATATGTCTGGTGAAGTTGACCCTTATGGGTTGTAGAGGCGTCACCGGTACGGAGAGACTTCCACCATGGCCTTGAAGAGAAGCCTGGTCCCACAGTCGGTGTACCGGCGACAGCTCGCGGCACGGCTGAAGGAACTGCGTGACGCGACCGGGCTCACCCTCACCGAGGTCGCCGACCAACTGGAGGTCAACCAGGGGTCGCTAAGCCGGATCGAGAACGGCGAGCGCGGTACGACGCCGGTCCTCGTCCGGGCACTGCTGGACCTGTACGGCGTCAAGGACGAGGACCGGCGAGCCGACGTGCTCGACCTCGTGCGAGCGGACAAGGAGCAGCAAAAGCCCTGGTGGCGGAAGTACTCGACGGTGCTCACCCCGACCCGCTACGACGGGTACCTCGCGCTGGAGGCCGGCGCGACGCACCTCGCCAGCTACCAGCCGATGCTCGTGCCAGGGCTGCTCCAGACCGAGGACTACGCGCGTGCCGTGATCTCCCAGATGAGGAAGGACCTGTCCCCGCCGCAGGTCGAGTCCCTGGTCAGGGTCCGCATAGAGCGGCAGAACAGCCGCTTGGGCGGTGAGGCCCCCGCCAGACTCTGGGCGATCCTCGACGAAGCCGTGCTGCGCAGGACGGTCGGCTCTGTAGAGGTGATGCGCGACCAGATGCGGAAGCTGGTGGAGGCGAGCGAGCGGTCGAACATCACCGTGCAGCTGCTGCCGTTCTCACTCGGCGCGCATCCCGGGCTGTACGGCCCGTTCGTCATCCTGACCTTCCCGGACCCCACGCCTGACCTGGTGTGGCTGGAGAATCCCAAGAACTCCGTGTATCTCGAGTCCCCACAGGATGTGGAGAACTACACGGACATCTTCGACCAGTTGAGGAGCACTGCCCTCGACCCGTCGGAGACCCGCACCCACATCGCACGCATCAGCAAGGAGCTCGAAGAGTGAGCACGCCCAGCACGACTGCCCCGCACGACGTCGATCTCGCGCAAGCGCGGTGGCGGAAGAGCTCATACAGCGGGGGTGCGAACGACTGCGTGGAAGTCGCGGAACTGAGGGGACACGCCGCAGTGCGCGACTCCAAGAACATCAGCCGTGGGCCGTTGCTCTTCTCGAGGGCGGCGATGAGCGCGCTGGTCAACGGGCTCGCCAGCGGGCAAATCGGCGAGCACCGGAGCTAAGCATAGAGCTGGGGAGTGGGGAGAAAGTCGTGACGGTCGTCATCGTGCACGAGCGGCGTGGCGGTGTTAGAAGCCCGGTGTAGCCGGGGGTGCCTGTCGAGTTGGTCGGGCTGAAGGACTGGGCGCTCTGGCCATCGAGATCGGGCTTCTCGGCTGACTCGCCGGCGTCGGTCGGGACGACCGTATCCCCGACGGAGTCTGAGCCCGGCTCGCACCCCTGCTGCCAGGCACCGACCGCCGCCTGTTCCGAGACCTGACAGTACTCACCATCCGCGGCAAGCACACCTCCTGAAGACTCACCTGGTCCACCCACCCTGAGCGGGCGGTGGGTGTCTGGTGTGCAGAGATCAGGGTCGGCGGCGGAGACGTAAGGCGTCCTGGGCCGCTGGACGACATCGGCCGGAGCCGACGGCGGGATTCGAACCCGCGTTACCCGCTTGGAAGGCGAAGTATCCGCTGCCTGCGCACCTGCACGACGAGGAAGGTAGCCGACCCGGCTGGTGTCCGGCATCCGGTTTTGGACCGTGAGGGCCCGGTGGCCAAGCGGATCGCAAGGCGCTGGCCTGGCAGGCGCAGGCGTGCCAGGCCGCACATGGGGGCGGGAGCAGCGGCCCTGAAGCAGCGGTAGAGCTGGCGGGCCATGTACACCCCCGGCCGCCGAATCCGACGATGTCGACGCGGCCGTCACCGGTAACGTCGGCGAGAAGCGGAGGTGCTCCTTGCTCGTCCATGCCGCAGCCGCCCGAGCGCAAGATTCGGCAATGCGGGCACTCGGACCCGACGAGCCGCTTGCGAACGCGGCGCTCATGCGCCGCTGTCCTGCAAGGGGACGAGGTCACCGCTGAGAGAGCGGGAAAGCTCCCGCAGGCATCGGGCCTGCGGGAGCCGTCCGTTGTACCGCCTGCGGCTGCGAGTCCTGCACCGTCCGGGGCGGCAGTAGAGAGTCATCGCGAGTGCCTGTACAGCGGCGAGCAAGGCCATGACACGGCCGCCGGAAGCCTCGCGTCGATCAAACTGAGGCCCTGCTACAGGGGTTGATCAGTGCACGGACTTAGCGGCGGCGACGACGGCACGGTTGACCGCTCCGGGGCTGATCGACGGAACATCATGGCCCGAGCGGGTGTAGATGATGTGGGCGCCCACTCGGTTGGCCTCGAACTTCTGGGCGGCCGTCGGCACGGCGTGGTCCTCGGTCGAGATGACCGCCCACTTCGGCGTCTTCGCCGGCGGATTCACCGTGGCCTTGTCGGTGAACGCCGAAAGGGCGACCGGCTCCTGAGTCACCGAGGCGACCTGGATATCCGACTTCGACAGCCCGTTTCCGTAGACGGTCCCGAACTTGTCGGCCTTGAGGTACACGTCGGTGTCACCGCCGGGCAGCGGAACGGTGCGGAAGTTCTCCGGAATGAGCTGCGACCCGGGGAACTGCCCGATCAGGGAGCCGGCGGTTTCTCCCACCTTCGGTATGAGAGCCGCCACGTATACGAGGGCCTTGACCTTCGACGTCTTTGCGGCGACCTGGCTGACGACCTCGCCCGCGTAGGAGTGGCCGACCAGCACGACGGGGCCCTTGATGGTCTTGAGCTGCGCCTCGACATAGGCGCTGTCGAAGGCCAGGCCGCGCAGCGGGGTGTCGATCGCGAGGACCGGGTAGCCGTGGCGTCGCAGGTAGCCGATCTCGCTGTTCCAGCTGGAGGAATCAGCGAACGCCCCGTGGACCAGGACCACCGTCGGCTTCGCGCGGTGCGCCGTCTGCGAGGCGACGGCGTGGTCGTTCGCCTGGGGCGTGACGGCGCTCGCGTTCGTCACGGCCAGCGAGGCCACGACCGCGCCACTCACAAGCCCGGCAGCCGCCAGCGCTTTGATTCGAGCGGTGGACTTCATGTGGTGTTGTTCCTCTCGAGTTGTCGAGCCTAATCGGCAGGGGAAGCGGCGCGGTCCGCAAGGGCATGGAAACCGTAATTGTTGCGGTCGGCGGCGCTTCGCAGAATCGACTATGGCGGCCGCATCGGCGGAAGGCTAATGCCAATCCTGCTTCTTTCCATGTCGATCCGGCATGAGCCAGTGGACTCTCCCGCCGTTCTTCGATATTTCCAGCGCCGAGTTTCTGACGCTTAAAGCGGAGAGAGCTGCTGGCAATTGGGCGGCATCCGCGCTGTCCGGCGTGCTTGACGGTATCTGTCTCATCTGCACAGCGGTGTCGGCACTGCGACGGCTACTAACGGGCACGGTCGCCAGGGGGCGGCCGTCGTCGCCGTGACCGGACGACGACCATGTGAATACGATGACGCCATCAGCATGCCGAAATCTGATCTCGCAGCGGGAAAACGCCTGTCCTTCGTCCAGGACTTGGAGCTTCAGTGCACTACAGAGTCATCGCTTCCGGCGCTGCGATGCCCCATGACACCGAACGCGACGAGGCTCCCACCTCACGTCCGTCCCCTGCGCCACCCCATGCCGTCCAAGCGTCCAGAAGTGCGGCCCGCACCGCTTCCTCCGACTCCTCCGGTTCCGATGCTTCGCCTGATGTCGCCGCTCGCTCGTCCACTGGTTCATCTCTCCGTTGGTCTGTTCATCTCCTAGGCGCACAGCCACACGTGGCGATGGCTTGAGCAGGGTCTCGGGCTCCGCCTGGCAATGCCCGAGGAACGGAGCCGACTCGGATGTCCTGACCATAGGTTCGGCTGCGGGCAATCCGGGTTGTCGCATGAAGCCGTGTGTCCAGAGGAGCCGTTCAAGTCGTCCCTTTAATGCTTGCCGCGCTCCGATGGCCCAGGCTTTCCCCCGGACTCCTCGACGAGGCCCAGGAACGTCGTGCGCCCCCATTGGGTGGTGCAGTCGACCGACAGCCCGTCCCGCGTGAGCCGCTCGTTGAGCCGTACGATCCTGCCCTGCAGCGCTCGGCGGCTCATCGGTTCCCCGGCTGTGCCGAGCAGTAGGCACAGATCGTGGCAACACCAGGGCCGCGAGGCGGAACAGAGGATGTCCAACAGGACCTGCTGGGAGTACTGCCGGGCGCGGACAGCGCGAAACGGTGGCGAATCCGCGGCCCGCCGCCGCGGTGAGCGCCGCATGTCCAGCCATCGCCGCTCGGCGGCGATTCTGCTGGCGAGTTCCCTGGGCGGCGAGTCGCGGGGGAGGACATTGGCGGCACCCGCCAGCAGGAGTTGTACGGAATCCGTGTGATCCGGTATGAGGACGACCACGGACGAAATGTTGCTGAGCGCTCGCACGCGTTGCTCGAGACCGTCGTTCCACTGCGAACCGGGTACGTCCAGGACGGTGAGGCGAGGGCTGACCTCGTGGAGCAGGGTGCTGTAAGCACGCTCGGAGCCCCAGGCGTGTGTCTGGGCGGGCAGCACCTGCTGACTACGCATGGCGCGGAGGAGTGACGCCGTCTGCTCGCGCTGAAGCGTGAGCACGATGCTCACCGGGTAGGTGAGGTTCTCCTCTTCCCCGAGACCGACGGGGACTTGGGCGATGCTGAGACCAGTCATGTTCGGTGTTCGTCCTCCGGGGTTGCAGCGCCCGGACCTGCGCCTGGAGGCGTTGGCGAAGGCCGGCTCTCTCGGACATCGGCGGGTCGCCGGGCGACAGAGGCAGACCTGACCCGCCCGCCGATTCTCGGCGGGGTCCAGCCGATACCGCCCATACCGACTCGGGCCGTTCCGATGCCGGATCGGCATGTCACCAGCTCGCCGACGCGCCATCCGCCGCACCTGCCGCGCCGAAGTGTCCGTTCGGCCCCTGCCGAGGTCCCGTTGGTACCCGATGCGCTACGGCAGCCGTGAGCACGCCACCCGGAGCCCTACGGTGGTCCCCGTCGGCCTCCCCCGGTCCCCCTCGGCGGGAGGCCGCCCTGATGCCCGTCGAGTCGCCCGCGGCGCCGGAGTCATTGAGAGCGCGACTCCGCCGGTGTGTACCGCGCTTCGCGGGCGACCGTGGCGCGTCGCGGGAGCGACGACTCCGGGGGCGATGACTCCGAATGCGCCGACAGGCCAAGTGACGTGAGCCCTGCGGGTGCCGCTCACGTGTCCCACTCCACCCTTCCCGTACAGAGAGCCGAACAACGATGCTCGAAGAGCTTCATGCCAAGTCCGAGGCAAGGGCAAGGCCGCCCGGCGGTTGGGCCGATGGCGCGGTTACCCGGCGTAGGTCAGCTGTCTTCTTATCGACCGTCCTCACCACGTTCCTCGTCGCCTCCAGTGCGCCCACTCCGCTCTACCGCGTCTACCAGGAGAGTTGGCACCTCTCGTCCGGCACTGTCACCGTGGTCTACGGCGTGTACTGCCTGAGCGTCCTGGTCGCGCTCCTGACCGTCGGCGCGCTCTCCGACCATGTCGGCCGGCGGCCGGTCATCGGCGCCGCTCTCGCCCTGGAAGCACTGTCCATGCTGCTTTTCCTGCAGGCCGGCGGCGTGACCTCGCTGATCCTCGCCCGGACACTGCAGGGGCTGGCCACAGGTGCTGCGACGAGTGCGCTGGGTGCTGCCCTGCTCGACGTGGCCAGGCGGTGGGGACCCCTGTTCGTCAGCATCGCACCGCTCATCGGCATGGCGTTGGGGACGATCGGCACGAGCCTGCTCATGGATCTGATCCCGACTCACCTCGGCAGCATGTACACGCTGCTGTTCAGCGCGCTGGCTGTGCAGACACTCGGTTTGGCCTTCCTTCCGGAGTCGAGGTCGCCGAGGCCGGGAGCCTGGCTTTCACTGCGACCACGGATCCGCGCTCCCCGGTCCAGTCGCCGAGCCCTCCTCGTCACCGCACCCGTGTTCGTGGCCGTCTGGGCTCTGGGCGGTTTCTACCTGTCCCTTGGGCCCGATCTGGTCCGGGGCATCACAGGATCGGCGTCGTCGACCGCCGACGGCCTGATCGTGTCCCTGCTGACCGCCAGTGCGGTCCCCGCCGTGCTGCTGACCCGGCATGCCGACGCCAGCCGAACGGCTTTGGGTGGCTCTCTGCTTCTGACGACGGGGGTGGCCGTCACGCTGCTGGCCGCGCACCGCGACTCCTCCACAGCCCTGTACGTGGGGACCGCGGTGGCCGGTGCGGGATTCGGGCCCGCGTTCCAGGGTGGCGTCCGTCTGGTGACAGCGAACGTTCTCGCGACGGAACGGGCGGGCCTGATGGCCGCCATCTACACCATCACTTATACGTCGATGTGCGTGCCGGTACTGGTCACGGGTTTACTCGTCGGCGAATACGGTCTCCTGCACTGCACCTTGTTCTTCGGCATTTTCGTCATGGCTCTCTCGCTGACGCCGTTTGCGGGTCTGGGGAAAATCTCCGCCCATATATCAAGTAGAGGTACGGCATAGTGATAATCAACAATGGGCGCATGCGCGTCCCCATGCTGCTGGCATTTCTGGCGGCCGTCCTTGTCACGGTGACGAGCGCCTCCGTCACCGCGCAGGCCGCCGGCACGGAAAGCAAGGCACCCGCCGATTTCGTGGCGCTCCACGACGTGGCCCCTGCGATTCTGCAGGAAATCCGCTACGCCACGCCCCATAATTTCATCGGCACGCCGATAAACGGCTATGTCGAACCGCTGTGCATCGTCACCGCCCCGACGGCACAGGCACTGGCGAAGGCCGAGCGCTACTTCCTGACGCAGGGCTACACGCTGAAGGTGTACGACTGCTACCGGCCGCAGCGCGCGGTGGACCAGTTCGTCGACTGGGCCCAGGACCTGACCGACCTGAAGATGAAGGACGAGTTCTACCCGCAGGTGGACAAGGCCGACCTCTTCGCCGATGGGTACATCGCGGCGAAGTCGGGGCACAGCCGTGGCAGCACGATCGACCTCACGCTGGTGAAGCTGCCGGTCCACCCGACGCGTCCCTACGTTCCCGGGGAAAAGCTTGAGCCGTGCTACGCGCCGACGGCTCAGAGGTTCCCGGACAACTCGATCGACATGGGCACCGGGTTCGACTGCTTCGACACGCTCGCGCACACGCTCGACCCGCGCATCGTGGGAGTCCAGCACAGCAACAGACTGCTGCTCAAGAACGAGCTCGAATCTCTCGGATTCGTGAATCTCGCCGAGGAATGGTGGCACTTCACCTTCGCCGCCGAGCCCTACCCGTCCACCTATTTCGACTTCCCCGTCTCCCGGTCCTCGCTGACCAGCTGACCGGACAACAGAGGACTTCGGTCCACCAGCATGCGGCGCCGGCCTTCCGGTCGGAAGGCCGGCGCCGCACAGCGAAGGAGGCAGAAACCATGACCGAACAATCCACCTTCCCTTCGTCCGGATCGCGCCGCAGGCCGCTGGTGGTGCTCCTCTTCGGCGGCCGGAGCTCGGAGCACGGCATTTCCGTCGTGACCGCGGGGGCCGTGCTGCGAGCCATCGACCGGATGAAGTACGACGTCCTGCCGGTCGGCATCACCCAGGACGGGCGCTGGGTCCTGACGGCGGACGATCCCGAGCGCATGGCGATGGTCGACGGGCGGCAGCCCATGGTCGAGCAGCTCGCCGATTCAGACCGGGGCAACATCATCGTCTCCGTCGACCCGACGGACCGGACTGTCGTCCGCAGCGAACGCGGCACGGAGCCCAAGGTCCTCGGCGAAGTGGACGTGGTCTTTCCCGTACTGCACGGACCGTACGGCGAGGACGGCACCGTGCAAGGTCTGCTGGAGCTGTCCGGCATCCCCTACGTAGGAGCGGGCGTTCTCGCCTCGGCGGTCGGCCAGGACAAGGAGTACATGAAGAGGGTGTTCAGCTCGTTCGGCCTCGCGGTCGGGCCGTACCTGGTGATCAGACCCCGTGAGTGGCAGTCCGACGCGGCGGGTGCCCGCGCGAGAATCAGCCGCTTCGCCGTCGTGTACGGCTGGCCGCTGTTCGTGAAACCGGCACGCGCCGGCTCTTCGATCGGTATCACCAGAGTCGACGGGCCGCCGGGGCTGGAGGACGCGATCGCGGAGGCGCACCGGCATGACGCGAAGATCATCGTGGAGGCCCTGGTGCAGGGCCGCGAGATCGAGTGCGGCGTGCTCGAGTTCCCCGAGGGACCGCAGGCCAGCGTGCCGGCCGAGATCCCGGCGCCCGACGCAGGTGCGTACTACGACTTCGAGGCGAAGTACCTCGAATCCATCCCCGGAGTGGTGCCCGCGGCGCTGACCGAAAGCCAGACCAGTGAGGTGCGCAGACTGGCCGTCAAGGCATTCGAGGCGGCTTCTTGCGAGGGGCTGGTCCGTGCGGACTTCTTCCTCACCGAGGACGGACGATTCGTGATCAACGAGATCAACACCATGCCCGGCTTCACCCCCGTGTCGATGTACCCGCAGATGTGGCAGGCCAGTGGCATCGGGTACGGGGACTTGGTGGATCGTCTGCTTCAGGCGGCGCTGCGACGGACCACCAGGCTCAGGTGATCCGAGCCGGACCGCCCCGCCGCGTTCCGGGAGGCCGTACCGCTGGCCACGCCGACGGGATCCGGCGCTACGGCATCCCGGATTACCTCGGCTCTGTACCGCGCATCCCCACGAACTTCGTCTTGAATTATTTCACGTCGGTGCCGATTTCCGGTTTTTGCCTCGGTTCACCGCCGTCAAAAGCAGAAGGAGAGCCCGCTCGCCTGCAGGTCGACACCATCGGCGCGCGGTCAATCATGGTCATTGATGCCTGGTGGTGCCAATGCCGATTCGCGCAGAAGTCATGCCGGTTGGGCATCGCCAAAGCCCAAGGCGCTTTTCCGGATCACAGTTCGACAATAAAAGCGGCGTGGCTAACATAGCGCCATGGATATCGACCTCCGACGTCTCCGCTATTTCGTGACGGTTGCCGAAGAGCTCAGTTTTGTGCGGGGTGCCGAACGACTGAAGATGACGCAGCCCGCGCTGAGCCGACAGATCCGTGCCCTTGAGGACGATCTCGGAGCGTCGCTGCTTCAGCGCGGCCCGCTGGGTACGGCGCTCACTCGGGCCGGCGGTCAGCTGTTGGAGGACGCACGGCCGCTGCTCGCGGCATCGCTGGCTTTGCAGCGGCGAGTCCGCCTCGCCAGCCGTGAGGGGCACCACTTCACCATCGGCTTCATGCCAGGTGTCATAGTCACGCCGATCGTCAGGCAGTTCCGGACGCTGGCGCCGGAGGTCAATGTGCAGGTGCTGCACACGGCGCCCACCGACCAGGTCGACTATCTGCTCGACGGTCGCGTCGACGTCTGCTTCGTCCGGCTGCCGCTGCCGGTCGACATCTTCGAGATCGTTCCTCTGTTCCCGGAGCAGCGGGTTGCGGCTCTCTCCGATGAACATCCGCTGGCACAGGCACAGACCGTCCACATCACGGAGCTGACGCCGTACCGCTTGCTGCAGGACTCCGCTGACGTACCGGAGTGGCGCGGCACCGACTTCGACGCGACAGCGGCACGCAACCGTCCGGAAGCCGAACGGCCCACCTCGATCGAGGAGAGTCTGGAAGCCGTCGCGTCCGGCACCGGGTTCATCGTCGTCCCGGCCGGCCTCGCCGATTTCTACCGTCGCCCAGACATCCGTTACGTCCAGCTCACAGGGGTTGCCCCGCGCATGGTGGCGCTGGCGTACGCCAAGAACCGGAAAATGCCGTTCATCGACCAGTTCGCCAAAATCGTGATTGCGGCGCTCGGTTCGGCATAAAGGCGCGCGCGTGGGCGAGCAGAACCGCGCTGTCCTGTCGCCATGTTCGATCGGCATGACGATTCGGGTAATCGGCATTGGCGCGACGAGCCGTGGCCCGCAAAGCTCATTGGCAGAAGGAACTTGAGCTGACAGAAAAGGTTTTGACGATGTGGCATCGCGGCTTACTCGTGCCGGGCACGAGCACCCACTCGGGGCCCCCGCTGCCGGGTCGCGCTTCCAGGCACGGGTAGGCGGGACAGAGATGACTGCCTATGACTATGTGGTCGTCGGTGGTGGGACGGCCGGCTGTGTTCTCGCGGCGCGCCTGTCCGAAGACGCGGCGGCGGAGGTGCTTCTCGTGGAGACCGGCTCGGCGCTCGGGCCGCCGGTCATGCACCTTCCGGTCGGGTTCCCGCTCATCCCGGCCAAGGAGATCCTCTGGTCACGCTGGACGACATCGCAGCCCGGGACGCTGTCGCGCAGTCACCACTGGCCCAGCGGAAGGATCCTCGGAGGATCGAGCTCGATCAACGCGATGATGCACGTCCGCGGGCACCGCGCCGTTTACGACGCATGGGCGGACAACGGCGCGAAGGGCTGGAGCTACACCGAGCTGCTGCCGTACTTTCGCCGGACGGAGACGGCGATAGGCCGCAACCCCGCCCTGCGCGGCGTCATCGGGCCGGTATGGGCGGCGCCGACGACCCAGCTCGACGACGGGTCGTTCACGTTCCTCGACGCACTCACCGAGGCCGGTCACGATCTCACCGACGACATCAATGGTGAACGGCAGCACGGCGCCTTCTGGTGCGACCTGGCGGGGGCGGGTGGTCGTAGGCAAAGCGCCGCGGACGCCTATCTGGTGCCGGTGCTCGACCGGCCCAATCTGCACCTGGTCACGGAGGCGGACGTCAGGCGCCTGGTGATCGAGCACGGACGCTGCACCGGCGTGGAATACACGTCCTTCGGCACAGTGGAACGCGCCGAGGCGCGCGGCGAGGTGATCGTGGCAGCGGGGACGGTGGGCTCCGCCCACCTGCTGCTGCTCTCCGGTATCGGTCCCGCGGCACATCTGCGCGATGTCGGGATTCCGGTGCTGGCCGACCTCAACGGAGTCGGCGCCAATCTGCACGATCACCTGCAGTGCCCTGTGGTCTTCGAGGCAGGGCGGCAACTGACCACCAGCCATGGTTTCAGTACGGTCGGTGCCCTGGTGCACAGCGGCGCGACAGCCGTTCCGGACGTTCAGCTGATGCTGCTCGACGCTCCGGCGGACATCGCGGACGTCGGGACGCCCGAGTGCGGACACACGGTCGCCTTCGCTCACACCGCGCCAGCGAGCCGGGGAACGGTTCGCCTCAGGAGCTCGAACCCGGGCCGACTGCCGTTGATCGACCCGAACTACCTCGCCGACAACGCTGACGTTTCCGCCATGCTCGCGGCCCTCGGCATCGCGCGAGAGGTCGGCCGTATGCCTGCCTGGGGTCAGTGGGGTGCCCGGGAGACCGCTCCGGAAAAGGGAGACGACCTCGTCACCTACATCCGCAGGAACGCGGCGACCTTCTACAACCCCGTCGGCACGTGCCGGATCGGGATGGACGACCTCGCTGTCGTCGATCCGGACCTGAGAGTGCACGGCGTCGACGGTCTGCGTGTCGCGGACGCCTCGGTGATGCCGTCCATTCCCAACACCGGAGTGAACGCGACTGTCCTGGCCATCGCCGAACGGGCTGCCGACAACATCCGACGCGACGCGAAACGGCCCTGAGAGCACCCGGTGGATTGTCCGGAGAAGGGCCGCTGCGCAGCGGCCCCTGAAGACGAAGGAGCGGTAACAGTGAAGTTCTTGTGGCGCATGGTGGATGAAACGCTCGTCGGTGCAGTGATCTACGCACTCACGTGCAAGCTGCCCCGCAACTCGCCGCGCACGGACGCCACCCGTGCGAACGCACAACCACCCCGAGCGTCCGCACGGCAGGGCTGAAGGAGCAGCGGCACGGTCGCGTGTGATCCATCCCGAGTCCGCGCACCTCGTCAGCCGCATCACGTGCACACAAGTGGACTGATGCCGAACCGGCATACAGAACCAGCGGATAGGCATTGGCGACGAATGACCGCCCCGGGTCAGGATGTTCGACGTGGCCCACTTCGACCTCGGGGTGCCCGGCGCAGCGGCAGTAACACACTGCTTGGCGACGGCCTTGAGCGCCTGAGGGCGGCGATCGTCAGGCAACCGGCTCGGCGCAGGCCCTGAACGAACACCGCGCCACGAGCCGCGCTCGACCGATCGAGGTGGCCGGTACCGCAGCAGCTTCCTCGGGTTCGCAGAACCGAACCTCTCGATTGCTGTGCACACAACAACCGCCGAGTCGGCAAGGCATCGCCGTGCCTTGTCCCTCTCTGCCCTAACGGAAGGCCGATCGATGTCCCACCACCAGGATTCAGCTGCCGCGAAACAGGACCCTCGCCTGGACATCAGCGATGTCTACCTGTTCAAGGGACGGACCGGCACGGTCTTCGTCATGAACACCAACCCGGTGTCGGCCGACAAAGGCTTCCACCCAGAGGCGCTGTACGAGTTCCACCTCGACACCGACGACGACGCGGTGCAGGATCTGACGTTCCGGTTCAGATTTCTCGCCCCCGAACCGGACGGCCGGCAGGCTTGGTTGCTCGACCGGCTCACCGGTGCCGAGGCCAGCGACCGCAACGCCTCGGGAGCCCTCGTGGCAACCGGCAGGACGCAGGAGATCGTCACCACGACGGACGGCGTCAACGTCTTCGTCGGCCGGGCCGGAGACCCGTTCTACCTCGACGGCACCGTCATCACGGCGGTCGTGACCGCGCTCCGGAACGGCGAGGCGGTGGATCTCTCCGCATTCGACCCGAAGCGGGCCTCGAACCTGTTCGCCGGCACCAACGTCACCGCCATCGTCCTCGAAGTTCCGGACGAGCTCATCGGATCGGGGACGATCGGCGTCTGGGCCACCACCGCGCTGGACGACCACCACGGCGGCTGGCTGCAGATCAACCGGTGCGCGACTCCGCTCGTCAGCACGTTGTTCGACGTCACCGAGGCCGGCTTCGACGACTACAACGCCACTGATCCACATGCCGACCTCGACAACTACGGGGACCTCGTACGCCGGAAGGTCGCGGGTCTCGTGGCCGCCAACGACACGCACTCCGACCCGCAGGGCTACGGCGCCGCGACGCGGGACGTCATCTTCCCGGACGTCCTGCGCTACCAGGTGGGCACCGAAGCCGACTTCGGCGCGAAGGCGCGCAACGGCAGAGGGCTCGCCGAGTCCGCTCCCGAGGCGATGTTCGAGATCGTGCTGAACGCTCCCGTTCCCATGGGCCTGGACGCCGGCCACGCCACCGGGACGCTGCGCGCCGCGTTCCCGTATCTGAGCGCACCGGCCTGACGCCGCCAGGACATCGGCCAGACGTCAGACCAGAACCTCGCAACACCGGCCCGGCAGCCTTCCCGAGGCCGATCGCCGGGCTGGCAGCCCCACCCCTTCACCCTCAGGTCCGTGCAGCGAAGCCCGCTCCGTACCCGTCCCTTCCGGAACCAGGAGATTCCCTCATGTCCCGCCGAATCCTGATCGCCTGCGCGAGCTTCGGTTACCTGTTCATCGCACTCTTCTTCGCCGCCCTGCTGATCGCCCACTGGATACCGCCGATGGCGCCGAGCTGGTCGGCGGAGCGGGTGGCGGCCTTCTACACGGACCACGCCAACTCGATCCGTGCCGGCCTCGTGGTCATGCTCGTCGGCGCCGTGGCGACCGCACCCTTCGTCGCAGCGTTGTCGAGCCTGATCCGGCGTATCGACTCACGGCTGGAGCCGCTGGCTTCCATCCAACTCGTCTGTGGTGCCGCGAACGTGGCCGCGATCTTCGTCCCGGTCCTGATCTTCACCGCGACGGCCTACCGGCCGGACCGCTCGCCCGACATCACGATGGCGCTCAACGACACGGCCTGGATCATGCTGGTCATGAACGCCTTCCCGGCCATCGGGCAGGCCACCGTGGTCGGAGTGGCGATCCTGGCCGACAAGCGTCCCACGCCGCTCCTGCCCCGCTGGGCCGCGTACCTGAACTTCTGGATGGCCTTCCTCTTCCTGCCCAGCATCCTGCTGACCTTCTTCAAGACCGGCCCCTTCGCCTGGAACGGCATCCTCTCGTTCTGGGTCGCGGCCGGTGCCTTCGGTGTCTGGTTCCTCGTCATGACACCCCTGATGGTGCGGGCCGCGAAGCGGGTGGACGACGACCGGGCCCCGGCCGTCCTGGAACCCGTGGCATGACCGCCACGGCAGCCCGGACCGAGCACTCGGCGCCCCAGCGCCACCGCCACGTCCCCGGCGAGCCCGGTCTCTGGGTCTTCCTCCTCGGCGACATGATCATGTTCTCGGTGTTCTTCGGTTTCATCGCGGTACTGCACGGCCGGTATCCGAGGATGTTCCGGGCCTCTCAGCAGGCCCTCCATCCGGACCTGGGACTGCTGAACACACTGCTCCTGCTGATCGCATCGGCGCTGGTGGTCCGCGGGCTGCGGCAGCTGCGATCCGGCAGACCCGCACGAACACTGCCATGGGCGCTTCTTTGCGCGCTCGGATTCGCCACCGTCAAGGGCTTTGAATACGCGCTGGTGATTCGCGACGGACATACCCCGAGCAGCAACGAATTCTTCATGTACTACTTCGTGTTCACCGGCATCCACCTGGCCCACCTGGCGATCGGGATTGGCGCGCTGGCGGTCCTCATCGTCCTGTCCCGACGGCCAGCCCTTAGCCGGGGCCAACTGCTGGCCGCCGAGGGAGCGGCCGCGTACTGGCACATGGTGGACCTGCTCTGGCTCGTCCTCTTCCCGCTCTTCTACCTGGTGGCGTGACACATGTGGGTCTTTCCAGCACTCGTCCTGGCCACGCTGTCCAGCTGGCTGCTGGGCATCGAAGGCAGCACGTCGACCCTGATCGGCTGCGCGGTCGTGGCGATCGCGCTGATCAAGGTACGCCTGGTCGGTCTGCACTTCATGGAGCTGCGCAACGCCCCGGCGCTCCTCCGCGGCGCCTTCGAGGTCTACGTCGTGGCCACGGGCGCCACTCTGCTCACGCTCTATCTGATTCTCTGATCGCAGGTCAGTTTTCGCCCAGCGGCGGTCGATGAATGTCGATTCAGCATGACTGGAAACAATATCGGCATTAGCGATGCGCGGCGCATTCCTCGATAATTTTTCCCAGCGACTCCCTTGTCGAGGGGAGTTCATCAGCAGTGGAGGTGAAATATGAAGAAGCAGCACTCCTGGTAAATTCATCGGCCGCTCCGGTTACCCGTTCGGGGCCGGAGCGGCCGCGCATTCCGCGCAATATCCGTCATCGCGAGAAACAGGATTCATCACCTTGCGGGCCCCTCGTCCTTCGGTGCCGGCGCCGCTGCGCCACTCCGCGTTCAGAAAGCTCTGGTCCGCCACCACTCTGGCCGCCCTGGGCGATTCCATCTCCTCGGTGGCCCTGCCGCTGGCCGCGATCGAGGTCCTGGGCGCGAACGCCATCCAAAGTGCCGTCCTGTCGGCCGTGATCTGGCTCCCAAGCCTGTTCCTGGCCATACCGGCCGGCTCCTTCGCCGACCGAACGGGCCACCACCGCAGGCTCCTGGCCGGCGCCAACCTCCTGCGGGTCGCCGCCCTGAGCAGCGTGCCGGTCGCAACAGCCTTCGGCGTGCTCTCGCTCATTCAGCTTGCCGTGATCCTGGCGGTCATCGGCCTGTGCTCGGTGCTGTCGAATGTCAGCGAAAGTGGTCTGTTCGCCACCACCCTGCCGTCCGAGCTCTACGTGGCCGGGCAGGCGGCCTCCTACACCGGCCAGACCGCCGCGATCCTGGCCGGACCTTCCATCGGTGGACTCCTGGTCCAACTCGCCGGTGTACCAGCAGCGGTCGGCGTGGACGCTGCCACCGCCGTCACGGCCGCCCTGTTCCTCCTCCGTCTGCGCCCGGTGGAGCGCCGCCACGAACCCGGCTCCCCGGAGAGCCGCGACCGTCGCCCAGGCTTGGCCTTCATCCGACGAAACCCGCTGATCAGGACAGCTCTCGCGGTCACCGCCACCGGCAACTTCTTCAACATGCTCTTCTTGTCGGTGCTCGTCTGGTACTACGTCCACAAGCTGTCCCTGACCAGTGCCCAGATCGGGTTCGTGTTCAGCGTGCAGGCCATCGGCGGACTCGTCGGCGCGGCCCTGGCTTCGCGGCTCGCCCGCCGCATCGGTCTGGGTCGGATGCTCCTGGTCGGTTGCTTGCTGTCGCACGCTCCGCTCCTCGTGATACCCGCCGTCGGCGCCACCGGCAGTCTCGTCCTCGCCCTGGTCCTGGCCTCGACACTGCTGGGCGGCATCGGTGAGTCCGTTCAGGACATCTCGGTCGGCTCGGTGTTCGCGCTGGTGGTTCCCCCTCACCTCCGCTCACAGACCCGGGGTGCGTACCAGACCGTGAGTTTCGGCCTCCGGCCGCTGGGCTCGGTCGCCGGCGCCCTCATCGCCGCGACAGCAGGAATCCCCGTGGCGCTGTGGGTCGGCGCGATCGGCGGAACCCTTTCCTGCCTCTGGCTTCTTCCCTCACGCCTGCTGTCGTTCCGCGGTCAGGACGACCTGTCCGAGCAGCCGGAAAGTGCCACCGCTCTCTCGCAATGAGGCATTCCGGGGCGGGCGACACGCCTGACCCGAGAGCGTTCGCTCAACATCCGGACGCTTCGCCGCGCCGAACGGATCACCCGGGGCCGAGGCCCACTGCAGGAGGCCCACTGCAGTGGGCTCCGCGATCGACACGGAGACTGGCACGCGGCCGTCCTGCGCACACCCGCTTGGCACGTTGGCGACCTGCGGTGGCGCCTGCTCGGCGAGCCTCACCCACACCAGACCCGCGACCTGCAAGTTCACGATGTGCACGACCCACTGGGCAGGCTCATATGAGTTTGTTGCGGATGGCGTAGGAGACAGCGTGGACGCGGTTGCGCAGTCCGAGGCGGTTGATGACTCCGTAGAGGATCTTCTTGATGTTGCGTTCGGAGTAGCACATCGTGGCGGCTATCTCGGCGAGGTCCAGGCCCTGCGCAACCAGCCGGAGCACGTCGATCTCCCGAGTGCTCAGACCGGACGGCGTCAGACCCTTGGGGAGCAGCACGTTGCGCTGGAGGCGGTCTGCCTGGTCGAGCAGTTCGCCCTGTACCGCGGACGGCAGCAGCGCTTCGCCGGCGGCGACCGCCAGCACGGCACGGATCAGGGACTGCGGCTGCGCCTCGGCCCGCCAGAGCACGGCCCGAATTCCGCTTTGGGCCGCCACCGTCAGGTCGGCGTACCAGCCGTCGCTGACGACGAGCACGATCCGTGCCGGAGACGGCATGGGCAGACTGCCCAGCGCTTCCAACGTGGAGTTGTCGGCGGTCTGGATCGCGGCCACCACGACGTCCGCCGTGGTCACCGTGGTGAGTGCCACATTCGGTCCGCGACTCAGCCCGGCCGCCAGCCCTGCGTGCGTCACCGGGTCCGCGGCGTCCACGGCCACCGGGACCGGGGCCGTGGGGAGCCGTCTTATGACGTCGGCGTGCGGCCGCAGGCCCGGTCTGGCCGCATTATGGGGACGGCTGCTACGCGGCGAGTCGGTGGCTGGCGGATTGCTCGGAAGGCGCCGGTCCGACGCGACCTGGCGCTGCATCGGCACCAGCCCTGACGGAGATTCCATCGGATGGCTTCTCATTGCTGCTCGCTTTCTGAATTGAACGTGTCTGTTGGGTCAGCGCCGTTGGACGCAGCCGACAGCCAGTGGTTCCGCATGGATCGCGTTCCGACTGGTCGGGAGGAGTCCTGCGCCCAGATGGCCGCGAGCCACACCAGCGCGCGGTCGCTGTGCCTCTGCAGGTCGAGGCCGGTGAGCTTCTCGATCTGCTTGATCCGGTACAGCAGGGTGTTGCGGTGCAGGTGAAGGGCGGCCGTGGTGGAGGCGCTGTCGAACTGGTTCTCGGTCAGGCAGGCAAGGGTCGCCATCAGTTCGCCGTAGTCCCCATCTGCCAGCGGACCGAAGACCCGGTGGGCCACTGCATCGGCGAGTTCAGGAGACTGCGCCAGGAGCAGCTGAGGCAGGAAATGCTCGACCCGGACACGTCCGCGCCGCTGGGACCGCGATGCGACAGCGACCAGCAGACGCAGGTTGTCGACGGCCGTCTGGAGGCCGGTCCGCCCGGTCGGCGGATCCTGCGCCAGGAGCAGGCGTCGGTCGGCCATGAACGAGGACCAGTCGAACGCGGGCCCGGTGAGTCCGGTGACGCGGACGTCCTCGACGAAGGCCAGGGCTCCGGCGGTGCGCAGGCGGGCCGCCAGATCGGCGCGCTCGGCAGGGGCGGATTTGTCGAGCAGTACGACGAAAGGCACATACGGAGGTGTCAGATCGAAGCCGAGCCGAGCGGCACGCTCTTGGTCCTCCACTGTGATGGGCAGGTGGGCGCAGAGGCGGTCGAAGAGGGTGTGCGCCCGGCGGTCGCCCTGTGCGGACGGCAGGTCGGCCTGGTCCGCGTACGCCTGCGTGAACATCCGGATGACCATGTCGAGGTAGCTGTCGAGGTGACGCCGCCCCCGGTCGGTCCAGGCCGCCAGGTGGCCGCGTTCCTCCTCAGTGGCCAGGCCGAGAACGGCGTCCCAGAAGACGGTCGCAGCCCGGTGATGGAGGAGCAGGCCATCGTCCAACGGCTGTCCGGCGGCGGCGCACTCCCGCGCCTGCTCGTACATCTCGGACAGGACGTACGAGTCCGGGGGTGTGCCCCTCACCATCCATTGCAGGAGCAGGCCGGCGTGTCGGCGCAGCGAGGCGCGAAGAGCGGAGGCCCCGCAATCGCGCGCCGAGCGCACGTATTCGGGCGTGTGGCGAAGTACGGATTCCACACGCTGAACCACGGCATCGGCGTCGATGTGTTGCAGGACGTCGCGCAAGGCCGATGTCGCGGGGGCAGCGCGCTCGGATCTGCCGGTCATGATGGACGGGCACGAACCGGGGAGAGAACCGACCGCCGGGCCGTGCCGTCGTATGCCGCAGCGCTCGTGGTGTGTCTGGTGGACGGCGTGGCCCTGCCCCGGTGCCGGCGTAATGCCATGGTGCTTCCTTTCGTCGGGCGCATCCGCCCCGCAGGCCGGATGTGGGGCCGATGCCCGAAGGCGCGGCGTACTCCCGCAAGGAGACGGTCGCGTGATCGCCTCCACGCTCGCAGCGCGAAGGGGTCATCACACTGCGGCCGCTCCCGATCGGCGGTGTGCCTACCCCGGCCCACGACGGTGGCCGGCTGTCCTCGCAAGCCCGGCGTCTTACACAACTGCTGTGACAGTGGCGGACGTTGTGGCTTTTCCCCTCGGTCTGACCATGGTGGACCGGTCGAGGGGGACCGCGCCAATGCCTATCTGTTCGATTCTGAAGCCGTTTCGGCATATGCCGTGATGGGCGTAGCTACGATGAGCCGCATGGACCTCGACATACGCCGGCTGCGCTACTTCGTGGCCGTGGCCGAGGAGTGCAGCTTCGTGCGGGCGGCGAGCCGCCTCTACATGACGCAGCCGGCGCTCAGCCGTCAGATCCGTGCGCTGGAGGAGGATCTGGGCGTGGTCCTCTTCCTGCGTGACCGGCAGGGCACCGTACTGACGCGGGCGGGGCACCAGTTGCTGGAGGACGCCCGGCCGATGCTGGCCATGGCGCAGGCGGTGCAGCAGCGGGCGCGGACGGCGAGCCGGGAGGTGAATCAGTTCACCATCGGTTTCATGCCGGGTGTCATCGTCACCCCCATCGTGCGGGAGTTCGCCCGGATGGCTCCGCAACTGGACATCGATGTCGTCCACACCTCGATCACCGACCAGGTCGACTTCCTGCTCGACGGGCGGGTCGACGTCTGTTACGTCCGACTGCCCCTGCCCGAGGGCATGTTCGAGGTGGTCCCGCTCTTCCCGGAGGCCCGTGTGGTGGCGCTCTCCAGCGAGCATCCGTTCGCGGAACTCAAGGCGGTGCACGTCGAGGACCTGCGGGACATGACCCTGCTGCAGGATCCGCGGGACGTACCGGAATGGCGCGGACGTGTCCCGCTCGATCCGGTCGCGCCACCGGGGGACCCCGGACGGTTCCCGGCGACGATCGAGGAATGCCTGCAGACCGTCGCCTTCGGGTCCGGGTGCTATGTCATGCCGGCCGGGATGTCCGACTTCTACCGCCGTGACGACGTCGTCTACCTGACGCTGGAGGGCGTCGCACCGCGCATGGTCGCCCTGGCCTACTCCAAGCACCGGACCATGCCCGAACTGCTCCAGTTCGCCGAGCTCTCGCGCCGCATGCTCGGCCCGGGCCCGGACTGACGCCCGGCAGCAGCGCTGGCGGACCAGTTCACCGAGCAGGCCGCCGACCGCGCCAACCTTGTGCAGGAAGGCCGGGACGGGCCGCGGCCGTCCTGCTGCTCCATGCAGACCTGTGCACGATGACGCGCTGCGCGAGCGAGCGCTGGTCCGTGTCCACGACGAGGCCATGACCTGGACATGGCTTGGGCCGAACGACGACACGGCGTACGGACTCGCCACACCGTCCGGCTGACCGACATCCGTACGGCAGCCGGTTGTGATGCGCGGCGTCCCTTGCACGCAGGGCGCGTGATCGGAGATCGCGCTACCGGCAGGACCGTTGTGCCGGTGCCCAAAAGATGGAGATCATGTTGTTCCTGTGCACGTTGTGCGCGGCCGCGTCACGCGTCGACACTGACACGCAGGCATCTGCGGTCGCAGGACCCCGGTAGCCGGAAGGGTGCCCGGCAAGGTGCCCTCACCGTCTCCTCGGTGCGAGGAGGTGACCGGCACCGGACGCCGCTCAAAGGCGGCGCGGCGGCCAGGTGCCGAGTCCGCCGCCTCCTGGTCCGGTCGAAAGTCGAACGGCAACTGCGCTGGAGTCCCGCCCTCATGTCAACACTCGTCACTGTCGGACGTCACCGCCTGCAGCGCCTTTTGGGCTGCGGAGGTTTCGGCATGGTCTGGCTCGCCTATGACGACATGCTCGAAGCCCCGATCGCGGTGAAGGTCATGGCGGAGAAATGGGTTCACCGGCCCGACCTCCGGGAGCGATTCCTGGACGAGGCCCGGCTGCTGCGCCAGGCCGCTTCGGACCGCGTGGTGCAGGTGTACGACATCGGTGAACTGCCGGACGGACGGCCGTACTTCGTCATGACCTACGCCGACGGCGGCACGCTGGCCGACCGGGTGGGTCAGGGTCCCCTGGCCGTCGACCAGGCGCTGAGGTTCGCGGTGCAGGCCGCACGGGGCGTGGCCGACCTGCACGCGGTCGGCATCGTGCACCGTGACATCAAGCCGTCCAACATTCTGCTCCAGACGGTGCCGGGCGGCCGTGAACGGCTGCTGGTGGCCGATCTCGGCCTGGCCAAGAGTCTGGCGCACGCCTCGGGACTGACGCAGGGCGTGGGATCACCCGGCTACATGGCTCCGGAGCAGGTCCCGGAGGACCGCTTGGTCGAAGTCGACGAGCGGGCCGACGTCTACGGCCTGGGCGTACTCACCTACGAGCTGCTGACCGGGAGCCTGCCGGGCGCGACGGAACCACTCGACTGGCCCGGGCCGCCGCGCCCCCAGGTGCCGGCGGCAGTCCGGCGCGTGACGCGACGCGCCCTCGAGCCCGATCCGGAGGGGCGTTGGGCCGATGCCGGCGAGTTCGCGGACGCCCTCGAAGCCGCCGGTGCCACGACCGTCCGCAGCCGCCTGTTCCGACCCGTCGTAACCGGCAAGGGCACCGGCGCCCGGAGAGTGGCAGCCATACTCGCCGGGACAGCCGTCCTGGTGACGGCGGGATTGGCCACGCGCGCGGCCTTCGAAGCGGACTCCGCCGTCGACACGAAACCCCGCGCCGGGGCAGGCAGCACAGCGATCGCCGAGCCATACGCGTCCTCCGCTGCCTCGACATCACCGCTCCCGCACCGAGCACCCGTGGCGGCAGCCTCTTCGTCTTCACCCACTCGGTCCGCTGCGCCGCCGTCACCAAGCCCCTCGGCGGGACTCGGCGCCGAGACGACGAAGACGACAGCCCCCACGGGTAAGGCGACGGACCCGGACCCGAGCGAGACGGTATCGGCCTCGCCCGAATGGACGACCTCGACCGTGCGACATGACCAGCAGTTGATGCCGGGCGAGTCCTGGCAGACCAACCGGACGACCATGACGATGCAGACCGACGGCAACCTCGTCATCTACGACGAGAACCACCACCGGCGCTGGTCCTCGGGCACCTCGGGCACCGGATACCGCGCCATCATGCAGGCCGACGGCAACCTCGTCGTCTACGACAAGGACACCTGGGGCGTCTGGAGCTCCGTCACCTCCGGCCACGACGGCGCCTATCTGTACCTCGGTACCGACGGCGACGTCAGCGTGGTCTACCAGGGCACAACCCTCTGGTCCGCCGGCACCCAGCACTGAACCTCCTGGACCTTCGTGCTTGCCTCGGCGAAGCCCGCGCGGGGCTGTTCCCAACACCTCCACCCCGAGTTACTCGGCCGCCTCTGACCCCTCATCCTCCATGTGCTCCCGCAACGACGGCCTTCCGGTCAACGCTCGCCTCCGGGGCTCGGCCGCTCGCCAGCCACTGGCAGGCGCCCGTCACGTCCACAAACCGACGGCGTGCCCATAGCGTGCCCATAAGACTGGTAAACCACGGTCTACAGCGGTGCGAATCCCAGCCCCTGGCCGCCACGCCAGCGAGAATGAGCGCAGGTCAGCAGCTGTACGGTCTCGCAAGCGCCGTCGCTTCCCAAGCTGAGAGCGCGAGTTCGATTCTCGTCACCCGCTCCATGAAGAAGGCCCAGGTCAAAGACCCGGGCCTTTTTGCTGTCCTCTGCGATCACTCGCCGCGTGCCAGATTCGTGCCAGAACGTTGATCGTCGGTGGTGACTGTCTCCGGTTCTGGCACGGCCGCAGCCTCCTGTACTTCCTGGCGCGCCCTGCGGACGATCGCGTCGAGGCCGGCTGCGACTTCCTGCTGTCGGTCGTCGTCGGAGTGCTGGTAGATCAGTGCGGCTTTCTCGGAAGACTGGCCAGCCCGGACCATCGTGTCTTTGAGGGTGGCACCCGAGCGGGTCGAGAGCGTGTGTCCGGTGTGACGAAGGTCGTAGAAGCGGAAGCCCTCCGGTACGCCGACGGCGGTACGGGCCTTGCGCCACGTCCGCCCGAAGGTGCTGCGACGGAAGGCCGCGCCCTTCTCGCCGAGGAAGACCAGGCCGGTGGGGCCTTTGCCCGCGAAGAGCTCCATGTGGAGGCGCAGCTCCGGGCGGAGGAACTCGGGAAGGTGGACGGTCCGGGTTCCGGCTTCGGATTTGGTTTCGCCGGGGGCGCGGCGGCCGTTCGTGCGTTCCGGCTCGGCGACGCGGACCTTGATCTTCAGTGCGTCCACGTCGACGTCCCGGCGGCGGAGGCCGGCCAGCTCCTCGGGGCGGAGAGGGCCGTACGCGCCGAGGTAGACCATGAGACGCCAGCGGGGGCCGATGTGGTCGGCGAGAGCGTCGACCTGGGCGACGGTGGCGATTCGACGTTCCGTTGCCCTTTCCTTTCCGGCGCCCTTGATCCGGCACGGGTTGCGCTTGATCAGGTCGTCGTCCACGGCCGTCTCCATGATGCTTTTCAGGAGGCGGTACGCCTTGGCGATCGTGGTTTTCGCCTTGGTCGTGCGGAGGCGTTCGGCGCGCCATTCGCGGACGAGGGGTGCGGTGATCTCGTCGAGGTCCGATTCGCCGAAGGTGGGAAGGATGTGGTCGTTCAGGAGGTAGCGGTACAGGTCTTCGCTGAGGACGGAGAGCTCTCGTTCCTCCACCCACTTCTCCGCGTAGACCTTGAAGTTGACCGACCCCGCTTCCGGGTCGCGCCAGTCACCGCGACGGATTTCGGTCTGCTTCTCGGCAAGCCAATCGTCAGCGTCAGCGATCGTTGCGAAGGTTTCCGGCGCGGGTCGCATCACGCCGTCGGGTCCCGGATAGCGCGCCTGATAGCGGCCGGACGGGAGCCGTCTGATCGCTCCGAAGCGGCGACGCCTGCCCTTGTGGTTGCCGCTCATCAGGCAGCCCTCCCGTAGCGCGGACGCGGTCGCCTCAGCGGCTCGACCATGCGGGACTGTACGAACTCCTCGACCGCGCTCTCGGGGATGCGGACGTGTCGGCCGACCTTCACGTAGCGGATGCGCCGCTCCTCGATCAGTCGCCGGGGGAAGCGGGCGGTCGTGCCGAGCAGCTCGGCGACCTGGTCGACGGACAGGTAGCGGTCGGTCATGCGGTGGGTTCCCCTTCCGTTCCGGGAGCGGGTTCGAGGGATGCGGATAGCCAGGCTTCGGCGCGGGAAAGGCCCGTTCCGGCGAAGACCCAGTGGGAGAGGACGAGGGTGGTTTCCGTCGGCTCTGTCGCGACGGGCGCGGCGACTTGTGCGCGACGCCAGTCCGCGCGCGCTGTGCGGAGTGCGCCGAGGGTGGTGGAGTAGCGGCGGGACTTGGTGGAGAAGTGGCCGCGGAAGCCGAGCATGTGAGCCCAGGCCCGTAGGCGGAGCTCGGCGAGCTCGGGGCGTGCGCCGAGGGTCCAGGCGACGCGGATCATGCGTCGGGCGTGGTCGGAGATGCGTGCTTGCGCGAGCTCGGCGAGGAACTTGAGCGGGCGGTCGAGGGTGTCGGTCGCCGTCTCAGCACCCTTGGTCGCGTACTTCGCGATGTACGAGGCGACGGCTCGTTCGGTGAGCTCCTGGCCGTTGTCGAAGTCGGCGGATCGGATCGTGCGGACGTCGAGTTGGCGGCCGAAGGCGAAGGCGTGTGCGCGTCCATCGATGGTCGGGCCGTCGACGCGGGCGGCGGCGGCCGCGGTTTGGATGGCGTCCGTCAGGAGCTCTGCCGTCGCCCAGGCGGGCGGTGCCGTGTCGCCGCCTTCCGGGCCGTCGATACGGATGACCGAGTGGAAGTGGACGGCTCCGCGTTTCTGGTACTCGGCGACCTTCGCGAAGGAGACGCGGGCATGGTCGCGGAAAGTGCGTTGGGTGAGGCCGGCGCGCTTGGCGATCTCCCGGCGGAGGTAGATCGAAAAGCGCCGCCAGAGGTGCCCGGCGTGGGCGTTCCAGAGCACGGCCGCTTCGTAGTCGTACCGGTCCGGGTCGAGGGGCGTGCCTAACGTGCTGTCGTTCTCGTCGTGACGGGCACCGCAGCGGCAGGGACGGCCATCGGATCGGCGGTTGTGGACCGGGCCGAAGCCGGGGGCGGTGAAGGTGGCGAAGACACGCGGGTGTGTCGCGACCTGGTCCGACGTGCCCTTGCCGCCGCGTAGTCCGGCGGTGATCAGGTGGTAGGTGTCGCGGCGGTAGGTCTCGGCGCAGGCCGGGCAGCGGGTTGCGCGGCGGTTGTTGCAGCGGACGAGGAGTTGGCCGGCCGGGAGGGCGGTCGAGTCGAGGTGGTGCAGGGTGCGGCCGATCTCGCCGGTTGCCGTGTCGACGGCGTATTCGGTGCGGTGGCCGTCGAGGCGGACGGGGTGGGTGCAGCCGCCCAGGGTGGAGAGTTGGCGGGCCAGCTCGGGCATGGTGCCGAGGGAGGCCAGCATGGAGAGTTCCGCCAGCGGGGGCGGAGTCTGCCGGGTGATGATGGGTGTTCCTTTCGGCTGTTTCTGCGGTTGGGAGGTACGGCCCCGGGGCGGCGGGATGCTTGGCGGCGTTTGCCGCCCCGGCGGCCGGTCAGCGCCTGTTGGCGTTGTTGAGCAGGGAGCGCAGGACGACGGCGGCGATGGCCACGGAGATGGCCGTGATGGCGACGGCCGCCAGGAGCGCGGTGAGGACGACTCCGCCGACGAGGACAGCGGCGACCGGGCCCACGTAGGGGTGGAGCGAGCGGCCGGCGGCGGGGGCCGGGTTGTGCTGGTGGTGCTGCTGTGGGATGAGGGTCGGCGGCGGAGTGGGGACGTCGGGCAGCTTGGGGCGGAACATGGCGGAGCTCCTTTCAGCGGTTGTCGCCGTTGACGACGCCGACCCCGGAGCGGGTGCCGGACTCGATGGCCGGGGCGAGGAAGGTGTGGGAGATCCAGAAGCCGAAGAGGGCGATGACGACGGCGACCCACATCCGGACGCCGAGGAACTTGATCGTGGCCCAGGCGATGACGCCCAGGACGAAGACGAGCGGGAGGGAGACGGTCACAGCAGCTCCTCAGCGGACGCGGCAGCGGTGGGTGCGGGCGGCGAGTTCGGCGGCGGCGCGGGTGTCGTAGTCGTTGGAGAAGCCGCAGCGTGGAGCGGTGCAGACGGCGGTGTGCTTCTCGCGACCGCGGCCGTCGTAGGCGGTACCGACCTGGACGGGACCGATGCGGGTGACGTTGCGGAAGCGGCGGTTGGCGGGCATCAGGGGAGCTCCTCAGGGTTCTCGCCGGTGAAGTCGGCGACGTGGTCGGCAAGCCAACGCAAGATCTCGTCGCCCTCGTGGGTGTCGGCGGTGAGGATCACCGGTTCGGCGATGAGCACGGCTTCGGTGAGGCGGTGCTGTCGGGTCAGCTCGGCGGCACGCTTGAGCGCGCGGAGCGTGGACGGACGCAAGGTGGAAAGTCCTCCGGAGTCAGGCGAGTTGGGCGGCGATGGCTTCGGCGAGCGGGAGCGGGACGCCGAGCCGGGTGCGAAGGGTTGGGGTGTCGATGTCCGTGCCGGTCCGTGTCCGGTGGTCGTCGGCGACCTTGCGGGCGAGAGCGACGAGGGCGGGCGGGACGGGAGCGGCGGCGGGCTGTGCGGCCGGTTGAGGGGTGGCGGCGGGCAGCTCGGGGGTGGGGGCAGTCGGTGTCACGGGCGTCATGGTTGTGTCGTCCTGGTCCGGTTCCGGCCCTTGGTCGCGGTCCGGGGTGCCGTGCGCGAGGAGCGTTCCACCGAGGAAGGCGACCGCGGGCCACCCGGCGACGAGGATGCGCAGCCAGGCCGGGACGTCGTCGAGGTCGAGCAGGCCGGCCGTGGCGACATTCGCGCCCAGCGACGCGACCAGGGCGACGACGAACCAGCACCAGCCAGCGGCTTTCGCCGTACCGGAGCGCAGCCGTCGCCAGGCCGCGACGAGGAGCAGGTCAACGCTGATCGGGTAGGCCCACGCCTTCCAGCCGTCCTGTCCGGCCGCCGCAGCGAGGTCGTGAAGGTGGGCGAAGGACAGTGCTGCAGCGATGGCCGCTTGGACCAAAACCGGGTCGGGCCGCGGGATGCGCATCAGTCAGTCCTCCGTCCTCTCGGAGGACAGGCGCGCGGTAGGTACCGGTTCGGGGGTGTCGAGGACTACGGGCCGGGCGTACGGCCGGAAGGGCGCGAGCGCCGGAACTTCCGGGGCGAGGTGGGCCGTGTCACGGCAGGTGGCCGCAGCGGCGGCGAGGGACAGGTGGGGAGTACGGATGCGGGACCAGCCACCGGAGGTATCACCGGCCACGGCCAGGCCGGGCAGCTCGGCAGGGATGGCACAGGATGCGTAGACCGCTTCGGGGGCGATGTCGCCGACCGCCATCTTGGCCGAGGCTTCGTCGTTGACGCGGTGGCAGACGCGGCCTGTGAGCTGGGCCCGCAGCATGGTCGCGCCCTTGCCGAGTTCAGCGCCGAAGCGCTGTCCGCACACTTCCAGGTAGATGCCGGCCGCACGGCCGAGCTGGGCGAGCCGGATGAGCTGAGTGACCATCTCGTCTCGGCGGTCCTCGTCCCTGCGAGTGGCGACGAGGAAGAGTTCAGCCACCTCGTCGACGAACAGGACGATGGGAGTGGGCCGTTCAATCTCGGGCCGGCCCCAGATATCAGAGGTGATCTCCTCGTCGGGAATGCCGGGGGCGATGCCCTGTCGCGCCTTGATGAGGTCGTATCGGTCCTCCATTTCCTTGACCAGCACGGGCAGCAGCTCGGCCGCCTCGTCCGGATCGGTAGCCAGCGCGGCGAACCGGGCGGCGAACGGAGCCAGTTCGACGCCCCGCTTGCAGTCGACGCCGACCAGGGCGACGTTCTGTCGGGCGAGACCGGCAATCAGGTTCCGCAGGTACATGGACTTGCCCGACAGCGTCGCGCCGAGGACGAGTTCATGCGGTACGGCGCGGTAGTCGCGTAAGAACGCCGTGGCGTCCTCCCGAAGCGCCACCGGCACTTCGAGAAACCCGCCCTCGATCCTGCGAGGCATCCGGACCTTGCGCAGGACGTCGAAGCCGATGAGCCGCAGTTCGACGACACCGGGCTTGACGTCCTTCACGTACACGGCGTGCACGCCCCAGGCATGGCGGAGCCGTTCCGCCGAGGCCGCGACGTCAGCGGGTTCCTGGCCCGGCGCGAGCCGAAGACGAACGCGCAGGCCGGTCGAAGTGGGCCGGATGATGCCCCGGCGAGGCGGGACGGGACGGATCTCCCGTCGGCTGGTCGCTTTGATGGCCAGCACCCGCAACCGGGACGGCTCGACGGTCAGGCCGCAGGCATCCATGGTCGAGGAGTACGAGGCCAGCAGCCGGGCCACCGAGACCGGAAGCCCGACCGTGGACCAGTACGCCGCCGGGTTCGCGCGCCGGACGTAGGCCGCGCCGCCTATCGCAGCGAGCGGCGCGCCCAGCTCGGCCAACGTAATCAGGTCCGTCACGACGATCAGCCCGCCTGAGCGACCGGGAACGCGCCCGGCGCGATCGCGGTCGCGCGGTAGGCGATGCCGTGCCGCTGCTGGCCGTTGAACACGCTCTCCCACGGCCGGGCAATGAGCCCCGGCAGCGACACCGGAGCGCCAACATTCAGGCCCTCCGTCACGCCGCTTTCCGGGACGGTGACCTGGATGAGCGACGAGTCCCCCTCGTCGATGAAGACGACACCGACGGTCATCAGCGCCTCACCGCTCACGGCGTCCTTGGCGATCTCACCGGTCTGCCGGTCACGCACCTTCGGTACCGGCGCTTCGGTGAGCAGGATCGTCGCGGTCGAGGCGTCAACGCGGATCACACGCACAGAGAGTTCTCCTTCTGAGATCGATCAACCTGCCACCTGACAGGTTGACTTAGCAAGTCCGAAGTTAGAGTTGCCAAGTTGACTTGTCAAGTGAGAATAGGAGGTAACTGGCCCGGAAATGGGCTCAGTTCAAGCGATACGTGTCTTCGAGCTCCTGCCCATCAGCAGGCAGCAACACGTCAGAGACCTGCAAAGCCTGGCCGGACGCATCACAGGCGACGACCAGGACACTCAGGACGGGCACACCATCAGGCAGGCCGAGCAGATCGGCCTCACCGGCATCAGGCATCCGGGCCGAGACCCGCTCCGTCACATGGTCGAAGCGGACCTTCTTCCGACCCTCAAGGTGCTCCCGAACGCCGGCGCCCAGCGGTTCGGAGCTCCCCAGCTCGGTGCCCTCGACGAGGCCGACGGGGAAGTACGACGAGACGAGCTCAACCGCTTCCCCGTCCTCCTCGACCAGGAACCGGCGCATCAGGACTTTGGCCCGCTTGGGCAGCCCGAGCACCGAGGCGACACGGGCGGGAACCGGCACTTGATCGACTGCGACCAGACGCCCCGGAGTCTGCGACTCGTCACGCTCCAGCACTTCACGCCCGCGGCGGTCCTTCTGCTCAACACCGGCCGGCCGCCCGCGCACGATGGTGCCGTACCCCTGCCGGGACTCCAGCCAGCCATCCCGTTTCAGCAGCTCAAGGGCTCGCACGACGGTCGGCCGGGACATGCCGAAAGCCTGGACCAGCTGATTCTCACTGGGGACCTTCGTACCCGGCGGATACGTGCCATCCTCGATGCGGCGTTGGATCGTCTGGGCGAGGCGTACGTACTTCGGTGCCTCCACTTCATACGCCATGAACGCCGCCCGTCGGGATTGGCCAAGTCAACTGGTCAACCAGACTAGCGAGAAATCCCGTTGCGCAGTACTGCGGCGTCACACCTGCCTCATGAGGGCCAGGCATCGGCCATCACGAAGGACACGACCGTCCCGCCGAAGTGACTGGGCCCGGAGTGCCAGGAGTCGGCGATGGAGTCGACGAGGAGCAGCCCACGCCCATGCGCGTCAGCAGCGTCGGGCCGTCGCAGCTTCACCCCCGCCGGAAAGCCTGCGTTGTGCACCTCGACCTTGAGCGAGGCCCCTTCTCGGAACCACTCCACACGGACCCGCCACACCTCGTCGGACTCGCCGTAGACGATGGCATTGGTCACCAGCTCCGAGATCATCAGTACGCAGTCATCGACCGAGCAGGCCGGGTTGTACGGGGCGATGAACTTCCGGAACCAGCGCCGGGACAGATGCACGGACTCCGCGACGGGGTACAGGGTCATCGCCCCGAGTCGCGGCGAGTCCTCAGAGGGATAGCGGTCGATCGTGTAAGCCATCCGTGCTCACTCCTTGCCGCTGCCGTCGCAGTCGAGGCAGCGCCGTTTCGATGCGGCACGGGCACGGTCGTCGACGGTGGAGAGCGCCAGGGCCGTGCGCGAGCTGACACGTTTCCAGCCCCGCCCACGACACCCCCGGCAAGGTAAGTGCGCGCCCCGTTCCGGCCGCTGACCCGTCACACCGTGCCCCCTTTCACTGAGTGGCATTAGCCACTTACTGGATAGTGGCATTAGCCACTCACGCTGTGCAAGCGGTTCGCCGAAATGGCGACCCATCAGGTGAGCGGGTAGCCCTGCTCGAACGCCCAGCGCTGCGGCGGGTAGGTGGCTTCGGCGAACTCCAACGGCCGGTCCTGGAGGTCGAACACGACGTGGTGCACGATCAAGACCGCTGATCCGGGTTCCAGTTGGAGGTCTGCCGCCTCCTCGTCAGTCGCCTGCCGAGCGCACATGCGGTCCTCGGCATAACTCCCCTGCCGTCCCGTCATGTTCTCGACGTACATCAGGGTGCCCTCCTGGATCCGTTCCGGCTCCAGAAGCTTGGGCGCCCGCTGCCCGACGTCGGGAGCAAACCACGAGGTGGACAGCGTGATAGGGCCGTCCTGGTTGTTGGTCACGCGCCGGCGGTGCACCGCCCGACGATCCTTCACCAGGCCCAACGCCTCAGCGACGTGATCCGGAGCCTCCAGCCACCCGGCCGAGGTGATCACCGCGTACTCACCGGGGGTGTAGATCTTCCCCGTCTGCCGCGCCCGCCCGTACAACTCCCGTGCCCGCCGGTTGACTTCAAGGCTGCGCACATACGTGCCCGACCCCTGCCGCTTCTCGACCAGCCCCTGATGGCTCAGCGCCTCCAACGACCGTGCGGCCGTCGGCCTGGACACCTTCCAGTTCGCCGCCAACTGCCGCTCCGAAGGCACCTCGTCCCCCGCCCTCAGGTCGCCCCGAAGGATCTGATCGCGGATGTAGTGAGCGATCTGGAGATACTTCGGCTGCGCCTCTTCGATCTGAGGCATGTCCCCTCCTCGTCCAAGTGGCTATGGCCTCTAGCCACTATAGGGTGAGTGGCCAGAGGCCGAACCCGTAATGTTGGGCACATGACGCGGTTGATCGTCGCAGCAGGAGGAGGGGGCGACGCAGTCGCCGCCGAAATGCTTGACGCCGCTTTGTACGGCGACGACGACCAGGCGGTGATCCTCACCTACGCGTGGGACCGCCTGTTGGTCGACCCGGTCCCAGGACCCAGAGGCCCCTCCGACTTCACGGGACTCGAACCGCTCACCCCGTCTGTCTGGTCAGTGCCGGCCACGGCCCGCCCGATCGCTCCAGCAGGATCCACACTCCCCCGGCTTGCGGCAGAGCTCCCGCACACCTTCACTCTGATCGACCCACACCACGGCGTCGAAGGCGTCACTCGCCAACTCGAAGAGCTGGTGACCCACTTGGAGCCGACATCGATCGACCTCTTGGACGTGGGCGGAGACATCCTCGCGCGAGGCCATGAGCCGACGCTCAAGAGCCCGCTAGCCGATGCCCTAACCCTGGCCGCGTCCTGCCAGGTGAACGCGCCTATCCGGCTACTGGTGGCCGGCCCCGGCCTTGATGGCGAACTCCCGCTCGACGAGGTTCGCGGTTTGTTGGGGCCCCTCATCCACACCTTCACCGCGAAGGATGCAGAGCCGGTCAGCTCGATCCTGGAGTGGCACCCATCCGAGGCCACCGGGATGCTCGCTGCAACAGCCCGAGGGGTACGAGGCATCTGCGAGGTACGGGACGCGGGACTCCCCATCCCACTCACGGACGATGGCCCGACGGTTCATGAGGTCGACCTGGACGAGGCACTGAACCGCAACCAGTTGGCCCGCGCCATCCTGTCGACCACCACCCTGGACGAGGTCGAGACGCACAGCCGCGAGGTCTGCGGCTACTCGGAAATCGACTACGAACGCAACAAGGCCGCATGGCTCAAGGACCAGCCAGCGGCAAAGGTCGATCCCGGTACCGTGCTGCCCCAGCTCGACGAGTTCGAGCATGAGGCCCGAAGCCGCGGAGTCACCCACACGACGTTCCGCCACCTCACAGAGGTCTTGGGCTTCAGCGGCTCCCAGCGTGACGATCTGCGCCATCTGCTCATCAGCAGCCGCCCGGAGCAGTACATAGCGCCCTTGTGGCGGATCGCGTGAGAGCCAAGCACATGCCGCCGTCCGGCGCCGATCTGCCCGATCCGCAAGAGACACTCACCGGAACCAACTGGGCCACGCTGGAGCATGCTTACGGGCCGGCCACGGACGCACCCAAGACTCTGGTCGCGCTACTGGATGCAGATCAGAGCGCGAGAACCAAGGCGCTCGACGAGCTGCACGGCATCCTGCACCACCAGAGCACGATCTATGAGGCGACAGTACCCACAGCCCGGTACGTGGCCGCGATCCTGCCCGATTCGAAAACGATGCTTCCGGTCGACAAGGACTCCCGATCCTTCCCCGGATGCATGCGGGCCGAGCTACTGGCTTGGATTGCGTCAGTTGCCTGCGGGGTGACCGACGAGGTTGATGCCATGCGCCAACAGCTCGGGTTCCCACTCGACGACTACCCACCGGCCATAGCGATTCGTGAGATGCGGCCTCTCCTGTTCTCAGCCGCGTTCACATACGTCCACGTCCCCGACCGCCATGTACGCGAAGCAGCAATCGCAGCATGTATCCCGCTCCTGGACGATGCCCGGTTGCTGCATCACCGTGCGGCATTGGTGCCCCTGGTCCGCCAGGTACTCGGAACCAGCGAGCTCTGGCAGCACCGTGAACGGGCCATCGACGCCCTCGACGCATGGGGCGAGGACTCCTCAGGACTGGAAGGCCAGCGGAACCCCTTCCTGTTCTGCGACACCGACCTATCGCCGGACAGCTCCCCTTGGCAAGCAGACCCAGGCGAAGGATGGAGCGAAGAACCGCCGTTCTGACGCGCCGTTTCATGATCAAAAAGATGCCAGTCTGTCTAGTCCCAGGTGATGTTTGACGTTCTGGTCCCAGTTGATGCTTGACGGTGGGCCTAGACAACATCGGAAACCTTGTGGGGCTTGTTTGCCT
>NZ_JBVIJX010000007.1:0-192325 GCF_055581185.1 Streptomyces sp. NPDC031474
CCTGGTCACCGCCGCCCACGCCTTCCTCACCGAACAGCGCCTGGCCCCAAAAGCCGATACAGCGGACTCACCCTCTACCAGATCCTCGACACCATCCAAGACCTGCTGAACTGCTGGACCGGCACCTGCACCACCTGCCAGCGCCCCCTGCCCAGAACAACCCCCACCAGCGAAAACCCAAGAGCCAGAACAACCTAACGGAGTCCTACTAGGAGCCGGCAGGTCACCGGGAGCCGGTAACGGCGACTGCTGGGCGGGCGGCCCCGATGGCCGCGTTCGGCGCGGCGGACCTGGACCGCTTGCGCGACCTGAAGCGAGCCGCTCCACTCGCGGCTCGAAGCGACCCGATGACAGAGGTGGCGCTGGCATGCGCCTTCCTGGCGCTGCTGGGATATGGGCCGGCGCCTCGACTTGGACATTGTAAACTGATCGGTTTACGATGGGCTTGAAACCGACCGGTTTCATCAGTCGGAGTCCCGGCGGGGTGCTGCATCTCCGGTTCCGCGTCGATGGCCGTGTGTGCCGAGATTGAACGTTCCGAGGGTCGCCGGACCGCAATGAAGCTGTCCGTCTCTCTCCGGATATGAGTGTGTTGTCCGAGACCGGAGTAAGTCATGAGTGGGATTCACCCGTTCCGCGTCCTGTGCGCCAAACCCCTGTGGATCGCCAATGGCGTCATCACGGGCGTTCTCGCGCTGCTGTTCACCGTGTTCTATGTCGGCGCCAATATCGATCCCGTCGATCACATGAAGAATCTGCCCGTCGGCCTGGTCAACGCCGACAAGGGGGCCGCTGTCGGTGGCAAGCAGGTCAACCTCGGGGCTCGGATCACCGAGTCGATCAAGAAGTCCACCGCGAGCGGGGGCAAGATCGACTGGAAGGTGATGGACGAGAAGGAGATGAAGGAGGAACTCGGCAAGGGCAAGCTGTACGGCGCGCTCGTCGTCCCCGCCGACTTCACCTCCTCCACCACCGCACTCACCGGCGCCGCGACCACCGGGACCCCGACCCGTCCGACGCTGACGGTGCTGACCAACCAGTCCGCCGGCAGTGTGGGCTCCAGTCTGGCCCGGACGGCGACGACGCAGGCGGCCGAAAGCGCCTCGCTCCAGGTCGGCAAGGAGCTCACGTCCCAGGGCGGAACGGGGGAGGCGAAGCTGCCCGCCGCGGCACGCGTCCTGCTGGCCGACCCGGCCGCCGTCACCGTCGAGGACGGCCATCCCCTCGACTCGCACAGCGGCCTGGGCCTGACGGCGTTCTACTACGCGCTCGTCCTCGTGGTGTGCGGCATGCTCTCCGCCAACGTCATCAGCGGCCAGGTGGACCACGCCCTCGGCTACACCCACAACGACATGGGCCCGCTGCGCCTGCACCGCCCGCTGATCCGGGCGACGCGGGTGCAGACCCTCGCCATCAGCAGCACTCTCATGGCCGGGCTGTCGCTGCTGATGGGGAGCCTGGTCATGGCGGGCGCGGTCGGCCTCATGGGAATGCACGCCGCCCATCTGCCCCTGCTGTGGCTGTACTCGGTGTGCGCCATCGCCGTCTCCGGGATCGGTGCGCTCACCCTGCTCGCCGTCTTCGGCACGCCCGGCATGCTGGTGGTCACGCTGGTCTTCATCGGGATGGCGGTGCCGACGGCCAACGCCACCACGCCGATCCAGGCACTGCCCGGCTTCTACCGCTTCCTGGCGGAGTTCGAACCGCTGCGGCAGATCACCGGCGGCATCCGCTCGATCCTCTACTACGACGCCCAGGCCGACGCCGGCCTGACCCGGGGCTGGGTCATGATGGCCGTCGGCCTCGTGGCAGCCGCCCTCTTCGGCTTCGGCATGACCAGCTGGTACGACCGCAAGGGGCTGCACCGCGTCCCTGCTGAGACGGAGCCCGAGAAGACCGCTGCCCCGGCGTAGTGGAAGGCGGCTCACCCAAGACGGGGCCATTACTCGGAGTGGCCCCGGTGTGCGTCGCCCCCGTGGGGACGAGAGGCGCGTGCATCATCAGGGCTCGGCGACGGTCTCTCCCCGAGACCGTCGCCGAGCCTCTGAGTGGCCTTCAGATGTCCGCCCGGCGGCGGGCGTCTCCCCGACACCCCCCGGAAACCGATCGGTTTCTATTTCGTCCGATTCGAGTTAACCTCGCGGTATGACGACCGAAGTGAAGCAAAGCCCCCGGGAGCGGCTGCTGGAGGCAGCGGCCACGCTCACCTACCGCGACGGTGTCGGCATCGGCGTCCAGGCGCTGTGCAAGGCGGCGGGGGTGTCCAAGCGCTCCATGTACCAGCTGTTCGAGAGCAAGGACGAACTGCTGGCGGCGAGCCTGAAGGAGCGTGCCGCTGCCTTCGGGGCGAGAGCCCTGCCCCCGGCGGATGACGGCCGTTCCCCCCGCGAGCGGATCCTGTACGTCTTCGAGCGGGTGGAGTCGCAGGCGGGTGCGCCCGACTTCCAAGGCTGCCGGTACCTGGCTGTGCAGATCGAGCTCAAGGATCAGAACCACCCCGCGAGCCGGGTGGCCCACCAGATCAAAGCGAACCTGACGGCTTTTTTCCGTTCCGAGGCCGAACGGGGCGGGGCGAGCGACCCTGACCTGCTGGCCCGGCAGCTCATCCTGGTCTTCGACGGCGCCAGCGCCCGCGCGGGAATCCAGGCCGACAACCTGACCGGACTCATCGCACCCACCGTGACCGCCCTGCTCGACGCGGCAGACATGCACTGATCCGCCCCCTCTTCGAGCAGGATCGGCGACCGAAGCTCTCTTTCGGGTTGATGCCCGACTCCGGCAGCCGGAGCAGCGCCCACGGCCTCACGCCCCTGCCTCCCGGCAATCGGAGGAAAGCCCGATGGCCGTAAGCGTGTTGCCGAGCATGCCGCAAGCCAAGAAGCTTGTGGTCGCGCGGACGTCGGCACCCGGCGACAGGTGCACGGTTTCCCACGGTCTCATCCAGCCGGCCCGGACGAGCTCGCCCGTCCGGTCATCGCCCTCCGCCTCAGCGGCCGCGACGACGACGTATCCCTGCACCTGTATCAGGAGCGTTTCGGGGCGCGCCGAGATCAGCCGCGCGTACACATCCGTCATGGCACGCAGGGTCTGCTCGCTGCCCTCCATCCCCGTCGGGCGCCCGCTCGAAAGTCAGGCGGGTGTCTTCCGTGCTCCGCACCGACGCGGCGACGAAGATCGCCTTCTTGCCCGGGAAGAGCCGGAAGAGGTACGGCTGCGTGACGCCGACGCGTTTGGCGATCGCCTCGGTGGAGGTGCCGTAGTAGCCCTTGAGTGCGAACTCGGCGATCGCTGCGCGGACGACGTTTTTGCGTCTCTCCCGCGCACTGATCCTGGCCATGCCGTCATATGCACGGCAGGACCTCTGACGGCATCGGCCGGGTGCGCGCGGTGACACCGGGCGGAACACGGCCACGTCGATCACTGTCGGCGGGCTCGCGGCTTCATCGGCCTACGACGGGCCAGTACGGGCTTCGCCGATGGAGGCGAGGCCGGCTCCCAAAGCCTGAGCTCCGCCCGACTCCACCTCGACCCGGCATGCCGGCGCCATCCGGTGCTCAACCCGACTTGCATGACGAAACCGATCAGTTTACGGTGGTGAAACCGATCGGTTTTCATCTTCGTGGAGGTAGTCATGACAGCAATCAAGGGCGCCGGCGTCTTCGTCACCGGAGGCAGCCGTGGCATCGGCAAGATGCTGGTCGAGGAGCTCTACGCACGCGGCGCCGGCAAGGTCTACGCCACGGCCCGTGACCCGCGCACGGTGACTCACCCCGATGCCATTCCGCTGGCGCTCGAGGCCACCGACCCGGCATCCGTGGCAGCCGCCGCCGAGCAGGCCCAGGACGTCACCATTCTGATCAACAACGCCGGCGCCTCCGTCCGCGCTTCGTACCTCGACTCCCCGATGGAGGACGTGCGCCGGGACCTGGAGACCAACTTCTACGGGCCGCTCCTGGTCACCCGGGCCTTCGTGCCGGTCATCGAGCGCAACGGCGGGGGCCACATCCTCAACGCCCACTCCGCTCTGTCCTGGCTTGCCGACGGCACGCCCTACGGCGCTTCCAAGGCCGCCCTGTGGTCGCAGACCAACTCCCTGCGCCTGGAGCTGCTGCCGCGCGGCATCGCGGTGACCGGGCTCCACATGGCCTACGTGGACACCGACATGACCTCGGGTGTCGACGCGCCCAAGGCCGACCCCCGCGACATCGCCGTGGCCGCACTCGACGGCATCGAGGCGGGAGCGCACGAGGTGCTGGCCGACGACACCACCCGCTGGGTCAAGTCCCAGCTGTCCGCCGACCTGGAAGCCATGTACGCCCAGCTGAAGAAGTGACACCACCCGCGGTTTCCAGGGAGCCCCGTGTGCACAGCTCGCCCACCCACCCCTTCGTCGATGTGAGGGGGTTCCGGCTGCACTTCGCCGAACAGGGGCAGGGCCGCTGGTCCTGCTGATGCACGGCCGGCCGGAGAGCTGGTACTCCTGGCGTCACCGGTTCGGGGCGCCTGGCGGCGGCCGGGTACCGGGTCGTCGCCCCCGGCCAGCGCGGCTACGCCGGGAGTCACCCGCTCTCCCGGCATGGCCGACCGAGGACGACATTCAGGCGTACGCGGAGGACTTCGTCCTGCACGGCGAGCGGGCGTTCACCGGGGCCTTCGACTGGTGCCGGAACATAGAACGCAACAACGAACTGCTCGCACCCTTTATTCACGTCGACCTCGAGGGTGAGGGAACCGGCGGGGTGCCGGACGCGGAACGGTGTGCCCGGTGGCGCTGTTGGGGCGACCTCGCCACATAGGGAGCCAGTCATATCGCCGCAGGGCGCCGCCTGGCCTCACGGTCAGGCGGCGCCCCGCGGTGGGGGCGACTTGTCCCGAAGTGGATCAAAGGTCCAGGACCAGGCGGTTGCCCTTGGCTCGGGAGACGCAGATCATCATGGTGTTGCCTGCGGCGCGATCCGCGTCGTTCAGGACAGAGTCGCGGTGGTCGATCTCCCCGGACAACACCGTCGTCTCGCAGGTTCCGCAGATTCCCTCCTCGCACGATGTCATCACTGGCACACCGGCATTTTCGACGGCCTCAAGGATGGACATGTCCTCAGAGATCTTGAGCGTCTTGCCGGACTGGGCCAGTTCGACCTCGAAGGTCGTGAGCGGCCCGGCGGTCACGTCCTTCTTCGGGGCGAAGCGCTCCAGGTGCAGGGCTCCGCTCGGCCACTTCTCGCAGCCGGATTCGACCGCCGCAAGCAGCGGTTCCGGACCGCAGCTGTAGACCGCTGTCTTCCGTTGCGGTTTGCCGAGCAGCGAAGGCAGGTCCAGCAGCCCGTATTCATCCTGCGGCCGCAGGCTCACCCGGTCTCCGTAGGCCCGCTGCAGAGTCTCGCCGAACGCCATCGAAGCTCGGGTGCGGCCCCCGTAGACGAGGCGCCAGTCGGCGCGGCTCGCGTTGACGGCTGCCACCATGGGCAGGATGGGAGTGATTCCGATTCCGCCTGCGATGAACAGGTAGTTCTTGGCCTTCACGAGTGGAAAGTGGTTGCGTGGCCCGCGAATACGCACCGACTCACCTTCCGTGAGCACGTCGTGCACGTAGCTCGACCCGCCCCGGCTTTCCGGTTCACGCAGGACCGCCACCTGAAGACGGGACCGATCCCCTGGGTCCCCGCACAGCGAATACTGCCTGACCAAGTCGGCTCGCAGTATCAGATCGATGTGTGCTCCCGGCTGCCATTTCGGCAGCGGACGGCCTTCCGGGTCGCGCAACGTCAGCAGCACGACACCTTCGGCCATCGTTTCCTTACGTTCCAACACGAGGTCGAGCTCGACTTCGGTGCTGAGAGTGCTCATGATCGGCATTCCACTTCGTCGGTGATGATTCGGTGAGGGGTCCTTTCCTGACCGATCAGGACGGGAAGCAACGGCCGAAGTCGCGTAGCAGTCGGGGGGAGCCGTGCAGCTTGATCTGGCGACGCACCAGTGCCCACGCCAACATTGACGGCTTGCTGAGGAATCGCAGCCAGGTGCGCGTGTCGGCGGTGATCCTGAGATCCGGCTCACCGTGATGTCCGTCGGCGACATCGAGTTCGCGGTCGCGGATGGTCACGGTGATCTGCCGAGACTCGTCGCCGGTGAAGGTGAAATGGTAGGTGGCGGACATGTCCTTGGCCTGTTCGCGCTGGAAGATCAGCGGCAGGCCTTCCACCAGACCGTCGATGCTGTTCGCTCGCAAGCTCATCGCTACGTTTTTCGTGCGCTTGTTAGGGAATCGGGCGGCCACGTGCTGCTCGGCGTCGGACCCCGGGACGACGTAGACGGTCTCTTCCCTGTCCAGCAGTGGGCGCACGACCTGGGTCAGATGTGCCTTGCGATCGTCCAGCCAGGGGCCGATGACGTCCTCGCCGGCCGGGCAGACCGACATGCAGTAGGCGGCCTTGTAGTTGGCGCCGAAGGAGAGGCTCTGCCACATCGAGGCGCTCTCGCTGTCGCTCACTCGCGAGCGGTAGTCGTCGGCGTTACGGCTTTCGGCGACCTGTTCGGCCCAGTCGCCGAAGCCACCCATGAACTCGCGGTAGTTGTGGGTGTAGCAGGCGGAGAAGTTGAAGTGACCGTCGGAGGCGATCGCCCCGGTCGGGCAGGCGGTCACGCAGAGCTTGCATTCCAGGCAGGGGTTGTACTCGATGGGCCGGGACCGGTCGCTGACCTCGGCGTCGATGAGGATGGTGCCCAGCAGGACGAAGTTGCCGAATTTGGGGTGGATGACATTGCGGTGGATACCCATCTTGCCGAGCCCGGCCGCCACGGCGACCGGCTTGTGCCCGACGACCCACGTTTTCCTGGGGAACTTGTCCATCTCCATCGGAAAGCCCATCGCGGGGTTGATGGCGCGCACGCCCCTCGCTTCCAGCTTGCCCACCACTTTCCGGCCCACCTCGTTGGTGTGGTCGCCGCTGTGATGAAACTCCAGGTTGGCCACCGAGCGCGCCGGAGTGCGGATGTTCTCCCGGTTCATTCGGACCACGAAGCTGATCAACGTTCGGACACCCGGCAGCGCGGCGTTCAGGTCCTCTCGCTGGTCGGCGATGTCCGGCCGGTCGATCTCGACGAATCCGACGTCGTCTGCACCCGCCTCGAGACATAGCTCGCGCAGCCATGCCGCATCCAGCGGCTCGGCGGGCCGGGCGGCGGTGCGGTCGCGCTGGCGGGCCTGGACGACGGTGGGATGGTCTTCGAGCTTGTTCTTGGCCATGGGGCATCACCTCACGGGGGCTGGAAGAGCAAGTTTCATGAAGCAACTTGAACCCTAGTCGCCGCCAGTTTCGTGAAGCAACTTGGGTGGGTGCCGAGTTGTGATCCATCGGTTGAATCGCTATGACGCCTGGGCCGTTGGAGCTTCTTCAACGAGGCGAGGGGAACTGACTGACGCAGAGCGGGAGTTCATCGGACCGTCTCTGTAGATCGGCTCATACGGCCCGTACTGATACCCCGTCAGGAGGGCAGCACCTGGTCGGCCGTCCACAACCGCTGCTGGCAGTGGCGTTGCGCTGGAGACTTCGAGGTCCTGCTGGAGGGGCTGTTCGGGGAGGTCGCGAAGCGGGGCGCGGTGGACCTGCCTGTGGTCGGAGCAGGCTGCTGCCGAGGGGGCGGGAAGGCCAGGTCCAAGGGAGCGGTCCCGACGGAGAAACGGGCGGGACGCCGAAGCGGATCCCGAGTGAGAAAGCGCGGACACTCCGGCTGCAGGCCGTCCTTCTGGGGTGCTCCAGAGGCGGGCTGACCAGCAAGGTTCACTTCACCCGCTGAGCGGAATGCCGCCCGCTGGCGTTCGCCCTGACTGCGGGGCGGGCCGCGGACGGGCCCAGGTTATCCCTGTGCTGGAGCAATGTACGGGTCCGCGGCCCGTCGGCCGTCCTGGCATCGGTCCGGACGACGGCCGAACCGGAGGCGGCGCGTACTCGGCCCGCGGAAAGCACGAGTGGCCCGTCCGTCAGTCGCGACGCAGACCTCTGCAGGGAGAGGAACGTTTCGGATGTCAGGCCGGGGAGGCGGTGAGCGCTGGGCCGGGAAGCAGCTGAACGGCGTCCGGGCCCACCACTTGTCCGCATTCGGTGCACACGAGCTGTTCCCGAACGTTGCCCCCGCATCTCGCATGGCTGCTGATCCGCGGCGGGCCGGCCGGGTCCTCGGCGTGCTCATCGCCCCAGTGCATCAAGGCAAGCACGGCGGTGAGCAAGTCCTTGGCCTTGCTCGTCGGCCGGTACTCATAGCGGGCGGGCCGCTCCTGATAACAGACCCGGTCCAGCAGCCCCTCGTCGACCAGCTTGGAGAGGCGGCTGGTAAGCACGTTGCGGGCGATACCGAGGCTGTCTTGAAATTCCTCGAACCGGCGCAGGCCAAGTTGCGCGTCGCGAATGATCAGCAAGGTCCAGCGCTCGCCTACAACCTCCAGAGTCCGGGCGATGGAGCACAGTTGATTGTCGTATGTCCGGCCCAACATGCCGTGAATCTAGCACGTTGCTCCAAACAACTGACAGGCTCGGAAGGCGGGCGCCGGACAGGCCGGCCGGTGATCACCCCAAACCTTCCCCTCCGGGGTGGCGGTTTGCTCTGTCCGGGGACGGCGGGGGAGGGCTCGTCGCCGTGCCCGGTGGCCAGTGCGGTGCAAAGGTCCTCGCGCAGTGACCGGAGGCGTCCAAGGCCGGGCCCGCCGAACAGGCCTCCTACCAGCTCACCTTCGACCCTGTCGACGAGAAGGTCCGCCGGGTCGAGGAGGTGGCCGACCAGGTGCGGGCGAAGTTCGGCCCGGACGCTGTGAAGCCGGGAACGCCGGCGGCGTGACGATCGGTCACCCCGAACGCCGCTTACTACCACTGGAAGTTTTTACTGACGCGTAACTTCACACTTCTGCTACTCGACCGTAACTTGACGAATGAACAGCATCCTCGTGATCCGGATCACAGGGTAAGGCCATCGCACCTCCCTTGAGCCGCAAGGAGATCACCCGATGCTGCCCTGGAAGCGCGTGCTCAGACCGCTTGCCGCACTGCTGCTGGCCGCCGCGGCCGCCACCGTTCCCGCCACTGCCGCCCACGCCGACTCCGCCGCGACCGCCCCGTCGAGCGGCTGGAACGACTACCGCTGCAAGCCCTCCACCGCCCACCCCCGCCCCGTCGTCCTGGTGCCCGGCACCTTCGGGAACTCCGTCGACAACTGGCTGGCCCTCGCCCCCTACCTGACGGTCCGCGGATACTGCGTCTTCTCCATGGACTACGGCCGGCTCCCGGGTGTCCCGCTCTTCGACGGACTCGGCCCCATCGACGCCTCGGCCGGCGAGCTCTCCGCCTTCGTCGACAAAGTGCTCACCGCGACCGGCGCCGCCAAGGCCGACCTCGTCGGCCACTCGCAGGGCGGCATGATGCCCCGTTACTACCTGAAGTTCCTTGGCGGAGCCGCCAAGGTGAACGCGCTCGTCGGCCTCGCCCCCAGCAACCACGGCACCACCCTCGGCGGACTCACCAACCTGCTGCCCTACTTCCCGGGCGCCGAGGACCTGCTCTCGGCCGCCACCCCCGGCCTCGCCGACCAGATCGTCGGGTCGGACTTCCTCACCAGGCTCAACGCGGGCGGCGACACCGTCGCCGGCGTCCACTACACGGTCATCGCCACCCAGCACGACGAGGTGGTCACGCCGTGGCGCACCCAGTACCTCAGCGGCTCCGACGTGCACAACGTCCTGCTCCAGGACCTGTGCCCGCTGGACCTCTCCGAGCATGTGGCGATCGGGCTGTTCGACCGGATCGCCTTCCACGAGGTGGCCAACGCGCTCGACCCGGCCCACGCCACCCCCACCACCTGCGCGTCCGCCCTGAGCTGACCCGCGGATCGTCCCGCCGGGGCCTGTCCGACCTGAGCCGCCGGTCAGGCCCCGGAGTCCTTGAGGCCAAGAAACCGTGAAAACGCCTGCTGGGGGCGGTCGACGGCGATCTTTAGGCTCGCCTTAAGGACATGCTGAGCCTCAGCTCAGGTAGGCAGCTCGGATAGGCAGCTCGGATAGGTAGCGTGCCCGGTATGACGTGCGAGGAGATCCGGCCCGCGACGGCGGCCGACGTACCGGCGGTGAAAGCCGTCACGGACGCCGCGTACACGCACTACATCGAGCGCATCGGGCTGGTGCCGCAGCCCATGGAGGCGGACCACGCGGCGAACGTGGCCGCGGGGAAGGTGTACGTCACCGGCGATCCGGTCGGCGGCGCCGTGGTCGGCCTGGTGGTGGTCCAGGCGTTCACGGACCATCTGTTCCTCGACAGCATCGCCGTCCACCCCGACGCCCACGGCAAGGGCGTCGGACGGCGGCTGCTGCACTTCGTGGACGCACACGCGCGTGCGCTCGGCCTGTCCGAGGTCAGGCTCTGCACGCACGCGATGATGTGGGAGAACCAGAAGATCTACCCGAGGTACGGCTACCAGCTCGTGGAGCGTCGTATGGACGGACCGTACGACCGCCTCCACTACCGCAAGCGGCTGGACTGACCGCGCCCGGCGGCGGGCGTCAGCCGTCCGGCCACCAGGTGCGCGCGATGTCCTTGCGCACCTCGGGGCGCCCGGCGGGCCGTTCCTCGGCCTCGTCGCGGAGCCGGCGGGAGTCCGTCTTCTTCAGGGGCTTCTGCACGGTGGTGCGGCGCATGGCTGCCTCCTTCAGGGCCACCGGGTTCCGCGTTCTCACGGAGGTAGACCCTTTCGGGGAGAGTTCCTCATCGCCCCCGATCTGTCAGTGGCGGCTGTCACGATTCGAGTGTCAGTGGTGGGTGTCACTCTTGGGCACATGAGGAAAGAGAGTGACGAAGCAACTTCGGCCGACGTCGACTGGGACGCGGCGGCGCCCGCCTTCGACGAGGAGCCGGACCACGGCCTGCGCGACCCCGAGGTGCGCGCCGCCTGGGCCCGGCGGCTGCGCACCTGGCTGCCCGAGCGCGGCGGTGACGTTCTCGATCTCGGCTGCGGCACCGGCAGCCTGTCGCTCCTCGCCGCCGAACAGGGGCACCGGGTGACGGGGGTCGACCTGTCCCGGCCCATGATCGACCTGGCCCGCGCCAAACTCGCCGGGCGTGACGCGGTGTTCCTCCTCGGTGACGCGGCGGCGCCCCCGGTCGGCGAGCAGCGCTTCGACACCGTGCTCGTACGGCATGTGCTGTGGGCCCTGCCCGACCCCGCACGGGCCCTGCGGCACTGGCGCGACCTGCTGCGGCCGGGAGGCCGGCTCGTGCTGGTCGAGGGGGTCTGGGGGACCGTCGCCCCGGTCGGCATACCGGCGGACCGGCTCACCGCCCTGCTGGCCCCGCTGACCGAGCACGTGCGCGTGGAACGGCTGTCGCAGGACGCGGGACTGTGGGGCGGGGCCGTGGACGACGAACGGTATGCGGTGGTGGCGACGGTGTGAAGCGGCCGCCCGCACCGCAGCCGGACCCGCAGGCCCTCACGTCGGCAGGCCCTCACGTCAGCAGGGCCTCACGTCAGCAGGGCCTCGAAGTCGCCGCCGTGCGCCAGTGCCTCCAGCTCGTTCAGAGCGGCCACGGCGGCCGCCGCTGCCGTCGGGTCGGTCCGCGCCAGCCCGCTCTCCTCGAACTCGTCCTCGTCCAGCCGCCGGACGTCCGTCCCGTCGGCGGAGCGCCACAGGTCCAGGTCGAGGTCCTCGACGGTCAGTTCGGTGCCGGAGAGCGTGGCCGGGCGGGTGATGTCGCAGTACCAGCCCTTCAGGGCGCCCGCCCGGTCGCGGATCTCCTTCACCGCGTACCAGCGGTCCCGCCAGTAGTACTCGGTGAACACGTCACCCGCCTCGAACCGTACGAACCCGAAGTCGCGTACGCCGTCACCGGCCCAGGGGGCGCGCACGGCGATCCTGGTGCCGTCGTCCGACAGCAGCTCGGCCGCGTAACGGATCTTCGTCCGGCCGCCCTTGACCAGGACGACGTCCACCTGACCCACCGGGGTGGCCGGCTCAGCCGAGTTCGCGGACATACCGCACCTCCGTCGCGCAGATCTCGTACCCGAACCACTTGTTGATCGCGAGCATGGGCCCGTTGTCCGCGTCGTTGCCCGTGTAGGCCTCCCGGCACCCCGCGGCGCGGGCGCGGTGCAGCGAGTCGTTCTTGACGAGCTTGGCCAGGCCGCGGCCGCGGTGGGTGCGGGCGGTGCCGGTCATGCCCGTGCTGTAGCGGACGCCCTCGGTGTGGGCCACGCTGAAGGCGACCGGCCGGCCGTCGGCCACGGCGACCGAGGTCAGGTCCAGGTTCAGGTGGGGGTACTTCCAGTACTCCTCGACCCAGGCCTCGTAGTCCGTGAACTCGGTGTCGATGTCGCTCGGTTCGTCCGACGCCGTGTCCGCGTCCAGGGCGAACAGCGGGCGCGGGTCGTCGGCGAAGTCGGCGGCCGTGCGCAGCTCGACGCCGGGCGGGGGCGCCTGGAGCGGCGGCAGCGTGGCGTGGGCCAGGTCCAGGCGCAGGAAGTGCGAGGAGCGGCTCGCCCGGTAGCCGTGGCGCTCGGCGAAGGCACGGTTGCCCGGCTCGTCCAGGACCCAGCTGAACAGCTTCGTCGCCCCGTGCGCCGACAGATGCTCCTCGGCCGTGCGGACCAGCAGCGCGCCCGCGCCGCGTCCGGTGCGCGCCGGGTCCACGTACACGTTGAGCGAGCCCTGCCCGGGTTCGGGGCTCTCATGGGCGAGCCCCAGCTGGGCCGTTCCGATGACCTGGCCGTCCTCCACCGCGACCAGCTTGCGGGCGTGGGCGTCGGGATGGGACAGGGCGAGGCCGTGCAGCACGGAGGCCGGGCTGAAGAACACGTAGGGCAGAGCGAGGTGCCGGACCCGGATGAAGCCCTCGATGTCTGCGCGTGCGTCGGGGCGCAGATCGCGCACGATGACGGTCATGTGAACGGACGCTACGGGGGAGCGGCATCCCCATACCTCTCAATTTTCCGGTGGGTACGGGACAATCGGCCCGTGACCTTGAAGATCCACATCGATGAGAGCGCCGCGCCGTACGAGCAGGTGCGGGCGCAGATCTCCGGGCAGGCGCGGTCGGGAGCTCTGCCGGTCGGCTACCGGCTGCCGACGGTGCGGGGACTGGCCGAGTCGCTCGGCCTCGCCGCGAACACCGTCGCCAAGGCGTACCGGGCGCTGGAGGCGGACGGGGTGATCGAGACCCGGGGGCGGGGTGGCACGTTCGTGGCCGCGGCGGGGTCGGCGGCGGAGCGTGAGGCGGCGACCGCGGCGCAGGCCTACGCCGAGCGGGTGCGGCGGCTCGGGCTCACCCAGGAGCAGGCGTCGGCGGCCGTACGGGACGCCCTGCGGGCGGCCTACCAGGATTGACCGGCCTGAGGTGAACGTGCGTGATTGGCCAGGCCTGATCGGCCAGGCGTGATCGAGCGGGCGTGATCAGCTGCGGGCCGCGAGCGCGCGAGGGGTGCGGGTCACCGTCAGGCCGGCCCGCTCCGCCGTCCTGCCGAACAGCGCCGCGTCCCCGACCGCCGCGCCGCCGGGGTCGTTGTTGAAGTACGCGTACACGTCGTCCCCGTCCTGCCAGGTCGTCGCGACGCGGTCGACCCAGCTCTCCAGGGCGCGCTGCCCGTAGCGCGGCCACGGCTGGGCGCGGCCCTGGTGGAAGCGGACGTAGCCCCAGTCGGTGGTCCGCCACAGTGGGGTGACCGGGCGGGAGAGGACGTCGGCCCAGCACAGGGCCGCGCCCCGGGACCGCAGGACCTCCCGCACCTCGGGGGTCCACCACGAGTCGTGACGCGGCTCCACCGCGACCCGCGTGCCCGAGGGGAAGCAGGACAGACAGGCGTCCAGCAGCTCGGTGTCGGACCGCAGGGTCGGCGGCAGCTGGAGCAGGACCGGGCCGAGCCGGGCGCCGAGGCCGGCCGCGTGGCTCATCAGCCGGTGCACCGGCTCCTCGGGGTCCTTCAGCCGCTTGATGTGGGTCAGATAGCGGCTCGCCTTCACCGCGACCGTGAAGTCCGCCGGCACCCGCTCGGCCCAGGAGGCGAACGTCTCCCGCGACGGCAGCCGGTAGAAGGCGTTGTTGATCTCGACGGTGGCGAAATGCTCCGTGTACTCCTCCAGCCACCGCCGCAGGGGCACGTCGGCCGGGTACAGGACGCCCCTCCAGTCCTTGTACTGCCAGCCCGACGTGCCGACGTACAGCGTCATACCTCCATCAAAACACCTACAGGTACAGTCCCGCGTCCGACCGCCCCCGGGGCTCGGGCAGCGAGGTCGGGGACGTGCCCCGGCGCAGTGCGTACAACTCCGCCAGCGTGGCGCCCTCGCGGCCGACGTCCTCCTCCCGGGCGGCGGCCTCCCTGCCCAGCCAGTCCACGGCCTCCCGCTGGGTCAGCGGGCCGACCTCGATCCGGGCCAGACAGCGGCCGGGGCGGACGACGGCGGGGTGCAGGCGCTCCAGGTCCTCGTTGGTCGTCACGCCCACCAGGACGTTGCGGCCCTGGCCGAGCAGGCCGTCGGTGAGGTTCAGCAGCCGCGACAACGCCTGGCCCGCCGTGTGCTTGGCCTCGCCGCGGATCAGCTCGTCGCAGTCCTCCAGGAGCAGCAGCCGCCAGCGGGCCTTGCCCGTGCCGTCCTCCTCGCCGATCGCGATGTCCATCAGATAGCCGACGTCGGAGAACAGCCGTTCGGGGTCCAGGACGCAGTCCACCTGGCACCAGTCCCGCCAGGACCGGGCCAGGGTGCGCAGCGCCGAGGTCTTGCCGGTGCCGGGCGGGCCGTGCAGCAGGAGCAGCCGGCCCGCGATGTCGTCGGGGGTCGTCCCCATCAGATGGTCCAACGCCTCGGCGACGGGGGCCGTGTAGTTGGGGCGCACCTCGTCCCAGGTGCCCGCGGAGATCTGCCGGGTGGTGCGGTGCGGGCCGCGTCGCGGGGAGACGTACCAGAACCCCATGGTCACGTTCTCCGGCTGGGGTTCGGGCTCGTCCGCCGCGCCCTCGGTGGCCTCGTCGAGCACCTTCGCGGCGAGTTCGGCGGTGGTCGCGGTGACCGTGACGTCGGCGCCGCGGTTCCAGCGGGACACCAGCAGCGTCCAGCCGTCCCCCTCGGCCAGGGTGGCGCTGCGGTCCTCGTCGCGGGCGACGCGCAGCACGCGGGCCTGCGGTGGCAGCAGGGTCGCGCCGGAGCGTACGCGGTCGATGTTCGCGGCGTGCGAGTACGGCTGCTCGCCCGTCGCGAAGCGGCCGAGGAACAGCGCGTCGACGACATCGGACGGGGAGTCGGAGTCGTCGACGGTGAGCCGGATCGGCAGAGCGTCCTGTGGCTGGGCAGACATGCGGCCATGATCCGGCACGCGGGCCCCGTCTGCACCCGGTTTCCGCAGTGCGCGTGGTGTGCCCGGTGTGTCGGATGCGCCCGGTGTACCCCGTTTCCCGGATCCGGGCGGCGGGTCCGGGCTGTGATGGGTGGCCCCGACGGGCTCCGCCGGGGCCACCGCACTCACACCAGTCGCTGGAGTCGCCGGGTCCGCCGGACCATCGCGTACCCCTTGGTCAGCGCCCGGTCCCGGGCGAACGTACGGCCGATCGCCCGGCCGTCGAGCAGCCGTTCGAACTCCGTGGTGTCCGTGGCCCGCCGTACCGTCACCCGCCGCAGGGCGTACGGCCCTTGCGCGCGGCGGGCGAGGGAGTTGCCCACCGCGAGCGCCTGGGCGAAGCCGTGGCCGCGCACCGCCGCCCGCACCCGGCGACTGGAGTAGCCGTACGGGTAGGCGAACGACACGGGCAGGGCGCCCAGTTCGCCGGCGACGATGTCCCGGCAGCGGGTCAGCTCGGCGCGCAGCGCCGCGTCGTCGAGCTGGTCGAGCTGCGGGTGGGTGTGGCTGTGGCCGCCGATCTCGACGCCCGCGTCCGCCAGCCGGCGTATCTGCCGCCAGTCCAGCATGGTGTCCAGGCCGCCGCCGGTGTCGTGGGCGCCCCGGATCCAGCCGGTGGAGACGAACAGGGTGGCCGGGAAGCCGTGCGCGGCCAGGGCCGGGAGGGCATGCCGGTGCACGCCCTCGTAGCCGTCGTCGAAGGTGATCAGCACCGGGCGGTCCGGCAGCGGCCGGCCCGCCCGCCAGCGGGCCGCCAGGTCCGCCGTGGTGAGCGGGGTCAGGCCCCGGTCCGCGATCACCGCGAGCTGCTCGGCGAACGCCTCGGGGCCGACCGAGAGCGCGCGGGTGGCGTCGCCGGGGTCGGCGGCGACCGCGTGGTACATGAGGATCGGCACACCCCCCGGCGTCATGCGGCCCGCTCCACGTCGTCCAGGGAGATCGGCACCACGGCGAACGTCGTCCCCGCCCGCCGCGCCCGCATGCTGCCGACCACGTACCCGCCGGCCGCGTGCAGCACCCCGGCGACGATCGCGCCCGCCCGCCGGGCCCCGCCGGGGCGGGCCAACAGCAGGTCGCGCAGCCCGCGGACCACACCGGCCGGCAACACCCGGGTGGTGTACCGGCGTTCGGTCTCCAGCCCCTTGTCGACGCCGACGCTGCGGGCGACGAGCGCCTTGGACAGGCCTTCGGCGTAGGTGCGCGTGCGGAAGTACCCGAAGCGCTCGCGTCCCTCGGGCACCCTGTGGTGGATCACCGCGCGGTCGTCCATCAGCAGGATCGCGTCGGGTCTCGCGCGGCTGAGCCGAATGCACAGATCCGTCTCCTCGCCGCCCATCGGCCGTTTGCTGCCGTCGCGTCCGATGCCGGTGGCGAAGCCGCCCACGCACTCGAACGCGCTGCGCCGGAAGGAGGCGTTCCCGCCGAGGATGTTGCGCACGCGGACCCGGCCGGGCGGCAGACCCAGGTAGGAGCAGCCCACCACCCAGTCGAACTCCTCGGGGAACCAGTCGGGCCGCCGCCCCGACGACCACACGGGCACCGCCCGGCCGCCCACGGCGAGCACCCGGGGGTCGGAGTAGGGGTCGGCGAACCGGCGCAGCCAGTCCCGTTCGGCGACGGCGTCGTCGTCGAGGAAGGCGACGACCTCGCCGTGCGAGGCGGCGATGCCGGTGTTGCGGCCCGCGGACAGACCGCGCGGGCCCGCGTTGGGCAGCACCCGTACCTCGTCGGTCTCCTTGTACTCGCTTCTCAGCCGGTCCAGGAGCGTCGGGTTGTGGTCGACGACGAGCAGGGTCTCCACGGCCGGGTGGGTCTGCGCGCGCACCGAGGCGACCGCCGCGAGGATGTCCTCCCAGCGGTCCTCGGTGTACACACAGATGACGACGGAGACGTCGATCGTGCTCAAGACGCCTCTCCCCGGACCGAGTCGAGCATCGGCGAGCGGCGGACCAGGCGGCGCAGCGCCCGCCGGTTGGACCGTTCCCGGAGGATCACCCGCAGGACGCGCAGCCCGTCGCGGACGGCGCGCAGGTTGCTGACGCCGTGGATGCGCAGATACTCGTGGCTGGGGATCTCCTGGACCTTCAGCCCGGCCTTGACGACCCGGATGTTGATCAGGGTCTCGATCTCGAAGCCGGTGCAGTCGAGCTCGACCTTGTCCAGGCAGTGCCGCCAGAACGCGTTGTAGCCGTAGCACAGGTCGGTGTAGCGGGCGCCGAACTTGCGGTTGACGATGGCGCACAGGACCCGGTTGCCCAGCCACCGGATGAAGGTCATGTCGTCGGTGCCGCCGCCGTTGGCGAAGCGGGAGCCCTTGGCGAAGTCCGCGCCGGAGACGAGGGCGGAGACGTACGACACGATCTCGTTGCCGTCGGCCGAGCCGTCGGCGTCGACCATCACGATGATGTCGCCGGTGCACGCCTCGAAGCCGGTGATCAGGGCGTCGCCCTTGCCCCGGCCCTGCTGGCCGACGACCTTGACGCCGGGCCACAGGTCACGCGCGACCTGGACGGTGGCGTCGGTGGAGTTGCCGTCGACCAGGACCACTTCGTGGATCCAGTCCGGCAGGGTCTTGAAGACGTACGGAAGGTTCTCGGCCTCGTTCATCGCGGGGATGACCACGCTCACCGGCGGCGCGATGGCCAGGTGAGAGGAGATGGGCCGGTACTTGTCGACGGCGTGCGGGCTTTGGAGATCCTCGCCCGAGGTCGCCGGCTGCAGAACGGAACTCATGACTTCGGTCCCTCTCGTCCGGTGGGCCGCCCGCCCCTGGGCGGCCCGGAATCCACGTCCGGTTCGAAAGGGGGGTTTGGTGTCTCACCCACGAACGGCACGGCCACGGCCGTGCGGCACGACATGGCGGCACGCTCTGCGCGCACGCCGGGTGAGCTGGCAAAGCTGACCGGCCACCGGTGAAAAGACGGCGGCCGACTGCGCGGCACGGCCCGGTCACCACTGCGGTCCCCGAGCTCGGCACCCCCCTACCGCGCTCTCGCCCCGGATGCCGCCGCGGTCCCTGAGCCCTCCCCTGGAGCCGATGCCGACGGTCCGATGCGAGTGAGAAGTATGACGGTATTGATGATTAAGCCCGGATGGCAAGCCCTTGGCGGCCCTCTTCCCTTTTTGTTCGTTTGACCGTTACACAATGATGCGTCCCGACCGAAACAGATGTACGACTATGGGAGAAAAGGGAATTGAGGGGCTGTCAATAAACCTGATGTGGGCGCGCAATGGCGCGAGCGAAAAGGGACCGTGAACGATCACGTCAGGCCACAGAAAGTCTTGGCATGGACACTTCCCGTCAACACGCGTAGTTGCTACGACGGTTGTGGCAGAGATCCTGCTAAAGGGAGGTTCCATGAGACGTTCCCGACTTGTCGTATTCGTCAGCTCACTCCTCCTCGCCGTCGGCACCGCCCTCACCGGGGCGGCCTCGGCGCACGCGTCCCAACCAGCCGCGACCGGCGGCTATGTGGCGCTCGGCGACTCCTACTCCTCCGGCGTCGGCGCGGGCAGCTACCTCAGCTCCAGCGGCGACTGCAAGCGCAGCACCAAGGCGTACCCGTACCTCTTCAACGCCGCACACGCCCCCGCCTCGTTCACCTTCGCGGCCTGTTCAGGCGCTCGTACGGGTGATGTTCTGGCCGGCCAGCTCGGCGGCCTGAACTCCTCCACCGGCCTGGTCTCCCTCACCGCCGGCGGCAACGACGCGGGCTTCGCCGACGTCATGACGACCTGTGTCACCGGCTCCGACAGCACCTGCCTCAACCGCATCAACACCGCCAAGGCCTACGTCGACTCGACGCTCCCCGGCAAACTCGACACCCTCTACTCGACGATCAGCGCCAAGGCGCCCAACGCGCACGTGGTCGTCATCGGCTACCCCCGCTTCTACGAAGTCAGCACGCTCTGCCTGGGCCTGTCCGACACCAAGCGCTCCGCCATCAACAACGCGGCCGACTACCTCGACGCCGCGACCGCCAAGCGCGCCGCAGCCCACGGCTTCGCCTTCGGCGACGTCCGCACTCCGTTCACCGGCCACGAGATCTGCTCCGGCAGCTCCTGGCTGCACAGCCTCAACCTGCTCGACATCGGCGAGTCCTACCACCCGACCGCATCCGGTCAGTCGGGTGGCTACCTGCCGGTCCTGAACAGCGCGGCCTGAGCGCTCACTCGGACGGCGAGGACGAAGGGGAGGCCCCGGCCGACGGGGTCTCCTCCTCGCAGGTGACCGAGAACGGCACCGAGTCGGACGTCGTCTTCACCGGCTCCCGCACCTCGACGCCGATCGCGTTCTCGTACGTCCCGCTCTGCGCGTACGTCGACACGATCACCTTGTCCTGCTTGGACCTGCCCCCGCCCGACGGGAACTCGAGCGTCTTCCAGGTCTGCCCGGAGAGCTCGCCGTCCTTCGTCACCCAGCGGTAGGACACCGTCGCGGGCAGCCGCCCCACGGTGATCGTCGCCGTGAAGGCGGGCGCGTCGGCGTTCCCTGGCGGACACGAACCGGAGTACTCCGTGTGCGCCCCGCTGACAGTGACCGCGACGGTCTGCGCCGGCGCCTCGGAGGAGGCGCTCTCGCTCGGACTCGGGCTCGGCGACTCGCTGGTCTCCTCGCTCGACTCCGGCCGCGTCGCAGGCGAACTCGCGATCTCCGTACCGCTGTTGGTGACGCCGCCGGTGCCGCCCCGGCCGCCGCCGTCGTCACGGTTCAGCAACCCGTACGTCAGCCCGGCGACCGCCAGCGCCAGCACCGCCACCCCGGCGACCAGGACCACCCCCGCGCGCCGGTTGCGCTCCGGCCGGGCCGAGGCGGTCGTCGCCGGGGCGGCCGTCCAGGGCTGGGGCGGTGTCGGCGGACCCTGGCGGACAGGCTCGGCGGGGGTCGCGGCCGTCGGCGGATACGGCGTGTACGGCGCCTGAGCCGTCGCACCGGGCGCGTCCGCGAGCGGGTCGCCGCCCGCCGCGACGATCCGCAGGTCACGCTCGGCCATGTCGGCCGGCAGCCGCTGGGCCGGATCCTTGCGCAGCAGCCCCTCGATCACCGGCGCCAGCGGCCCGGCCCGGTACGGCGGCGGCAGCTCCTCGTCGACGATCGCACGCAGGGTGCTCAGCGGGGTGTCGTGCCGGAACGGGGAGTTGCCCTCGACCGCCGCGTACAGCAGCACGCCCAGCGACCACAGGTCCGACTCGGGCCCAGGCGTACGCCCCAGCGCGCGCTCCGGCGCGAGGAACTCGGGGGAGCCGATGACCTCGCCGGTCATGGTCAGCGCGGAGGTGCCCTCGACGGTCGCGATGCCGAAGTCGGTGAGCACCACCCGGCCGTCGTTCGACAGCAGCACGTTCGCCGGCTTCACGTCCCGGTGCAGCACCCCGGCCTCGTGCGCGGCCCGCAGCGCGGACAGCACCTCGGCCCCGATGTGCGCGGCCCGCGCCGGTTCCAGCGGCCCCTGCGCGTCCAGCAGTTCGGCGAGGGAGATCCCGCGCACGATCTCCATGACGATCCAGGGCCGCCCGTCCTGCGTGGCCACGTCGTACACCGTCACGACGTTCCGGTTCGCGACCCGGGCCGCGGCCCAGGCCTCGCGCTCCAGCCGGGCGTACATCCGCCCGACGTCCGAGGCCGACAGTCCGTGCGGGGCGCGCACCTCCTTGACGGCGACCTCGCGGTGCAGCACCTCGTCATGGGCCCGCCACACCGTTCCCATGCCGCCCTCGCCGAGCGGGGTCAGCAGACGGTAGCGGCCCGCGATCAGACGTTCACTGCCCGGTTCTTCGGACACCGCGCCCCCATTCCGCACTTCGTATCCGGGCGAAAACCTCCGCAACTCCCCCAACGTAGCTCAGCCGAGTACGGATGCGGCCCCCTTGAGCACCAGCCCGGCGCCGAGGGCGACGACGAGGAACGCCGACCACAGGGGCATGTTGCGGCGGACGAGCGTCACGGCCGGGTGGGTCGTCCAGCGCGGCTGCCGGTCCAGGAGGCGGGTCGCCCCCGCACCCAGCCTGACGACGGCGAACCCGGCGGCGGTGAGGGTCAGCGCGAGCCCGACGCCGTACGCGACGACGAGCAGCAGCCCGAACCAGGCCTGACCGAGCGCCGCCGCGCCGACCAGTACGACCACGGCGGACGGGCTGGGGACCATGCCTCCGGCGAACCCGAGCAGGATCGTGCCGCGGAGGGTGGGGGCGACGGCGTGGGTGTGGGTGTGGCCGCCGTGGGTGTGCGTGTGGGTGCGGCCGTGCTGGTGGTCGTGCTCGTGCTCGTGGTCGTGGTGCTCGTGGCTGTGGTCATGGTCGTGACCGTGGTCCTGGGGGGCGGGCTCGGAGGCCTGATGGGTATGCGTGTGCGGGGTGGGGGCGCCCACGAGGGCCAGTTGACGGGCGGGGGGCTTGGCAGGCGCGTGACTGTGGTCGTGCCCGTCCCCGTGGTCGTGGTCGTGGTCGTGGTCAGGGCCGTGATCGTGCCCGTGTCCGTCCCCGTGATCGTGGCCGTGCTCATGCCCAGGCCCATGCCCGTGGCCGTGCCCCTGTCCGTGTCCGCGGTTGCGCCAGGCCCGGCGGGCGAGGCTCGTGCCCGCGAAGAGCACCAGGGCGCCGCTCGCCAGGCCCAGCCAGGCGATCACCGAGGGCGCCGCGGCCGAACCGGCGGTGACGAGGAGGCCGAGGGCGACGACGCCCAAGGTGTGGGTGATGGTGACGGAGGCGGCGAGCGGCAGGACGTCCTTCATCCGGGCCTTGCCGCCCCGGGCGGCCGCCGTCGCCGCCATGATGGTCTTGCCGTGCCCCGGCGCGACGGCGTGCATCGCGCCGAGCCCGACGGCGATCACCAGGGCCAGCGCGGCGAAGCCGACGGTGAAGTGCTGCCGCGCGACCAGGTCGTCCAGGGCCTGCGTCCAGCGGTCGGCGCCGCGCGGTAGTACGGACGCGGCCGGAGCGTCCCGCTTCTCCTCGACGAGGGCCGCGCCACCGGGCCGCACCTTCACGGACGCGGTCGAGGTGTCGGCCGGGGAGGAGAGCAACTCCTTGGGATAGCTGGTGAGTTCGCCCGAGGTCGACTTCTCGGGCACGTCGGAGTCGGTGAGCGTCATACGGTCGCCGCGGGCGGTGATCTCACGCCAGCCGGGGCCGCTGGAGGCGCCCTCGCTGTGGAAGCCGAGGGTGACGGTGTCCTCGTCGGGCAGCGGGGCCGTCAGCCGGCACTCGACGCGCAGGGTGTTGAGCCCCGCCTGACCGGGCCGCAGGACCGCCTTGCTGCCGCCCGCCGTGAGGGTGACGGCACGGCCGTCGACGGTGAGTCTGCTGCCGCTCGCGGCCGTCGCGCACCGCTGCCGGGCCCACTCGGTCATCCCGAGCCGCTCGATGTCCGGCTTCGCCTGGGTCGCCGGGATCTCGGCGAGGTCCTCGACGTGGTCGACGCGCAGTTGTCCGGGAGCGGCGACGAGTCCGTCGTAGCGGTTGACGGTGAAGTTGCCGAGGGGGTGCGCGCTCGCGCCGGCGGAAGGAACCAGCGCGAGCGCGCAGCCGGCCGTGAACACGGCCGCGCAGGAGGCGAACAGACGACGTCGCGACCTCACTTGCTCGCCTCCAGCGTCTTGAGTGCCGTACGGGCCTCGCGGGCGCCCAGCGGGGAGAAGCCGGGGTTCAGCTTCAGGGCGGCGGAGAGGTGGGTACGGGCGTCGGCGGGGTGCGAGGTGGCCTTCTCGATCACACCGCGGTGGTAGAGGAAGGCCGCGTTGCGGTAGCCGGTGGCCGTGGCCTGCCGGGCGTAGGGGAGCGCCTCGGCGTCCTTGCCGTTGACGTGCAGGGCCCAGGCGAGGGCGTCCGCCGTGTGCACGGTGTGCCGGCGGGACCAGTCGTCGCGGGCCGCGCGCAGGGCCGTCGCCTTGTCGCCGTGGTCGGCGGCAGCGAGCGCGGTGTCGAGGTCGGCGTTGACGCCGTTGGCGCGGGCGATCGCCGTCCACGCGTCGACGAGCGCGTACTGGTCCTGGGCCTTCGCCCGGTCGCCCTCGCCGCCCCGGGCCTCGTACAGCTCGCCGAGCTCGACCAGCGGGCCGGGGAGCGGATAGCGGGCGACGATGAGCTCCAACCCCTTGATGGCCTCGGCCTGTTGGCCGCTCGCCGCCTGAGCGCGGGCGCGGCCCTCCAGCGCCGGGAGGTAGTTCTCGTCGGCGGCGAGGGCGCGGGCGTAGTGGGTGAGCGCGGTGGGGTAGTCGCCCTGGTTCCAGGCGAGTTGGCCGAGCTGGGAGGCGACATAGGCGATGTCGCCGGGGGAGGTCGACGCGGCGAGCGCGCGGTCCAGGACCCGGCGGGCGGTGGTGACGTCGCCGCGCAGCTCGTGGACGTAGGCGTAGCGGGTGAACACCGGTACGCCGGGCCGCCGTTCGTCGGCCGTCCGCACGGCCTGCTCGGCGTCGTCGTAGCGGCCGAGTTCGACGAGGGCGTCGATACGGGAGCACAGGGCGCGTTCGCTGTACGGGTTCTGCTTCAACGCCTGGTCGGCGTAGGTCAGGGCGTTCGCGAAGTCGTGCCGGGCGGCGGCGAGGGCGGCCCGGCCGGCGAGGGCCTGGTCGTTGTCGGGGCGCAGGGCGAGGGACCGCTTCAGGGCCTGCTCGGCCTGCGGGTAGCGGGAGGGGTCGCCCTTGGTGCGGGCCTGCTCGACGTAGGCGAGGCCGAGGGTGGCCCAGCCGCCGAAGTCCTTTGGCTGGGCGCGGAGATGGGCCTGGAGCGCGGTGATGCCCGAGTCGAGATCGCCACTGGCGAGAAGCCCGGGGGAGACCGCTGCGGCGGTCGCGACGGGCACGTCCTGTCCGTCCCGCGCCGCCCCGAGCGCGATCGCCCCGGCGGTCAGCGCAACGGCCAACATCGCGGCACACGCTCCGAGTTGGACCCCGCGCCACCGGCGCCCCGCGGCACCCACCCGACGAACGGCAGCAACACGATCGTCACCGACGCCGGCAGCGTCGCCGTCGGTCGCGGCGTCCGCGTCGGCGGTCACCTCACCAGCGGTCGTGGCCGTGGCAGTCGTGTGCGCGTCGGGCGAATTCGGCTCGGTGTCCCCTGCGGTCGGGTGCTCGGGGTTCGCCTCGACGACGTCGCCCGCGGCTGCGCCGGTCGCGAGGGAGGCGTCCTCGGGGGCCCGCCCGGAGTTCGGGGCCGGTTGATCTGAAGCCGCTGCCGGCCGGCCGGAGGCCGCCCGCTCCGGTTCGCCGTCGTTCGTCCGCGGGGACATGCCCTCTCCTAGGTCGCCTGGGGTGGATCAGCCTGCTCGCGTGGGGGTGGCGCGGCCCGCGTCGTGGGGGATGAGTACGCGGGCCGCGCCGGTCGGTGGGGTGGGCCGGGGAGTGCAGGTTTCTCCCCGGCCCGTCTCGCGGGAGGGCCTAGTAGGCCCGCCGCCGCCCGCGCCACCACATCAGCCCACCGCCGATGAGGAGGATGCCCGCCGCGCCGGCGCCCGCGGAGGACGCGATCAGCGCGGTGTTGTCGTCGGAGCCCGTGAGGGCGTCACCGAGCTGGCTCTTGACGTCGGCGCCGCCCTTGGCGGTCGCGCCGCGCGAACCCTCGGTCGGCAGGGCGATGTAGGGGAAGTACTTCTCGAAGTCCTTGTCGTTCTTGTCGACCGCGTCGCCCAGGTCGTTCTTGGAGCCGACCAGCTCGCCCTCGACGACCTGCAGCGAGGCGTCGATCACGTCGTCGGTGAGGCGGCGGCCGTTCGGGAAGCCCGCGTTGTCACCGTCGAGGACACCGAGCCGCTTGGGGCTGGCGGTGGGCTTGATGGAGGTGTTGAGGCGCAGTTCCTCCGAAGGCGTCACGTACGAGGGCTGGTTGAGGCCCTTGACGCCCTTCAGGAACACGTCGACGAGGTCGTTGCGCGGCTCCTTCGGCGCCTTGATCTTGTAGATCGCCTCGATGAGCTTCGGCAGCTCGGGGTTGGTGACGTTCTTCAGGAACTGGGCGTCGTCCTTGGGCTTGGACGCGTTGAACTTGTCCTTGTCCTTGATCGGGTTGACGACCTCGTTGACCAGCGGGTTGCCCAGCCGCGAGACCTGCGTGTAGTAGCCCTCGGCGTTCTGGCGCTGGGTGGTCGACCAGATGCCGACGATCGGCTGGTGCTTCGACTCGGAGATCAGGTCGTTCGGCACCTGAAGGGCGATCGTGTTGACGTTGTAGCCCTTGAGGGTGTCGTTGCCGACCTCGGAGAGGTCACCGCCGTACAGCAGGTCGAAGACGCGCAGGTCGGCGAAGAACGGGTCGTCGGCCTGGCCGGCGAACGTCTTCGAGCCGTTGGACAGCTTGTAGATCGCCTCGTCGCGCAGCTTCGAGTACTTCGGCATCGAGGCCTTGCCCACGTTGGACGGCGCCACCGGCACGTCGTCCGCGAGCTTGGTCTCGTGCTCGACCTTGCCCTTCTTGAGCTTGATCAGCTCCAGGTCGTAGGTCTGCGTGACGTTCAGGTCGGGGTCTTCCAGGCTGTCGACCACGCCGGTGTTGTAGAGGAACGACTTCCGGTTCTTGACGTTCGTCTTGAAGGTGTAGCGGAAGATCAGGTCTTCCTTGGCGTCACCGTCGTTGTCGATGCGGACGTCGTACTGGGCGTCCTCGGCGAACTGGTAGAAGTTCGGGCCTCCACCGGGCTCCTCGAAGGGGATGACGTTCGCGATGATGGTCGTCGTGTCCGGGTGGTCCGGGCTGACGAACGCGTAGAGGTCCGAGTTGTCGTACTGCGGGGTCCCCGAGATGAGAGGGGCCTCACGGTGGCTGGAGGCGTAGGCCGCCCCCGGAGCCAGCGTGGCGGCGCCGGCGGCTGCGAGCCCCCCGGCGGCCAACGCACCGCATATGAGGGTCGCGACGCTCCTGCGTCCGTTGCCGCTCCGCGAGATAGCTGTCATGCCGTCCGTCCTCTGTGCCAACTTGCCTGACGGACAGAGATACGGAGCGGAGGGCGGGTTCGGATTGGTCGAATCCAAAAAACTTTTTCTTTCCTGCTCACCCGCGTTTCGGGCCCGCTGATCCGTACCAGTCAGACGGAGGTGTGTTCGTTGCGAATGCCTGGTGTGACGGGGCGGCCCGGGTGCGGCGGCCGCAGAGAGGGGGACCGGATGGAGGCGGACGAGCTTCTGGTGCTCGTGGCGCGAGGCGACCAGCATGCGTTCGAACAGCTCTACGCGCTGGTGTCCGGGCCGGTGTTCGGGCTCGTGCGCCGGGTCGTCAGGGATCCCGCGCAGTCGGAGGAGGTCGCCCAGGAGGTGCTCCTGGAGGCCTGGCGCTCCGCCGGCCGCTTCGACCCCAACCGCGGCAGCGCCCTCTCCTGGATCCTCACCCTCGCCCACCGTCGTGCCGTCGACCGGGTGCGCAGCGCCCGCGCGGCCGTCGACCGCGAGCAGCGCGAAGGCCGGCGCTACCACGACCCCGCCTTCGACCAGGTGGCGGAGGAGGTCGAGGCGGGCCTGGAACGCCAGTTGGTCCGCCGCTGCCTGGGCCGGCTGACGGCGCTTCAGCGGCAGTCCGTCACGCTCGCCTACTACGACGGCTACACGTACCGTGAAGTGGCCGACCAGCTCTCGCTGCCGCTCGGCACGGTGAAGACACGGATGCGTGACGGGCTCACGCGACTGCGTGAGTGCCTGGGAGGCGCCGCATGAGTGTGCTCGGCCTGTTCCGCCGCGAGGATGTGCACTCGCTGGCCGCTCCCTACGCGCTCGACGCCCTCGACGCCGACGAGCGCCGCCGGTTCGAGAAGCACCTGAAGGGCTGCGACCGTTGCTCCGCCGAGGTGCGGACCCTGGCCGAGGACGCCGTCCGGCTCGCCTGGTCCCAGGCCGCGCCGCCGCCGGCCGCGATGCGCGACCGGGTGCTGGCCGCCGTCCAGAGAACCCCACAGGAGATCTCGCGGGCGCCGGTGCGAGAGCACTCGCCCCAACTGCCCCCGCACGTCTGGGGCGCGCAGCCGCCGCCCAAACGCTCCGGGGGTTCCTCTCACGCGTTCAGCCGTGGGGGAGCGCCACGTGCGCGCCGTCGGCTCTTCGCGCCGCTCGCCACCGCCACCGCCGCCGCTGCTCTCGTCGTCGCCTCCCTCTTCGCCGTCCAGGTCGGGCGGACGCAGGACCAGTTGGACGCCGAGCGCGCCCAGTCACGTGAGATCGCCCACGTTCTCGCGGCTCCGGACGCGCGGGCGAGTACCGGCAAGGACGCCCGGGGCCGCAGTATCGGAGTGATCGCCTCCGCTTCGGAGGCGCAGGCGGTCGTCACCTTGAGCGGATACGGGGGCCTGCCCACCGGGCAGGTGCATCAGCTGTGGCTCATGCGCCCGGGCGCGCAACCACGCTCCCTCGGGCTCTTCGACGGCGACACGCCCTTGGTCGCCACCGGTCTCGACAAGGCGGCGACGTCACTCGCTGTCACCGTCGAGCCCGACGGGGGATCGCCGCAGCCCACCACGCAGCCGGTTGTCCAACTCACCCTGAAATCGGTCGGATTCGGAGAGTGATCGAAGAGGAGTCGTCAACCCCCTTATGGGGAAAGTGAATCCTGTGAGCTCGATACACGTGTGCCTCGACGGGGCGATAGGGTTACCCTGCCCGGGCCGGGTGGACTCGTACGGGTGGGGAGTGACATGGAACAGATAACGATGCAGAGCAGGGCGAGGGTCCCTGCGATCACCTGCGGGAGCAGCGCGACCAGTTCGCGCCTGGACCGCCATCTCTCGGTGCTGGCGGGCCCCGCCATACCACAGCGGGAGACGGCCGAGGCGACCTCGCTCATGCGGGAGCTGACCGCACGTGAGCCCGCGCGCGACCGTGGCCCCAAGACGACGCGGGCACGGGTGAGCCGCGTCTCGCTCTTCGCGCCCCTGCGCCGACTGCGCCGCTCACTGTTCGGCGGCAACAAGCACTGACCGGCCGGCACGTCCGCGTGTACTGAACGTGTACTGAACGCACCGAAGGTACTGAGTCCCGCGCTCAGGCGGCCACACCGTCCCGGCGCAGCGCTGCGATCTCCTCGTCCGTCATCCCCACGGCACGCAGCACTGCTTCGGTGTGCTCCCCGAGCGCGGGCACGTCCCCCATGCGTGCCTCCGCCCCGCCCGGCAGCGTGATCGGAGGCAGCAGCGCCCGCAGCGGTCCGACCGGCGTCCCCACCTCCCGCCACCGCTCCCGGGCCGCCAGCTGCGGATGCTCCGCCAGCTCGTGCAGATCCCTCAGGCGCGCGCACGCGATGCCCGCGTCCTCCAGCCGCGCCAGCGCCTCGTCGGTGCTCAGTGCGCCCAGCGCCTCCGCCACCAGGGCGTCGGTGCGCTCCCGGTTCGTCACCCGTGCCGCGTTCGTCGCATACGCCGGATCCGTCCCCAACGTGGGCTGTCCGACGACCTGTTCGGCCAGCCGCCGCCACTCCCGGTCGTTCTGCACGGACAGCAGCACCCGCCCGCCGTCGGCGGTGAAGTAGGCGTCGTAGGGCGCGATCACGGCGTGTGCGAGACCGGTGCGGGCCGGGGGAGTGCCCCCGTGCATCGCATGGTGCAGCGGATGCCCCATCCTCCCCCACTGCCTCAACGGCGTGGGGGGACCCCCACCGCGAGCGCATCCAGCATCGACACCTCCACCGGGCCGCCCCGCCCGGTCGTGCCCCGCCGCACCAGCGCCGCCAGGACGCCCGAGAAGGCGTACATGGCCGCCGCGATGTCCGCCGCCGGGATCCCCGCCTTCACCGGCTGCTCGGGCGTCCCGGTCACCGACACCAGCCCAGCCTCGCACTGCACGAGCATGCCGTAGGCCCGCTTGTCCGCGTACGGCCCGCTCGGCCCGTACCCCGAGATGTCCACGGCGATCAGCCGCGGGTGCGCCGCGCACAGGGTGGCCGCGTCCAGACCGAGGCGGGCCGCCGCCCCTGCGCGAGGTTCTGCACGAACACGTCCGCACCGGCGACCAGTCGCCGTACGACGTCGAGCCCGCGCGGATCCTTCAGGTCCAGCGCGACGGACTCCTTGCCCCGGTTGCACCACACGAAATGGGAGGCGAGGCCGCCGGCGGCGGTGTCGTAGCCGCGCGCGAAGTCACCGCCGTCGATCCGCTCGACCTTGATCACCCGCGCCCCGAGATCGGCGAGCTGCCGGGTGGCGAACGGCGCCGCGACGGCCTGCTCGACGGCGACGACGGTGAGGCCCTCCAGCGGCAGCGGCAGGGGAGACGGCAGGGGATACGGCTGGGGAGCCGACGCAGGTGGCGGGAGCTGGTCCATGGCGTCCACGGGGTGGATGCTAGATCAGCGCGAACTGGCCCTCCGGGCCCTCCTCGTGGTGGTCCAGGACCGTCGCCGGGCGGCGTGCCGAGTCCGGGACCGGCAGGACGCCCGCCGCGCGCAGCTCCGCCGCCGTGACCGAGTCCGTCTCCGCCGTCGCCAACTCCTCGCGTCGCGCGCCGACGTCCGCCAGCAGCGTCAACACCGTGATGAGCTCCAGGAGTTCGGAGGTCCACGACTGCTGCCAGGTCGCCGGGCGGATCGCGGCCAGCGTGCCCGGCCCGGCCTCCTGCGTGGTCCGCGCCGTGAACCACCGCTCCAGGACCCGTTCCCCCGTGTCCGTCTCGAAGTCCCAGGCCTCGGGCGGGACCGGGGAGACCCGGCCCTCGTCCAGGTGGAGGGCCTCCTCGTCGCGGTCGTAGTGCAGGGTGAGAGGACGGGCCGGGAGCGGGGCGCGGACGTAGGGGCGGCGGCCGCCGGGCAGCTTGGGGCGCTCGCCGTCCCGGCGCAGCAGCCACAGTGCGCGGTGGCCCGACTCGACGCCACGCGCCCAGAGTTCGCGGTCCCGGGTGAGCGGGACGGTGAGATCGGGGCGGACGGCGCTCAGGGTCCACGCCAGGAAGTCCACCGGATCGGGGGAGTGGCCGAGCCGCAGCCCGAGCCGGTCCAGCAGGCCCGGAGCCAGGTTCGGCTCCCTGCCGCCCGGCCGCCGGTACAGCGGGCGGATGCGGCCCGGGCGCAGGAGGGGAAGCAGGGAGGTCGCGAGCAGCGGCCACCCGGGGCTCTGGGGCGTCTCGACCACGAACACCTGCGCGTCGTCCGCCACCCGCCAGAGCTCCGGGCGGGCCGCGTCGATCAGCCGGTGGTCGGGGATGAGCCACTGCTCGTCGAAGGGCGCCGCCAGCACCCGTACGGGCTCCGGGCAGGGGCCGAAGGCGCGGACGAGCCGCTCCGTGCCGCCGCCGGCCCGCCCCGGGAGCTGCCCGACCGCGGTGTGCAGGGTGCGGGCGCGGGTCGGCTCGAACAGGGCCTCGCGCTCGTCGCCCTCGGCCTTCACCAGGGTGTCCCAGCGGGCCTTCAGGGACGTCGGATCGGGCGCCGTCGGCCACCCCCGGCCGAGCCGCGGCGGTGCGACGGACCACGGCATGAGGTCCGCCAGCGGCGGAGCGTCGTCGTGCGTCACGCGTGGCATGGTACGACGGCTCCCCGGGGGCGGGTCACGTCGCGTCGAGGGTGACCGTGAAGGAGAAACGGTCGCCGCGGTAGTGGATGACGGCCGCGTCCAGGACGCGCCCGGCCACGTCGTAGGTGACGCCCGTGTAGTGCAGGATCGGGCTCAGCAGCGGGACCCGCAGCAGCCGGGCGGTCTCCGGGTCCGCGAGCCGGGCCTCGACCGTGTCCGTGATCCGGCTGATGTCGGCGCCCACGACGTCCCGCAGCACCTTCGTCATGGGCCAGCGGACCAGGTCGTCGGGGTCGATGCGGTCGGCGAGTTCGGGACGGACGTAGTTGCGGGCGTGGTTGGTGGGCTCGCCGGTCTCCTCGTCGCTTCTGAGGCGGTGGTATGTCGCGACCTCGGCGAGGTCCGGGAAGTGCTCGGCGACCTCGGCGGGGACGGTCGCGGAGCCGTGCGCGAGGAGTTGCGTCGCCATGCCGGACTGCTGGGCCACGATCGCGTCGACCGAGCCGAGCAGCCGGACCGGGGCGCCGCGCTGCGCGGTCGGCTCGATGAACGTGCCGCGCCGCCGGTGCCGGGTGATCAGTCCCTCGGCCTCCAGTTCCTTCAGCGCCTGCCGCATGGTCAGCACGCTCACCCCGTAGTGGCCCGCCAACTGCTCCTCGGTGGGCAGCCGGAGCGGATCCCGGGGCGAGCGGCCGAGTATCGAGGCGCGCAGCGACTGCGACACCTGGTACCAGAGCGGCAGCTTGCGGGTGAGGACGATCGAGTCCGGGGCGAAGGAGGTCACGGGCTATCCGTACCGGTCGGCACCTTTCAGTGCAATGTGCTGTCGGACGGACGGAAGTGGCGTTCGAGGCCCTGCCAGACGTCGTCGTAGCGCGGTTGCAGATGGTCCGCACGGGCCGCCTGCGGGGTGAGGGTGAGCGGCCAGCGCGTCTCGAACATGAACGCCAGCCCGTCGTCGATCTTCTGCGGCTTCAGCTCGGCGGTGCTCGCCCGGTCGAACGTCTCCCGGTCCGGGCCGTGCGCCGACATCATGTTGTGCAGCGAGCCGCCGCCCGGCACGAAGCCCCCCTTTCCGGCCGTCTTGGCGTCGTACGCGCCCTCGATCAGGCCCATGTACTCGCTCATCACGTTCCGGTGGAAGTACGGCGGCCGGAAGGTGTCCTCGCCGACCAGCCAGCGGGGGGCGAAGACCACGAAGTCCACGCCGGCGAGGCCGGGGGTGTCGGACGGGGACGTCAGCACCGTGAAGATCGACGGGTCGGGGTGGTCGTGCGAGATGGACCCGATGACGTTGAAGCGGCGCAGGTCGTACACGTAGGGCACATGGGTGCCGTGCCAGGCGACGACGTCGAGCGGGGAATGGCCGTAGGTCGCGCCCCAGAGGTGGCCGCAGAACTTGTTGACGACCTCCACCGGGCCCTCGACGTCCTCGTACGCGGCGACGGGCGCCCGGAAGTCGCGGGCGTTCGCGAGGCCGTTGGCGCCGATCGGGCCGAGGTCGGGGAGACGGAACGGGGCGCCGTAGTTCTCGCAGACGTAACCGCGGGCCGAGGCGTCCAGGAGGTCGACGCGGAAGCGGACCCCGCGCGGGATCAACGCCACCTCGCCGGGCTCGGCTTGCAGCAGCCCGAACTCCGTGCGCAGCAGCAGCCCGCCCCGCTCGGGGACGATCAGCAGCTCGCCGTCGGCGTCGCTGAAGACGCGGTCCATCGAGGCGTTCGCGTGGTACAGGTGCACCGCCATGCCGGTGCGCCGGGCGGCGTCGCCGTTGCCGCCGAGGGTCCACATCCCGGCCAGGAAGTCCGTGCCGGCGGACGGCTCGGGCAGGGGATCCCAGCGCAGCCGGTTCGGGTCGGGGACCGTCTGCGTGAAGGGCCCGGTGCGCAGCGCGCCGTCGCCGAGCCGGGCGAACGCCGGGTGCGCGGCCGACGGGCGGATCCGGTAGAGCCAGGAGCGGCGGTTGTGGGCGCGCGGCTCGGTGAACGCGGTGCCGCTGAGCTGCTCCGCGTACAGGCCGAGGGGGGCGCGCTGCGGCGAGTTGCGGCCCTCGGGCAGGGCGCCGGGGGCGGCCTCGGAGGCGTGCTCGTTGCCGAACCCGCAGAGGTAGGTCAGCCCCTCGGCCGTCTTGCGTGCGTCCCCGCTGCTCATCGTCGCTCCCTTGCGCGCTGATTCCTATGCATCACCGTAGGATTGCGTTTTCGTGGACGCAAGGGGGCCGTCGGTCATCCTCCACTCCTCCTCGGGTCCTCCTCTTGGAGGACGATCACGGCACGGCCAGAACCAGACTCCAGGGGGATCCGCGTGTCGGACCGGTGCTCTAGTGTCCCGAGCATGTCGTGGACGCGTGCCCTCCCCGCCGCGCTCGCGGTCTGTGTCCTGCTGCTGACCGGATCCGTGGGCTGCAGCTCCAGTGGTGCCCATGAGCAGGGGACCGTGGCGTCGCCCTCGCCCGTGGGCAAGGTGCTGGACCACACGGACGACGACGGGCGCCACTACCGCGAAGTCGCGAAGAAAGGGGCGCCCGAGGTCGGCGTGGAGGTCCAGCCGGACGCCGACGGCGGCTGGGACGTGCGCCTGAAACTGGCCCATTTCCGTTTCTCGCCCGCCGGGGCGCCGCAGAAGGCGGCCACCGGCCGCGGCATCGCCCGGCTCTACGTCGACGACCGGCAGATCGCCGACCTGCGGGGCCCGGCGTACCGCATCCCGGCCGGCTTCCTCCCGCACGGCACACACGAGGTCACCGCCCGCCTGTACGCGGACGACGGCACGGTGTGGGCGGTGGACGGCAAGCCGGTGCAGGCCACGGCCGACGTCACGGAGTCGGAGCCGTCGCCCGCCGGGTCCCCGAGCGGGTCGCCGAGCGGGGTCCCGGCCGGATCGCCGACCGGGTCCCGGACCGGATCGCCGACCGGATCGCCGTCGCCGTGAGTGCATCAGGCATCTTTCTCCGTATCCAGGGGCGAGGTTCACCAGGCAGCGGCGGAAAGGCATCATGAAGTCCGTGCCCCAAGCGACATCGCTTCGTCGTGCGCCCGTGCAGCGGCGCAGCGCCGAACGGCTGACCAGAATCCTCGACGCCTGCGCCGACCTGCTGGACGAGGTCGGCTACGACGCCCTGAGCACCCGCGCCGTCGCCGAGCGCGCCGGTGTCCCCATCGGCTCCGTCTACCGCTTCTTCGGCAACAAGCGGCAGATGGCCGACGCGCTCGCGCAGCGCAACCTGGAGCGCTACTCCGAGCGCGTCACCGACCGCCTGAAGGGGGCCGGGAGCGGGGCGGACTGGCGGGCCGCGATGGACGCCGTGCTGGACGAGTACCTGGCCATGAAGCGCACCGCGCCCGGCTTCTCCCTCGTCGACTTCGGCAACCAGATCCCGGTCGGCGCCCGGCACGCCGAACCCAACCACCGGGTCGCCGACCGCCTCACCGAGCTGCTCTCCGGCTACCTCGACCGCGAGGTGGACGACGATCTGCGCCGCACCTTCCTGATCGCCGTGGAGACCGCGGACACCCTCGTCCACCTGGCCTTCCGGGTGGACCCGGAGGGCGACGCGAAGGTGATCGACGAGACGCGGGAGCTGCTGCGGGCGTATCTGGCGCGGACGCTGGACTGACGGACGCGGCCGACCCCCTCCCCCTCGTTCATACCGGTCGGTATGCTCACCGGGAGAAGGCAACGCCGCCCCCAGGAGGACCCGTGTCCCGCATCGCCCTGCGAATCTGTCCCCTGTGCGAGGCCACCTGCGGGCTGACCCTCACCATCGAGGGGACGACGGTCACCGGCGCCCGCGGAGACCGGGAGGACGTCTTCAGCAAGGGCTTCATCTGCCCCAAGGGCGCCTCCTTCGGCGCCGTCGACAGCGACCCCGACCGGCTGCGGACCCCCCTGGTGCGCCGGGACGGGGAGCTGCGCGAGGCCACCTGGGAGGAGGCCTTCGACGCGGTCGCCGCCGGGATCCGCCCGGTTGTCGAGCGCTACGGGGCGAACTCCGTCGGCGTCGTCCTCGGCAACCCCAACGTGCACACCATGGCCGGCGCGCTCTACCCGCCCGTCCTGATCGCGGGCCTCGGCACCCGCAGCCTCTTCACCGCCTCCACCGTCGACCAGATGCCCAAGCACGTCTCCAGCGGCCTGCTCTTCGGCGACGCCAACGCGATCCCGGTGCCGGACCTCGACCACACCGACCACCTCCTGCTCATCGGCGCCAACCCCATGGAATCCAACGGGAGTCTGTGCACCGCCCCCGACTTCCCCGGCAAGCTCAAGGCGCTCAAGGCCCGCGGCGGCACCCTCACCGTCATCGACCCCCGCCGCACCCGCACCGCGAAGCTCGCCGACCGCCACATCGAGATCCGGCCGGGCACGGACGCACTGCTCCTCGCCGCCATGGCACAGGTGCTGTTCGAGGAACTCCTCGTCGCCCCCGGCGAGTTGACCACACACCTCGAAGGCCTCGACGAACTCGCCGAAGCCGTACGGGAGTTCACTCCCGAAGCGGTCGCGGCCGCCTGCGACGTGGAGGCCCCGCTCATCCGCGCCCTCGCCCGCGAACTCGCCGCCGCCCCCACCGCCGCCGTCTACGGCCGCATCGGCAGCTGCACGGTCCCGTACGGCACCCTCGCCAGCTGGCTCGTCGACGTCCTCAACATCCTCACCGGCAACCTGGACCGGCCCGGCGGCGCGCTCTTCCCGCAGGCCGCCACCGACCGCACCCCCCGCCCGGCCGGGCCCGGCCACGGCTTCCAGCTCGCGCGCTGGCACTCCCGGGTCAGCCGGCACCCCGAGGCGAAGGGCGAGTTGCCGCTGTCGGCGCTCGCCGAGGAGATCGACACCGCGACCGAGGAGGGCGAGCCGATCCGCGCGCTCGTCGCGGTCGCCGCCAACCCCGTGCTGTCCGCCCCGGACGGCGACCGGCTCGACAAGGCGCTCGACTCCCTCGACTTCATGGTCAGCGTCGACCCGTACCTGAACGAGACCTCGCGCCACGCCGACGTCGTGCTGCCCCCGCCGCCGCCCTCGCAGAGCCCGCACCACGACTTCGCCTTCAACACCCTCGCCGTGCGCAACCAGGTCCGCTACAACCGCCCGGCCGTTCCGCTGGAGCCCGGCCGGATGGCCGAGACCGAGATCCTCGCCCGGCTGACCCTGGCCGCCACCGGGATGCACGGCGCCGACCCGGCCGCCGTCGACGACCTGGTCATCGGCCAGACCCTCGGCAAGGCCGTCAAGGAAGCGCACTCACCCGTGCACGACCGCGACCCGCAGGAACTCGCCGCCCTGCTCACCGGCGTCAGCGGCCCCGAGCGCCGCCTCGACATGATGCTGCGCCTCGGCCCCTACGGCGACGGCTTCGGCGCCCGTCCCGACGGGCTGAGCCTCGCCGAGCTGCTGGAGCACCCGCACGGCATCGACCTCGGACCGCTTCAGCCCCGGCTGCCGCAGCCGCTGAAGACGCGCAGCGGACGCATCGAGCTGCTCCCGCAGCCGATCGTCGACGATCTCCCGCGCCTGCGCGAGGGGCTGCGGCGGCGGCCGGACGGGCTTGTCCTCGTCGGGCGGCGCCACCTGCGGTCCAACAACAGCTGGATGCACAACGTCCCCGCCCTCACCGGCGGCACCAACCGCTGCACCCTGCACATCCATCCCGAGGACGCCGAGCGGCTGGGCGTCGCGGACGGCTCCCGGGTGCGGGTGAAGGGCCCCGGGGGCGAGGTGGTCGCGCCGGCCGAGGTCACCGACGGCGTGCGGCGGGGTGTGGTGAGCCTGCCGCACGGCTGGGGCCACGACCGGCCCGGCACCCGGCTGAGCCATGCCGCCGCCGACCCCGGAGTCAACGTCAACCAGCTCCTCGACGGCAGTGCGCTGGACCCGCTGTCGGGCAACGCGGTCCTCAACGGTGTGCCCATCGAGGTCGCGGCGATCATCACAAAGCCGTGACCTGGAGTTTTGCGCTTATTGCTCGCGCATCAACGTCTTGTTAACACCGTTTGAACGGACCTAACGTCAACGCACCGCCGACCCCCAGGTGGGATGTTCAAGGGCGAACGTTAGGTATCCACTCATGTTGACCATCCTCGGCTTCGCCATGATCGCGACCTTCCTGGTCCTGATCATGCTGAAGAAGATGTCGCCGATCGCGGCGCTCGTGCTGATCCCGGCACTGTTCTGCGTCTTCGTCGGGAAGGGCGCCAAGCTCGGTGACTACGTCATCGACGGCGTCACCAGCCTCGCCCCGACGGCGGCGATGCTCATGTTCGCGATCGTCTACTTCGGTGTGATGATCGATGTCGGCCTCTTCGACCCGATCGTTCGGGGCATTCTGAAGTTCTGCAAGGCCGACCCGCTCCGCATCGTCGTCGGCACGGCGCTGCTCGCCGCGATCGTCTCCCTCGACGGCGACGGCTCCACCACCTTCATGATCACCGTCTCGGCGATGTACCCGCTGTACAAGCGCCTGAAGATGAGCCTGGTCGTGATGACCGGTGTGGCCGCCATGGCCAACGGCGTGATGAACACGCTGCCCTGGGGCGGACCGACCGCCCGCGCCGCCACCGCGCTGAAGCTGGACGCCAGCGACATCTTCGTGCCGATGATCCCGGCCCTGGCCGTGGGCCTGCTCTTCGTCTTCGTCCTGTCCTACGTCCTCGGCCGCCGCGAGCGCACCCGGCTCGGCGTGCTGACGCTGGACGAGGTCCTCGTCGAGGAGAAGATCGAGGAGAAGGCCGAGCAGACCGAGACCGTCCTCGTGGGCGCCGGCAAGTCCGGCGGCTCCGGCGCCGACAAGGGCGCCGCCCCGGCCGCCGGTTCCGGCGCCACCGCCCTCGGTGACGACGACGAGCCCGACGACGGCTTCCAGGGCCTCGACCCGCACCGCGCCACCCTGCGCCCCAAGCTGTACTGGTTCAACGCGCTGCTCACGGTCGCGCTGCTGACCGCCATGATCATGGAGTGGCTGCCGATCCCGGTCCTGTTCCTGCTCGGCGCCGCGCTCGCCCTCACCGTCAACTTCCCCCGGATCCCGGACCAGCGGGCCCGGCTCGCCGCCCACGCCGACAACGTCCTCAACGTCTCCGGCATGGTCTTCGCCGCCGCCGTCTTCACCGGCGTCCTGCAAGGCACCGGCATGGTCGACCACATGGCCAAGTGGATGGTGGACGTCATCCCCGACGGCATGGGCCCGCACATGGCGCTCGTCACCGGCGTCCTGAGCCTCCCGCTCACCTACTTCATGTCGAACGACGGCTTCTACTTCGGCGTGCTGCCGGTCCTCGCCGAGGCCGGCGCCGCCCACGGAGTCACGCCGCTGGAGATGGCCCGCGCCTCGCTCGTCGGCCAGCCCCTGCACATGTCGAGCCCGCTCGTCCCGGCCGTCTACGTTCTCGTCGGCATGGCGAAGGTCGAGTTCGGCGACCACACGCGGTTCGTGGTGAAGTGGGCGGCGCTGACCTGCCTGGTGATCCTCGGCGCAGGCCTGCTGTTCGGGATCATCTGACCCGTCCGCCGAGCAACTGGAGGAACTTGTGAGGCCCGGCAGGAACCGCGGCTGGCTGCTCCGTCTCGTCATCGCCTTCGGCTTCGCGCAGGGGGCGGTGTCGATGGCCAGGCCCGCGGTCTCCTACCGGGCCCTCGCCCTCGGCGCGGACGAGCGGGCGATCGGCGTCATCGCGGGCGTGTACGCACTGCTTCCGCTCTTCGCCGCCGTCCCGCTCGGCCGCCGCACCGACCACGGCCGCTGCGCACCCCTGCTGCCCGTCGGCGTGGTGCTCATCTCCGGCGGCTGTGTGCTGAGCGGGCTCGCGGGCTCCTTGTGGGCGATGGCGCTGTGGAGCGGGGTGATGGGACTCGGCCACCTCTGCTTCGTCATCGGCTCCCAGTCGCTCGTCGCCCGCCAGTCCGCGCCGCACGAACAGGACCGCAACTTCGGCCACTTCACCATCGGCGCGTCCCTCGGCCAACTGGTCGGCCCCATCGCGGCGGGAGCGCTGATCGGGGGCGACGACATGGCGGGCAGCAGCGCGCTCGCCCTGCTCGTCGCGGGGGCGGGCTGCGCGGTCGCGTTCACCTCGCTGTGGCGCATCGAACACCGCGACACCACCCCCAAGTCCCGTACGGGGCAAGGCGATCGCATCCCCGTCGGACGCATACTGCACACGCGGGGCGTCCCCGCCGGCATCCTGATCAGCCTCTCCGTGCTGTCCGCGACGGACATCCTCACCGCCTATCTGCCGGTGGTCGGCGAACACCGGGGCATCGCGCCGTCGGTCGTCGGCGTCCTGCTCAGCGTCCGCGCGGCCGCCTCCATAGCCTGCCGGCTGGTCCTCACCCCGCTGCTGCGGCTGCTGGGCCGGACGCTGCTGCTCACCGTGACCTGTCTGCTGGCGGCCCTGCTCTGCGCGGGGATCGCACTGCCGGTGCCGGTCTGGGCGCTCGGGGTGATCCTCGCGGTGCTCGGGTTCTGCCTCGGCGTCGGGCAGCCGCTGTCCATGACGACGGTCGTCCAGGCGGCCCCGGACGGCGCCCGGTCCACCGCCCTCGCGCTGCGCCTCACCGGCAACCGGCTCGGCCAGGTCGCCGCGCCCGCCGCCGCCGGTCTGGTGGCCGGGGTCGCGGGCGTGGCCGCGCCGTTCGTGATGCTGGGGGCGCTGTTGCTGCTGTCGTCGGGGGTGGCGCTGCGCTCGCCGGGGGACCCGGGAGGGGAGGACGCAGGGGAGGGCGATGCGAGGCCCGGGTGGCGGCCCCGGACGGGGTTGCGCCGGTCGAGCGATGTCTGACGGCGCGTCGGGCGGCGCTCCCACAGTCGGGGGCGTCGATGTGAAAGAGAGTCAGGTGCAAGAACGATTTGTATGAAAATCGTCCTGACTCGGAGGAATGCGCATGTCCAGCTCGACGCTCCCGCCCGCCCTCGGCTCCCGCCTCGGCGTCACGGCTCTCACGGTGCTCGCCGCGGCCGGATTCACCTGCCTCTCGGCACCCACCGCCGTGGCCGTGGGGGAGGCAGGCGACATCAGGATCCACCGTGAGCAGGTACCGCCCGGCGTCTCCAAGGACGACCCGGTGGCCTGCCGGTTCTACCTCGACGCCGCCAACTTCGGCGAGCTGACCACCGTCGCCTACACCATCAAGGCGCGGCCCCCGGCGCCCGACACCGCCACGGTGACCGGCAACATCGCCCTGACCGACGGCGCCGGGCACACCGACACGCTGGGGCTGGCCGAAGGGTCGTACACGCTCCAGTGGAGCATCGCCGCCGCCCCGGGCACGCCCGCGGTGCCCTCGCCCAAGGTGAAGGTCTTCAAGATCAACTGCAAGGAGAACCGGTCCGACGGGATCAGGCACGACGCGAACCAGGGCCCGAACCGTCCGATCACGGACGACGGCCGTGAGGCCGCGGGCACGAACAGCCAGGGCGGCGGCCAGAGCGGCGGCGGCCAGAACGGCGGCGGCCAGAGCGGCCGGGACCAGGACGACCGTCAGCAGGGCGGCGGCACGTGGAGCGGTGAGAAGGGCGGCCCCGAGGGCGGCGTCCACGCCGGCGGCGGCGGCCTCGCCGACACTTCCGCCTCCTTCACCCCGCTGGCCGGCGCCGCGGCCGTCGGGCTGATGGCCGTGGGCTCGGTCGCGTACTTCCGACTGATCCGCCGGCGCAACCATGGCGCCGCGTAGGCGCCCACGCAGGCCCTGGTACCGGACCCGTGTCTTTCGCCTCACCAGGACGGCCGTGCTCGCGGTCGTCCTGGTGACGGTCGGGGTCCGGTGCGGCGGGCCCGACGCACCGGTCGCACCGGCCCGGGCCGGCGCGGCGGCATCCGACGGGGCGCCGGGCGACCCGGCCCCCGGGGACGGCGCGAACGAAGCGGGCCGCGGCGCGAACGAAGCGGGCCGCGGCGCGGGCGAGAAGCCGGCCGAGCGCCCCACATCCCCTCCGCGCCCGCTGCCCCGGTCCCCGGCGACCACCCTGCGCGTGCCGTCCCTGGGCATCGACGCGCCGATCGTGCCCCTGCGGCTCGGCCCCGACCGGCACCTCGGCACCCCGCCGCTCGACAAGCCCAAGCTCGTCGGCTGGTACGCGGGCGGCCCCACCCCGGGGGAGCGGGGCACCGCCGTCGTCGTCGGGCACCGCGACACCAAGACCGGCCCCGCGGTTTTCGCCGGCCTCGCGCGCGTGCCCCGGGGCGCCCGGATCGAGGCCCGGCGGGCCGACGGCCGCACCGCCGTCTACACCGTCGACCGGGTGCGGGTCTTCGACAAGGACACCTTCCCCGACAAGGAGGTGTACGGCCCGAGCAAGCGCCCCGAGCTGCGCGTACTCACCTGCGGCGGCCTCTTCCGGCGGGCCACGGGATACACCAGCAACGTCGTCGTCTTCGCCCATCTGACGGCGACCCGCTGACCCGGCGCCGGACCGTCCCCGCTGCCCCCACCGGCCCGGCCGACGCCGGGCCCGGGGTGCGGCGCCCGTCGAATCAGGCAGTCCGGTTTCTCACCCCGAGGGCGGAAGCGTCCGATCCGGCCCCCTCTCTTCCCCGGCCGCGTACAGTCCGTTGACTTCCGTGACTCACCGTCGCGACCGCATCGGCCCGGCCCCGGCGCGCCTGCCCGACCTGGACGAATGAGGAGGCACTGGTGCCAGAAAACTAACGACGCTAGTTTGGGGCGCGGACGACGAGGACCGCCCGGAGGGAACGCGATGAAGGCACACGACGGCATCTACCTCGACGGCGCCTGGCGCCCCGCGGCGAGCCAGGACGTGATCGAGGTCGTCGACCCGGCCGCCGAGCAGGTGATCGCCCGTGTCCCGGCGGCCGGCGCCGAGGACGTCGACGCCGCCGTACGGGCCGCCCGCGCCGCGCTCCCCGCCTGGGCGGCCACGGCGCCCGCCGAGCGCGCCGCCCGGCTCGCCGGCCTCCGGGACGCCCTGGCGGCCCGCAAGGACGAGATCGCCGAGACGGTCACCGCCGAACTCGGCTCCCCTTTGGCCTTCTCCCAGGCGGTCCACGCGGCCCTGCCGATCGCGGTCGCGGGCTCCTACGCCGAGCTGGCCGCGACCCACTCCTTCGAGGAGAGGGTCGGCAACTCGACCGTCCACCACGAGCCGGTCGGCGTGGTCGGCGCGATCACCCCCTGGAACTATCCGCTGCACCAGATCGTCGCCAAGGTCGCCCCGGCCCTCGCCGCGGGCTGCACGGTGGTCCTGAAGCCCGCCGAGGACACCCCGCTCGTCGCGCAGCTGTTCGCGGAGGCGGTCCACGAGGCGGGCGTCCCGGCCGGTGTCTTCAACCTCGTCACGGGCCTCGGCCCGGTCGCCGGGCAGGCCCTCGCCGAGCACCCCGGCGTCGACCTGGTCTCCTTCACCGGCTCCACGGCCGTGGGCAAGCGGATCGCCGCGACCGCCGGCGCAGCGGTCAAGAAGGTGGCCCTCGAACTCGGCGGCAAGTCCGCCAACGTCATCCTGCCGAGCGCCGACCTCGCCCGGGCGGTCAACGTCGGCGTCGCCAACGTGATGTCCAACTCCGGCCAGACGTGCAGCGCGTGGACCCGGATGCTCGTCCACCGCGACCAGTACGACACGGCGGTCGAGCTCGCCGCGACGGCGGCCGGCAAGTACGGCGACCGCATCGGCCCGGTCGTGAGCGCCAAGCAGCGGGCACGGGTGCGCGGTTACATCGAGCAGGGCGTGGCGGAGGGCGCCCGGCTGGTCGCCGGCGGACCCGAGTCCCCGCGCGAGCGCGGCTACTTCGTCAGCCCCACCGTCCTCGCCGACGTCACGCCCGACATGACCGTCTCCCAGGAGGAGATCTTCGGCCCGGTCCTGACCATCCTGCGCTACGAGGACGAGGCGGACGCCCTGCGGATCGCCAACGGCACGGTCTACGGGCTCGCGGGCGCCGTCTGGGCCGGCGACGAGGCGGAGGCAGTGGCCTTCGCCCGCCGGATGGACACCGGCCAGGTCGACATCAACGGCGGCCGGTTCAACCCCCTTGCCCCGTTCGGGGGTTACAAGCAGTCGGGCGTGGGCCGGGAGCTCGGCGCGCACGGCCTCACCGAGTACCTCCAGACCAAGTCCCTGCAGTTCTGACCGGTTCCAAGGGAGTCAGCCGACCATGGCCGTCCGCGCCGCCGTACTGCCCGCCGTCGGGGCACCGCTGGAGATCACCGGGATCGAGCTCCCGGAGCCGGGACCCGGCCGGGTCCGCGTCCGGCTCGCCGCCGCCGGGGTCTGCCACTCCGATCTGTCCCTGTCCGACGGCACCATGCGGGTGCCCGTCCCGGCCGTCCTCGGGCACGAGGGCGCGGGCACGGTCGTCTCCGTCGGCGAGGGAGTCGAACATTTCGCGCCCGGCGACCACGTCGTCCTCAACTGGGCTCCGTCCTGCGGGAGTTGCCACGCCTGCTCGCTCGGCGAGGTCTGGCTGTGCGCCAACGCCCTGAACGGAGCCGCCGAGGTGTACGCCCGCACGACCGACGGCAGGGACCTCCACCCCGGGCTGAACGTCGCCGCCTTCGCCGAGGAGACGGTCGTCCCGGCCTCCTGCGCGCTGCCCCTGCCCGACGGCATTCCCCTTGACGACGCCGCCCTCCTCGGCTGCGCGGTCCTCACCGGCTACGGCGCCGTCCACCACAGCGCGCGGGTCCTGCCCGGTGAGACGGTCGCCGTCTTCGGCGCCGGCGGGGTCGGCCTCGCCGCCCTCCAGGCCGCCCGGATCGCCGGCGCCTCGACGATCGTCGCCGTCGACGTCTCCCCGGCGAAGGAGGAGCTGGCGCGGGCGGCGGGCGCCACGGAGTACGTCGTCGCCTCCGAGGAGCCCGCGCAGACCGCCCGCGAGATCCGCGCCCTCACCGGCAGACAGGGCGTCGACGTGGCCGTCGAGTGTGTGGGCCGCGCGGTCACCATCCGCACGGCCTGGGAGTCCACCCGGCGCGGCGGCCGCACCACGGTCGTCGGCATCGGCGGCAAGGACCAGCAGGTCACCTTCAACGCCCTGGAACTCTTCCACTGGGGCCGCACCCTCTCCGGCTGCGTCTACGGCAACTCCGACCCGGCCAAGGACCTCCCGCTCCTGGCCGACCACGTGCGCGCGGGCCGCCTCGACCTGAGCGCCCTGGTGACCGAACGCATCGGCCTTGAGGACATCCCGGCGGCCTTCGACACCATGCTGGCGGGCAGGGGCGGACGGGCGGTGGTCACTTTCTGACGGTCACACCGAGTCCGGCGCCACGGCACGCACGACGCGTTTCCTCGACCGCGACACCGCGACCCCCGCCAGACACAGCGCGCCGCCCGCCAGGGTCAGCGGCCCCGGCACCTCGCCCAGCACCAGCCACGACATCATCACGACCAGCGCGGGCACCGCGTACGTGGTCGCCCCCATACGGCTCGCGGTCGTCCGGGCCAGGGCGTACGCCCAGGTGGTGAAGGCCAGCGCGGTCGGGAAGACGCCGAGGTAGACCATGTCGAGCGTCGCCGAGAGCGGCGCGTCGGCCGTCTCGCGCACCAGCTGCCCGGCGAACGGCAGACACACCACCGCCCCGACCAGACACCCGAACGTCGTCACCTGCAGCACGCTCGCCCGGCCCAGGGCGGGCTTCTGCGCGACGACCCCGCAGGCGTAGCCGACGGCGGCGAGCAGGCACAGCACCACCCCGAGCACCGACGACCCGCCCCCGCCCGACATCGACAGCCCCACCGCGACCGCGCCGGCGAACGACACCGCCATCCCCGCCAGCAGCCGCGGCGGCATCACATCACCGAGCAGCCGCGCGCCGAGCAACGCGACGAGGATCGGGCCGATGTTGACCACCAGGGCCGCCGTCCCCGCGTCCACCCGCTGCTCGCCCCAGTTGAGCGCGACCATGTAGAACCCGAACCACAGCACACCCGACAGGGCGATCCCGCGCCACGCGGACCTCGGCGGCCACCCCTCCCGCCGTACCGCCCAGATGACGCCCAGCACCACCGCGCCGCAGACCAGCCGCCCGAGCGCCAGCGCCCCCGGCGAGTAGGCGTCGCCCGCACTGCGGATCGCCACGAACGCGGAGGCCCACAGCACGACGGTGACCGTGGCGGCCCCGGCGGCGAGCAACTCGGTACGACGGGGGGTGCGACGGGCAGGGCGGGTGGTCGTGGAGACGTTCATCATGCTCCAGAGGCTAGGAGGGAAGGGGAACCGGGGCTCGCGGATTTCGGACCGGCACGTGCGGCACGTCACCTGCGCCTGCCCGGTGGGCCGGCACAGCTCACCGCAGGGCGACCGCGTCGATGCCCAGCAGCTCTTCCAGCGCCCGCTCCCCCGACGGAGTCACCTTCACGGCCCGCTCCGAGCCGATGCGCACGCACCATCCCGTGTCGAGGGCGTGCCGGCACAGGGCCGCGCCGGCGGCACCCGCCAGATGGGGGCGGCGCTCGGTCCAGTCGAGGCAGGCCCGGGCGAGCGGCCGGCGGCTCCCGCGGTCGAGGGCGATACCGGCCGCGTCGAACCAGCCGAGCCCCTCGTCCGTGAGCGCGAACCCGGTGTCCTGGCGCAGCAGCCCGCGCGCGGTCAGCGCGTCGGTGACCGCGATGCCGAGCCGCCCGGCCAGATGGTCGTAGCAGGTGCGGCCGCGGGCCATCGCCGAACCGGCGCTCGACTCCCGCAGACCGCGCGGCCGTTCGACGTCCGCCGGGGCCACCTGCGCGGCCAGGTCCTCCACCAGCTGTGCCGCCCGGGCGTCGGCGAGGCGCACATACCGGTGCCTGCCCTGCCGTTCCTCGACGAGCAGTCCGCCCGCGACGAGCTTGCCCAGGTGCTCGCTCAGCGTCGATGCGGCGACCCCCGCGTGCCGCGCCAGCTCACTCGCGGTCCAGGCCCGTCCGTCGAGCAGCGCCAGCAGACACGCGGCCCGCGTCTCGTCGGCGATCAGCCGGGCGAGCCGTGCCAGCCGGGTCGCCCGGGGGTCTGGGGAGGTCATGCGTCCCAGCATGGGGCACGGACGGTTCGGCGTCGGCCGAAGTGTCTCAGGTGGCCTGCCGCACCTGTTCGAACTGTTGTGCGAGCCCGTCGAGGAGTGCCGTGAGACCCGTTCCGAACGCCCGCTCGTCGATCTTCTCCTGCTGTTCGGCGAGCAGATGGGCCTGCCCCAGGTGTGGATAGTCGGCGGGGTCGTAGGCGGTCCTGTCGTCGACGAAACCCCCGGCGAACGAGCCGAGCGCCGAGCCCATGACGAAGTACCGCATCAGTGCGCCGATGGACGTGGCCTGCGCGGGCGGCCACCCGGCGCGGACCATCGCGCCGTACACCGCGTCGGCGAGCCGCAGTCCGGCGGGACGGCGGCCGGGCCCCTGGGCGAGCACCGGGACGATGTTCGGGTGGTCGCGCAGGGCCGCCCGGTAGGAGACGGCCCAGTCGTGCAGCGCGGTCCGCCACTCCCGGCCGTCCTCGAACATCGACAGGTCGACCTGCGCGCTCACCGAGTCGGCGACGGCCTCCAGGATCTCGTCCTTCGTGCGGAAGTGGTTGTACAACGAGGGCCCGCTCACCCCCAGTTCGGCGGCCAGCCGGCGTGTGGAGACGGCGGCGAGGCCCTCCGCGTCCACGAGCGTCCGTGCGGTCTCGACGATCCGGTCGGTGCTGAGGAGGGGCTTGCGCGGTCGGGCCATGGCGCTCATAGTAGGGCTGCACAATAGAAACTAGCAGTGCTAATTTAATGGGCGACTTTCCGGTGTGGGGTGATCTCGTGGTGAACCTGGGGCTCAGCGAGGAGCAGGCCGCCGTCCGGCGGCTCGCCAGGGAGTTCGTGAACCGCGAGATCGCCCCGCACGTCGTCGCCTGGGACCGTGCGGAGGACGTCGACCGGTCCATCGTGAAGAAGCTCGGCGAGGTCGGCTTCCTCGGTCTGACCATCGACGAGGAGTACGGCGGCTCCGGCGGCGACCATCTCGCGTACTGCCTGGTCACCGAGGAGCTGGGGCGCGGGGACTCCTCCGTGCGCGGAATCGTCTCCGTCTCGCTGGGGCTCGTCGCCAAGAGCGTCGCCGCGTGGGGGAGCGAGGAGCAGAAGCGGCGCTGGCTGCCGGGGCTGACGTCCGGCGCGTACGTCGGCTGCTTCGGGCTGACCGAGCCCGGCACCGGCTCGGACGCCGGGAACCTCTCGACGCGGGCGGTGCGGGAGGGCGACGAGTACGTCATCAACGGCACGAAGATGTTCATCACGAACGGCACCTGGGCGGACGTCGTGCTGCTGTTCGCCCGGTCGACCGACGCGCCGGGACACAAGGGGGTCTCCGCCTTCCTCGTGCCGACCGACACACCGGGGCTGAGCCGCCGCACCCTGCACGGCAAGCTCGGTCTGCGGGGCCAGGCGACCGCCGAAGTGGTGCTCGAGGACGTCCGGGTGCCCGCCTCCGCGATGCTGGCGCCCGAGGGGAAGGGGTTCTCCGTCGCGATGTCCGCGCTGGCCAAGGGGCGGATGTCGGTCGCGGCGGGCTGCGTCGGCATCGCACAGGCCGCCCTGGACGCGGCGGTGCGGTACGCGGGGGAGCGGGAGCAGTTCGGGAAGCCCATCGCCCGGCATCAGCTGGTGCAGGAGCTGATCAGCGACATCGCGGTCGACGTCGACGCGGCTCGGCTGCTGACCTGGCGGGTCGCCGATCTCATCGACCGGGGGCTGCCGTTCGCGGTGGAGTCCTCCAAGGCCAAGCTCTTCGCCTCCGAGGCCGCCGTGCGCGCCGCCAACAACGCCCTCCAGGTCTTCGGCGGTTACGGCTACATCGACGAGTACCCGGCGGGCAAGCTCCTGCGTGACGCCCGCGTGATGACCCTCTACGAGGGCACCAGTCAGATCCAGAAGCTGCTCATCGGGCGGGCGCTGACGGGGGTCTCGGCGTTCTGAGTACCTTCTGAGTAGGCGGACGGATGGTGGGGGCGGCCTTGTCCGGCGAGGCTTCCCTCATGAGTGAGACACCCGTCAAGCAGAGCACCGCCGCCTTCTACGGCCAGGCGGTCGCGTCCTTCGCCGTCGCCATGGCGGCCACCGCCATCGGCATCTTCAAGCTGAACGCCGACGCCTGGGTGCGGGGCTTTCTCGCGATCGCCGTCCTGTACCTCGTCACGTCCGCGTTCACGCTGGCCAAGGTGATCAGGGACAAGCAGGACGCGGCGGGGCGGGTGTACAGCCCCTTCGAGAAGCTCTGACCCTTCGAGAGGCTCTGAGCGGGCGGGCTGAGCGGCCGCGCTAAGCGAGCGCTCAGGTTCGGCGGTATGGTGGAGCTCCTGTAGCGAGAGGGGCGGGTCAGCGATGAGTACGGCGGAGGAGACGACCGGCGGCGAGGTCGAGCCGTGGGACGAGGTCACCCCTGACGCGGCCCGGCGGCTGCTCGTCGCCGCCGTGGAGGCCTTCGCCGAGCGCGGCTACCACGCGACGACGACCCGTGACATCGCGGGCCGGGCGGGGATGAGCCCGGCCGCCCTCTACATCCACTACAAGACCAAGGAAGAGCTGCTGCACCGCATCAGCCGGATCGGGCACGACCGGGCGCTGGACATCCTGCGCACGGCGGCCGCCGGCGAGGGCGACGCCACGCGGCGGCTCGCGGACGCCGTGAGCTCTTTCGTCCGCTGGCACGCCGGACGGCGCACCACGGCGCGGGTCGTCCAGTACGAACTGGACGCGCTCGGTCCCGAAGCCCGCGCGGAGATCCTCGGCCTGCGCCGGCAGGTCGACGCCGAGGTGCGCGGGATCATCGAGGACGGCGTGGCGAGCGGCGAGTTCGACGTGCCGGACGTGCGGGGGACGACGCTGGCGGTGCTGTCCCTGTGCATCGATGTGGCCCGTTGGTTCAACGTCAACGGATCCCGTACGCCTGACGAGGTCGGCGCGTTGTACGCCGACCTCGTGCTGCGGATGGTGGGTGCGGCGAAGTGAGCCCGCCCGCGCCGGGGGCCTGCTACAGGTAGTAGCGGGACACGGACTCCGCCACGCACGCCGGCTTGTCCCCGCCCTCGCGTTCCACCGTGAAGGCGACGGTGACCTGGACGCCGCCCGGTACGTCGTCCGCGCCCGTGATCGTCGCGGTGGCGCGCAGGCGCGAGCCCACGGGGACGGGGGACGGGAAGCGCACCTTGTTCGTCCCGTAGTTGACGCCCATCTTCACGCCCTCGACCTTGATCAGCTGGGGGCCGAAGAGCGGCAGTAGGGAGAGGGTGAGATAGCCGTGCGCGATGGTGGTCCCGAAGGGGCCGGCGGCGGCTTTCTCCGGGTCGACGTGGATCCACTGGTGGTCGCCGGTGGCCTCCGCGAACAGGTCGATCCGCTTCTGGTCGACCTCCAGCCAGTCGGTGTGTCCCAACTGCTCGCCCACCGCCGCCTTCAGTTCCTCGGCGGACGTGAAGATCCTCGGCTCTGCCATGTGTCTCGGCCCTCTCGCGTGACGTCATACCCCGTGCTAAGCGACTGCTTAGCATGCTAGCGGACGTGGCCGGTAGGGTTCGAGGGGTGCCGCAGATTCCGGAGAAGATCCATGAGCTCACGGTCGGCCAGCTCGCCGCGCGCAGCGGCGCCGCCGTTTCCGCCCTGCACTTCTATGAGTCCAAAGGCCTGATCAGCAGTCGGCGCACGGCCGGCAACCAACGGCGATACCACCGGGACACGCTGCGGCGGGTCGCCTTCGTGCGGGCGGCGCAACGGGTCGGGATTCCCCTGGCCACCATTCGTGCGGCGCTCGCCGAACTTCCCGAGGAGCGCACGCCGACCCGGGAGGACTGGGCCCGTCTCTCGCAGGCTTGGCGTGCGGAGCTGGACGAGCGCATCAAGCAGCTCAACCGGCTTCGCGATCACCTCACGGACTGCATCGGCTGCGGGTGTCTGTCCCTCGCCACGTGCGTGCTGTCCAATCCGGACGACGTGTTCGGTGAACGGGCCTCCGGGTCGCGGCTGTTGGTGGAGGGGCAGCCTGCGGGTGAGCGCGGCTGTCGGGAGCGCTGAGAGCGCCTCGGGGTGCGTGGGCGCCTCGGGGTGCGTGGGCGCCTCGGGTGCGTGGGTGGGTCGGGGTCGCGGTGGTGCGGCGAGCCCGTCGCGTGTTGGGCGTACGGCTGCCTGTTTCACCTTGGGGTTGGCTGTGACGAGCTAAGCGACGGGCTGCGCCGCACCACCGCGACCCGCTCCCGGTGCGTCGGCGGCCCCGGGAGCGGTGTGGTGCTCTTTTACTCGTACTCTGTGCCGCCCTTTCGGGTCAGGTAGGCGCCGCTTACTGCCTTGGCGATCGCTCGGCCGCCGGTTGTCGGGCTGTAGCGCTCGGTCGAGGGGCGGATCACCACTCCCTCGCGCAGGTGCAGTTCGTGGCCGGACATCGTTTCTCGGCCGGTGGCGAGGGCGAGGATGTGGTCGCTGTCGTACGGGCCCTCGAAGAGGCGGGGGACCAGGGGGAGTTCGTCCTTGAGGACGTCGGGTGCGTCGAGCCAGCGGATCTCGCCGTCGATCTCTGCCGACACGTCGAACACCGCGTAGCCGAGGGTGTCGCGGCGGCCGTCCGCTCCGTAGGTCAGGTCCTGCACACCCGCGCCGTAGACCTCGCCGAAGATGCCGATCCGGCGGGCGCCGAGCCGGGAGGCCAAGCGGGCTGCCGTCTCGGCGACACGGTGGCCGCGGATCGCCCGCCAGTACAGGTTGCGCGGGTCCTCCACCAGGGCGAGGGACTTCGCGCCGAAGCCCTTCGAGGAGACGTGGACGCGGTCGTCGTCCGCCACGTAGGTCAGCAGGCATGCCGAGCCGTGCAGTTTCTCGGTCACGACGACGCGCTCGCCGGGCTCGAAGATGCCGGGATAGCGCTGGATGTTCTCGATGTCGACCCACGGCAGGAGGTCGGGGGCGGCTTCGACGTCACCGTTCATGGTCGGGGGGATCGGCGGGACCCACTTGACGATGCCGAGGCGTTCCGCGAAGTCGGTGCCCTCCGCTGCCGCCTGCGTCAGGTCGACGCCGGCCAGCGCCTTCGGCCGGCACACGATCCCCTGGGACAGCTCGCCCCGCAGCCGCACCGCCTTGACCCGGTCCGACCTGCTGCCCGCCAGCCGCCCGGTCAGCCCCAGCTCCTCGACCAGCTCGGTGGGCAGCACCGACTGCTCGGGGATGTAGAGGGCGGCCTCGCCCGTGCGGTACGCGCCCTTGGCGACGACGGCCCGGTACAGGCCGACCTGGGCCAGTTCGAGGGCGTCGGCGTTGGGGTGCTCGTGGACCGTCAGCACTTCTGCGGTGACGCGCAGCGTCGACATCGGGGCTCCTTCAGGGAGTCGGGGGGTCTGTGGTCATCGACCCCCACTGTCCCCGGCTGGAAAAGGGTGGAGCGACCCGATTTGCCGCCGGTAGTGTTTCCGGGTTCTTCTCAACTCCCCGGCGAAACAGGGGGTGCGGCATCCCCGGCGCACCCCCGCCGTGCTCTCAGGGCGGCCGTGCCGCGGCCGTCCTTGGGCAGAGCTCAGGCCGGTGTCAGGCCGACACCAGCAGGCGTCCACGCCTGGCGTACGCCAGGGCCTCGGCCGTGAGTACGGGGCGCGGGACGAGAATTCCGCAGTCCGCGCAGACCGGACCCGCCGACGGTTCGTGATCCAGGTCGTACTTCCACGGCAGGCGCTCGCCGCCGCACACCGGGCAGCCCGAGCCCGGGGCCCGCTCCAGTGCGGCGATCAGCCTGCGCAGTACCTCGGCCAGCGGCTCACGGGGGTGCAGCCGCGGGTCGTCGCACCAGGCGACACCGAAACCGCCCCAGGTCAGCCGGTGCCAGTCGTCCACGCTGCCGGGCCTGCGCAGCCCGTCGTGCTTCTCCTTCTTGCGGCGCTCGGCGAACTCGGCCTCGTAGGCCAGCCATACGGCCCGCGCCTCCTCCAACTCGTCCAACGCGGCCACGAGCCGCGCCGGGTCGGGGGAGCGGTCCTCGGGTCCGAACCCGGCCCGCGAGGACAGGTGGTCCCAGGTCGCCCGGTGCCCGTAGGGGGCGAACCGCTCAAGGCACTTGCGCAGGGAGTACCGCCGCAGCGCCAGATCGCAGCGGGGGTCTCGCACCTGTCTCGCCAGACTCCGGAAACCGGCCATCGCCTTGCACCTCCGTCACATCTGCACCTGCACTTCGGTCACTTCGGCGTCGTCGTACGGACGTCGTCGAATAGACGTATCGACACGCGATTCGGCTCCATCCGATTTCCGCTGACCTCCCGGTCCGCGGTGGCGACTCTGAAAAGTGACGCATGTTCATCTTCAATCCCGGGGATACCGGCGGTAACCTTCCGCCGACCCCCGTCGCTAGGAGCAGCCGATGCCACGGCGAACCCCCCGTACCACTCTCGACAGACTGAGAACTCCCGGCAGATTCCCCGGGTTCCTGAAGACCGCTTCCGTATGCGCGCTGATTGCCGGGCTTTTGTCCCCGCTTTCCCAAGTTGCGGTTGCCGCCGAGGCCACGGCGGCCGCGGGCGACTACTGCGGCGGACAGTGTTCCGACATCCTGCCGCCCGGCGAGAACGGCAACGCCACCCTCGCCCAGGTCCTCCTCAACCAGGCCTTCGGCACCCAGCCCGACCACGCCGAGGACCAGCTCGGCCCCTACGCCAACCTGGCCAAGGGCTACCCGACGCTCACCAACGCCACGATCAACACGTTCTTCAACGACGCGTCGTTCGGCGTCCCTTCCGATCAAGTCGCCTCCACCCTGAGCCCCGCCGGCCGCAGTGACGTGACGATCGTCCGCGACAAGAAGACGGGCGTACCGCACATCACCGGTACCACCAGATACGGCACCGAGTTCGGCGCCGGGTATGCGGCGGCCCAGGACCGGCTGTGGCTCATGGACGTCTTCCGGCACGTCGGCCGCGGACAGCTCACCGCCTTCGCGGGCGGCGCCCCCTCCAACCAGGGTCTGGAACAGCAGTTCTGGCGCAACGCTCCGTACACCGAGGCAGACCTCCAGGCCCAGATCGACAACGCCATCGCCACCAACGGCGCCCGCGGCAAGCAGGCTCTCGACGACGCCAACGCCTACCTGGCCGGCGTCAACTCCTATATCGACGCCTCCGACAGCGGCCGCTACTTCCCCGGTGAATACGTCCTGACCGGCCACAAGGACTCAATCACCAACGCCGGCACCATAGATCACTTCAAGATCACCGACCTGGTGGCGCTGGCCTCGGTCATCGGCTCGCTCTTCGGCTCAGGCGGCGGTGGCGAGGTCAACAACGCGATCTCGCTGCTCGCCGCGCAGGAGAAGTACGGCGTGGCGCAGGGCACCCAGGTCTGGGAGGCGTTCCGCGAGCGCAACGACCCCGAGGCCGTCCTCACCGTCCACAACGGCGAGAGCTTCCCGTACGCCGGCAAGCCCGCGAGCCCGCAGGGCGAGGCGCTGCCCGACGCCGGGTCGGTGACCGCGGAGCCGCTGATCTACGACGCGACGGGGACGGGGGCCGCCGCGAGCGCCACCGCCGCCTCCGCCAAGGCGACCGCGGCCGCCCTCAGCTCGGCCCGGCGGGGCATGTCCAACGCCCTGGTGGTGAGCGGGAAGGCCACGGCCAGTGGTCACCCCGTCGCCGTCTTCGGGCCGCAGACCGGCTACTTCGCCCCGCAGCTGCTCATGCTGCAGGAGATCCAGGGGCCCGGCATCAGCGCCCGCGGCGCCTCGTTCGCGGGTCTGAGCATGTACGTCGAACTCGGCCGCGGCCAGGACTACGCGTGGAGCGCCACGACCTCCGGCCAGGACATCATCGACACCTACGCGGTCGAACTGTGCCAGGACGACTACCACTACCTGTACCACGGCGTCTGCACGGCCATGGACGTCATCGAACAGAAGAACGCCTGGAAGCCGACCACGGCCGACGGCACCGCCGCCGGTTCGTACACGATGCGCGTCTACCGCACCAAGTACGGACCCGTGGAGTACCGGGCCACCGTGGGCGGCAAGAAGGTCGCCTACACCACCCTGCGCTCGTCGTATCTGCACGAGGCCGACTCGATCATCGGCTTCCAGATGCTGAACGACCCGGACTACGTCAAGAGCCCGCAGGACTTCCAGAGCGCGGTGCAGCACATCAACTACACCTTCAACTGGTTCTACGCCGACTCCACGCACACCGCCTACTACAACAGCGGCAACAACCCGGTGCGCGCGAGCGGCGTCGACGCCGAGTTCCCGGTGTGGGCGCAGGCGGCCTACGAGTGGAAGAACTGGGTGCCGGCCACCAACACGGCCGAGTACACCCCGGCCTCGGCGCACCCCAACTCCATCGACCAGGACTACTACATCTCCTGGAACAACAAGCAGGCCAAGGACTACGCGACGGCCTCCTGGGGCGACGGGTCCGTGCACCGCGGCAACCTGCTGGAGGACCGGGTGAAGAAGCTGGTCGCGGCCGGCGGCGTCACGCGCGCCTCGCTGACGAAGGCGATGGCGGACGCGGCGCTCGCCGACCTGCGCGCCGAGGACGTCCTGCCCGACCTGCTGAAGGTGATCAACAGCTCCACGGTCACCGACACCACGGCCGCGGCCGCGGTGACCAAGCTGCAGACCTGGCTGACGGCGGGCGGCAAGCGCACGGAGACCACGGCCGGTTCGAAGACGTACGCCGACGCCGACGCGATCCGCATCCTGGACGCCTGGTGGCCGCTGCTGGTCAAGGCCGAGTTCGAACCCGGTCTCGGCACGGGCCTGTACACGGCGTTCACGGCCAACCTGACCGTCGACGAGTCCCCGTCGGCCGCCCACGGCCCGACCGGGGCGCACGCCGGAAGCTCCTTCCAGTACGGCTGGTGGAGCTATGTCGACAAGGACATCCGGGCCGTGCTCGGGGAGAGCGTGCAGGGCGCACTGACGCAGAAGTACTGCGGCGGCGGCACCCTCAGCGGCTGCCGGGACGTCCTGATCAGCACCCTGAAGACTGCGGCCGGCAAGACCGCGGCCCAGGTCTACCCCGGCGACGCCCTGTGCGCGGCGGGCAACCAGTGGTGCGCCGACTCGATCGTCCAGCGCACCCTGGGAGGCATCAAGCACGGCAACATCAGCTGGCAGAACCGGCCCACCTTCCAGCAGGTGGTGGAGTTCACCTCACACCGGTAGGCCACGGCCGGCGGCGGGGCGCGTCCTAACGGATCCGGCCCGCCGCCAGCACCAACCGCGCCAGTTCGGGGTGCACGATGTCGCTGTGCGCCCCGGACGGCGCCCCGCCGCGCCGGACCACGGCCGCCGCGTCCACGTTCACGCAGCCCGACGCCGGCAGGGAGGCGGCCAGCGCCTCGGCGAGTGTGCACGCGCGGGTGCCCGGCACCGCCTGCACCCCGTCGTGTCCCATCGCACCCCACTTGACGCCGAGCGCCGCCCCGATGCCGAACTCCTCGACCGCCCCCCGTTCGTCGCCCGCCATCCGGGAGGCCAGCGGGTACAGCGTGCCCAGCGCCGCGTCGAAGGAGGAGTAGCAGCACACCAGAGGGCCGTCGATGCGGTTCTGCTGCCCCTGGAGCACCCCTCCCGCGCGCGCGTCGTGCGGCAGCCTGGTCGCGAAGGCGTAGTGCGAGAAGGCGCCCTGGAGCAGCGTCACCGACTTCACCGTGCGCACCCCCTCGGGCAGTCCGCGCAGCGCGAACGACACCAGCCGCCCGCCGAAGCTGTGCCCCACCAGGTGCACCCGGACGCCGGGCGCCACGCTCGCCAGTCGGCCGACGAACGGCCCGAGTCCCCGTTCGCCCACCGTGCCCGCGCGCCGCTTCATCGCGTAGTACGTCGCCTGACGCAGCAGCTCGTGCGCCCCGTCCCACGGGTTGGGCAGGCTGAACTCCTCGGCGCCACACGGGGATTCGAGCCCGGCCAGGGCTCGCGCGAACTCCTCGCAGGCCGCCGCCGTCGACCCGGTGAACATCTCCGGCTCGTCCTGCGGCACCCCCTCGGCCAGGGTGTCCGCCGCGAACAGCGCCTGCGGTCCCGGCGGCACCACGTCCACCAGCAGTCGCACCAGCCGCCCGAACTCCTCCAGCTCGGCCTCCTCGGGCGGCCGCTGCTCCAGCATCCGCGCGATCCGGTCGACCACCGTGGCCCGGCCCGGGAAGGTCTCCAGGAGGGCGTGGCGGGTGTCCTCGTCCAGCGCCGGGCAGTGCGCCGGGCCGGCCGCCACGGACCGCGGGAAGTCGGGGATCGGCTCGTCCGAGAACCGCATCGACGGCCATACGACGCCCACGTAACCGATCTTCGCGGCCGGGGCGAGCGCGGGGATCGGGGCGAAGAAGCGGCTGTAGAGACGAGTCGCCCCGGAACGGTCGCTGTTCCAGCCGTGCGAGAAGACGATCAGGTCATGGACGCCGCGCCGGTTCACGTCACTCAGCAGCCGGTCCCGCCGGCCGCCGTCGACGTCCCCGTCGGCGTCGAAGGTCAGCTCCCAGTAAGGAGTCACGCTCATCGCAGGATCCGCCATGACAGGCCCCCTCGTCCCCCGAAGCGGTGTGCCGACTGCGCGCATCGTCCTGCCAACAGGCGCGATTGGCCATACGTCACGCAGCCGACCCTTTCCCCGTACATACCGACCGGTTAGTCTGGCGCTCGAGCCGATTCGCTTCGTGTCGAAGGAGACCGATGGTGGAAGCCGTGCAGGATGCCGGGGTCGTCGTGACCGGAGCGGGGGGCGGGATCGGGGCCGCGCTGGCCCGCCGCTTCGCCGCCGAGGGGGCCCGGGTCGTCGTCAACGACCTGGACGCCGGGCGGGCGCGGGCCGTCGCCGACGAGATCGGCGGGATCGCGGTCCCCGGTGACGCCGCCGGCATCGTCGAGCAGGCCCGGGAGGCGCTCGGCGGCGCCGTCGACGTGTACTGCGCCAACGCCGGGGTCGCCTCGGGCGGCTCGGAGGCGGCCGACGAGGCCGTCTGGGCGTTGGCCTGGGACGTCAACGTCATGGCGCATGTCAGGGCGGCCCACGCGCTGCTGCCCGAGTGGCTGGAGCGCGGCCGGGGCCGGTTCGTCTCCACCGTCTCGGCGGCCGGGCTGCTCACCATGATCGGCGCGGCCCCCTACAGCGTCACCAAGCACGGCGCGTACGCGTTCGCCGAGTGGCTGTCGCTGACCTACCGGCACCGGGGGATCAGCGTCCACGCGATCTGTCCCCAGGGCGTGCGCACCGACATGCTGGACGCCACCGGCAGCGCGGGCGACCTGGTGCTCAAACCGACCGCGATCGAGCCGGAGGACGTCGCGGACGCCCTGTTCAAGGGGATCGCCGAGGACCGTTTCCTGATCCTGCCGCACCCGGAGGTCGCCGGGTACTACCAGGTGCGGGCCGGCGACCCCGACCGCTGGCTGACCAACATGAACCACCTCCAGCAGAAGTGGGAGGCCGCCGAGTGACCACGCCCGCCTCCCGTTACGCGGCCAAGCCCTGGCTGGCCCTCCTCGACGACGCCCAGCGCGCCCCGATCGACCCGGCCGACTCCCTCGTGCACGCCTTCTGCAGGTCCGTCGCCGAGGCCCCCGACCGCACCTGCCTCGCCTATTTCGACGGCCGGCTCAGCTACCGCGAGGTGGACGAGCTCAGCGACTCCGTCGCCGGTCACCTCGCCGCCCGCGGGCTGCGGCGCGGCGACCGGGTCGCCGTCCTGCTGCAGAACTCCCCGCACTTCGTCCTCGCCCTGCTGGGCGCCTGGAAGGCGGGCGCGACGGTGGTGCCCGTAAACCCGATGTACAAGTCGGGGGAGGTCGCCCATGTGCTGCGGGACGGCGAGGTCACCGCGCTGATCTGCTCCGACCGGGCCTGGGAGACGTATCTGCGGGACACGGCCGCCGGCTCGCCGGTGCGGATCGTGCTCACCGGCTGCGAGCTGGACTTCCAAACGCGGGGCGACGCGCGCGTGCTGACGTTCGAGCGGCTGCCGCAGGCCGCCGACGCCGACGATCTGACGGCCGTTGCCCGCGCGGGGCACAAGGCCCCCGAGTCTCGCGAGGCCGCCCCCGCCGACATCGCCCTGATCAGCTACACCTCGGGCACCAGCGGGACGCCCAAGGGCGCTGTCAACACGCATGGCAACATCATGTTCAACGCCGAGCGGCAGCGCACCGGGCTGCCCCTGCCCGAGGCGCCGGTGTACTACGCGCTCGCGCCGCTGTTCCACATCACCGGCATGGTGTGCCAGCTCGGCGCCTGTCTGAACAGCGCGGGCACGCTCGTGCTGACGTACCGCTTCGAGGCGGGCGTGGTGCTGGATGCGTTCGCCGAGCACCGGCCGCACTACACGGTCGGCCCGTCCACCGCCTTCATGGCGCTGGCCGCCCATCCGGCCGCCACCCGGGAGCACTTCTCCTCGTTCGTGAACATCTCCTCGGGCGGCGCGCCGGTGCCGCCGGCCCTGGTCGAGAAGTTCCGGGCCGGCTTCGGGCCGTACATCCGCAACGGCTACGGGCTCACCGAGTGCACGGCGCCCTGCGCCTCCGTCCCGCCGCAGCTGGAGGCGCCGGTCGATCCGGCGTCGGGGACCCTCGCCGTCGGTCTTCCCGGGCCCGACACCGTCGTACGCATCGTCGACGAGCAGGGCGCGGAGGCGCCCTTCGGCGAGCAGGGGGAGATCGTCGTGCGGGGGCCGCAGGTGGTGCCCGGGTACTGGCGGCGGCCCGAGGCCACGGCCGAGACCTTCCCCGGCGGTGAGCTGCGCACCGGTGACATCGGGTTCATGGACGAGCAGGGCTGGCTGTACGTCGTCGACCGCAAGAAGGACATGATCAACGCGTCCGGCTTCAAGGTGTGGCCGCGCGAGGTCGAGGACGTGCTGTACACCCATCCGGCGGTGCGCGAGGCGGCCGTCGTCGGGGTGCCGGACGGGTACCGCGGGGAGACGGTGAAGGCGTACATCAGCCTGCGTCCGGGGGCCGACGCGGATGCCGGTACGCTCGCCGCCTACTGCAAGGACAGACTGGCGGCCTACAAGTATCCGCGCCAGGTCGAGATCCTGCCCGACCTGCCCAAGACGGCGAGTGGGAAGATCCTCCGTCGGGAACTGCGTTCCCGTGCGCAGGACGGTCAGTAGCGCGAAGTCAGTGATGCATCGAGGAAGGCAGGTGGCGGCAGTGCCCAGGACGACGGACGGTGCGGAGGCTCCTGTTCCGCAACGGCTCCTTGCCGCCGCCACCCGGCTCTTCGCCGAGCAGGGCTACGACCGCACCTCGGTGCAGGAGATCGTGGAGGCGGCCGGCGTCACCAAGGGGGCGCTGTACCACTACTTCGGCTCCAAGGACGACCTGCTGCACGAGGTGTACGCACGCGTGCTGCGCGTCCAGCAGGAGCGGCTGGACGCCTTCGCGAACGCCGACGAGCCGATCGAGAAGCGGTTGCGGGGCGCGGCGGCGGACGTCGTCGTCACGACGATCGAGAACCTCGACGACGCGATGATCTTCTTCCGCTCGATGCATCACCTGAGCCCCGAGAAGAACAAGCAGGTCCGTGCCGAGCGCCGGCGGTATCACGAACGCTTCCGCGCGCTCGTCGAGGAGGGCCAGCAGGCCGGTGTCTTCTCCACCGCGACCCCGGCCGACCTGGTCGTGGACTACCACTTCGGGTCGGTGCATCACCTGTCGACCTGGTATCGCCCGGACGGTCCGATGGGTCCCCAGGAGGTCGCCGATCACCTGGCCGACCTGCTGCTGCGGGCACTGCGTCCCTGACCCCCGCGCTTACCCGGAGTTAACCATTCCGCTGTTGACGCTTCACCCCCGGGCCATGATCCGATCGTACGTTGGCGCGCGCTATGAGCTGATCATGCCAAAGCGGGGGAGTGTGAACGGATGTCGAGTGGTGGCAGAAAACTGCCGAGAGCCGGCCGTGGGGCGGTACTCGGCCTAGGGGTCGCCCTGGTGGCCGGGCTGTTGCAGATGGGAGCGGTCCCCACGGCCGCCGCCCGGCCGCAGACCGGCGCGCCGGCCGCGAAGGCGGCGACCGCGAAGAGCGGGACGGCAAGCGGGACGACAAGCGATACGACGAGTGGCGCCGGTGTCGCTTCCGCGGCCTCCGAGGAGGAGGCCGTCGCGGCAGCGAAACGATCCGGCAAGAGCGTCGAGGTGGCCTCGCTGCGCGGGGAGAGCAGCGATGTGTACGCCACCGCGGACGGCCACCTGGAGGCGCGGGAGTACCTGCGCCCGGTGCGGACCCGGATCAACGGCAGCTGGCAGGCGATCGACACCGCGCTGGCCAAGGCCGACGGCGGCATGGTCGCGCCCAAGGCGGCCACCGTCGGCCTGGAGTTCTCCGGCGGCGGCACCGGACACCCGCTGGTGCGCCTGGAGCGGGCGGGCCGCACGCTCGAACTCTCCTGGCCCGGCGCGGTGCCCGCACCGCGACTGGACGGCGACACGGCCGTCTATCCCGACATCCTGCCGGACGTGGACCTGCGCCTCGGGGCCCGCCCCGACGGCTTCACCCAGCTCCTCGTCGTCAAGTCGGCCGAGGCCGCGCACAGCAGCGCGCTCGCCGAGCTGCGGCTGAAGCTGAACGCCGACGGCATGGCCGTGTCCGAGACGCCGACCGGCGGCCTCAGGGCCGTCGACAAGGGCGCGGGCGGAGTCGTCTTCGAGGCGCCCACCCCGGTGATGTGGGACTCCAGCCCCGTCGCCGAGGGCGCACCGGCCACCGCCTCCGCCGACCCCGCGAGCGCCCGGACGACGACCCGGACGGGGGCCGCTTCCTCAGTGACGGCGGCCGTCGCCCGCACCGCCGCCCGGACGGTGAGCGCCGCCACGGACGAGTCGACCGCCCCGGCGACCGGTACCGAGGACGAGCCCACCGCCGCCGAGTCCGGCCGGGTCGAGCGCGTCGGCGTCGACGTATCCGGCGGGGACGCCCTCGTCCTCACCCCGGACAAGGCGCTGCTGACCGGCTCCGACACCGTCTATCCCGTCTACATCGACCCGCAGTGGTACTCGCCCAAGGCCACCTCCTGGACCATGGTGTCCCGGTACTGGGCGAGCTCCCCGCAGTGGAAGTTCAACGGCGACCCCGACGCGGGCCTCGGCTACTGCGGCTGGGACTACTGCGCCCCCTACGACGTGAAGCGGCTCTTCTACCAGATCCCGACCACGAAGTTCGCCGGCCGGTCCATCCTGTCCGCGGAGTTCGTCGTCCGGGAGACCCACGCGGCCTCCTGCCAGAAGCGCGAGGTCCAGCTCTGGCGGACGAAGGGCATCTCCTCGTCCACGACCTGGAACAGCCAGGACAACTCCGACTTCTGGATCGACCGGCTCAAGACCGTCAGCTTCGCCTACGGCGCCGACGGCTGCGCCGCCGCCGACGCGGAGTTCGACGTGAAGGACGCCATCGCCGACGCCGCCGCCAAGAAGTGGTCCAGCATCACGCTCGGCATGCGCGCCAGCGACGAGGGCGACCGCTACACCTGGAAGCGGTTCTCCGACGACGCCTACCTGCGCGTGCGCTACAACCGCGCACCGAACAAGATCACCCTCTCCCAGCTCACCATGAGCCCGGGCGGCCCCTGCGTGGCCTCCGACAAGATGGTGCGCATCCGCTCCGCCGCGACGATCCGCGCCAACGACGTCACGGACCCCGACGGGGACGCCGTCTCCGTGCAGTTCCAGGCGTCCTGGGACGCGGGTGACGGCGCCGGCTGGAAGGCCCGCTGGACCTCGGCCAGGACCACCAGCAAGAAGAGCGGCTCCGACTTCTCGCTCCCGCTGCCCAGCAGCATCCCCAAGAACAAGCACGTCGAGTGGCACGTCCACTCCTACGACGGCGCCCAGTGGTCCGCCTGGAGCTACACCGGCTCCCACGGCTGCCACTTCATGTACGACACCTCCGTGCCGGTCGGACCCACCATCAGCTCCGCACAGTACGGCGCGTCCGACCCCGAGAACCCGGACGACCCCTGGTGGGACGGCGTCGGACGGTACGGCACCTTCTCCGTCGACACCACCTCCACCGACGTCACCAAGTACTGGTTCGGCGTCAACGCGGCGCCCAGCAGCGCCAACGTGCTGACCACCTCGGGCGGCGGCGTCAAGACGATCTCGTTCATGCCGACGAAGCCGGGCGTCAACTTCATCACCGCGCAGGCCTTCGACGCGGCCGGCAACGGCTCCGAACCCACCACCTACACCTTCCGGGTCCGCTCCGGCCAACCCGAGCGGCTGGCCTGGCAGATGGACGAGAACGCCGGGGCGAGCGCCGCGGCCGGGGCGGGCGGCGACTGGCCGGCCACCCTGCACGGGGCCACACCCGGCGGGCCGGGCGTCTCCGGAACCGGCCTGTCGTTCAACGGGACCGACGACTACGCCGCCACCGACTCGCCGGTCCTCAACACCGGCAAGAGCTTCTCGGTGTCGCTGTGGGCCAAGCTGCCCGGCGCCGACCCGGGCCACCCGAGCGTCGCGCTGTCCCAGCCCGGCCAGAACCACAGCGGCTTCCAGATCTACTACTCGTCGGCGCTGGGCGGCTGGGTGTTCCTGCGGCACACCGACGACGCCACCTCCGGGGGCTCGGCCTCCCGGGCCGTACAACCCGCCTGTGCCACCGGCGACACCGCCTGCACCACCGCGCGCCTCGGCGAGTGGACCAACGTGGTCGGCGTCTTCGACAACCCCAACCACCAGATCAAGCTGTACGTGGCCGGCAAGCTCGTCGGCTCCGCCGCGTTCACCACCCCCTGGGACGCCCGGGGCGGCACGATCCTGGGCGCGGCCAAGAACTACGGCACGCTCGCCGACTTCTTCCCCGGCTCGCTCGACGAGGTCCAGCTCTTCGACTACCAGCTGACGGACGCGCAGGTCACCAAGCTCGCCGCGAAGCAGCCCGTCGACACCGGCCGTCCGGCCAAGCTGGTCTGGCCGCTGGACGAGACCGACCCCGCCGCCACCGCCGTGACCGGCCGCGGCCAGGCCACCGACGCCGTGCTCAAGGGCGGCGCCACCGCCGGCACCACCGGCGTCAACGGACACGCCCTGACGTTCGACGGCGTGGACGACTACGCCACCACCGGCCGACCGGTCCTGGACACCTTCCAGAGCTTCGCGGTCTCGGCCTGGGTGCGGCTGCCCAAGGACAAGGAAGCCCGATCCATGATCGCGGTCTCCCAACTCGGCTCCGTGCGAAGGAGTTTCGAGCTCTACCACTCCTCGGCACTGGGCGGCTGGGTCTTCACCCGGCCGGAGGCCGACACCGCGGACGCGGCCCTGGTCCGCGCCACCCAGACCGTCTGCGCGGCCAACACCAACTGCGCGGCGGGCCGGTTCGGCGAATGGAACCAGGTGGTGGGCGTCTACGACGCCGACGCCGGCAAGCTCCTGCTGTACGTCAACGGCGTTTTGCAGGCCAGCACCGCCTACACCGCTCGCTGGTCCTCCGAGGGGCCGCTCACCATCGGCAGCGGGCTCACCCCGGCCGGCGCCGTGAGCAGCCCCCTCAAGGGCGACACGGACGACGTCCGGCTGTTCGACCGGGCGGTGTCCGCCGACGAGGTGCGCCAACTGTTCAAGCAGCGTCCGCTGGTCGGCTCCCGCTGGAAGTTCGAGTCGGCCACCGGCAGCCCGCAGGTCACCCCGGACGCCTCCGCCACCGGCGCGGGCATGACCCTGTACAACGGGGCGGCGACCGGCTCCGGCTGGGTGGACGGCGGTCTGACGCTGGACGGCGTCGACGACTACGCGGCCACCGCGACCGGCGTCCCGACCGTCGACACCAGCGCCAGCTTCACCGTCAGCGGCTTCGTCCAGGCGGCGGCCCAGCCCACCGGGAACGTCACCCTGCTCAGCGCGCCCGGCACTGCCAAGAGCGCCTTCGCGGTCCGGTACGTGCCCGGCTCCGGCGGCGCCGACCCGGGACGCTGGCGCATCGAGACCGCCGACGCCGACAGCTCCACCGCCACCGCAACCCAGGTGGAGAACGGACAGTTCTACAGCGTCCAGGACTGGACCCATCTGGCGGTCGTCTACGACGGGTTCGCCCGCGACCTGCGGCTCTACGTCAACGGCGAGCTCCAGGACGTCGCCTGCGCCGACGCCGACGAGAACGGCGACCCCGATGTGCCGGGCTGCACGGACATCGACTCGTCCGGCGATGACGTCGTGACGTTCAAGGCCGCGCAGAACCTCCAGCTCGGCCGCGTCAAGACCGGTGCCACCACCTGGGGCGAGTACTTCCCGGGCACCGTGTCGGACCTGTGGACCTTCCAGGGTGCGCTGAGCGACGCGCAGATCAGCCGGCTCGCCGTCGGCATGCCGGGCGTGGCGACCGCCGTACCCGGCGACGACTGATCCCGTTCGTCCACCCGTCCCCCCGCGACGCCCGGCCCGGAACGAACGGGCCGGGCGTCGCGGGGCGACCCCGCTCCACCCATCCGGCCGTGGACCACGAGGGATGACATGAGACCTGAACGACCCCGATTTCTGCGCCTGCTTCGACTGCGCACCCCACGACGCAAGCTCGCCCTGGCCACCGCCACGGTGATGACCGCGACCCTGCTCCAGGGCGTCGCCGCCCCGGCCCTCGCCGACGGCTGGCACAAGCCGGCACTGCCCGCCGCCGAGAAGTCGCTGGCCGGCGGCCCGGCGGGCAAGGCCGTGCCCCGCAAGGTCATGAAGACCCCCCGCACCCCGCAGGAAGCCCCGGCCACCGCCTGGCCCAAGCCCGGCGCGGCGACGGTCGACCTGTCGAAGACGCCGGCCACCGCGCCGACGAAGCCCGCGCCCCGGGTCAAGGGCCTGGCGCTGACGCTCGACGCGCAGGTCACGGACACCAACGCCACCAAGGCCGGTAAGGCCGGCAAGAACACCAAGAGCGGCAAGGCCACCAAGAAGGCGGCCACCGGCACGGTCGCCGCCCGCGTCCTGGACCGCGCGTTCGCGAAGAAGGCCGGCGTCGACGGCCCCGTCTTCACCCTGCACGCCGGCAGCGCGCAGGGCGCCGGTCAGGTCCGGGCGGGCCTGGACTACTCCTCCTTCGCCGGGGCGTACGGCGGCGGTTACGCCGACCGGCTGCGGCTCGTCGAACTGCCCGCCTGTGTGCTGAGCACCCCGCAGCAGGCGCGCTGCCGCACCGCCAAGCCGGTCGACACGGTCAACGACCCCGAGACGAAGACCCTGACCGCGAAGGCGGTCACCCTCAGCGCCTCCTCGACCACCGTCCTCGCGGCGGTCGCCGGCTCCGGCAGCGGTCTGGGCGACTTCAAGGCCACCTCCCTGTCCGCGTCCGCGAACTGGAGCACCGACCTCAACAGCGGCTCCTTCGCCTGGTCGTACCCGATGGCGGTGCCCCAGGTCCCCGGCGGGCTCGCCCCGAAGCTCTCGCTGTCGTACTCCTCCGGCGGGGTCGACGGCCGCACCGGCAACACCAACAACCAGTCCTCCTGGGTCGGCGACGGCTTCGACCTGTCGCCCGGGTACATCGAGCGCCGCTACAAGAGCTGCTCCGACGACGACGTCAAGAACGCCGACGGCAACGAGCCCGGCGACCTGTGCTGGGGCTACGACAACGCCGTGCTGCAACTCAACGGCTCCGGCGGCGAGTTGGTCCCCAACGGCACCAACTCCTGGAAGCTGAAGGACGACGACGGCACCAAGGTCGACCGGGTCTACGGCTCGTCGTCCGACGTGCGCTCCAACGGCGCCCGCAACGACGAGTACTGGCGGGTGACGACGCCCGACGGCACGCAGTACTACTTCGGCTACAACCGGCTGCCCGGCTGGGCGAGCGGCAGCGAGACCACCGACTCCGCCTGGACCGTACCCGTCTACGGCGACGACTCCGGCGAGCCCTGCCACGCCGCCGCCTTCGCGGACTCCTGGTGCCAGCAGGGCTGGCGCTGGAACCTGGACTACGTCGTGGACACGCACGGCAACGCCGTCGCCTACTACTACGACAAGGAGAGCAACTCCTACGGCCGCAACCTCAAGGCGGCCGACGACACCCCGTACGTGCGCGGCGGCACCCTGGACCGCATCGAGTACGGCCTGAAGTCCACGGCCGTCTACTCGGCGAAGCCGCTCGCCAAGGTCGACTTCACCAGCTCCGAGCGTTGCCTCCCCGACAGCAGCACCGACTGCTCCTCGATCAGCAAGGACGCGTTCTACTGGTACGACACCCCGTGGGACCTGAACTGCGACGCGGGCACCGACTGTGACAAGGGCCGTTCCTCCCCGGCGTTCTTCACCCGCAAGCGCCTGACCGACGTCACGACCGAGGTCCTGGTCTCCGGCGCCTACAGCAAGGTGGACGGCTACCAGCTCGCCCACCGCTGGGGCCAGGCCGACATCGACTACCAGCTGCTGCTGGACTCGGTGCAGCGCACCGGCTACGACGGCACGGCCTCGATCACCCTGCCGAAGGTCACCTTCGCCTACACCCAGCTCGCCAACCGGCTCGACAAGACCGGCGACGGCTGGGCCCCCTTCATCAAGGCCCGGCTGTCCTCCGTCGCCGACGAGTCGGGCGGCCAGATCGACGTCGGCTACTCGGCCCCGGTGTGCGACGCGAACGCGCTGCCCACCCCGGAGACCAACACCACCCGCTGCTTCCCGCAGTACATCGGCGGCAGCTCCACCACCGACCCCGAGCGGCAGTGGTTCAACAAGTACGTGGTGGACACGGTCACTTCGACGGACCGCACCGGCGGCGCCCCCGACCAGGTCACCATGTACGACTACCTGGACGGTGCGGCCTGGCACTACGACGACGCCGACGGCATGACCAAGGACAAGTTCAAGACCTGGTCCGACTGGCGCGGCTACGGCCACGTCCGGGTGCGCACCGGCGGCCAGGGCGGCGCGTCGGCGATGAAGTCGCAGACCGACTCCTACTTCCTGCGCGGCATGGACGGTGACCGCAAGACCACCAGCGGCGGCACCAAGGACGTCAGCGTCACCCTGGGCTCCGGTGAGGGCGACCCGATCACCGACCACTCCTCGGCTGCCGGCTTCGCGTACAAGACCGTCAACTACTCCGGTCCCGGCGGCAAGGTGCTCTCCAAGACGGTGAGCCGCCCCTGGCACAAGGAGACCGCGAAGAAGGTCCGCGACTGGGGCACCGTCACCGCCGACTTCAGCGGCACCGAGAACGCCAGGACCTGGACCTCCCTGGACGACGGGGCGGGCGCCGCCTGGCGGACCACCTCCACCACCGACACCTTCGACCCGGCGACCGGCCAGGTCACCCAGACCGACGACGCCGGTGACACGAGCACCGCCGCCGACGACCAGTGCACCCGCACCACCTACGTCGCGGGCAGCGCCGTCCTCAACACCCCGGTGCGCGTCGAGACGGTGGCCAAGGCGTGCGGCGCCGCCACCAGCCGCCCGGCCGACGTCCTCACCGACACCCGCACCGCCTACGACGGCGGCGCCTACGGCGCGGCGGCCACGAAGGGCGACGCCACCCGCGTCGCCAAGCTCAAGAAGTACGACGGCAGCACGGCCGTCTACCTGGAGTCGAGCTCCACGTTCGACTCCTACGGCCGCATGCTCACCTCCACCGACCTGACCGCCGACGTCACGGTCACCTCCGGCGGCACGCTCACCCGGACCGCCCGCACCGACGGCCGTACCACCACCACGGCGTTCACTCCCACCTCGGGCTTCGCCACCGGCACCACGGTCACCATGCCGCCCGTCACCCCGGGCGACGCCAGCACCGCCACGACCACCTCGCAGACCTTCGAGGCACTGCGCGGACAGCCGCTGACCGAGACCGACACCAACGGCAAGGTCACCACGTACGCGTACGACCCGCTGGGCCGCAACACCAAGGTGTGGCTCCCGGACCGCACCACCGGCCAGACCCCGAGCTACGAGTTCACGTACACCATCGCCGACGGCAAGCCGGTCGCGATCGGCACGAGGACCATCGGCAACAACGGCGCCCAGAACACCTCGTACGTCCTCTACGACGGCTTCCTGCGCCCCCGGCAGACCCAGGCACCGGGGCCGAACGGCGGCACCCTCCTGACGGACACCTTCTACGACGAACGCGGCCTGACCGCCAAGGAGTTCGCTCCCTACTACACCGACACCACCGCCCCCTCCACGACCCTGTTCAAGGTCGACGACGCGCTGACCGTGGAGACGCAGAGCTGGCACGCCCACGACGGTCTCGGCCGCGAGACCGAGCTGAAGAAGGTCGCAGGCAACGGCGACGGCGGCACGGTCCTCGGCGTCACGAAGACGATCTACGGCGGCGACCGCACCACGGTCATCCCGCCGGCCGGCGGCACCGCCACCACCACGCTGACCGACTCACGCGGCCAGAACACCGAGGTCCGCGAACTCCACGCGCGCGCCGCCGACGCCGCCTACGACACCACGTCGTACGGCTACTCGCCGCGCGGTGAGCTGACGAAGGTCACCGACCCGGCCGGCAACGCCTGGACGTGGACGTACGACCTGCTCGGCCGGCTCACCGACACCACCGACCCCGACAAGGGCGCCGGCCACACCGACTACGACGACCGCGGGCTCGCGACCACCACCAAGGACGCCCGCGGCAGCGTCCTCGCCCATGTCTACGACGGCCAGGGCCGCCCGACCGAACTGCGCGAGAACAGCGCCACCGGCACCCTGCGGGCCAAGTGGGTCTACGACACGATCAGCGGCGCCAAGGGCCACCTCGCGGAGTCCATCCGCTACAGCGGCGGCCAGGCGTACAGCACCAAGGTCCTCGCCTACGACCGGCTCTACCGGCCGCTGCGCACCCAGGTGACCATCCCCTCCACCGAGGGCGCGCTGGCCGGCACCTACCTGTCGGCGACCACGTACAACGCCTCCGGCACAGTGGACGGCGTCGGCTACCCCAAGGCGGGCGCGCTGGCGGCGAACACCGTGGCCTACACCTACGAGGACGGCACGCTGCGGCCCGTCGGCGTCAGCGGCCCGCTGAACCTGACCGGCTCGACGTCCTACAGCTTCACGGGCAAGCCGCTGCAGTACTCGCTGGCCGCGAACGGCGGCAAGACCACGTACGAGACCAACACCTACGAGTGGGGCACCCAGCGGCTGGCGACCTCACGTGTGGACCGTCAGGACGTCGCGGGCGTCGACCAGTACAACACCTACACGTACGACGAGGCGGGCAACGTCCTGTCCGTCTCGGACACCTCCCGCTCCGGCACCGACAACCAGTGCTTCGCCTACGACTACCTGGGCCGCACGACCGAGGCGTGGACGCAGCCCACCACGGCCTGCGCGAGCGCCCCCGCCACCGGTGTGCTGGGCGGCCCGGCCCCCTACTGGGACTCCTACACCTACGACGTGGTCGGCAACCGGCTCACCGAGACCGGACACGGCACCACCACGGGCGCGTCGGACACCAAGCGCGTCTACACCTACCCGAAGCCGGGCTCGCACAGGCTGAGCTCGGTCGACACCACCACCGGCACGGTCAAGTCCACCGACAGCTACACCTATGACGCCATCGGCGACACCCAGACCCGGCAGCTCGGCGACGGCACCTCCCAGACGCTTCTCTGGGACGCCGAGGGTCACCTGGCGAAGGTCACCGAGCCGGTGGAGGGCGGCAGCGACAAGGTCACCGAGTACCTCTACGACGCCGACGGCAACCGGCTGATCGGCCGCACCCCGACCGGGACGACGCTCTACCTCGGCACCACCGAGGTCACCCTGGCCAAGGGCGCCACGACCGCCAAGGCCACCCGCTACTTCGACCTCGGCGGCGGCCACCAGGCGGTGCAGAGCGACGACGGCAGGATCTCCTTCACCCTGGCCGACCACCACGGCACCGGCCAGCTGTCCGTCGACGCCACCAGCCAGGCCCTCGCCCAGCGCCGCACCAAGCCCTTCGGCGGCCTCCGCGGCGCCGAGCCCGCCACCTGGCCCGGCACCAGGGGCTTCGTCGGCGGCACCGTCGACGCCGCGACGGGCCTGACCCACCTGGGCGCCCGCGAGTACGACCCGGCGACGGGACGGTTCCTGTCGGTCGACCCGCTCTTCACGGCGACCGACCCGCAGCAGATGCACGGCTACACCTACGCGAACAACAACCCGCTGACCCACTCCGACCCGGCGGGCACGGAGATCGGCTCCCGGCCCAACTCCTGCCAGTACGACGTCAAGTACTGCAGCAGGCACCAGCAGCAGGAGGTCGGCTACGACCCGAAGACGGGCACGTCCGACTACCACCGCGGCAACATCTACAAGCGGCAGCAGGCCCGCAAGCGGGCGTGGGTGGCGTCGAACACGCCGGTCACGAACGACATGGCGAAGCTGTCCGACTACTTCTCCCGCAGCATGATCGGGGAGTTCTCGGACGACTTCTGGGACAACCCGGTCTACGAGGGCGCCGAGAAGGGCAGCGCGTGCTACGGACGTGAAGGCTGCCGGCAGGCGTACAAGTACATCCTCGACAAGGGGGACGACGCCGATCCGGCGGTGGCCAAGGAGATCGCCGCCACCTACTGCGCCTACCACGCCGACCAGTGCGACGACGAGGCCAAGGAGGTGGCCCGCGGCAAGGTCATCGAGGGCATCATCGGCGACGTCCTGCTGGCGTACCTGGGCGGAGCGGCGGGCGCGGAACGCCCACGGCCGTGCAACAGCTTCCTCCCCGGCACCGAAGTCCTCATGGCGGACGGCACGGCCAAGCCCATCGAGGACGTCAGGACCGGTGACAAGGTCCTGGCCACCGACCCGAGGACCGGTCGCACCACGGTCAGGACGGTCACCGCCGAGATCACCGGCAAGGGCCTGAAGCACCTGGTCGGGATCACCCTGGCCCTCGAGGTCGACGGCAAGAGGGTGACGGCCTCGGTCACCGCGACCGACGGCCACCCGTTCTGGGTGCCGGCGCTCGGCAAGTGGATCAAGGCCACCGACCTCACCGCGGGTGAACTGCTCCGCACCTCCCGAGGGACCGAGGTACGCATCACCGCGGTCCGGCGGTGGACCGAGCAGGCCACGGTGCACAACGTCACCGTCGCCGACCTGCACACGTACTATGTGCTGGCCGGGAAGACGCCGGTGCTCGTGCACAACGCCACGCCGTGCGATCCGCCGCTGAAGTCGCTGCACCCGGACAGCTCCCTCGACCGGAGCTCGCTGGACTTCTGGCACAAGCAGGACACCAAGGACATCGTCCACTCGCTCAGGCCGGGAGCGCACGAGCCGCTGATCGCGAAGCCGGACGGAACGATCATGAACGGAAACACCAGAATCGCGGTGCTGCGTTCGCGTGGATACGACGTCGACTCACTGCCGCGCGAAACCTACGGCAGCTCTCGGCCCATGTCGGACGAGGACTTCTGGGACATGGACCAATGACCGTCCGAGAGAGGGTTCTCGAGGTCCTGAACTCGGCGTCCAAGGAGACGTTCCTGCTGGTCATGGGCCACCGGCTCGGGATCTCGGCACGTGAGGCGTTCGTCGGGGACCGGCCGGAGGGGATGCGGCAGGCCCAGGCCTGCAACGAGATGATGATCGCCCTGTGGTCGCAGGTGCGGGCGATGAAGGACGACGGGGCGCAGGGATACCCCGACGCGGACTTCCTGTCGGTGCTGCTGGAGAAGGCCGACGCGGGCGACGCGCGGCCGCACCTTCGGCACGCGATCGAGAGCGCCCTGCTCGCGGTCTGAGAAAGCGGGAGGAGCCCCGCCGGAACCTCTTGGGTTCCGGCGGGGCTCCTCCCGTTCACGGGTACCTGGCTCTCGCAGGTACCTGTGCTCACAGGTACTTCTTCAGCTCCCGTCGCGCCAGCGACCGCTGGTGCACCTCGTCCGGGCCGTCGGCGATCATCAGTGTGCGGGCCCCGGCGTACAGCTCGGCCAGCGGGAAGTCCTGGCTGACACCGCCCGCGCCGTGCAGCTGGATCGCCCGGTCGATGATGTCGACGACCGCGCGGGGCGTCGCGATCTTGATGGCCTGGATCTCCGTGTGGGCGCCCCGGTTGCCGACGGTGTCCATCATCCAGGCGGTCTTCAGCACCAGCAGCCGCAGCTGCTCGACCGTCACGCGGGCGTCCGCGATCCAGTTGTGGACCACGCCCTGCTGGGCCAGCGCCTTGCCGAAGGCGTCCCGGGAGACGGCCCGGCGGCACATCAGCTCGATCGCCCGCTCCGCCATGCCGATCAGCCGCATGCAGTGGTGGATGCGGCCGGGGCCGAGCCGGGCCTGAGCGATGGCGAAGCCGCCGCCCTCCTCGCCGATCAGGTTCGTCACCGGCACGCGCGCGTGGTCGAAGACCACCTCGGCGTGGCCGCCGTGGTAGTGGTCCTCGTAGCCGAACACCTTCATGGCCCGCTTCACGGTGACGCCGGGCGTGTCGCGCGGCACCAGCACCATGGACTGCTGACGGCGGATGTCGGCGCCCTCGGGGTCCGTCTTGCCCATCACGATGAAGATTTTGCAGTCCGGGTTCATCGCCCCGGAGATGTACCACTTGCGGCCGGTGACGATGTACTCGTCGCCGTCCCGCTCGATGAGCGTGGTGATGTTGGTGGCGTCGGAGGAGGCGACCTCCGGCTCGGTCATCGCGAACGCCGAGCGGATCTCCCCGGCGAGCAGCGGCTCCAGCCACTGCTTCTTGTGCTGCTCGTCGCCGAACTGCGCGAGCACCTCCATGTTGCCGGTGTCCGGCGCGGCGCAGTTCAGGGCCGTCGGCGCCAGCTGCGGGGAGCGGCCGGTGATCTCGGCCAGCGGCGCGTACTGGAGGTTCGTCAGACCCGCACCGTGCTCGGCGTCGGGCAGGAACAGGTTCCACAGCCCCTGCCTGCGCGCCTCGGCCTTCAGCTCCTCCACCACGGCCGGCGTGTCCCACGGCGAGGCCAGCAGCGCGCGCTGCTCCTCGGCGACGGCCTCGGCCGGGTAGACGTACTCGTCCATGAAGGCGAGCAGCCTGGCGCGGAGTTCCTCGGTGCGGGCGTCGAACGCGAAGTCCATGCCGGTCAGCCTTCCTGGAGAGTGGTCGTGCCGTGCTCGATGAAGACGGGGACGAGCTCCCCGATGCGGTCGAAGCCGCGCCCGACGGTCTGGCCGAGGGTGTAGCGGTAGTGGATGCCCTCCAGGATCACGGCGAGCTTGAACCAGGCGAACGCCGTGTACCAGGAGACCGCCGAGACGTCCCGTCCGGAGCGCGCCGCGTACCGCTCGACCAGCTCGGCCGGCGACGGGTGCCCGGGGGCGGAGGCGGTCGTGGAGATCGGGGAGTCCGGCAGCTCCAGCGGGACGCTGTACATCACCAGCAGGCCCAGGTCGGTCAGCGGGTCGCCGAGCGTCGACATCTCCCAGTCGAGGATGGCGTTGATGCGGTCGTCGGAACCGATCAGGACGTTGTCGAGCCGGTAGTCGCCGTGCACGACCGCCGGGGCGGGGGAGGAGGGCAGCGCGCGGCCGAGCGCCGCGTGCAGCTCGTCGATCCCGGCCAGGTCGCGGCTGCGGGAGGCGTCCAGCTGCTTGCCCCAGCGGCGCAGCTGCCGGTCCAGGAAGCCCTCGGGCCGGCCGAAGTCGGCCAGGCCCACCGCGGCGGGGTCCACCGCGTGCAGTTCGACCAGCGTGTCCACCAGCGACAGCACCGCGTCCCGGGTGCGCTGCTCGCCGAGCGGGACGAGCTCGTCGGCCGTGCGGTACGGGGTGCCGTCGACGAACTCCATGACGTAGAAGGGAGCCCCGGGCGCCGCCTCGTTCTCGGGGTCCTCGCACAGCAGCACCGGACGCGGCACCGGCACGCTCGTCGGATGCAGGGCGCTGATCACCCGGTGCTCGCGCTTCATGTCGTGCGCGGTGGCCAGGACGTGCCCGAGCGGAGGCCGCCGTACGACCCACTTCGACTCACCGTCGGAGACCGCGTAGGTGAGGTTCGACCGTCCGCCCTCGATCAGCCGGCCGGTGAGAGGGCCGTGGACCAGACCGGGACGCTCGCGCTCCAGGAGGGCGCGCAGCCGGTCGAGGTCGAGTCCGGGTGGATGGTCGGGGCTCATGCGTCGCTCCTACGGACGGGTGAACGGGACCAGCCCATCATGCCGACCGGTCGGTATGGAGTCCAGTGGTGGCACCCAACATATCGGGTGATCCGGCTTGCGCGGCGCGCCGGTACCCCGGAGGGTCGGACCCATGAAGGCCATCAGCTACGCCCGCTACGGCGGCCCCGACACGCTCGTGTACGGGGACGTCCCCGACCCCAGGGTCGGCCCCGACTCGGTGCTGGTGAAGGTCCGGGCGGCGGCCGTGAACCCCGTCGACTGGAAGTGCCGCGAGGGGCGCCTGGACCCGATCCTGGACGCCGTGTTCCCGGTGGTGCCCGGCTGGGACGTCTGCGGGGTCGTCGTCCAGCCCGGGGTGTCCGTCACGGAGTACGCGGTCGGTGACGAGGTCATCGGCTACGTCCGTGAGGACTTCCTGTCCCGCGGCACCTTCGCCGAGTACGTCGCCGCCCCCGTGCGCACCCTCGCCCGCAAGCCGCGCAACCTCACCTGGGAGGAGGCCGCGGGTCTGCCGCTGGCCGGGCTCACCGCCTACCAGGTGCTGACCCGGGCCCTGCAGGTGAAGCGGGGCGAGACCGTGCTCGTGCACGCGGCCGCGGGCGGCGTCGGCTCCATCGCCGTGCAGCTCGCGCGGCATCTGGGCGCCCGGGTGATCGGCACGGCGAGCGAGGCCCACCACGCCTTCGTGCGCTCGCTGGGCGGCGAGCCCGTGACCTACGGCGAGGGACTGTCCGAACGGGTGCGCGGGCTTGCCCCCGAGGGCGTGGACGCGGCCTTCGACACGGTCGGCGGCGACACCCTGAAGGTCTCCGCCAACCTGCTGGCCCCGGAAGGGCGCCTGGTGTCGATCGTCGACGGGGAGGTTCTCGGCTACGGCGGCCGGTACTACTGGGGGCGGCCCGACGCCGAGGACCTCACCCGGCTGGCGGAACTGGCCGAACAGGGCGTGGTGTCCGTGCACGTCAGCGAGACCTTCCCGCTGGAGCGCGCGGCCGACGCCCACCGGCTGAGCCAGGAGGGTCACACCCGGGGCAAGATCGTGGTCACGGTGGACTGGGACGCGGAAGACGCCGAGGCAGAAGACGCCGAGGCCGCGCCCTAGCGGCGGGCGGCGGGCAGGGGACGGGGTTCAGAGCACCAGCGCCACGGCGCACACCGCCATGGCCACCGCGCACAGCGCCGCCGCCGTGGCGTGCCGCGGGGTGAGGGCCGCCGGGCTCGACGTCGCGGCCAGGGCGTGGATCCTGCGGTGGGCGAGCAGCAGGAAGGCCAGCCACAGACCGCAGGCCAGCGCGCCGGCGAGGATCCCGGGCACCGACGCACCGTCGTGCAGCGCGGCCTTCAGCGCGAGCACGGCTGCCACGGTGCTCGCCAGCGTCGTCCGCCGCCAGGCGAGCCGGGTCCGCTCGGGTTGCAGGCCGGGGTCGCGCACCGGAGGCAGGACCTCGCCGCTCACCCCTCCCACCCCACCAGCACCACCACGACCATCGCCACGGCCACCACCGCGACCAGCACGCCCAGCAGCGCCGGGAAGCGGGAGGCGGGCAGGTCCTCGCCGCGGCGCATCGCCCGTTCGCAGCGCATCCAGTGGTTCACCGCGCGCAGGGAGCACAGCACGCCCGCCGCCAGCAGCGCGAGCGCCAGCCCGACCCGCCAGCCCCAGCGCAGGTCCGGCAGGAACTGGTCCACCGCGAAGCCCCCGCCGATCAGCGCGAGCGCGGTGCGCAGCCAGGCCAGGAACGTGCGCTCGTTCGCCAGCGAGAACCGGTAGTCGGGCGTGCTGCCCTCCTCCCGGATCTGCTCGGGCGCGAACCACAACCGGACGTTCTGTACGAACTCGATCACCCGCAGGACCCTACCCGTCGCCCTCCCGGCTCAGCGCGCCGCACGATGCTCCCGCAGCCGCCGGTACGCCGCGAGCCCGTCCGGCACCCACTCCCACCCGGACAGGCGCCGTTCGACCTCCTCCTCGGGCAGGAAGTCGTGCCAGGCCACCTCCTCCGCCTGCGGGTTCACCGGCAGTTCGCAGCGGACCTGGTAGACGGCCGACCACCAGCTTCCGGCGGCGCCGTCCTCGTAGAGGAACGTGAAGAGGAACTCCGGGCGGGGCAGGCCGCTCACGCCCAGCTCCTCCTCGGCCTCCCGCAGGGCGGCGTCGTCGTAGCTCTCGCCCGCGCCGACGACCCCGCCGACGAACATGTCGTACAGGGAGGGGAAGACCAGCTTCGTCGGGGTGCGGCGGTGCACGAAGATCCGGCCCTCGGCGTCCCTGGCCTGGATGAACACACAGCGGTGGCGCAGCCCCTCGGCGTACGCCTGCCCGCGCGGGGCCTGTCCGACGACGCGGTCGTGCTCGTCGACGATGTCGAGGATCTCGTCAGCAGCGCTCATGGACCCATCCAAGCAGCCGCCCCAGGGCCACGGGGGTCGGGCTACTGCGCCTGGAAGTCGGGCACCTGCTCGCGCGGCGCCGTGCCGCGCGGCATCGCCGGGTGCAGTCCGAGGAGCACGATGCCCGCGACGATCGCCGCCAGGCCCGCCGCCTCCCAGGCCAGCGCGCCGGTGTCGGTGTGCAGCCGGTCGCCGAGGAAACCGACCCCGCAGACGATCCCGGCGAGCGGCTGGGCCGCGGTCAGCGCGGGCAGCGACATCCGCAGGGGCGCCGTCTCGAAGGCGCTCTGCACCAGCACCAGCCCGGTCACGCCGAGGGCGAGCACCGCGTACGGCTGCCAGCCCGTCAGCAGCTCGGCGAGGCCGTCGGCGGAGAAACGCTGGCCGCTGACCCGCGTCAGGGCGTCCTGGACGCCGTACAGCAGGCCGGCCGCGAGGGACAGCAGCACCGGGCCCGCGCTCAGCCGGGAGCGCTTGGCGTACGTGGTCAGCAGCAGGGCCGTTCCGATCATCACGCCGATGATCAGCCAGTGCCGCAGCGGATCCGTGACGGCGTTGCCGCCGCGCGGTTCGCCCGCCACGATGAACGTGGTCACCCCGCCCGCGAGCAGGGCGAGGCCCGCCCAGCCCTGACGGCCCAGCGACTGCTTCGTCTGGTGGCGGGAGAGCGCGAGGGCGAAGAGCAGGTTCGTCGCGAGCAGCGGTTCCACCAGGGAGATCTCGCCCTGGCCGAGCGCGATCGCGCCCAGCACCATGCCGGCCACCATCAGGCCGATGCCGCCCAGCCAGCGCGGCACCTTCATGAGGTCGAGCAGCAGCCGCGGCGAGAGGAAGTCGCCGAGCGGCGCCTTCTGCGCGGCGTTCTGCTGGAGCACGAACCCGAAGCCCAGGCAGCAGGCGGCGCTCACGGCGAGTACCAGAACCAGAACCGACACGCTGCGTACCTCGATCATCCGGTCGGACCACGGACGGGGTGCGTAGGGGCCGACTGTAGCGTCCCGGCGCCCTCAGTGCCCCTGGGAGTGAGCAGAACTCTGCTCCGGGGGATCCGGAAGCCTGCTTCCGGGAGTACCCGGAACCGGGCGGTTGACTCGGCCGCGGGCACCCGGGGACAGGGCCGGGGGTGCGCGGCGGCCGTACGACCATGGTGTGCGCTTCGGCCGTGCCACGCCATGGCGTACGCCACACCGAGACCGTCGCCCCTCGGGCGCCGCGGGTTCCCCTCCGGGCCGCGAGCGGGTCCCACCTGGGGCGGCGAATCCTCAAGTTCCCTGAGCCCACCGGCAGTTGACACCTGTCAGGGATTTTCCGCGCTTGACGGTAAGCGCTGGCTACGGATTGGCTGTGGGTGATCGGCCGCTCGTGGGCCGATGCCAGAGCCGCCGCCGAGGAAACACGAGGAAGTTCCGCGGTGCCCTTACCGACCTCCGACCCGGCCCTCGACGACACCCGACTCGGCGCCGCCCGCGCCGCTTTGGCCCAGGGTCGCAGACAGCCCGCCCGCTCCCTGCTCGCCCGCACCGGCGACGACTGGGACCGCCGCGCCCATCGGGTCGTCGTCCTCGCCCTCGAACCGTATGCGGCCGCCTGGGCCCATGAGTGGCTGGTCGACGAACCCGAATGCGCCGACGCCGCCGTCCTGCTCGCCCTGGCCCGGGTCACCCGGGCGCTGCGCGGCAAGGAGGACGCAGCCGCTGCCCGGGCGGCCTGCCGACAGGCCGCCGCGCTCGCGCCCGCCGACCCCACCCCCTGGCTCGGCCTGCTCCGGCTGGAGCGCGACGCCGGGCCGCGGGCCGTCCGGATCTTCGAGGAGGTCCGCTCCCGGCACCGCGACCACCACCACGCCCACCATCTGATGGTCGCCCGGCTCGCCGAGCGGCGCGCGGACGGCGGCCCGGACCCGCTGCACGAGGTCTACGACTTCGCCGCCTGGGCCGCCGAGCAGGCCCCCGCCGACTCCCCGCTGGCCATCCTCCCGGTCGTCGCCCACGCCGAGCGCTACCGCGTCCTGGCCGCGCACGGCTTCGCGCCCGCCGACCCCGCCGCCTCCGGGCACTGGCGGGACGGCCGGGCCCGGGACGTGATGAAGGCCGCCTTCGACTGGTGGCTGGAGTGGGAGCACGACGGCCGGGAGCACGACGGCCACCCCCGCCATCTGATCGACCTGAACTTCCTCGCCCACGCCAAGGTCTGCGAGGGCAGTGGCGCCGAGGCCGCCGCCCTCTTCCGGCGCATCGGACGGCACGCCACCCCCGAGCCCTGGTCCTACCCGCACCGCGACCCGTACGCGGCCTTCCACGCGGCCCGCGCCGCCGCCGTCCGGGACATCTGAGAGCCCGGTAAGAAGAGATGACGGAATTCTGACGGCCACCCTGGATCCCTGGCCCCGCGGGGCCCCCGAGTGCTCGAATGGAAAGGTGAACCCCGAACCATCCGGACCGGCCGAGCCCGCCGTACCGCCCGAGCCGTCCGGAGCCCCCGAGCCGTCCGGAGCCCCCGAGACGTCCGGAGCCCCCGAGACGCCCCGCGAACGAGGCGCCCCCGTCGGCCGCCGCGTCTTCCTCGGCACCCTCGCCCTCGGCGCCGTGGGGGTCCTCGCCGCGCCCCCGCTCCAGCGCGGCCTGGAGGCCTTCCTCGGCAGCGCCGCCGACAAGGACCCCACCGGCCTCACCGGCCTGCTCCCCAACGGCGGCGGCTTCCGCTACTACTCGGTGACCTCCTCCGTCCCGCACAAGAACGCCACGAACTACCGGCTCACCGTCGACGGCCTGGTCGACCGCCCCACCGCCTACACCCTGGCCGACCTCAGGGCCCTGCCGCAGACCCGGATGGTCAAGGACGTCCAGTGCGTCACCGGCTGGCGGGTCCCCGGCACCCCCTTCGAGGGCGTCCGGCTCTCCACCCTCCTCGACGCGGCCGGTGTGCAGGCCGACGCCGGCGCAATCCGCTTCAGCTGCTTCGACGGCGCCTACACCGAGAGCCTCACCCTGGCCCAGGCCCGCCGCGCCGACGTCCTCGTCGCGCTGCGCATGCAGGACAAGGACCTCGGCCACGACCACGGCGGCCCCGTCCGCCTCTACGTCGCACCCATGTACTTCTACAAGTCCGCCAAATGGCTCTCCGGCATCACCGTCACCGAGAAGGTGAAGCCCGGCTACTGGGAGAACCGCGGCTACGACGTCGACGCCTGGGTCGGCCGGTCGAACGGACGGGACGATGAGCCTACGAACTGAGGCGCCGCCCGCCGCCCCGACCGTCCGCCGCTTCACCCGCGCCGAGCGGTGGGTGCACCGCACCACGGCCCTGCTGATGGGCGTGTGCGTGGTGACGGCCGCGTTCCTGTACATTCCCCAGTTCGCCCAGCTCGTGGGCCGCCGCGAGCTGGTGGTCCGCGTCCACGAGTGGGCGGGCCTCGCCCTGCCCGTGCCCGTCCTGGCGGGCCTCGCCTCCCGCGCCTTCCGCGCCGACCTCGGACACCTCAACCGTTTCGGCCCGCACGACCGCCGCTGGCTGAGCGCGGCCCTGCGCGGGGACAAACGGCGGGAGTCGCGTCCCGCGGCCAAGTTCAACGCCGGGCAGAAGATCTACGCGGGCTGGATCGCCGGGGCGACCCTCGTGATGCTCGGCACGGGCCTGCTCATGTGGTTCACCCATCTCACCCCGATCATGTGGCGCACCAGCGCGACCTTCGTCCACGACTGGCTGGCCCTGACCATCGGCGTCGTCCTGGGCGGTCACATCGGCATGGCCCTGGGCGACCCGGAGGCCCGCCGCGGCATGCGCACAGGCTCGGTGAGCCGCACCTGGGCCGAACGGGAACACCGCCTGTGGCGCCCGTAGGGAAAGCCGTGGCCGGCGGCGACCGCCCCGTCGGCTGCCCGTTTCGCCGCGGTGAGGGCGCCCACGTCCAGGCCGTGGCCGGCGGCCGAGTCGATCAGGTGTGCGAGCGTCGTCGTCGCCGAGGCGATGGCGGAGCGCCCGCCGGGGAACCGGCCGGCCTCCAGCCGGTCCGCCCGGCGCGGGATCGTCTCGGCCGGCTGACCGCTCATCATCACGGCGACGGTCGACGACCTGACCGCCGCCCGTGACCTCCTCGACTCCCTCGTGGGTCGGCCCCGCACGCGGGGTGACCCTCAGCCGCCGAAGTCCAGCAGCACCTTGCAGGAGCGGCCCCGGTCGGCGGCCAGCGCGAACGCCGACTCCGCCTGCCGTACCGGTACGACCGCGCTGACCAGCCCGTCGAAGGCGGGCTCCGCCGCCAGCAGGGCCAGGGCGTCGTCGAACTCGGTGTCGAAGCGGAACGCCCCGCGCAGCTCGATCTCCCGGCTGACCACCAGGTTCCCCGCGAACGGGCTCTGTCCCGGCGGGAGCATGCCGAGCTGCACCACGACCCCGCCGCGCCGCACCAGCCGCAGACAGGTGTCGAGCCCGGCGGCCACCCCGGACGCCTCGACGGCCACATCTGCCTCCGACGGCCACCCGGGATCCCCTGGATCGTCGGCCCGTACGACGGTGTCGGCGCCGGCGGTCCGCGCATACCCGAGGGCGGCGGGCAGCAGGTCGGTCACGGTCACCCGGGCCGCGCCGGCCGCCTTCGCCGCCGCGACCACCAGACAGCCGATGGGGCCGGCGCCGGTGACCAGGACGTGCCGGCCGGCCACCGGCCCGGCCCGCCGCACCGCGTGCAGCGCCACCGACAGGGGCTCGGCGAGCGCGGCCCGCCGCGGATCCAGACCCGGCGGCAGGGACCGCACCTGTTCGGCGGGGACGACGATCTCCGCCGCGAACCCGCCCTGGACGTGCGGCGTCCGGGCCGCACTGCCGAGATAGCGGGTGTCGCGGCAGACGTTGCGCCGCCCGTCCGCACACTCCGGGCACACCCCGCACGGAGTGGCGGGGTGCACGGCGACGGCCGTACCGGGAGGGGGACCTGACGGACCCTCAGAGGTGAGGACCGTGCCCACCACCTCGTGCCCCAGCACCATCGGCTCCTCCAGCCGGAAGTCGCCGACCCCGCCGTGCCGCCAGTAGTGCAGGTCGGAGCCGCAGACCCCGCCGTAGCGGACGGCGACGAGCACCTCGCCCGGGCCGGGTGCCGGTGACGCCAACTCCTCGACGCGCAGGTCGCCCTGACCGTGGATCACACAACCCAGCATCCGTCTCACGCCCCTTCAGAGCACACTCGTCATACCGCCGTCCACGTACAGCACCTGCCCGCTGACGAAGTCCGCCGCGGGGGAGACGAGGAACAGCACGCCGCCCACCAGGTCCTCGGTGCGGCCCCACCGTCCGGCCGGGGTGCGACGCCGCACCCACGCGCTGAACTCCTCGTCCTGGACGAGAGGCCGGGTCAGCTCCGTCTCGATGTAGCCGGGGCCGAGACCGTTGACCTGGACGCCGTGCGGCCCCCAGTCGGCGCACATGCCCTTGGTGAGCATCTTCAGCGCGCCCTTGGTCGCCGCGTAGGGCGCGATGCCGGGGCGGGCCACCTCGCTCTGGAGCGAGCAGATGTTGACGATCTTGCCGTGGCCGCGTTCCGTCATCCGGCGGGCCGCTTCCCGGCCGACCAGGAACGCGCTGGTGAGGTTGGTGTTCAGGATCCGGTGCCAGTCGGAGTCGGTGAACTCCAGGAGCGGGGCGCGCAGTTGCATGCCCGCGTTGTTGACCAGGATGTCGAGCGGGCCGACCCGGTCCTCGACGTCCGCGATCCCGGCGGCCACCGACGGGCCGTCGGTGACGTCGAAGGCGGCCACGTGGACCCGGTCGCCGGGCAGCTCCGCGGCGGCCCGCTCCAGGCGTTCGGCGTCGCGTCCGTTGAGGACCACCGTGCAGCCGGCCTCCGCCAGGCCCCGGGCCAGCGCGAGGCCGATGCCCCGGCTGGAGCCGGTGACCAGGGCGGTCCGGCCGCTGATGTCGAACAGCGGGTGACTCATCCCCGCCCCCCTAGACGACGAGGGAGAGGAGCAGGACCAGGCCGCCCGCGACCACGGAGATGATGGTCTCCATGACCGACCAGGTCTTGATGTTCTGGCCGACGCTGAGCCCGAAGTACTCCTTCACCAGCCAGAACCCGGCGTCGTTGACATGGCTGAAGAAGAGCGAGCCGGCGCCGATGGCCAGGACGAGCAGGGCCGCGTGCGTCGTCGACATGTCGGCGGCGAGCGGAGCGACCAGGCCGGCCGCGGAGATCGTCGCCACCGTCGCCGAGCCGGTCGCCAGCCGGATCGCCACCGCGATCAGCCAGGCCAGCAGCAGGGCCGGGATCGACCAGTCCTTGGAGATGTCCAGGACCATCTGGCCCACACCCGAGTCGATCAGCGTCTGCTTGAAGCCGCCGCCCGCACCGACGATCAGCAGAATGCCCGCTATCGGCGCGAGGCCCTTCTCGACGAGCTGCGAGATCCGCTCCTTGCTGAAGCCCGCGGGCCGGCCCAGCGTGAAGATGCCGACGAGGACGGCGGCCAGCAGCGCGATCAGCGGCGAGCCGACGACGTCGAAGACGCGCTGCACGGTGTCCTCTTTGTCGTCCACGACGATGTCGACCAGCGCCTTGGACAGCATCAGCACGACCGGCAGAAGGATCGTGGCGAGCGTCGCGCCGAAACCGGGCCGCTTCTGGAGCTCCTCCGACGGGCGCTGCGGGAGCATGCGCTCGGGGGCGGGGACGTCCACCCAGCGGGCGGCGACCCGGGAGAACAGCGGACCGGCGATGACGACCGTCGGGACGGCGACGAGCACGCCGAGCGCCAGGGTGACGCCCAGGTTGGCGCCGACCGCGTCGATCGCGACCAGCGGGCCGGGGTGCGGCGGGACGAGGCCGTGCATCACCGACAGACCGGCCAGCGCCGGGATGCCGATCCGCATCAGCGAGTAGTTGCCGCGCTTGGCGACCATCAGCACGACCGGGATCAGCAGCACCACGCCGACCTCGAAGAACAGCGGCAGACCGATCACCGAGGCGATCAGCACCATCGCCCACGGCATGGAGCGCCCGCCGGCCTTGGCGAGGATGGTGTCGACGATCTGGTCGGCGCCGCCGGAGTCCGCGAGCAGCTTGCCGAGGATCGCGCCCAGCGCGATCAGCACGCCCACGCCGGCGACCGTGGAGCCGAGCCCGGTGGTGAAGGAGACGATGGCCTTGTCGAGCGGCGCCCCGGCGAACGCGCCCAGCGCGAGCGAGCCGATGGTCAGCGCCAGGAAGGCGTGAAGCTTGAACTTGGTGATGAGCAGGACGATCACGGCTATGCCCGCCAGGACGGCGATGCCCAGCTGCGCGTGGCCGGCCGAGGTGATGGGCTCGGCGGTGTCCGCTGCCAGCATCTCGACGCTGAGTCTGGTCACGGGGGTTCCCTTGCAGGTACGGGGATGGGGGAGGGGTGTTGCCTGGGTGGTGCGGGGTGGTACGGGGGTGATGCGGGGGGTGGTTACCGGGGCCGGGCGTCGGGCAGCTCGGCGAGCGCCCTCGCGGCCCGGTCGGTGATCTCCTCGGGCGTGCCGCGGACGTCGACCGCGACGCCGGCCTCGTCCGCCTGGAGGGGCTGGAGCGTGGCGAACTGCGAATCCAGCAGTGCGGTCGGCATGAAGTGACCCTGACGGTGCGCCATGCGGTCCTCGATCAGCGGGCGGTCGCCCGCCAGGTGCACGAAGACGACCCCGGGGGCGGCGGCCCTGAGCCGGTCGCGGTACGACCGCTTCAGCGCCGAGCAGCTGACCACCCCACCGAGCCCCGCCCGCCCGTCCGCCCAGGCGCCGATGGCGTCGAGCCACGGCCACCGGTCGTCGTCGTCGAGCGGGGTGCCGGCCGACATCTTGGCGATGTTGGCCGGCGGGTGGAAGTCGTCGCCCTCGGCATACGGGACGCCGAGCCGGGCGGCGAGCAGGGGACCGATGGTGGTCTTGCCCGTGCCGGCGACGCCCATCACCACGACGACGTGGGGGGTACGCATCTGTTGCCTCGCTGTCTTCCTCGACACCTGACGTCGTTGGACGCCGACGACACTGAAGCCGATTAGGTACGACGAATTCAAGAGGCTGTGACGAATAAGTCTGACTTTATGGCTCCGTGATCTACCCCGTACTCTGAGTGCATGACCACTCCGGGCCGGGGTCTGCACGGCCAAGTACTCGACGCCCTGGGTCCCGCGATCACCGCGGGCGAATACCCGCCGGGCAGCGTCCTGCGCACCGACGAGCTGGCCCAGCGCTTCGACGTCTCCCGCTCGGTGATGCGCGAGGCGGTCCGCGTCCTGGAGTCCATGCACCTGGTCGAGTCCCGCCGCCGGGTGGGCGTGACGGTGCGGCCGAAGGCCGAGTGGAACGTCTACGACCCGCAGGTCATCCGCTGGCGCCTGGCCGGCGCCGACCGCCCGCACCAGCTGCGCTCGCTCACCGTCCTGCGCTCGGCGATCGAGCCGGTCGCGGCGGGGCTGGCGGCGAAGCACGCCACGGCGGAGCAGTGCGCCGAGCTGACGGAATGCGCGCTCGGCATGGTGGCGAACTCACGCGGCCACAGGCTGGAGGGCTACCTGGTCCACGACATGGCCTTCCACCGGGTGATCCTGGCCGCCTCCGGCAACGAGATGTTCGCCCGCCTGGGCGACGTCGTCGCGGAGGTCCTGGCCGGCCGCACCCACCACGAGGTCATGTTCGAGGACCCCGACCCGGCCGCCGTCACCCTTCACGTCCAGGTCGCGGAGGCGGTTCGCGAGGGCGACGCGGCCCGCGCGGAGCACCTCACCCGCGAGATCACGGTCGGCGCCCTCCAGGAACTGGACATCCTGGCACCGTGACACCGCCGTGACGGGGCGCTGTCCGGGCTGTTCGGGCGGAGCTGTTCGGGCCGACCGGCCTGTTCGGGCCGACCGGCCTGTTCGAGCTATTCGGGGAACTCCCCGTCCACGTACACCCATGCCCCGGCCACCCGCTCGAACCGGCTGCGCTCGTGCAGCGCACCGCCCCGGTAGGACGCCCGGAACTCCACCGTCCCGGTGGTGTGGAACGCGCTCCCGTCGGCCGTGGCGAGGATCTCCAGCCCCGTCCACCGCATCCCCGGATCGAGTTCGAGCCGCTCCGGCCGCGTCCGGGGATGCCAGGTCCGCAGCAGATACCCCGCGTCCCCCTTCACGAACGCGCTGTACCGCGACCGCATGAGGGCCTCGGCGGTCGGCGCGGCTTCGGCGCCCGAGTGGTAGCGGCGGCAGCAGGCCTCGTACGGCCCGTCCAGGCCACAGGGGCAGGCGGTGGGTGCGGCGGAGGCCCGCTGTCGCGGCCGGGCGGTGCGTCGGGACATGGTCGCCATTGTGCCGGTCGAGGCACCCCCCGGACCGGGCGGGGGACGGCGGGGCCTGCCGGACCTCGGCCAGGGGCGGGCGTAGTGCCGGGTGATGATCTCCATGTTGTGGCCGTGGCCGTCCGGATCGTCGAAGTACGCGCCGCGACCGCCGAACAGGCGGTTGATCGGCATGCATGGCCCATGGCCCACCCGGCAGTCTTCCCAGCCTGCTCTAGGCCGACTCCGCGCCCCGCGGCGCCGACGGGACCGGCAGCGGCGGCAGCGGCGCCCCGTACACCCACGCGTCGAACACGTCGTCCAGCGGCTCCGGTGCGAAGCGTGCCGCATGGGCGGTGAACGTCGAGGTCGTCACCGATCCGCCGCGGTGCAGGCCGAGCCAGGCGCGCAGCATCCGGAAGAACGCGTCGTCGCCCATCGCGCAGCGCAGCGCGTGCACGGTGAGGCCGCCGCGCTCGTAGAGCCGGTCGTCGAACATCGACTTGCGGCCGGGGTCGGCCAGGCGCAGATCCTGCGGCAGCGAGGACAGCAACCGGTGGGCGGCGGCGGCGAGTTGCTGCGCGCTGCGCCCGCCCGACCGCTCCGACCACAGCCACTCCGCGTACTTCGCGAACCCCTCGTTCAGCCAGATGTGCCGCCAGTCGGCGATGGACACGCTGTTGCCGAACCACTGGTGTGCCAGCTCGTGCGCCACCAGCCGCTCCGAACCCCGCGCCCCGTCCACGTGGTTGGCGCCGAACAGCGACAACCCCTGTGCCTCGACGGGGACATCGAGCTCCTCCTCCGTCACCACCACCGCGTACTCGTCGAACGGGTAGGGCCCGAAGAGCTGTTGGAAGAGATGCATCATCCCGGGCTGGCGCGCGAAGTCCCGCGAGAACTCCGCCAGCAGGTGCGCCGGAATGTGCCCGTGCTGCGGGACGCCGCCGAGACCCGGATCGCCCAGCAGCACCGTCTGGTACTTGCCGATCGACAGCCCGACGAGATAGCTCGACGTCGGCGCCGCCTGCTCGTACACCCAGGTGGTCGTCGAGGCCTTCGTGGTCCGCGTCAGCAGCCGGCCGCCCGCCACCACCGAGTAAGACGACGGCGTCGTGATGGAGATCAGATACGACGCCTTGTCCGCCGGCCGGTCGTTGCACGGGTACCAGGACGGCGCCCCGACGGGCTGGCTCGCCACCAGTGCCCCGTCGCCCAGCTCCTCCCAGCCGATCCCGCCCCAGGGGCTGCTCACCGGCTTCGGGTTGCCCGACCAGTGCACCTCCACGGTGAAGGCCGCCCCGGCGCGGATCGGCTTGGCGGGACGCACGCGCAGTCTGCCGCCCCGATGCGTGTAGTGCGGCTGCCGCCCGTCCACCCGGACCCGGCCGATCTTGAAGTCGGCCAGATTCAGCTGGAATTCGGCGAGCGGCGACCGCCCGGCTATCGCGTTGATCCGCGCCGTGCCCGACAGCCGGTTCGGCCCGGGCCGGTAGTCCAGCGCGAGCTCGTAGCGGTGCACCCGATACCGGGAGTCACCGTTGCCCGGAAAGTACGGGTCCGGACCTACCGCCTGCTGAACTGCCACTTCCCCGTCCGCTCCCTGACCTGTGCTCGAACCACCCCGTGCCGGCGCACCGCCCGCCGACTCCGGGTGGCCCGCCCTCAGGGACGCCATGCCTCGATCGGATTGCCGAGCCAGCGGGTGTCGTCCGGGACGGACTCCGCGGCCATGACGAGCGACGCGGGACCCAGGGTCGTACGGGCCCCGATCGTGCTGCCGGGCAGCACGATCCCGCCCGGGCCCAGCGTGGCGCCCTCACGGAGAACAACAGTATCCGTCCGCAAGATCCGGTCGTGGAAGAGGTGAGTCTGCAGGACGGACCCCCGGTTGACCGTCGCCCCGTCCTCCAGGGTCACCAGATCCGACTCGGGCAGCCAGTAGCTCTCCACCCATGTGCCCCGGCCGATCCGCGCCCCGAGCCCGCGCAGCCACGCCGTCAGCACCGGCGTGCCCGGCACGGCGCCCGCCAGCCACGGCACGGCCACCACCTCGACGAACGTGTCCGCCAGCTCGTTGCGCCACACGAAGGAGCTCCACAGCGGATGCTCCCCGCTGCGGTGCCGCCCGACGAGCAGCCACTTGGCGACGACCGAGAGCAGCGCGCCCGCCGCCCCCGCCCCGAGCAGCACGAACCCGGCCAGCAGCGGCGCCCAGGCGCCCAGCGCGCACAGCGCCGCCACCGTCAGCACGGCCAGCCCCGCCGAGCAGAACACCGGCACGATCCGGCACAGCTCCACCAGCGCGCGCGCCCACAGCAGCCGCGCGGGCGGCTCGTAGGTCCGGCTCTGGTCGCCGTCGGTCGTGTTCCGCGGCAGCTTCACCGGCGGCAGCCCCAGGTAGGAGCTGCCCTTCTTCGCCTTCTTCGGCGTCGCCGACAGCACCCCCACCAGACCGCCGTCCGGCACACTGCGCCCCGGCGCGGTCATCCCCGAGTTGCCGAGGAACGCCCGCCGCCCGATCTCCGCGTGCCCGATCCGCATCCAGCCGCCGCCGAGCTCGTACGGCGCGGTCAGCGTGTCGTCGGCCAGGAACGCGCCCTCGCCGACCGTGGTCAGGCTGGGCAGCGCCAGCACGGTCGACACCTCGGCGCCCTTGCCGATCCGCATCCCGAGCAGCCGCAGCCACACCGGCGTGACCAGCCCGGCGTACAGCGGGAAGAGGGTCTCCCGCGAGCGGTCCATGAGCTGCGTGACCGTCCAGGCCTGCCAGCCGACCCTGCTGTGCGTGGGATGCGTGCCCTCGCGCAGCCCGAGGCTCAGCAGCCGTACGGCGATCAGCAGCATCACCGAGTACGCCAGCCCGAAGGCGAGCGTGGCCGGCACCAGGGCGAGAGCGGCGCCCCGCAGCGCCTCGCCGAGCCCGTCGCCCGGCGCCACGAACACGCCCGTCACCAGCAGGGCCGCACCGGCCGCCAGCACCGGCAGCGAGGTCAGCGCGAAACCCGTCAGGCCGTACATCACCCGCCAGTACGTGCCCCGCGCGGGCCGCTCCTTGGGCCAGTTGCGCTTGGCCCTGCCGAGCTTCACGGCCGGGGCGCCCGCCCAGCGCTGGCCGGTCGGGACCTGACCGGTGACCGCCGAGCCGGGGGCCACCTCGGCGCGCTTGCCGACACGGGCGCCCGGGAACAGCATGCTGCGCGTGCCGACCACGGCGTGCGCACCCACCTTGACCTGGCCGATCTCCAGCCGGTCACCGTCCAGCCAGTGGCCGGACAGGTCCACCTCGGACTCCACGGCCGCCCCTCGGCCCAGCTTCAGCAGGCCGGTGACCGGCGGCAGCGAGTGCAGGTCCACGTCCGGCCCGACCTTGGCGCCCAGCGCCCGCGCGTACCGCTCCAGCCAGGAGCCGGTCAGCGAGGTCGCCCCGCTGAACTCGGCCAGCCGCTCCGCCGTCCACAGCCGCAGATGCACACTGCCGCCGCGCGGGTAGCGGCCCGGCTGCACACCGCGCAGCAGCAGCCGCGCACCGCCCGCGGCGATCGCGAGCCGTCCGGGCGGGCTGTACAGCAGCAGGGCGCCCGACAGGACCAGCCACCACGGGGCGGTCGGCAGCCAGCCGTACGCGGGCAGCAGGTTCCCGACGACCGTCAGCGGCACCGTCCAGCGCAGGCCCAGCAGCGTGAACAGCGGAACGAGCACCAGGAGCTGCAGGACCTTGGCGCGCAGCGGCACCGGGGCGATGACCCGGGCCGCCCCGTCCTCCTGCGCGGACTCCTCCAGATGCCGGGCCAGCTTGCGCAGCGTGGGCTGCTGGTAGATGTCGAGGACGGCCGCGCTCGGGTAGCGGGTGCGCAGCCGCGTCGTCAGCTGGGCGGCGGCCAGACTGCTGCCGCCGATCGCGAAGAAGTCGGCCCGGGCGCTGGACACGGGGATGCCGAGGACTTCCGTCCACTGCTCCGCCAGCCACGCCTCGGTGCCGTAGAGCTGCTCGGCCGGACCGCCCGTCTCCAGGTCCTCCAGGGGCCACGGCAGGGCGTTGCGGTCGACCTTGCCCGAGGTGCGGGTCGGCAGGTCCTGCACGGGCGCGAGGAGCGGCACCAGGGCCGCCGGCAGCTCGGCCCGCAGCCGCTCCACGGCCGCCGCCTGGTCCCAGCCGTCCTGCGTGACGACATAGCCGACGAGGAGCTGGTTGCCGCTGCGCGCGGTCCGTACGGCGGCAGCGGCGCCCGCGACGCCCGGCAGCGCCTGGAGCGCCGCGTCGACCTCGCCCAGCTCGATGCGCCGGCCGCCGAGCTTGATCTGCTCGTCGGCCCGCCCGAGGAAGACGAGCCCCTCGGCGTCGGCGCGCACCAGGTCACCGCTGCGGTACGCCCGCTCCCAGCCCAGCGACTGGAGCGGGGCGTACTTCTCCGCGTCCTTCTCGGCGTCGAGATACCGGGCGAGCCCGACCCCGCCGATCACCAGCTGACCGCTGGCGCCCATCGGCACGGGCTCCCCGGCCTCGTCCACGACGGCCAGTTCCCAGCCCTTCAGCGGCAGCCCGATCCGGATCGGCTCCTCGCCGGACATCAGGGAGGCACAGGCGACGACGGTCGCCTCGGTCGGCCCGTACGTGTTCCAGACCTCTCGCCCCTCCGTCACCAGCCGCTGCACCAGCTCGGGCGGGCAGGCCTCGCCGCCGAAGATCAGCAGCCGTACGTCGTTGAGGGTCTCCGGCTCCCAGAGCGCGGCCAGCGTCGGCACGGTGGAGACGACGGTGATCTCCTGCTCGACCAGCCAGGGCCCCAGGTCGGCGCCGCTGCGGACCTGCGAGCGGGGCACGGGCACCAGACAGGCCCCGTACCGCCAGGCCAGCCACATCTCCTCGCAGGAGGCGTCGAAGGCCACCGACAGCCCTGCCATGACCCGGTCGCCGGGGCCGATCGGCTCCTCGGTGAGGAACAGCGCGGCCTCGGCGTCCACGAAGGCGGCGGCGCTGCGGTGACTGACGGCGACGCCCTTCGGCTTTCCCGTGGAGCCGGAGGTGAAGATGATCCACGCGTCGTGCTCGGTGCCCGGCCGGCCGGCGGCCGCGTCCGACGCGCCGTGGACGGCGATCGCGTGCTCCGCCCCGATGACGGCCCGCACGTCCGCCTCGCCGAACACCAGCTCGGCCCGCTCGTCGGGGTCCTCGGCGTCCACCGGGACGTAGGCCGCGCCGACGGCGAGGACGGCCAGGATGGCCACATAGAGGTCGTTGGTGCCCGAGGGGACACGGACGCCCACCCGGTCGCCGAGGCCGACGCCGGCGGCGGCGAGCCGGCGCCGGAGGTTCTCCACCTCGACGGCGAGGGCGCGGTAGGTGAGGGGCGTGGTGCCGTCGTCCAGGGCGAGCTCGTCCGGGTACGAGCGCACGGACGCGTCGAAGATGTCGACAAGCGTGCGCGGAGAGGCGGCGGGGCCGCCCGAGAAACGTGCCCTGTCACCGAGTTGTGCGCGGATTTCGTCGTCGAGCAGGCCGAGAGCACTGCCCTCGTGAATCGCTGCCATCGGGTCCTCGCGTCTCGTTCCCGGAAGCCTCCGGGGCGCCGGCGGGCCCGCAGGTCTGCCTGGGGTTGTCCGGTCCAGCTCCGTAACAAGCCGGAAATTTTAGTACGACGCTAGTGTCACCGGTTTGCTCCGGCCACTCGAGGAGCCCGTTCGGGGATCGGGAAAGATCGGCAACAACGCTCTGACCTGCGCGATCCATGCGACGGCGAGACTTGCCCCACATGGGCGGGAGGGTGCCCGTTTCGGCCGGAGATCACCGGTTTGGCCGACAGTCGGACACACGGTTCGGCGCGCTGCTTGACGCTCCGTCATCGACAGTGCGTGCGCCCGCTCTTCCGGGGGCGTGAAGTGGTGCGGACGGGGACGGTCCGTGCGCCTGGGGCGCGCGCTCTCCTGAATGCTCCCGCGCGAGCATCGCATTGTGTGAACGGCCGCATCCAGCCGCTCCGGATTCCGGAATGCTGATGCCCATTCACGCAGGACGGGGGGATGCGGGTGGCGGGCGGGGCTGTCTACCAGTTCTTGACGGGCGCGGACGTACGGGGCCGGGACCCGGAGGCTCTCTCCGACGGCGCGAAACCGCCCATGCGCCGAGGGGCGTGCGGCGCGGGTGCTGACGGCGCGTCGGCCAGAACCCGCGACGGAGCGTCCGCGTGAGCGCGGAGGGCCATGGCGGGGCGGCGCAGGCGGGCCCGGTGCACGCGGGCGCCCTGCACGCGGACCCCGCGCAGGTCCCGCGGCGACAGCCGGCCGAACGGGACCGACTCGGGCCGCCCGGCGCAGCGCGGTACGCCGACCGTGACCGGGCCGACGAGCGTGCCGACGGCGAGAGCGCGCGCGGTGACCGTGACGGCAGCCGCGACGATGACGGCAGCGCACATGACGGCCGGGACCCCGGGCGGGACGGACGAGGCGACCGGGCCGGCGGGCGTGCCGGGCGCGAGGGGCAGGGGAGCCGTGATGCCGGGCGCGGTGACCGGGGGGAGGGGGCCGGGGGCGCCGAGGACAGGGACGAGGCCGCCGAGCGGGCGCGGGCCGAGTGGGAGGAGAGGCAGCGGCGGGAGGGGGAGCGCTTCAGGGAGGCCATGCGGGACCCCGTCGCGGCCGACGGCGCAGCGGGTGGGGCCGGTGGCGCCCGGGCCGCCAACCGGTCCCGCTCCGAAGGACGCGCCCGGTTCACCGTCCGGGGCAACGGCAGTGTGTTCGACCGCTCCCGGTTCGGCCACGCCCACTTCGGCGACGTCCATGTGGGCGCGGGCGACAGGGGCTCCGCCGTCCTCGGCGAGGTGCCGGAGGAGGAACTCGCACGGCTCAGCAGCACCTTTCGCGCCCCCGAGGGCTACCGGGTCCTGACGGAGGCGCTGCGTGAGCACAGGGTGCTCGTCGTCGTGGGGGCGCCCGGCACCGGCCGCCGGACCACCGCACTGTGCCTGCTGGAGCAGCTGACCGGCGCCGTCCGCAAGGCCGGCCGACCCACCGCCGGAACCAGGCTCACCGTCCCCACCGCCCCGGACGGCGACACGCGGCCGGAAGAGGGCGACGAGGGCGAGGGGGACGCCGTCCCGGACGGGGACGCCCTCCCCGGCAAAGACACGGACACCGATCTCACCCCCGGCCAGGTGACCCGCCTGGACGTCTCCTCGCTCGGCCACATCCTCCGCGACCCCGCCACCGTCGCCCGACGCGTGGCGCCCGGCGGCGGCTTCGTCCTGCACCTGCCCGACGCGCCCGGCGACTGGACCCCGCCGAGCGAGGCGCACCTGGACGCCCTCGCCGCGGCCCTGGCCCGGCGGGACGCGTACGCGGTCCTGGTCGCCTCCCCGTCCACCCCGGCCGGCCCCCTGCTGACCGGCCGGCACGCCCTGCGCTGCCCCTCGGTGCCCGCACCGGAGCTGCTGTCCTGGCATCTGACGCGACGCCTCGCCGACGCCCCGGGGAAGAAGAGGAACGAACAGGGGAAAGAGGGGAAAGAGGGGAAAGAGGCGGACCCGGAGACGCTGGACAGGGGAGAGCGGATCCTGCGCCATCCCCTCCTGCGCCAGGCGCTGGGCATCCCGCTCGACCGCCTCCGTCCCGCCGAGACCGACGCGCTGGCGGCGCTCGTCGTACGGCACCTGCGCGGCGAGCTCACCAGGGCCGAACTCCTGGACCGTTGCGGCGACATGGCGCGCGCCCAGGTCCAGGCCTGGTTCGCCGACGCCCGCCACCGCCCGACCGCGACGGACCGCGCCGACGAGGCGGCCCGCGCCCTGCTGCGGCAGGCCGCCTTCCGGGTGGCCCTGGCGGTCCTGGACGGCGAGGCGTTCAGCGCGGTCGCCGACGCCGCCGACCTGCTGGCCCGAGAACTGCTGACCGCCCGGACCCCCGGTCAGGAACCCGGACGCCTGGTCTTCGCCGAGGACTGGGACGGCCTTCTCGCCGCCGCCCGCGCCGAGTTCGGCGAGAGCGAGGACGAGAGCCTCGCCGGAGTGCCGCTGCCGGTGCGCACCGTCCGCTACCAGGGGGAGGCCTTCGCCGGCGCGGTGCTCGCCGAGGTGTGGCAGAGCCACCACGCGGCCCGCGCGCCGATCGTCCGCTGGCTGCGCGCCCTCGCCGACGACCCCCGGCCCCAGGTCTGGGTCCGCGCCGCCCTCGCGGCCGGCGAACTGAGCACCGCCGACCCCGGATACGGCTTCGTCGAGCTCGTCTCCCCGCTCGCCTGCGCGCGCTCCGCCCGCAGGCGGTACGCCGCCGCCACCGCTCTCGACCAGGCCGGACGCCGCGAGCCGTACCGGACGGCGGTCCGGTCCGTCGTGGAGGAGTGGGCGCACGCGGACGAGGCCGGTCTGCGCTGGACGGCCGCCCTGGCCCTCGGCCACGGCAGGATCGAGCCCGACACCCGTACCGCGGTGGAACTGCTCGGCCGCCTCGGCGTCAGGGACGAGGGCCGGCACCTCCAGGTCGCCTCCTACGCCCTGGCCCGGCTGGCCGCGGGCAGCAGGGCCGCCGAGACGCTGACGCTGCTGGGCGAATGGGCCGTCGAGGCGGCCGGAGACCGCCGCGAGCTGTCCCTCCTGACCGGGGTACGGCTGTGCATCGCGCCCTGCGACGACTACTGGGAGCCCGAGGGGGCCGGCCCGGATCTCGATCCGCAGGGCGATCGGCGCGACGGAGACGCCGGTGGCGTCGGCGGCAGCGACGACGTGGCCGACGGCGTCGCTGCCGACCCGGACGGTGAGCCCGGTGACGGGGGAACGGCACCGGTCGAACCGTCCGGGCCGCCCCGCAAACCCCGCCGGCCGGGCCGGGTGGGCATGGGCCCGTCGACGGGCAGGGCCGCCGGCATCCGGATCCCCGGGCTGTGGCGGACGGTCCCGGGCCGCCCGGCCGTGCCGCGTGCCGACGTCGCGGCCGTGGACGCGGAGCTGGGCCGGCTGCGGGACTGGCCCCTGGCGCTCGCGATCGCCGTCACGGTGCCGGAGGCGGCCGGTCCGCTGGCCGCACTGCTCTGGCGGGTCTTCGACAGCCATCTGTCCGGGGAGCGCGCCCTGGACGGACTGTCGTCCTGGCTGCGCGCGGCGGAGCAGGACGCGGCGTCGGCGGCGGGCGGCGAACTGCTGCGTGCGCTCGTGTGGTTCCTCCCGCTCCTCGTCCGCGAGGAGCGGGACTGGCAACGGCTCACCTGGGTCCTGGAGGCGCTGGCCGCCGAACCGGGAGAGCCGATGGACGCACGCTTCGTCGGCCATGTGCTCGACGCGGTGGGGGCAGGCCTGCGTGGCCGAGGAGGGGAGCAGCCGTGACCGACAACGGGCAGCCGGGGACCGACGGTCTGCCGGACATCATCGCCGGGCCCTATCTGCGCGCACGGGTGTTGCAGGGGAGCGGCAGGTTCCAGCAGACGAGCGCCGAGATCGCCTCGGTCGTCTACTACGACGGCGGCGGGTGCAGCCTGATGACCTCGCAGGGCACGCGGATACTCGCGCCCCGGCGCTACTGGGCGCGGCCCGTCAGCGTCTGTGAGATAGCCCGCGGGCGGCACACCACGGTCTTCACCGTCGACCTGCCGGCGGCCGACGGGGCCACATTCTTCCGCACGAAGGTGACGCTGCGCTGGGAGGTGACGGACTACCAGCGCGTCGCGGAGGTGCGTCTGGCCAGCGTCGAGCGCGACCTGGGACCGGAGATCGTCTCCCGGCTGCGGCAGGTCTCCGGCCGGTTCGCGGTGGAGGACGCGCAGCGGGCCAACCAGGCCATCCTGGCGGAGACCGAGGCCGAACGCTGGGCCGGCCTCGGGGCCGATGTGGGCCTGCGCACCCAGCTGTTCGTCGAGGTGGACACCGACGACATGCGCAAGAGCCAGGTCGCCGAGGCCCGCAGACAGGCCGCGCAGCACCAGGCGGTGACCGAACGCCTGGCGGACTTCTATCAGGTGACGACCAGTTCGGCGGAGGGCCGCCTCGCCTACCTGATGGCCATGGGCAACAGGGAGGAGGTGGCCGACGTCATCGCCATGATGCGCGAGGACGAGGCCCAAGGGCGCCGCGAGACGCAGGAGTTCTTCCTCCGCATGCTCGACCAGGGCCGGATCACCAGCCCCGAGCTGGAGGGGTTCCTGCGCACCAGGGTCCTCGCCTCGCTGACCCCGGGCGGCCACCCGCCCCCGGCCGTGCCCGGCCCCTTCGTGCCGCCGCCGAGGGAACTCACGGCGCCGCCGCCGGCACCGCGCGCCCGCCCGGAGCCCCAGGACACCCCGCCGTGGCCGGACCCCGACCGCGAGGCGGACCACCGGCCCGCCCCTGACGGCGGGACCCGGCGCAGGCGGCGCGACGACGACTACTGGAACACGACGCCGGGGTCGCCCGGAGCGCCTGGAGCGCCTGGATCGCCGGGTCCGCAGGGGTGAACAACCCGTCCGCGACGCTCTGCGGACGGGGGTCGGGGCCGGGGCCGAGGTACGGCGGGACACAGTCGAAAGGCGAAGTGGGGAACGTGGGGAACCTGTCCAGCGGTGATGTCCGATATCTGAGCAAATGTTCGAAAGGTTTTCGTGCGCGTCCCGAGCGTCCTGCGCGCAGTCCTGCGCATCCGGCCACGCCCGCAGCGCGCACGCGACGTCATGCACGCCGCTCCGCCCGCGCCGCGGCCGCGCTGCTCGCCGCGGTGCTGCTGATCGGCGCAGGCGTCCCGGCATCCGGCGCGCCCGGGGCCGCCGGGGACGCGTCGGACGCGATCAACCTGGCCGTCGCGGTCGACGAGTCCAGCAGCCTGAGCGCCGACGACGTGGACCGCGAGCGGGACGCCGCACAGCGCATCGCGCTCGCCGAGATATCCCCGCGCTCGCGGCTGACGGTGCTCGGCTTCGCCAGCGCCGACAACGACGAGCAGCAGGCCGTCGACGAGGTGTGCCCGCCCACGGCCCTCAACGCGGTGGCCCGCGAGAAGATCGGCGACTGCGTCGGAAAGCTCGACCGGCGCGGCAAGGGCGGGGGCACCGGCACCGACTTCCCGGCCGCGATCCGGCAGGGCATCGCCCGTCTCTCCGAGGAGTCGGTCGCCGGCCCGCGGATCCTCTTCCTGCTCACCGACGGCGTCCTGGACGTCTCGGACAGCCCCGCCTACGGCGCGGACGCCGCCAGCCGCAAGGCCAACGGCAGCCGGGAACTGCGGGCGGCTCTCGCCGAGGCCCGAGCGGCCAAGGTGCAGATCTGGCCGCTCGGCTTCGGCTCGCCCGACCCGGACGCGCTGCGCGCCATGGCCGCCGGCGGCTACCAGGGCGCCTGCGTCGACCTGGCGCAGGCCAGGCCCGCGTCCCAGGTCGTCAAGGACTCCACGGCGCTGGGCGAGGCGGTCCAGAAGGCGTTCGCGAGCGCCCGCTGCATGATCTACGAGGCCACCGCCCAGGACACCCCGCCCGCCACCATCAAGCTGCGGATCTCGCCGCTGGCGACGCTGGCCACCATCGTGGTCTCCAAGGGCGACCCGGCGGTCAGGGTGCGCATCCGAGCCCCCGGCGGCCAGGAGATCGACGGCACCCGCGACGACGGCGTGTCGTCCTACGAGCTCACCGGCGCCGAGCAGGAGGTGGAGTCGCTGCGCATGGTCGCCCCGCGCCCCGGCACCTGGACGGTCGACCTGAGCGCGCCCGAGGGACACCGCGACCGGCTCGCCAGCGTGGGCGTGCAGTGGCGCGGCGCGCTGCGCTCGTCGATCGTGATGACGCCCGCGACCCCGCACCCCGGCGAGCAGGCCACCGTCGGCCTCCAGCTCCAGACCTGGAACGGCGAGCCGGTCGCCGACCCGGCCGACCTCGACGTACTGAAGGTCTCGGCCACGCTCGACGGCGCCGGCTTCACCCCCCGGCCCGTCCGGCTCGCCGACGACGGGCGCGGCGAGGACGAGCACGCGGGCGACGGCCGGTTCACCGGCACCGTCACGATCCCGCGGACGGCGACCGACCGCCTCAAGGTGACCGGGGTCCTCACCGCCATCGGGCTCACCGCCGACCACCGGCCCTTCGTGACCGGCGTGGCCCCGGAGAACGCGCAGGTGCAGGCCCATGTCGGCGTCTTCGACGGCACCGTGCACGCGGGCGAGAGCGTGCCGGTGACCCTGAAGGCGTCCGACGACTCCACCAGCGCGCGGATCCTGCACCTCATCCTGGAGGACGGCTCGCGGGGCGACCTCACCGTGACCCCCGCCCGGGTGCGCCTCGACCCGGGGCAGACCCGGACCGTGCGGGCCGAGGTGCGTGTCGGATCCGGCGTACGCCCCGGCCCGGTCTCGGCCAAGATCGTGGTGTACGACACCGGGCAGCCCGCGCGGGTGCTGGACGCCCGGCTGCTGACCCTGCGCGTGACACCGATGCCGGGCTGGCCGGAACAGCACTGGAAACTGCTGCTGACCCTGGGCCTGCTGCTGGTCGCCGCGACCGCCTGGACCGGCTGGCGACTGCTGGAGCGCAAGCGCGTCCACAACGTGCGCGGACTGGTCCTCACCCTGCTCGTCCCGGACGAGGACGGCCAGGGCGAACGGCCCGTCAGCACCATCCAGGTGCGCACGGACGGCCCCGAGTACCGCTTCGGCGTGGTCGCGGGCGGCGGTACCGACCCCCGGCTGGTGCCGGACCGGCAGGGCCGCTTCGCCGTCCGCCGGGACGCCCAGCGCATGGCACGGCTGCGGACCCCCGAGACCACCGGGACCGCGATCGCGTACGGCAAGACGGCGCCGCTCACCGGCGAACTGCGGCTGAAGGTCGACTCGACCCGCAGCCGTGTCCGGCGCCCCTCGGCCGGCCTGGGCCTGCGCCTGCCGTTCCCCCGGCCCGCCCGTTTTGAACCCGCCGGCCGGCCCGCCCGCCCGGCCCGTTCCGCACGCACGGCCCCCGTGCCGCGCCGGGACGCGCACGGACAGACCCCCGCACGCGCCGTCCACGACGACACCCCCCGGGTGCCCGCCGCCGGAGCCGACGCCTACGACCCCGATCTGTGACCGGACGGCGGATCACCCGCTCTTGAGGCCCTTGAGGCCCTTGAGGCTTTTCGGGCCTTGGGGTCCTCGGGAGCCCTGGCAGCCCCGCCTTTCCGCGCACACCACACCACCGGCCCCGCCCAGGCGGCCGGGCCACACAGACACGCTGCCGGGCCGTCAACCGCCGCCCGGGCGGAGGGGATCGCACCGATGAAGATATTCCAGCCGATGCTGTTCGTCGGCCTGGGCGGCACGGGCGGCCTGGTAGGGGCCGAACTCGAACGCCGTCTGCGCGCCGAACTCTGCGGGCCCGACGGCACCGCCCTCACCGGCGACGGCCGCCGGCTCCCGCACCAACTGCCCGACTGCGTCCAGTTCGTGTACGCCGACTACAGCGAGGCCGAACTCGCCAAGCTGCCCCACCTCAGCGCCGACCCGGCACTGCGGCAGGCGTACTCCCGCACCGCGCGCGCCACCCACGACCTGCTGCCCGCCGAGTTCGACAGCTCGCCCGAGGTCACCCAGATGCTGCGGGCCGTGCTCCGCACGGAGGTGGCCGGCTGGCTGCCCCCGGTGGACGACGAACCGAAGGTCACCCCGCTGCGCAGCGGCGCCGGACAGCTGCCCACCGTCGGCCGCGCCGCCCTGTTCGCCACCCTGCGCGACGGCCCGGCCCCGGTGCTTGACCCGCTGCGCCGGGCCATCGACGCGATCGGCCTGTCCGGCGGCGAACTCAGCGAACTGGGCGGCGGACCGCTCAACGGCTGTGACGTCTTCGTGGCGTTCTCGGTGGCGGGCGGCACCGGCGCCGGGATCTTCCTGGACTACCTGTACCTGATCGGGCAGGTCTTCAAGGAGAAGCGGCTGTCCGCCCGCGTCTACCCGCTGGTCGTCATGCCGAAGGCCTTCCCGCCGGGCAAGGGCGGCGGACGCCGGGCCGAACTCAACGCCGCCCGGGCCGTGGTGGACCTGTCCCGGCTGGTGGACGAGCAGAACGTGCCGGACCCCAAGGCCAACCTGGGGGACACCGGCCGGCCCGACCCGACCGCCATGCGCTACCCGCAGATGCACCCGGTCCGGCTGCGCGCCGGCACCGTCCCGACGGCCTTCCTGTTCAGCCCCACCGCGGGCATCCGCCCCGACGACCTGCGCCGCTCCATGGTCTCCCTGGTGATGTCGCTGATCGGCACCGACCTCGGCGACACCGCCAGAGGCACCGACCACGACGACCAGACGTTCTCCTCCAACTTCATCAACGCCGAGGTCGACCGCCGCACCCGCTCCGCCACCGGCATCGGACACCGGGGCATCTCCACCAGCCTGGTCGCCGCCATGACCTCCCCGCTCGACGAGCTCGCCGAACTGGTCGCGGCCCGGATGCTCGCCCTGGCCGTCCGACGGCTCACCGACGCGAGCGCCCACACCGCCCTGGACGTCCGCTCCCTGGTGCACGAGATGTTCACCGCCGCCGGCATCGCGCCCCTCTGGCGGCGCGAGGCGCTGCCCGTGCCCGACCCGGACCCGGTGCCCAAGGGGACCTCGGAGATCCAGCAGGCGCTGCGCGACCGGCTGGAGGAGATGCAGCGCCTGCTCGGCGACCTCGAAACCCGCCTCAAGAGGCAGGCGCCCGCGCTGGCCGACGCGTTCGTGCCGCGGGTGGCCGCCGAGCAACTGCTGCGCAAGGTCGACCTGTTGAGCCTGGAGGCGGTCGTCAAAGGGGTGCCCGGACAGCCCGGCGCCGCCGGACTCGGCTTCCTCGGCATGCTGGAGAACCGCCGTCAGGAACCGTCCCGCCCGGCCGGCGTCGACGTACAGCCCCCGTCCGTGCCCCGCATCCGCCGCCGGGCCGGCGGACTGTCCCGGGCCCGCTGGGGCGACGAGGAGGTCCGCGCCGCCCTCGACGAGCAGGACCGCTGGTACGCGTGGCGGGCCAAGGACATCTGGCACCGCGCCTGGGACGAGCAGGAACCCCGCTGGCGCCGCTCCGCGGAAGACCTCCGGCACGACATCGGCCAGCTCGCCGACGCCTTCGACAAACACCTGGAGGAGGAACCCCGGGCCTGGGCCGCCGGGCTGAAGGAGCTCTACGACGACCGGGCCGGCGTCTCCTACCTGCTGCCCCCGCAGAACAGCCTGCGCGACTTCTACGAGGACCTCATCGACCGGCTCGTGGAGAGCGCCCAGCTCGGCCGCGGCGGCGACGAGGCCGACCTGCTGACGCATCTGGTCTCGGCCGACCGCTGGGAGGCGGCCTTCACCGCGGGGCGGCGCAACCCGGCCGCCGCCGTCTCGGAGGTCAAGACCGTCCTGCAGAAGCGGGTCGAGCAGCTCTTCGCCGAGCCCGGCACCCAGCAGCGGGCCCAGCCGCTGCTGCCCAGCATGGGCACGCTCCTGTCCGCGGCCGTCGGCGACGGCCAGGCCGCGCGCAACGTCAGCAAGCCTGCGCTGGAGCAGTTCACCTACAAGCTGGCCGGACTCCTCCCGGCCGGCTTCACCCCCGAGGGCAACGGCCCTCTGAAGGTCCTCATCACCTACCCCAGCACCCACGGCCGTCGCACCGTCCTGGAGGACTACCTGGAGAAGGCCCTCCACCTGCCCAAGGGCCGCCGCAGCATCGTCTTCCGGCCCGTCGACACCGACTCCATCACGGTCGTGCTGTTCCGCAGCGAGATGAGCCTGACCGAGGTGCCCGGCGCCCGCGAGGTCATGCGGCAGTGGGCCCGCGCCCAGGAGGACCGCCGTGACGACGACGTCCTGCGCTGGCGGCAGCGGCTCGGCCACCAGGACGACTGGCTGGCCTGCACCCCCGACGACCGCAGGCACATCCTCCAGCGCCTGCTGTGCGTCATCTGGAACGGGCGGGTCGACGTCCAGGGCGACCCCGCGTCCCCGCAGCGCGTGACGCTGCGCCTGCACGACGAGATGGGCCCCGAGGCCCCCGGCCTCACCCTCCGGCTGGACGACCACCGCGACGGCGTCTCCAGCTGGGCGAGCCTGCTGCGCGCCTACGAGCGCTGGGCGCTGCTGGAGGAGGACGCCATCGTCGAGGACTACTGCCGGGTCCTGATGAACACCCTCCCCAACGGCCTCGGCACCTCCGGCAGCCGCCCCTCGCCGCTCTACCTCAAGCTCGTCCACGAGGTGGCGCCGCGCCAACTCGACCTGCTGGCCGAGCGGGAGCGGATGTACGGCGGCCGGATCGCCGAATGGCTGCGCCCGCTGCGGGAGTTCTGGTCCGTGTCGCTGCCCGGCGCCCTCGACCTGGCGTTCCCCAACGAGGCCCACGCCGTCCAGTCGACGCTGCGCGCCCTGGAGGAGTGGACCCGCATGGGCCGCCTCACCGGCGGCGCCACCCCCGTCCGCGACCACCCCGGCGAGACCCCGCCCGACCCCGCCCCCCAGCCCGGCCCCGGCCCGGCGCCCACGCCCCCGGACCCCTGGCACCGCCCGGCCCCCGCCGACGCGGCGACCGGCGCACCCCACTGGCCCGGCCCGGCGACCGGCAACCCGCCGAGCGGCCCGCCGGACCACGCGCCCCAGCCAGGCCCGGCGCCCACGCCCCCGGACCCCTGGCACCGTCCTGCCCCCGCCGACGCGGCGACCGGCGCACCCCACTGGCCGGGCCCGGCGACCGGCAACCCGTCGGCCGGCCCGGAGAGCGGCTCGCCCTGGTGGCCCTCCGCCTCGGCCGACGACCCCGGCCGGCCCGCCCCCGGGGCCGACGGACCCGGCGGGTCACCGGCCGGCCCCTCCCACCGGCCCGGTGCGACCGCCGACGGTCCGACGTACCAGCGCCCGGGCGCCGCGCCCGACGGCTCGCCGCCCCCCTGGCCCGGCGCCCCCCTCGGGCCGACACAGGTGCCCACCGCGGGCCGTACCGTCCCCGCCGCCGAGCAGCCCGTGGGCTACCCGCCCTACCCGGACCGGCCCCCCACGGAAGCGCCCTGGCCCGGCGCCGACACCTCGGTGCCCTGGGGGATCGCCGACAGCGACGGCCAGGACGAATGGAACGAGGCGGGCGAGCACGATCCCTGGAAGGGAGACCCGCGGTGAACGACGTGACGCCGGACGACGGCGTGCTCGTCCTCGATCTGAGGCCGCCGCCGGGCCACCCCGCCGACCCCGCCGCGACCCAGCGGACCGTGCAGGAACAGCTCGGCCGCGCCCGTCTCGGCGGCTACGGACCGCTGCGGCTGCTGATCCTGGACACCGCCGTCGGCCTCACCGCCCACACGGCGGCCTACGAACGCGTGATGGGCTACCCCGCCCAGTCCGCACCGCAGGTGCTGTGCGTCGCGGTCGGCGATGTGCCCCCCGCCGAACCACCGCCCGGCGAGCCGGCGGGCGGGCTGACCGGCGGGCTGACCGGCGCGCCCCGGGCCGGCCGCCGGCTGCGCCTGCCCACCGTGCTGCGCACGGCCGGGGCCGCGGTGCTCTGGGTCTCCGACCCGCAGTGCGGAGCACAGGACCCCGACCCGCAGCCCGACCCGCACCCGAACCTCCACCCCGGCCCGCACCCGGACCGGCCGGCGGACCGGGTCACCGCCGGGCGCCGCTCCGCCGTCGGCGAGGCCGCCGTCGCCCTGCTGGTCGAACTGCTGCGGCCGCCCGAGCTGTTCGACGAGGTGCTGGAGAAGGCCCTGCGCTGCCCGTCCGCCACCGTCGCGCTCTCCGCCCACGTCCTCGCCTACGACCTGCCCGCCGAGGCCCGCGACCGGGCCTGGCGCGCGGCACTCGCCCGGTTCGCCGGCGACCCCGCCGCACAGCTCACCGCCGACGCCGCCGCCCCCGTACCCGAGGACCTGCCCAGAGCCCTCGCCGAACTGCTGCCGGGCGGCCTGGTCCGCTCCCCGGAGCGCCTGCTGCGCCCCGGCGGGCCGGTCGCCGCGGAACGCGACGCCTGCGCCCGGGCCCTGGAGGCCGCCGACACGGCCTGGTCCGACCTCGCCCGGCCGCTCGCCCTGCTGACCGGCAAGGACGCCGCGCAGGCCCTGCCCCTGTCCGTCGAGGACGCCTCCCGCGGCCTGCGGCGCTACCGCGAGGTCGTCGCCCGCGTCCTGCGCGAGAGCGGGGCGCCCGGCGTCCCGCCCGCCGAGTCCGCCGCCCTACTGGACCGGCTGGGGGTCACCCCGCCCACCGCGCCCCGCTCCACCGGACGGCCCGACCGGGCCACCGAGGAGGAACTCGGCGCCTTCACCCTCGGCCTGCTCTCCCGGGGCCTGGCCCTGCACACGGTGGCCGGCCGGCTCACCTCACTGTCCGAACAGGTCGCCACGGTCCCGGCCGCCGGACTGGCCACCCGCCTCGACCAGCGCTGCCCGACGGACCTGCCCGGCCGGGTCGGCGTCTCCCACCCCTTCGGCTTCGCCTCCGCCGGGCTCGGCCGGCTCGCCGGCCTCGGCGCGCTCATCGCCCTGGCCGGCCTCGGCCGGTGGCCGGGCACCGTACTGGCCGTGGTGCCGATCCTGGTGCTGCTGGTCGGCGGGGCCCTCGCCGCCGGCCGCCGGCCCAACCCGGCCGTGCGCGGGCCGATCCGCCAGGCCGCGGGCCCCCGCACGGTCGCCGTCGTCCTCGGCGCCACCGGCGCGTTCCTGCTCGGGCACCTGTTGAACCCGCCCCCGTGGATCGGGGTGATCGGCGCGGCGGTGGCCGCCTCCGCCTGTCTGCTGATGGTCTGCTCCGACTGGGTGCGGGCCGTGGACGAATGGTGCGAGGGCACCGGCCTCGCCGTGCTGCGCCAGGCACTCGACGGCATCGACTCCGTCCTGGCGGAGGCGATGCGCCAGCAGTGGTGGGCCGCCGACGAGCGCACCCGGTGCGCCGACTCCGCCCGCGCTCTGGCGGTGGTGCTGCGCCGCAGCGCCACCGAAGCCCACGGCAGCCGGACCGCGCACGACCCCACCGTCCCCGGCCGGCCCGACCCCGACGCCTTCCTGCCCCGGGACGACCCCGCCCGCGCCGGCCGGACCGTCGACGGCTGGCCCGCCGACACCTGGTCGGACGAGGACTGGCCCGAGGACCCCTGGAGCGAGGCCCCCACCGGTGACGGCCCCTGGGACGAGGAGCCCTGGCGCAGGCCCCGCAACGGCGAGCAGCCACCCCCCACGCCGGCCCCGTTCCCGCCCGAGCCGCCGACGGTGCACCCCGCCGACGACCGGCCCGCGTCTGGCGACGCACCGCACTGGCTGGTGCACACCGCCGCCGACGGCGGCCCCGAACTCCTGCCCACGCTGGTCGCCGACCTCGCGGACGCCACCGTCGACGCGCTGCGCCGCTTCTGGGGCGCCACCGCCCCGGCCGCGACCGCGCACCGGGCCGCCGACACCCTCGCGGAGGCCGTCCGTGACGGATTCGGCACCGCCCGCCGCCACCTCGAACGCTGCGGGGTGATAGCGGTGCCTCCCTTCGCCCGCCACGACCGCCACCGCGGCGACGCCATGGCCCTGCTCGGCAGCGGCCTGCGGCCCTTGCAGGACGCGCTGACGCCCGAGGCCGCCGACCGGCTGCGGCCGCTGTGCTCTGCGGCCCAGCTGCCGCTGCTCAGCCGGGACCCGACGGCCATGCACGTCATCCGCTTCGCACCGCGGGCGGTACGCACCGCGCTGGGCACTGCCCCGGCGCCCGCGCCCGACGACGCCGTATGGATGTCGTCCGGTCGTTTCGTCGGCGCGATCAAACTCACCGCCCTGCGCCCGGGGGCGGTCGAGACGGTACGGATCCGCGTCCGGGCCGCGGACGACGACAAGGCCGACAGCGGCCTGTCGCACGGTGACAGTGGGGGAGCCACATGGTGAACGACCGACGCCCGGGACCGCACGGCGGCACCCCCGGAGAACGCCGGGAGCCCGGAGACCGCCGAGAGCCCGGAGAACGCCGAGAACCCGACGGCCCCTCGCGCGGCGACGGTGAGTTCGACGAACTGAGCATGATCTCCCCGCAGGGCGCCCTCCGCCGGGTCGAGGCCCGCTTCGGCCCCGACCTGCCGCGCATGGTCCGCCCGCCCGCCGTCGGCCGACGCGTGCAGTTCGGCGACGACTGGTCCGGTCTCCAGGTCCGGCTGCCCGAGGCCGAACTGGCCAACGAGACGGCCCAGAGCACCATCGAGGCCGAGACCGCCGCCGTCCTGACCGTGCACCGCGCCTACTCCGGGACCCGCTACAGCGGCCTCTTCCCGGTACCGATCGGCTACGACATCAACGCCACCGAGCCCTTCATCGTCTACGCGGCGCCCCGCGGACGCTCGGTGGCCGCCCTCGCCCAGGGCGTGTCCACCAGCCAGCAGCGCGTCATCGAACGCGATCTCGTCCTCGCCGTACGGCTCATGGAGGCCGTCGGACTGGTCCACCAGGGCCTCGTTCCGGCCGCCGTCCGCTGGGACGACCACGGCATCCAGCTCTGGGACTTCGGCTCCGTCACCCACCTGGGCCGCCCGCGCCGGCCCTTCGGCATCCCGCCCTACGCCTCCCCCGAACAACGGCACGGCGAGGGACTCACGGACGCCCGCGACGCCCTGTGGAGCGTGGGCCAGGTCATGCACCAGCTGGTCACCGGTCGCCCCGGACACCCCGACGGCCCGTCCTCCGACCTCCCGGCGCACCCTTCCCTCGCCCAGACCCTCGCCCCGGTCTTCGCGCCCCGCGCCGCCGACCGCCCTCAGCCGGGAGCCCTGCTGCAACTCCTCATGCCCGGCGCCGGATCCGACTTCCCCGCCGCAGCCCAGCCCGACCCCCTCGACCCCTACCGGCGCGACTTCGACGCCGCGATGCGCCGCAAACGCGCCTCCCTGCGCCGTATCCCGCCCCCGTCCACCGCCCCGCCGCCACCGACGACACCCCCCTGGCGGGCCGGCCCGCACCCCGCCGACACCCCGCCGGGCCGCCCGCCCGCCGACACCGGCGAGGAGAGCACCTGGCTCTACGGCGGCACCACCGCCCAGGACCCCGAGACCGCCGGCACCGAGAGGGGCCGCTACCGATGAGCCTCTTCACCGCGGCCGGCACCGGCCCCGACATGCTCTGCCCCTACTGCCTGGAGGTCGTCTCCTACGACGAACGCCACCTCTACGTCCGCGACGAGCGGCAGCAGTACCAGACCCTGGACCTCAGCGGCCAGACCAGCCCGCTGCGCCGCGCCGACACCCTGCGCTCGGCCTACCAGCGCTGCCGCAACACCGACGGCGTGACCCCGCACTACATCCCCGTCCCCTACCTCACCCACGGCAGCCCGCTCACCGTGGCCATGGTCGGCGACTCCGCGACCGGCAAGACCCACCTGCTCACCCAGATGATCGGCGAGATCACCGACGGCGGTCTGGAGCCGTACGGCATCACCTGGCAGTCCGTGAACCCGCAGGACCACCGCGAGTTCATGGAGGAGCAGGTCGACGTGCTGCGCTCCGGCCGGATGCTGGAGCACACCCGCTCGCTGGAGACCTCCGCCACCTTCGAGGAGGCCCTGCTGCTCACCGGCGCCGACGGCAGAACCCGCCCGCTCGCCTTCTTCGACCTCGCCGGCGAGGACCTGCGGCGCACCGACGCCCTGCTGCGCTTCATGCTCGGCGTGGACGCGCTGATCTTCGTCGTGGACCCCTTGCGCGCCCTGCCGCACGCCCAGCTCGACCCCCTGCGCGGCGCGTTCCACTACACCCGCGGCGGCGACCCGGCCTTCCAGACCGTCCTGGACCGGCTGCCGCGCAGCGGGACGTATCTCGGGGTCGCCGCGGCCGTCGTCATCAACAAGTGCGACCTACTGCGCTTCGAGCCGCCGGTCGACCGCTGGCTGTCGCAGCCGCCGATGCCGCAGGTCTCCGCCGCCCGGTTCCGCGCCGAGAGCTGCGACGCCTACGCCTTCCTGCGCCACTACGCGGGACCGGCGTGGGTACGCCCCTTCGACAGCGTGCTGCGCTGCACCCTGCACTTCGCCTCCGCGACCGGCAGCCAGTACCGCGACGACCATTTCGTGCACGGCGTACGGCCGCGCCGCGTCCTCGAACCGCTGGTCTCCGTGCTGTCCATGTGCGGAATGATCGGCGACACGGGCGCCGACGGCCCCGCCGAGGTGGGGATGTGAGCGACGCGAGCGGCGTGGTCGACCAGATGGTGTTCCGGTGGGCGGGCAGCCGGGGCGCCGCCCGGGGCGCCGGCATCACCGCGGTGGCCTACTCCTGCGACGAACGCACCGCACGCGACCTCGCCGAGCAACGCGGCTCGGTGCTGCGGGTGACGGGCGGCAAAGGGCGCACCAGCGTGGTGCGCCTGATCCACGGCGACCGGGCGGTTCTGCTGCGCAGGATGCCGGACACGGACGGCAGCAGCCGGGAGAGCAACGTGTGCCACGCCCTCATGGCCCCGGCCGGCACTCTCACCGCCCGCCGCTGCCTGGCCCTGGGCTCCGGTCCCTGGGCCGAGGAGGGCTGGCTGGACCACGCCCGGGGAGAGATCCCGGCCTTCGGACTCAAGACCATCCAGGACTGGGCGGACGAACGGCAGGGCCCCCTGAAGGAGGGCGTCCCCCTGGTCCGGGAGCCGCTGGTCCGGCTGGTCGCCGAGCTCCTGCGCGCCCCTGAGGGCAGGGTGTCGGCCCGCATCGGCGAACTGGAGTCGGCGGCGCTCGCCGCCCGCGGCGACGCCGGGGGACCGTTCCCGGACCCGGCGCTGTCGGCCCTGTGGGCCCTGTGCGACATCTTCGGCGAGTGGCTCGGCAACGACGGCTGGACCTACGCCACCTACGACACCTCGGACGCCCATCCGCACCGCGTGGTCTTCGTCCCCGACTGGCGCCGCTCCCATGTCCAGGACAACGACCTGCGCCGCATCAAGCTCACCGACCCCGGCCGCGACCGCGCGGCCGACCTCGCCCAGATGCTGGTCACCCACTACCGAAACTGGCTCGCCACGGCCGCCCAGGACGAGTACCCGCGCCCCCTCAAACGCGTTCCCGACGCCGCGTCTTTGCCGGAGGAGGACCGCTACGACGTCATCGAAGGCGCACTGACGGGACGACTGCGCCGCCCCCGCCTCCAGCCCCCCACCCCGCTCCGCCCCCGCACGTCGACCCCCCCGGTCCCGCCCGACCACCACCAGCGGACCCGCAACCACATCCCCGCCCCGCAGCCCGCCCCCGCCCCGCAGCCCGCCCCCGTGCAGCAACGGACGCGCCGGCCGGACGACCCCTGCCCGTCCGCCCGTCCGGCCATGAACCCCTGGGAGGACGAGCCGGACCCGTGGGCCGACCAGCGGCCCTGGATCGACCCGGAGGCCTGGCTCACGCTGGAACGGCGAACGGCGTCCACGGAGCCGCTCCCGCCCGTGCCCGCCCCGCCGACGAACGGGCCGCCCCCCTCGCCGCTCCCGCCCAGGCCCGACCGCCCGCCCGCCGTCGGCACACAGACCGCCGCCGACCCGTACCGCCAGGAAGCCCCGCGGCGGTCGGTACGGGAGCACGAGGCCGTCCTGAGGGAGGCGCACGACACCCCCTTCCTGCACGAGCTCCCCACCCCGAGGATCAGGAAGCGCCCCAAGGCGAGACAGCCGATGGAGCAGCGGGTCCGCGACGAGCTGGTCCGGCAGCTGTGCGATCCGCACGGCCCCCACGCCCACGACCTGCGCCTGACCCTGCGCCACAGGCTCCTCACCGAGGCGTCGGTGGCCGACCTCGTCGACATCCTGGGCCGGCCGCTGAACTGCCAGGCGCAGAACCTCGTCCTCGGCACGCTCGGGGAGCGCGAGTACACGGACGCGGAACTGGGCGAGCTGTGCCGGGCGCTGCTGTACGAGCGGCTGCTGCTGCGTTCCCGGCCGACGGACGCCGACCCCGACGTCGAGGTCCATCTGGAGGCCCGGGCCCTGCACGTGGCCGCCTGGCTGCTGCACTGGCTGGTCGCGCCCCGGGCCCTGCGGTATCTGACGTCGGTGGAGAACTTCCTCGCTCACCTGGCGGCGTCGGACGAGTTCGTGCACCGCCAGCTCGTGGAGGAGATCCTCACCCGTGAGTGGCCTCGCGGAGTGCCCGACCTGCCCGCCTCCGCCCTGCGCGTCGCCGCACGTCACCTGTACGAGCGGCACGACCTGTGGGTTCTCGGCCCCGAGCGGCTCGTCTGACCTGCCTGAGAGGCGTGACACGCCAGAGAGGGCGGCCCCGGCCGACTGGCCGGAACCGCCCTCTCTGGTTCTGTGTCCGAGGGGGGACTTGAACCCCCACGCCCGATAAAGGGCACTAGCACCTCAAGCTAGCGCGTCTGCCATTCCGCCACCCGGACAAGGTGTCTGTCGTGCGGGGTTTCCCTCGCGGCGACGACGTAAACATTACCAGGCTTTCCGGGGTGCCCCGATCACGGCCGGCCCTCCGCCTCCCGCGGAGCGTCCGGCGTGAACGGCGTGTGACGGGCCGGGCCCGGTCTTGGGCGGGGGCGCGGGGGAGGGGGAGGATGAGGGGGACCAGCAGCAGTGACAGCGGGAGGAAGCAGCGTGAACGCGACGGACGACACGGCCAGGAGCGTCACCGGCGAGGACGAGGTCGTGGACCTCTGCCGCGAGCTGATCCGGATCGACACCAGCAACTACGGCGACCACTCGGGTCCCGGCGAGCGCAAGGCGGCCGAGTGGGTCGCCGAGAAGCTCGCCGAGGTGGGCCTCGAACCGAAGATCTTCGAGTCGCACCCGGGCCGGGCCTCCACCGTGGCCCGCATCGAGGGCGAGGACCCGTCCCGGCCCGCGCTGCTCATCCACGGCCACCTCGACGTCGTCCCGGCCAACGCGGTCGACTGGACCCACCACCCGTTCTCCGGCGAGGTCGCCGACGGGTGCGTGTGGGGCCGGGGCGCGGTCGACATGAAGGACATGGACGCGATGACGCTGGCGGTCGTCCGCGACCGGCTGCGCTCCGGCCGCAGGCCGCCCCGTGACATCGTTCTCGCCTTCCTCGCCGACGAGGAGGCCGGCGGACTGTACGGCGCCCGCCACCTCGTCGACCATCACCCCGACCTCTTCGAGGGCGTCACCGAGGCGATCAGCGAGGTCGGCGGGTTCTCGTTCACCGTGAGCGAGGAGCGCCGGCTCTATCTGATCCAGACGGCCGAGAAGGGCATGCACTGGATGAAGCTCACCGTCGCCGGGACCGCCGGACACGGCTCGATGATCCACCGGGACAACGCGATCACCGAGCTGTCCGAGGCGGTCGCCCGGCTCGGCAGGCACACCTTCCCGGTGCGGGTCACCAAGACGACCCGGGCCTTCCTCGACGAGCTCGGCGACGCCCTCGGGACCGAGCTGGACCCCGAGGACATGCAGTCGACGCTCGCCCGGCTGGGCGGCATCGCCAAGCTGATCGGCGCGACCCTCAGCAACACGGCCAACCCGACCCAGCTCGGCGCCGGCTACAAGGTCAACGTCATCCCGGGCGAGGCCACCGCGCATGTCGACGGGCGGTTCCTGCCCGGGCACGAGGAGGAGTTCCTCGCCGACCTCGACCGGCTCCTCGGCCCGAAGGTGCGCCGCGAGGACGTGCACTCGGACAAGGCCCTGGAGACCTCCTTCGACGGGCCGCTCGTCGAGGCCATGCAGTCCGCGCTGATCGCCGAGGACCCGACCGCGAAGGCCATCCCCTACATGCTCTCCGGCGGGACCGACGCCAAGTCCTTCGACGACCTCGGCATCCGCGGCTTCGGCTTCGCCCCCCTCAAGCTCCCACCGGAGCTCGACTTCGCCGGGATGTTCCACGGCGTCGACGAGCGGGTGCCGGTGGACGGGCTGCAGTTCGGGGTGCGTGTGCTCGACCGCTTCATCGACGCGTCCTGAATCGTCCCGGTGAAACTAGATTTCACCAGCCGGGATAAATCGGCCGCTTGTACGGACGTGACCGGGAAGAGTGAATGCGACGATAAGCTCGTAGCCTCATTAATTCCCCCTCGTTACAGGTGATGCGATCCGATGCTTGGGATCGCTTTGCCAACTAGGAGGAATAATGATCAAGAAGGTCGTCGCTGCTGCGGCTGCCACTGGTGGTCTGGTTCTCGCGGGTGCGGGCCTGGCCGTCGCCGATGCCGGTGCGCAGGGTGCCGCGGTGCATTCCCCGGGTGTCGTGTCCGGCAACGTGGTCCAGGTGCCCGTGCACATCCCGGTGAACGTCTGCGGCAACACGATCTCGGTGATCGGGCTGCTGAACCCCGCCTTCGGCAACGTCTGCATCAACAAGTGACGTCGACCCGCTGAGGGGTCGTCTGTCGCCGTCGGTCCCGGAGCGCGCGCCATGCGCTCCGGGACCGACCGGTCGTTTTCCGAAGGAAAAGCCGAAGAATTTCGAAGTGCCCGAATAATTCGAACAGCTGGAATGATGCGAGGAATTCGGGACGAGCATGAGATCGAAAGCAGGGATTCAGCAATGCGACAGGTCACCCGCAAAAGCCTCATGACCATGGCGGCGGCGACGGGGGTGATCGCCGCCGCCGGCGGCTACGCCCACGCCGACTCCGCCGCGAACGGCGTCGCTACGGACTCGCCCGGCGTCCTGTCGGGCAACTCGGTGCAGGCGCCGATCAACGTCCCCGTGAACGTCTGCGGCAACACCGTCGACGTCGTCGGGGCACTCAACCCGTCCTTCGGCAACTCCTGCGCCAACAAGAGCGGCGGTGCGTCGTCGGGCGGCGGGTACGGCGACCACCGGGGAGGCGGCGGGTACGGCGACGACCAGGGAGCCGGCGGGTACGGCGACGACGAGGGAGCCGGCGGCAGCCAGGCCGGTAACCACGGCGGAAACCACAACGGTGGAGGCCATGACGGCTCCGGCGCCCAGGGCGGCTCCGGAGGCGCGCATGCGGGCGGGTACACCGGCGGATCGGCCGGTGTCGGCTCCGGCAACCACGTCCAGGCGCCGATCGACGTGCCGGTGAACGTGTGCGGCAACAGCGTCGACGTCGTCGGGCTCCTCAACCCGTCGATGGGCAACGACTGTGCCAACGGCGGCGGTTCTGGCGTCCACACGCCTCCGTCCCGTGGCCACGAGACGCCGGGCAAGCCCGGTGACCAGGGACCCGGCAAGCCGGGCGAGCACGGCCAGTCCACCCCGTCCGGACCCGGGGCCGTGCCGTCCGCCTCGAACCACGTGACGCCGGCCGGCGCCGCCTCGGCCCACCGGCCCGCCGCCCAGCCCGCCGCCGCGCAACTCGCGCACACCGGCAGCGACCTGCCGATGGGCCTCGTCCTGCCGGCCGGAGCGGGCGCACTGCTCGCAGGCGCGGTGCTCTACCGCAAGGCGCGTGCCACCGTGTGACCCTCCCGGGCGCAGTACACGACGGAGCGGGCCCCGCCTCGGCGGGGCCCGCTCCGTTTGCGTCGTCTCACCTCACCACGTGGCCCGTACCTGGCGGATGATGCGCCTGCGCAACCGCACCCTGCGGCTGCCGTCACGCAGCAGGCTCAGGCGGTCCAACTCCCAGTGTCCGTACTCGGCATGGTCGGTCAGCAGTCGTGTCGCCTCCTTGCGGGAGACCCCGCGCGGTACGTACACGTCGACAAATTCGTATTCCGGCATCGCATCTATTGTGCGGGCTGGGGCCCGGTACGGATAGCGTCTGCACTATGTCTGATGCTGCGCAGCCCACCGCTGCCGAGGTACGTGCCGCCGCCGAGGCGGTCAAGACCGCGCTCGACCGCCACCTGGCGGCGGTCGAGCGCAGGTCGGGTGAGGACGACCCGGCCGTCTACGAGGCGTTCAACGAGCTGGCCGCGGCCGCCGAGGTCTATGACGAACTGCTCTACGACCGCTATGACGAGGTCACGCCCTTCGAGATCCCCGGCACGGAGGACTCCCTGCCGCCGTACGAGGGCCCCGAGGAGCCGAACGCGCTGAGCGTGCTGATCCGCCGCGACTACGCCGTCGCGGAGCCACAGCGGCTGCTGGCGCAGGCCCAGCGGGTCGAGGCGGCGGACGACGAAGGAGTGGGCGCGGAGGTCGCGGGCACCGTGCACGGGGCGCTGGGCATCCTGTTCGGCGAGTTCGAACCGGACGAGATCGCCTCCCGCCACAAGGAATTCGGTCTGGAGGAGGGCGACTCCACCCTGTGGGTGTTGGCCGCCGAGGAACCGGCCGAGCCGGGCGAGTGGCTGGAGACACCGTTCGACCAGGCCGATCCCGGCCGGGTGGTCTGCCGCTTCGACGTGAGCGCGGTGTTCGACGAACTCGAGGACGGCGACGACGGCGAGGATCTCGTGGACATCGAGGACGAGGATCTGGAGCCACTGGACGCCGACCGCTAGCAGGCAGCGGGGAGCCGGCGGGTTCCGAGAGGTCGTGACGGCGGCGGCCGCGCGGGGGGAAGACCCTTCGCGGCCGCCGCCGTTCGTGCCAGGACTGTCCTGGGAAGGCGCTGGGTGTGCTGGGCCCGGCCTAGGCCGGGCCCGCCGCCGGGACCTGGGTGCGCAGCAGCACCGGCAGGCGGGTCGTGCGGGGCTTCGCCGGAACCTCGGCGACGGCTCTCGCAAGGGCCTGTTCCACGCCGTGCACCACGGACAGATGCCGTTCCGCCCGGCCGAAGGCCGTGTACACCCAGGGGCGGGAGAGCGCCTGCGCCGCGTCCCCGGGCAGCACCGCGACCGCCGCGGACCACCGGCTGCCCACCGCCTGGTGTGCGGTCAGCGCCCACCCGTGCCGCACGGCCTGCTCCACCCGCTCCCTCGGTACGACGACGGAGGCGCCCGCGCACGTCAGGTGCAGCCCCTCCGCGTCGGCCGTCACCACCCGGCCCGGCACCGTACGGCCCGGCGCGGGGGAGTAGGCGATCCGGTCGCCGGGGTCGAAGCCGCCGAAGCGGCCGGGGCCCGGATTGAGCCGTTCCTTGAGGGCGGCGTTCAGCGCGCGCGTGCCGGCCGCGCCGCCGTGCCCCGGGGTGATCACCACCGTCTCCTCGGGCGCGATCCCGAAGGCGCGCGGCACCGAGTCGGCGACGAGCTGCACGGTGCGGTGCACGGCCTCGCCCGCGTCCCGCACCGGCACGATCACGATCTCCTTGCCGGGCGCGTCGACTTGGTTCAGCTCGCCGATGCCGACGCCGGAGACCAGCTCGCCGAGGGGCCCCGGATCGGGCGTGCGCGAGGCGACCTGGGGGCACACGCGGGCCGCGAGCAGGTCGGCGAAGACCCGGCCGGGACCGGCCGACCACAGCACCGCCGGATCCCCGCTGAGCACCAGCCGTGCGCCGTCCGGCAGCGACTCCGCCAGCATCGCGGCGCTCTCCACGTCCAGCTGCGGCGCGTCCAGCACGACCAGCAGATCGAGGGCGAAGGCTCCGTCGGCGTCCCGCCCGGGCCCTTCGGTGCCGGCCAGCAGACCGGGGACGGTCACGACGGTGCCGTCCGCCTCGCCCAGCAGGGCCGCGAACCGGCGCCGTCCGTCCGGTGTGTGGCAGGCCGCGACGGTGCGCAGGCCCAGCGTCCGGGCCGCGGTGAGCAGGGCCGCCGGTTCGGCGCGGGCGGCCTCGCCGCCGGTGTGCAGCACCAGAGGGTGCCCGGCGACGGCGCGGATCAGCTCGGCCGCGCTGCCGGACGCGTCGGCCGTCGCCGACTCCCACGCTGCCGAGGCCTCCTTGGCCAGGGAGTTGACCACGCGGGCCAGCGCGTCGGCGAGGCTCTCCTCCGCGAGCGCGTACCGCTCCAGACCCACCAGGACCCGGACCGGCCGGGCCTCCTCGCCCTCGTCGCCGCCCTCCTCGGCGCCCGCCGTCGGCTGCCCGGCTGCGGGCGCGTCCAGAGCGTCCTGGAAGACGAGGGCCTCGCCCTCGGCCAGCGTGCTCTGCACGGCCGCGTCCGCGTCCGGCACGGCCTGGCGGCCGAGGGCCGCGGTGAGCGTCGGCAGCTCCAGAGCGGTGTGCCCGGCCAGGGCGGCCTGCTCCAGCAGCCAGACCGTCACCGCGCGGCCGCGTCGTTCGTCGTCGGGCGCGCACTGCGGGCCGAGCAGCGCCCGGGCGAAACCGTCGGCCTGCTCGGGCCGCACGCCGGGGACGCGCAACAGCTGCCACGGGTCCTCGCGCAGCACGTCGCCTGCGCCCTCGCCGAGCGTGGCGGCGGCCTGCGGCGCGAGCGCCTCGGGCGCGCCGCCGTCGGCGAGCACGCGCCGTACGCCCTCGACCGTGTCCGCCGCCACGGGCGCCGGCCCGGCGTCGGGCTCGGCGGCCACCGGCTGCGGACGCCGTACCGGCTCCGGGGCCGGGCGGCGCGGGGCGGGTTGCGATGCGTCGAAGACGGTGGCCGCAGGCTTCGCGCCCCCCTCCACGGCACGGACGGCGGCCAGCAGGTCGGCGGCCTTCCCGGTGAGCCCCGCCCCGGCGGCGATGGGCTCCGCCTTCTCGGCCTTGCGCCGCTCGATCCGCTCCCGCTCGAGCTTCTGCGCGGCGAGCTCGGCCTGTGCCTCGGAGAGCTGCGCGGCGGCTTCCCCGTCACCGCCCTCGCCGTTCGCCGAAGCCGTTTCGTCGCCACCGCCCTCGCCACCGCTGTCGCCGCTGGCGTCGCTGGCGGCGGCATCGCCGTCGGTCCGGTCCGTGCTCTCCGGCTCTGTCTCCGTGGCAGGCGGCTCGCCGGCCGCGCCGCTCTCGGCGGTCGCCCCCGGCGTCGCCGGCCCGGCGTTCTCCGTGTTCTGTGGGGGAACCGGCTCCGTGCTCACAGCGTGCTCCAGTCGTGATCGGGATAGCGGTGCAGGGGCGCCGACACATCGTCGAGCGCCCGGCAGATCTCGTCAGGAAGACTAAGGGCCTCCACTGACAATGCCGCCGTGAGCTGCTGCGCGTTGCGTGCGCCGACGATCGGGGCGGCCACGCCCGGCCGGTCGCGGACCCAGGCGAGGGCGACCTGGAGCGGGGTCACCGCGAGCCCGTCCGCGGCGATCGCCACGGCGTCCACGATGCGGCTCGCGGTGTCGTCGAGGTAGGGCTCGACGAAGAGCCCGAAGTGGTCCGAGGCGCCGCGCGAGTCGGGCGGCAGGGCGTCGCCCCGGTACTTGCCGGTGAGGACGCCGCGGCCCAGCGGCGAGGAGGGCAGCAGGCCGATGCCCAGATCCAGCGCGGCCGGCAGCACCTCGCGCTCGATGCCGCGTTGCAGCAGCGAGTACTCCATCTGCGTCGCCGCCAGTCGCGTCCGGGAGGCCGGGGCGGCGAGCTGCCAGGTGGCCGCCTTGGCGAGCTGCCAGCCGCAGAAGTTGGCTACCCCGGCATAGCGGGCGCGGCCGCTGCCGACAGCGATGTCGAGGGCCTGCAGGGTCTCCTCCAGCGGGGTGTCCGGGTCGAAGGCGTGCACCTGCCACACATCGACGTAGTCCGTGCCGAGCCGGGCCAGCGAGGCGTCGAGGGCGGCGAGGAGATGGCCCCGCGAGCCGTCGAAGCGGCGGTTCGGGTCGGGCACGCTGCCCGCCTTCGTCGAGATGATCAGGTCCCGGCGCGGCACCAGGCCGTCTATGAGCCGCCCGAGCAGGTATTCGGCGTCCCCGTCGCCGTACACGTCGGCCGTGTCGACGAGGGTCCCGCCGGCCTCCCAGAACGTCTTCATGACGTCCGCGGCGTCGTGCTCGTCGGTGTCACGGCCCCAGGTCAGGGTGCCGAGCCCGATGCGGGACACACGCAGGCCGGTGCGGCCGAGATGCCTCTGCTCCATGAACGCCGAGATTACTGGCCAGAACTGGGCAGTGGGTTGCCTGTGGATAACCGAATCTTCGGGTGCGGGCCCCGCGCGACGGGACGGCGGCCTGACCCGGCGGCCGCCCGCGCGCTACTGTCTCCGCAACAGCGTCGTTACTGATCAGTAAGGGGAATCGGCCATGCAGCTCGGGATCAACCTCGGCTACTGGGGTGCCGGAATGGACGGCGACAACCTCGCCGTGGCCCAGGAGGCCGACCGCCTCGGATACGCCGTCTGCTGGGCCGCCGAGGCCTACGGGTCCGACGCGGCCACCGTCCTCACCTGGGTCGCCGCGCAGACCGAGCGGATCGACGTCGGCTCGGCCATCTTCCAGATCCCCGCGCGCCAGCCCGCGATGACCGCGATGACCGCCGCCACCCTCGACTCCCTCTCCGGCGGCCGTTTCCGCCTCGGCCTCGGCGTCTCCGGCCCACAGGTCTCCGAGGGCTGGTACGGCGTCAAGTTCGACAAGCCGCTCTCCCGCACACGCGAGTACGTCGAGATCGTCCGCAAGGCGATGACGCGGGAGCGTCTGTCGTACGACGGCGAGCACTGGACGCTGCCGCTGCCGGGCGGCCCGGGCAAGCCGATCAAGCTGACCGTGCACCCTGAGCGCGAGCACATCCCGCTGTACATCGCCGCCATCGGGCCGAAGAACCTGGAGCAGACCGGCGAGATCGCCGACGGCGCGCTGCTCATCTTCCCCTCCGCCGACCACCTGGAGGACACCGCGGTCAAGCACCTGCGGGCCGGGCGCGAGAAGGCCGGCAAGACCCTTGAGGGCTTCGACATCTGCCCGACGCTGCCGCTGGCCGTCGGCGACGACAAGGACGTCGAGCGGCTCGCCGACACCTTCCGCCCCTACACCGCGCTGTACGTCGGCGGCATGGGCAGCCGCAAGCAGAACTTCTACAACCAGCTCGCGCAGCGGATGGGGTACGAGGCGGCGGCCGCCGAGATCCAGGACAAGTACCTGTCCGGCGACAAGCAGGGCGCCGCGGCCGCGATCCCGCACGAGCTGATCGACCGGACGACGCTGCTGGGTTCGGCGGAGCGGATCGCCGACCGGATGAAGGCCTACGCGGCGGCCGGCGTCACCACCCTCACCCTCGCCCCGGCGGGCTTCACCCTCGACGAGCGTCTCGCCTCGCTGCGGGCGGGCGCGCAGGCCCTGGAGCTCGCCGGCCTGGCGTAGGAGGGGGAGTTTTCAGCGGCCGTGGTGGGGGCTCGGGGGTCTTCCCCGCCACGGCCGTCACGGGGAACAACGCGCCGGGACGCGCGCGGTTACGCCCTCGTCGTGCTTGGGGACGTCCGCCTTTTGGCGGAGTTGTCGGACACAGGTGTTGCGGCGTCTGCCGGGCCGCATTTGACTCGTTTGCATGCTTTCGGCGAAGAGTCTGTTCCAGGAGATCATCGACAACGACGAGTCCTTCGCGCTCTTCTGCTCCATCGCCGCCGGCGGTGAGTCGCAGGGCGGCTGGGAGAACGCCCGGATCGCCGCGCTGGTCCCGCACAGCGAACGCGACCTGGCCCCCAAGATCGCCCGCCACGGCGCCGACGAGGACAAACACGGGCGGATCTTCCACGCGCTGATGAGGAAGCGCGGCCTCGCACCCGTGCCCGTCCCGCCGGACAGCGACTACACGATGCTCCTGGAGCGGGACGGCATCGGCCTCGCCCACGACCGGCTCAGGACCGACCGGCCGCTGAGCGTGCAGGACGTCGTCGTCTACCTCGCCCACAGCCGGGTCACCGAACAGCGTGCCTCCGAGCAGATGGAGCTGCTGCGCAGGCACTTCGCCGACCACCCCGACCTCGGGCGCGCCGTGAAGATGATCTCCCACGACGAGGACAACCACCTCGCGTACTGCCACGAGGAACTGCTGCGCTTCGCGCGCGCGGGACACGGCCGCGTCATCCAGCGGACGCTGCGCGCGTGCGCGCTCGCCGAGATCCGGATCCATCGGGACGTCAGCCTGGCCGTCATGGCCCGCATGGGCCGCATCCTCGGCTGGCCCAGGGCCAGGTCGGCCGCCCTCGCGGCCGGCATCCACGCCCGGTACGCGTGGGAGCGGTTCGCGGGCTGGCGGCGGATGGTCTCCCTCACGATGCCCGAGCGCCGCGACGCGCTCGGCGGCCCGGCCGCCAAGACGCCCGAGTTCGCCTGAACCGGCCGAGCGCCCCGGCCTTCCTGCCGCTGAAGCCGACCGCGCCGCTGAAGCCCGTTGCCCGCTGGAGCCGTTGCGCCGCTTAGAGCCAGCCGCGCCGCTTGAACAGCCGGTACAGCACCACCTCAAGGCCGGCCATCAGCAGGATCACCGCCGGATACGACCACCACCAGTGCAGTTCGGGCATGTGTGTGAAGTTCATGCCGTAGATCCCCGCGATCATCGTGGGGACCGCGGCCATGGCCGCCCACGCGGAGATTTTCCGCATGTCGTCGTTCTGCCGGACGCTCATCTGCGCCAGATGCGCCGAGAGGACGTCCGACACCAGCCGGTCCAGTCCCTCGACGGCCTCGTTCACGCGCGTGAGGTGGTCGCTGACGTCGCGGAAGAACGGCTGCGCCTTCTCGTGGACGAACGGCACGCGCACGCCGAACAGGCCCCCGCCCGCGAGCCGGTCCAGCGGCTGCGCCAGCGGGCCCGTCGCCCGCCGGAACTCCAGGACCTGCCGCTTGAAGGAGTAGATCCGCGACGCCGTGTGCCGTGAGCCCCCGCCGGTCGGCGAGAACACCTCCGTCTCCAGCTCCTCCAGATCGGTCCCCAACTCGCCCGCCACCTCGACGTAGTGGTCGACCACGGCGTCGGCGATCGAGTAGAGCACCGCCGTAGGGCCGTGCCGGAGCATCTCGGGCTTCTCCTCCAGACGGTGTCGTACGTCCCCCAGGGGCGCCTCCTCGCCGTGCCGCACGGTCACCACGAACGAGTCGCCCACGAAGACCATGACCTCGCCGGAGGAGACGATGTCGCTCTTCGGCTCGTACCCCACGGGCTTGAGGACCATGAACAGCGAGTCGTCGTACACCTCCAGCTTGGGGCGCTGATGCGCGTTGAGGGCGTCCTCGACGGCCAGCGTGTGCAGCCCGAACTCCTCCGCGACCTGGTCGAACTCCGGCTCCGTGGGCTCGTACAGCCCGATCCAGACGAACGCGTCGCCCCCGCCCCGGCACTGCGCCAGGGCGTCGGAGAAGTCCGCGGGTCCCTCCGTGCGGCGCCCGTCGCGGTAGATGGCACAGTCGACGATCACGGAGCGCATTCTCCCGCCATACACCGGCAGCCGCACCCCGTGGTGCGCCTACGCTGGGCCGCATGCCCACGTTGATCCTCGTCCGGCACGGCCGGTCCACCGCCAACACCTCCGGAGTGCTCGCCGGCTGGACGCCCGGCGTCGCCCTCGACGAGCGCGGGGCCGCGCAGGCCGCCGCGCTGCCCGGCAGGCTGGAGGGGCTGCCGATCGCCGAGGTCGTCGCCAGCCCCCTGCAACGCTGCCAGGAGACGATTCAGCCCCTCCTCGACGCCCGCCCCGGCCTGCGCGCGCACAGCGACGAGCGGATCGGGGAGTGCCACTACGGCGACTGGTCCGGCCGCAAGCTCGCGGAGCTGATGGACGAGCCGCTGATGGAGGTCGTGCAGGCGCACCCCTCCGCGGCGGCCTTCCCCGGCGGCGAGTCCATGAGGGCCATGCAGACCCGTGCCGCCGAGGCGGTACGCGAGTGGAACGCGCGCGTGGAGCGCGACCACGGCGCCGACGCCGTCTATGTGATGTGCTCGCACGGCGACATCATCAAGTCGCTCGTCGCGGACGCGCTCGGACTTCATCTCGACCTCTTCCAGCGGATCTCTGTCGAACCGTGTTCCATCACCGCGATCCGTTACACCCGGCTGCGCCCCTTTCTCGTGCGCCTCGGCGACACCGGCGACTTCGCCTCGCTCGCGCCGCGCGAGGAACCCCCCGCCGGGGAGGCCGAGGTCGGGGGCGGTGCGGGCGCACCGTGATCGTCGGCCGCAGTAGGGTGAAGCGGTCCCTGTACGCGCGCGTACAGGCACGGACGTTCCCCCACCGCTTTCCCGACCCACGATGACCCACGATTCCCATGGAGACAGGACGTGTCCCGTCAGGTGTTCCTCTACGACCCCCCGGACCGCTTCGTGGCCGGTACGGTCGGACTGCCCGGGCGCCGTACCTTCTTCCTCCAGGCCACCGCCGGCGCCCGCGTGACCAGCGTGGCCCTGGAGAAGACCCAGGTCGCCGCTCTCGCCGAGCGCATGGACGAACTGCTGGACGAGGTCGTACGACGTAGCGGCGGCAGCGCCCCGGTGCCCGCCGTGTCGCCCGCCGAGAACACCGACACGGCGCCCCTCGACACCCCGATCGAGGAGGAGTTCCGGGTCGGCACCATGGCCCTCGCCTGGGACGGCGAGGAGCAGCGCATGATCGTCGAGGCGCAGGCCCTCGTGGAGCTCGACGCGGACTCCGAGGAGGATCTCGCCGAGGCCGAGGAAAAGCTCCTTCAGGACGAGGAGAACGGGCCCCCGATGCTGCGGGTCCGGCTCACCGGCGCGCAGGCGAGAGCCTTCGCCAAGCGAGCCCTCGACGTCGTCAACGCCGGCCGGCCGCCGTGCCCGCTGTGCAGCCTCCCGCTCGACCCGGAAGGACACGTATGTCCGCGCCAGAACGGATACCGCCGGGGGGCGTGACGGCCACCGACCCCGCCTCCGCCGCATCGTACGAACTCCTCGCGCACGGCGAGCTCACCGTCCGCGGACGCATCCGCGACGCCTCCAACGCGGCTCTGTACTGCACTGTCACGAGGGAGGGCCGCGAGGCCGCCTGCGTCTACAAGCCGGTCGCAGGGGAGAGACCCCTGTGGGACTTCCCCGACGGCACCCTCGCCCAGCGCGAGGTCGCCGCCTACGAGGTCTCCGAGGCGACCGGCTGGGGCCTCGTCCCGCCCACCGTGCTGCGCGAGGGGCCGTACGGCGAGGGCATGTGCCAGCTGTGGATCGAGACGGCCCCCGAAGCCGAACTGCTCGCCCTCGTGGACGGGGAGGAGCCCGAGCCCGGCTGGAAGGCGATCGGCTTCGCCGAGGTCGGCGAGGGCCGCACCGCGCTGCTGGTGCACGCCGACGACGAACGGCTGCGCCGGCTCGCCGTCCTCGACGCGGTGATCAACAACGCCGACCGCAAGGGCGGCCACCTGCTGCCCACCGCCGACGGCCGGCTCTACGGCATCGACCACGGCGTCACCTTCAACGCCGAGAACAAGCTGCGCACGCTCCTGTGGGGCTGGGCGGGGGAGCCCCTGACCGCTGAGGCCGTCGCGGCCCTCAAGGCCCTCACCGGCGCCCTGGAGCCCGGCGGGCGGCTGGCCGTCACCCTGGCCGCGCTCATCACCCCCGCCGAACTCGACGCCACGCGCGCGCGTGCCGGGGCGCTGCTCGACTCCGGGAAGCATCCGGAGCCGAGCGGAGAGTGGCCGGCGATCCCCTGGCCCCCGGTGTAACCCCGGGCGCAGCCCCCGGTGTAGAGACATCGCTCACATCGGCCGGAACCGCGCAAGAGCGCCTTCCCGGCCATCCGGCCTGCTCCGGTTCGTATACGCAACTTCCGTCCGGTTAGGCTCATGACATGCATGCCTGGCCCGCTTCCGAGGTCCCCGCCCTGCCTGGTCAGGGCCGCGACCTGAGGATCCACGACACCGCGACCGGCGGTCTGGTCTCCCTCGACCCCGGTCCCGTCGCCCGTATCTACGTCTGCGGCATCACGCCGTACGACGCGACCCACATGGGTCACGCGGCGACCTACAACGCGTTCGACCTCGTTCAGCGCGTGTGGCTCGACACCAAGCGGCAGGTCCACTACGTCCAGAACGTCACCGACGTCGACGACCCGCTGCTGGAGCGGGCCGAACGCGACGGCGTCGACTGGGTCGCCCTCGCCGAGAAGGAGACCACCCTCTTCCGTGAGGACATGACGGCCCTGCGGATGCTCCCGCCGCAGCACTACATAGGCGCCGTCGAGGCGATACCCGGCATCGTCCCGCTCGTCGAGCGGCTGCGGGACGCGGGCGCCGCCTACGACCTCGATGGCGACATCTACTTCTCCGTCGAGTCCGACCCGAACTTCGGCAAGGTCTCGAACCTCGACGCCGCAGCCATGCGGCTGCTGTCCGCCGAGCGCGGCGGCGACCCGGACCGCCCGGGCAAGAAGAACCCGCTCGACCCGATGCTGTGGATGGCCGCCCGCGAGGGCGAGCCCAGCTGGGACGGCGGCTCGCTCGGCCGTGGCCGGCCCGGCTGGCACATCGAGTGCGTGGCCATCGCCCTCGACCACCTCGGGATGGGCTTCGACGTCCAGGGCGGCGGCTCCGACCTCGCCTTCCCGCACCACGAGATGGGCGCCTCCCACGCCCAGGTGCTGACCGGCGAGTTCCCCATGGCCAAGGCGTACGTCCACGCCGGCATGGTCGCTCTCGACGGCGAGAAGATGTCCAAGTCCAAGGGCAACCTCGTCTTCGTCTCCCAGCTGCGCCGGGACGGCGTCGACCCCGCCGCCATCCGCCTCACCCTCCTCGCCCACCACTACCGGGCCGACTGGGAGTGGACCGACCAGGTCCTCATCGACGCCGAGGCCCGCCTGGAGCGCTGGCGGGCCGCTGTTTCCCGGCCCGACGGGCCGCCCGCCGAGGTGCTCGTCGACGAGATCCGCGAGGCCCTCGCCCACGACCTCGACGCCCCGGCCGCACTGGCCGCCGTCGACCGTTGGGCCGCGCTCCAGCAGGAGCAGGGCGGCACGGACATCGGCGCCCCCGGCGTCGTGTCCCGGGCCGTGGACGCACTGCTGGGCGTGGCGCTCTGACGCAGCAGGGGCGGTGCGCGTCGGCGCACCGCCCCTGCCAGGTCTGCCAGGCATTTCGGCCCGTTCAGTCCTCCGACGAATCGTCCTCGTCGGAGGAGTCGGCGGAGTCGCCGATCTCCCCGATCTCCCCGACTTCACCGATCGGCTTCGGTGGCTTCGGGGGGCGGGTGCGCTCACCCGGGTCGGGCGGTCCGCCGCCGTCCCGTCGCCGCAGATACCGCTCGAACTCACGGGCGATCGCCTCGCCCGACGCCTCCGGCAGCTCCGCGGTGTCCCGGGCCTCCTCCAGCGTCTGCACGTACTCGGCGACCTCGGTGTCCTCGGCGGCCAGCTGGTCCACGCCCACCTGCCAGGCGCGCGCGTCCTCGGGCAGCTCGCCCAGCGGGATGCGCACGTCGATCAGGTCCTCCAGACGGTTGAGGAGGGCCAGCGTCGCCTTCGGGTTCGGCGGCTGCGAGACGTAGTGCGGCACAGCCGCCCAGAGGCTGACCGCGGGCACTCCCGCGTGCGTGCACGCCTCCTGCAGGACGCCGACGATGCCCGTGGGGCCCTCGTACTTGGTCTCCTCCAGGTCCATCCGCTGCGCCAGGTCCGCGTCCGACGTCGTCCCGCTGATCGGCACCGGACGCGTGTGCGGGGTGTCACCGAGCAGGGCGCCCAGGATGACGACCAGCTCCACGCCCAACTCGTGCGCAAAACCCAGCAGCTCGTTGCAGAACGAACGCCAGCGCATGGACGGCTCGATACCGCGCACCAGCACCAGGTCGCGGGGTTTCTCGCCGCCGACCCGGACGACCGACAGCCTCGTGGTCGGCCACGTGATCTTGCGCACGCCGGCGTCCATCCACACCGTGGGACGGTTCACCTGGAAGTCGTAGTAGTCCTCGGCGTCCAGCGCCGCGAACACCTCGCCCTTCCACTCCCGCTCCAGGTGCCCGACCGCGGTGGAGGCGGCGTCGCCGGCATCGTTCCAGCCCTCGAACGCGGCCACCATGACCGGGTCGATCAGCTCGGGAACCCCCTCGAGCTCGATCACCCAGTGCCTCCTTCCGACGTGCCCTCGCTTGACCACCCAACCTTACGGCGTTCTGCTGGGGCGCCCGCAGCCCCCTTGCACGGGGGAGTGAACGGATCACTGCCCCGTTCGCCACCCCCGAACACCCCCACCGGGTGCCTGTCAGAGCGAGGACCGCAACCACTGCTCCACGCTCGCGATGTGCACCGTCGCCCACGAGCGTGCCGCCTCCGCGTCCCGGTCGCGCAGGGCCGCCAGGATCGCCCGGTGCTCGCGCAGCGTGCCGGAGACGGCGTCCTCCTGCGTCAGACCGCGCCAGATCCGGGCCCGGGTGGTGGGCCCGGACAGCCCGTCGAGCAGCGAGCACAGCACCGAGTTGCCGGCGCTCTGCACGATGCCCCGGTGGAACTCCAGGTCGCAGGCGACCAGTTCCTCGACCGACGGATTCGCGCCGAGCTTGTCCAACTGGGATTCCAGTGCGTCCAGTTGCTGCTCGCTGATGCGCAGCGAGGCCATCGCGGTCGCGGCCGGCTCCAGGATGCGGCGCACCGCCAGGAACTCCAGGACGGTGTCGTCGCGGTGGAAGTCGACGACGAAACTCAGCGCCTCCAGGAGCAGTTGCGGGTCGAGGCTGGTGACGTACGTGCCGTCGCCCTGACGCACGTCCAGGATCCGGATCAGCGACAGGGCGCGCACCGCCTCGCGCAGGGAGTTGCGGGAAAGGCCCAGCTCGGCGGCCAGTTCACTCTCCTTGGGCAGCCGCTCCCCGGGGCGCAGCGCACCCGAGACGATCATGCCCTTGATCTTCTCGATCGCCTCGTCGGTGACTGCCATGACCGGCCTCCCTGTCGCTCATCGCCCAGACATCGGATCCAGACATCGGATGTCTCAGTGGCCATTATGGGGGCAGATCGGAGCGGCGCCGCCAGATTCGCGATCGCCGCTCTCCGGACGCCTGCTCGATCGTCTCGAACTGTGGTTCGCCCAGGTCATGTGCGGTGGCCGACACCACCGGAACATCAGGAGTGTCCCGAAATGCCCCAGGAGCTGCGTGCGGTCCAGTGGACGGGAACCGCCTCGCGCTGCTCCAGGGCGACCGCGAGGGCTGGACGCGGGCGAAGGTCGGCCGGGACCGCCCGCTGCGGATCCTGACGCACTGCGACACCGGCGCGCTCGCCACCGCCGGCTGGGACACCGCCCTCGGCGTCACCCCCGGCCTGCTGGTGACCGCACTGGTCACCGAGCGGGGCGTGTGGGAACGCGATCAGCGCCGGGTGAGCTCCAACTCCAGCAGCCACTCGACCACTTCGGTGTGGTGCAGCGTCCTGAAGGGGCGCGGGCCTGTATCGATCCCCGGCTCCGCCGCGTGGGCGCGCCCAGCCCCCATGCCCCACGCCCCTTCAGGCGAAATACAACCCCTTACTTCTTGTCGAGCAGATCCTGAACCTTGCTGCGGACCTCGTCCGTGGCAAGCCCCCGGATCGTCAGCGTCGTACGCCGCCGCAGCACGTCATCCGGCGTCTGTGCCCACTCGTTGTCCCGCGCGTACACGACCTGCGCCCAGATCTCCGGAGCGTCGGGGTGAACCCGCCCGCCCAGCTCCGGGTTCTCGTTCGCCAGCCGCGCGATGTCGAAGGCCAGCGAGCCGTAGTGCGTCGCCAGGTGCTTCGCCGTGTCGGCGGCCATCCGCGGACCGGGCGCCGGGTTGTCGACCAGCAGCCGGTGCGCGACCGCACGCGGGTTCGCGACCCCCGGCAGCGGCAGCTTCTTCGGCAGCGAGGAGATCGGCTCGAAGTCGTCGCCCAGCGGAGCGCCCGGCAGCGCCTCCAGCTTCTTCATCACCGTACGGCCGATGTGCCGGAACGTCGTCCACTTGCCGCCCGCGACGGACAGCATGCCGCCACGTCCTTCCGTGACCACGGTCTCGCGCTTGGCCTTCGCCGTGTCGCCGGGGCCGCCCGGCAGTACCCGCAGACCCGCGAACGAGTAGGTGATGAGGTCCCGGGACAGCTGCTGGTCGCGGATGGAGAACGCGGCCTCGTCGAGTATCTGGGCGGTGTCCTTCTCGGTGACCGAGACATCCGCCGGGTCGCCCTCGAACTCCTCGTCGGTGGTGCCGAGCAGCAGCATGTCCTCCCAGGGGAGGGCGAAGGTGATGCGGTACTTGTCGATGGGGGTCGCGAGCGCGGCCTTCCAGGGGGCGGTGCGCTTCAGGACCAGGTGCGCGCCCTTGGACAGGCGGATGGACGGGGCCGCGTTCGGGTCCTCCATCTTGCGCAGGTGGTCGACCCAGGGGCCGGTCGCGTTCAGGACGAGACGGGCGTCGACGCCGAACTCGTCGCCGGACGTGCGATCGCGCAGTTCGGCGCCCGTCACCCGGCCCTTGGTGAACCGCAGCCCGGTCACCTCGGCGTGGTTGAGGACCACCGCGCCCGCCTCGACGGCCGCGCGGACCGTCATCAGCGCCATGCGCGCGTCGTTCATCTGGTCGTCGCCGTACACGGCCACGGCCTTGAGGTTGTCGGTGCGCAGCTCGGGCACGTCCTGCGCGGCCTTGGCCGGGGACAGGAGGTGGCCGACGCCGTCGCCGAACGCCGACAACGCGGAGTAGGCGAAGACGCCCGCCCCGAGCTTCGCCGCGCCGTGCGGCCCGCCCTTGTACACGGGGAGGTAGAACGTGAGCGGGTTCGCCAGATGGGGGGCCACCTGACGGGAGACCGCACGGCGCTCGAAGTGGTTCTCCGCGACCAGCTTCACCGCGCCGGTCTGCAGATAGCGCAGACCGCCGTGGAGCAGCTTGGAGGAGGCGGAGGAGGTGGCGCCGGCGAAGTCGCCGGCGTCGACCAGGGCCACCCTGAGGCCGGACTGCGCGGCGTGCCAGGCGGTGGAGATGCCCAGGATGCCGCCGCCGATGACGAGGAGGTCGTACGACGCCTTGGAGAGCTGCTCCCGGGTCTCGGCACGGCTCGGGTTCGAGCCGGACGCCGGGTGCGTCCCCAGGGCAGGCACGGACTGCAGGGTGGACTGACTGGTCATGTGGGGTTCTTACTCCTCGTCAGTTTTCGTCTTCGATCCAGCCCATGGTCCGCTCCACGGCCTTGAGCCAGCTCTTGTACTCACGGTCGCGGGCGTCCGCGTCCATGCGGGGGGTCCACTCGGCGGCCCGCCGCCAGTTGGCGCGCAGGTCGTCGGTGCTGGTCCAGAAGCCGACGGCGAGACCGGCGGCGTAGGCGGCGCCGAGGCAGGTGGTCTCGGCGACCATCGGGCGCACCACGGGGGCGTCCAGGAAGTCCGAGAGCGTCTGCATCAGCAGGTTGTTGGAGGTCATGCCGCCGTCGACCTTGAGGGCCGCGAGCTCGACGCCGGAGTCCTTCGTCATGGCGTCGGTGATCTCACGGGTCTGCCAGGCGGTGGCCTCCAGGACGGCGCGCGCCAGGTGCGCCTTGGTGACGTACCGGGTGAGGCCGGCGATCACACCGCGGGCGTCGGAGCGCCAGTACGGGGCGAACAGACCGGAGAAGGCCGGCACGAAGTAGGCGCCGCCGTTGTCCTCGACGGAGAGCGCGAGCGTCTCGATCTCGGCGGCGGTGGAGATCAGGCCCATCTGGTCGCGCATCCACTGCACCAGCGAACCGGTGACGGCGATCGAGCCCTCGAGGGCGTAGACCGGGGCGTCCTCGCCGATGCGGTAGCCGACGGTGGTGAGCAGACCGGAGTAGGAGTTGATGATCTTCTCACCGGTGTTCATGAGCATGAACGTGCCGGTGCCGTACGTCGACTTGGCCTCGCCCTCGGCGAAACAGGTCTGGCCGAACAGGGCCGCCTGCTGGTCGCCGAGCGCGGACGCGACCGGGATGCCGCCGAGCAGGTCGCCCAGCTTGCCGCCGGTGACCTCGCCGTAGACCTCGGCGGAGGAGCGGATCTCGGGGAGCATCGACAGCGGGACGCCGATGGACTCGGCGATCTTCTCGTCCCACTCCAGCGTGTGGAGGTTCATGAGCAGGGTGCGGGAGGCGTTGGTGACGTCGGTGACGTGGTGGCCGCCGTTGACACCGCCGGTCAGGTTCCAGATGACCCAGCTGTCCATGGTGCCGAAGAGGATGTCGCCGGCCTCGGCGCGCTCGCGCAGGCCCTCGACGTTGTCCAGCAGCCAGCGGGCCTTGGGTCCGGCGAAGTAGGAGGCCAGCGGCAGACCCGTCTCGCGGCGGAAGCGGTCCTGGCCGACGTTGCGGCCGAGCTCCTTGCAGAGCGCGTCGGTGCGGGTGTCCTGCCAGACGATCGCGTTGTGGACGGGCTCACCGGTGTTCTTGTCCCACAGCAGCGTGGTCTCACGCTGGTTGGTGATGCCGATGGCCTTGATGTCGTCACGGGTGATGCCGGCCTTCTCGATGGCTCCGGCGACGACTTCCTGGACGTTGGTCCAGATCTCGTTGGCGTTGTGCTCGACCCAGCCCGGCTTCGGGAAGATCTGCTCGTGCTCCTTCTGGTCGACGGAGACGATCCGGCCGTCCCGGTCGAAGACGATGCAGCGGGAGGAGGTGGTGCCCTGGTCGATGGCGGCGATGAACGGGCCGGCGGTGTGCGCGTCGGTCACTGTGTGCTCCTGGGGTTCCGTGGTTGAGGGGGCTGTCTTTACGGCGCTGCTGACTACAGGGTGTGGCTGGTGCTCTTAAGCAAAAGCGACGTTGTAGATGCCTGCAGCGATCGCGCCGCCGATCAGCGGGCCGACCACCGGGATCCAGGCGTAGCTCCAGTCGGAGCCGCCCTTGTTGGGCAGGGGCAGGAGAGCGTGCACGATGCGCGGACCGAGGTCACGGGCCGGGTTGATCGCGTAGCCGGTCGGGCCGCCGAGGGACAGACCGATCGAGACGACGACGAGCGCGGTGATCAGGGCGCCCAGGTTGCCGAGGCCGTTGCCCTTGTCGTTGAGGCCCTGAGTGAGGACGGCCAGCACCAGCACGATGGTGCCGATGATCTCCGTGGCCAGGTTCTGCCAGACGACGCGGATCTCCGGACCGGTGGAGAAGATGCCCAGGACCGGGCCGGCGCCCTGTTCCTGCGCCTCGACGGCCTTGACCTTCGTGGACTGCGCGCCCGGACCGCCGACGATCTCCTTGTCGGTGAGGTGCGCGTGGAACTGGCCGTAGTAGGCGACCCAGACCAGGGTGGCGCCGATGGCGGCGCCGAGCAGCTGTCCGCCCCAGTAGACCGGAACGTTGCTCCAGTCGTCGTCCTTGATCGCGAGTGCGAGGGTGACCGCCGGGTTGAGGTGGGCGCCGGAGAGGGGCGCCGAGGTGTAGACGGCCGTCAGAACGGCGAAACCCCACCCGAAGGTGATGGCGAGCCAGCCGGCGTTGCGGGCCTTGGAGGCCTTCAGCGTCACGGCGGCGCAGACGCCGCCGCCGAGCAGGATGAGTATGGCGGTACCGATGGTCTCGCCGATGAAGATGTCGGAGCTGGACACCCGCGACTCCTTTGTCCTTCGTCCAGGGAAGCCGAACCCCGGGTCCCGCCGGGGGTTCGAGCGCCCTCGGGGTGAGAGCGATGCCGGCCTTTGGCGTTGTCACACTCTAGCGCGTATTGCCGTTAGGTGTTCGACAATGCCGACCGATGGACGGGAGTCTTGCTCCGGCGTTACGTGTGCGTCAAGAGTGCTGTTGTCGAAAACTCGATCGTTATTGATCGATGCGAGTTATCGATCTTCGGGCTGGTGCGCACCCTCTCGCCCTTTTTGTTCATATACGAGGATGTTTCAGCGTATGCCAGGGGCCGGAGCGGCGTCCTGCCGTCCCGGCCTGCTCTCACGGACTTCTCAGGTGCCCGCCCGGGTTGCCCGCCCGGCTGCCTGCTCAGGCCTGCGCGGGCGCCCGCTCGGGGGCCCGCTCGGCGGCCTTCGCGCGTGCTTTCCGGGTGCTGCGGTTCGTTCAGAAGCGCCCGGCGCCCAGGTCCCGCGACACCGCGCGGGCGCAGTCGCGCACCGCCGCGATCAGCTCGGGGCGCAGCTCGCCGTCCCGGCCCAGGCGTTCCACGGCGCCCGTGACGCCGACCGCGCCGACGGGCATGCGCCGCCGGTCGTGGATCGGCGCCGCGATGGAGGCCACGCCCTCCCAGGTCTCCTCCACGTCGGCCGCGTACCCGCGCGCGCGGGTGAGGTCGAGGATGTGCTCGAAGGCCTCCGGCTCGCACACCGTACGGTCCGTGAACGGCTTGCGCTCGGCCTCCAGGGCCTCGCTGTGCGCGACGGGATCGTAGGCCGACAGCACCTTGCCCAGGGCCGTGGAGTGCAACGGCTGCATGGCGCCGATCTCCAGCACCTGCCGGCTGTCGTCGGGCCGGAAGACGTGGTGCACGATCAGCACGCCGTGCTGGTGCAGCACCCCCAGGTGCACGCTCTCGCCGCTGGAACGGGCCAGGTCGTCCGTCCACACCAGGGCACGCGCGCGCAGCTCGTGCACGTCCAGGTAGGTGGTGCCCAGGCGCAGCAGCTCCGCGCCCAGCTGATAGCGCCCGGAGGCGTCGTCCTGCTCCACGAAGCCCTCCTGCTGGAGGGTGCGCAGGATGCCGTGGGCGGTGCCCTTGGCCAGGCCCGTGGACGAGGCGATGTCCGACAGGCCCAGGCGTCGCTCGCCGCCCGCGAGCAGCCGCAGCATCGCGGCCGCACGTTCGACCGACTGGATGTTCCGTGCCATCGCCGTCCCGCCTCCGTCCCCTCGACCGACCACGCGCGGTCGCTGCTACCGCCGTTCGGCAATGTCGAACACTACCGGTCCATGCCGACCTCCCGCCAATGGTCGGTCGATACGTGTTACGTCATTCGTCTCCCCGGGGTGGCGCGCCCGTCGCACGGCCGTGCCCCGGTGGTGGGACGGTCGTGCCCCGCTCGTGCGAGGGTCGTGCCTGGCTCGTGATCGGGTCGCGGCCCGGCCGTCCCGCTCGTCCGCCCCGTGGACGCCCCTGACCATAAGGCCTCCGTCCCGGCTACCCTGACGGCGTGCGCTCTCCTCGGGAAGTCGTTCGGCACGCATCCTGAGGTGACGCAAAGCCGACAGCCGTCGCATCTGAGGGAGCCCTTTCATGGCCTCTGTGCCGCCGACCCCTTCCGCCGACAGCCGGACCCGTGTGTCCGCGCTCCGAGAGGCCCTGGCCACCCGAGTGGTGGTGGCCGACGGAGCCATGGGCACCATGCTCCAGGCCCAGGAGCCCACCCTCGAGGACTTCGAGAACCTCGAGGGCTGCAACGAGATCCTCAACATCACCCGGCCGGACATCGTCCGCTCCGTGCACGAGGAGTACTTCGCCGCGGGCGTGGACTGCGTCGAGACCAACACGTTCGGCGCAAACCACTCCGCCATGGCCGAGTACGACATCCCCGAACGGGTGTACGAGCTGTCCGAGGCGGGCGCCCGCATCGCCCGCGAGACGGCCGACGCCTTCGCCGCCCGTGACGGGCGCCAGCGCTGGGTGCTCGGGTCGATCGGCCCCGGCACCAAGCTGCCGACCCTCGGCCACATCGGCTTCACCACGCTGCGTGACGCCTACCAGCAGAACGCCGAGGGCCTCATCACCGGTGGGGCCGACGCGCTCGTCGTCGAGACCACCCAGGACCTGCTGCAGACCAAGGCCGCCGTCCTGGGCGCCCACCGTGCCCGGGAGCTGGCCGGCCTGGACGTGCCGCTGATCGTCTCCGTGACCGTCGAGACGACCGGCACGATGCTGCTCGGCTCGGAGATCGGCGCCGCCCTGACGGCACTGGAGCCGCTCGGCATCGACATGATCGGCATGAACTGCGCCACCGGGCCGGCCGAGATGAGCGAGCACCTGCGCTACCTGGCCCGCAACGCGCGCATCCCGCTGGCCTGTATGCCGAACGCGGGCCTGCCCGTGCTGGGCAAGGACGGGGCGTCCTACCCGCTGAGCGCCCGCGAGCTCGCCGACGCCCAGGAGAACTTCGTCCGCGACTACGGCCTGTCCCTGGTCGGCGGCTGCTGCGGCACCACCCCCGAGCACCTGCGCCAGGTCGTCGAACGCGTACGCGACCTGACGCCCGCCCCGCGCACCCCGCGCCCCGAGGCCGGCGCCGCCTCCCTCTACCAGAGCGTTCCCTTCCGCCAGGACACCTCCTACCTCGCCATCGGCGAGCGCACCAACGCCAACGGCTCCAAGAAGTTCCGCGACGCCATGCTCGCCGGCCGCTGGGACGACTGCGTCGAGATGGCCCGCGAGCAGATCCGCGAGGGCGCGCACCTGCTCGACCTGTGCGTGGACTACGTCGGCCGCGACGGCGTCGCCGACATGGAGGAACTCGCCGGCCGCTTCGCCACCGCCTCCACCCTGCCGATCGTCCTGGACTCCACCGAGGTCGACGTCATCCGGGCGGGCCTGGAGAAGCTCGGCGGCCGCGCGGTCATCAACTCCGTCAACTACGAGGACGGCGACGGCCCCGAGTCCCGCTTCGCGAAGGTGACCAAGCTGGCCCAGGAGCACGGCGCCGCGCTGATCGCGCTGACCATCGACGAGGAGGGCCAGGCCCGCACCCCCGAGAAGAAGGTCGAGATCGCCGAACGGCTCATCGACGACCTCACCGGGAACTGGGGCATCCGCGAGGAGGACATCCTCATCGACACCCTGACCTTCACCATCTGCACCGGTCAGGAGGAGTCCCGCGGCGACGGCGTCGCCACCATCGAGGCGATCCGCGAGCTCAAGCGCCGCCACCCCGACGTCCAGACCACCCTGGGCCTGTCGAACATCTCCTTCGGCCTCAACCCGGCCGCCCGCATCCTTCTCAACTCCGTCTTCCTCGACGAATGCGTCAAGGCGGGCCTGGACTCGGCGATCGTGCACGCCTCGAAGATCCTGCCCATCGCCCGCTTCACCGAGGAAGAGGTGCAGACGGCCCTGGACCTCATCCACGACCGCCGCGCCGAGGGATACGACCCGCTCCAGAAGCTCATGCAGCTCTTCGAGGGCGCCACGGCGAAGTCCCTGAAGGCGGGCAAGGCCGAGGAACTGGCCGCGCTGCCCCTTGAGGAGCGCCTCAAGCGCCGCATCATCGACGGCGAGCGCAACGGCCTGGAGAGGGACCTGGACGAGGCCCTGCAGAGCCGCCCGGCGCTGGACATCGTCAACGAGACGCTCCTGGACGGCATGAAGGTCGTCGGCGAACTCTTCGGCTCCGGCCAGATGCAGTTGCCGTTCGTGCTCCAGTCCGCCGAGGTGATGAAGGCCGCCGTCGCCCACCTCGAACCGCACATGGAGAAGACCGACGACGACGGCAAGGGCACGATCGTGCTGGCCACCGTCCGCGGCGACGTCCACGACATCGGCAAGAACCTCGTCGACATCATCCTGTCCAACAACGGCTACAACGTCGTCAACCTCGGCATCAAGCAGCCCGTCTCCGCGATCCTGGACGCCGCCGCCGAGCACCGCGCCGACGTCATCGGCATGTCCGGCCTCCTGGTCAAGTCCACCGTGATCATGAAGGAGAACCTGGAGGAGCTCAACCAGCGCGGCCTCGCGGCGAACTACCCCGTCATCCTCGGCGGGGCCGCCCTGACCAGGGCCTACGTCGAGCAGGACCTGCACGGGATCTACGAGGGCGAGGTCCGCTACGCCCGCGACGCCTTCGAGGGCCTGCGCCTCATGGACGCCCTCATCGGCGTCAAGCGGGGCGTGCCCGGCGCGAAGCTGCCCGAGTTGAAGCAGCGCCGGGTCCGCGCGAGCGCCGCCGCCGTCGAGGTCGAGGAACGCCCGGAGGAGGGCCATGTCCGCTCCGACGTGGCCATCGACAACCCCGTCCCCAAGGCGCCGTTCGACGGCACCCGCGTCATCAAGGGCATCCAGCTCAAGGAGTACGCCTCCTGGCTCGACGAGGGCGCCCTGTTCAAGGGCCAGTGGGGCCTGAAGCAGGCCCGCGCCGGCGACGGACCCACCTACGAGGAACTCGTCGAGACCGAGGGCCGGCCCCGGCTGCGCGGCCTCCTGGACAGGCTCCAGACCGACAACCTCCTCGAAGCCGCCGTCGTCTACGGCTACTTCCCCTGCGTGTCCAAGGACGACGACCTGATCATCCTGGACGAACAGGGCAACGAACGCACCCGCTTCACCTTCCCCCGCCAGCGCCGCGGCCGCCGCCTGTGCCTGGCGGACTTCTTCCGCCCGGAGGAGTCGGGCGAGACGGACGTCGTCGGCCTTCAGGTCGTCACCGTCGGCTCCCGCATCGGCGAGGAGACCGCCAAGCTCTTCGAGTCGAACTCCTACCGCGACTACCTCGAACTGCACGGCCTGTCCGTGCAGTTGGCGGAGGCCCTCGCCGAGTACTGGCACGCGCGCGTGCGTTCCGAACTCGGCTTCGCCGGCGAGGACCCGGCCGACATCGAGGACATGTTCGCCCTGAAGTACCGCGGCGCCCGCTTCTCCCTCGGCTACGGCGCCTGCCCCGACCTGGAGGACCGCGCCAAGATCGCCGAACTGCTGCGGCCCGAGCGGATCGGCGTCCACCTGTCCGAGGAGTTCCAGCTCCACCCCGAGCAGTCCACGGACGCCATCGTGATCCACCACCCCGAGGCGAAGTACTTCAACGCACGGTGACCCCAGGCGTGCCACCGAGCACACTGATCGGATAAGTCGTACACTGGTCGGTCCACTGCAGGCCGGTTCCCCAGCGGGAACCGGCCTGCTCGTCCCTCAAGGAGGTACGTGGATGACCAGCACGGTTCCCGCGCCAGTAACCCGCACGGCCGAGGGCTCAGCCCTGCAGGCCGTGCTGCTCGACATGGACGGCACTCTGGTGGACACCGAGGGCTTCTGGTGGGACGTCGAGGTCGAGATCTTCGCCGGACTCGGCCACATCCTCGACGACTCCTGGCGCCATGTGGTGGTCGGCGGCCCGATGAGCCGCAGTGCCGGGTTCCTGATCGAGGTGACCGGGGCCGACATCACCCTCGCCGACCTGACCGTCCTGCTCAACGAGGGGTTCGAGGACCGCATCACCCGGGCCCTGCCCCTGATGCCGGGAGCCGCCCGGCTGCTCGCCGAACTGGCCGAGCACGAGGTCCCCACGGCCCTCGTCTCCGCCTCCCACCGGCGCATCATCGACCGGGTCCTCAGCTCGCTCGGCGCCGACAACTTCCGGCTGAGCGTCGCCGGCGACGAGGTCCCGCGCACCAAGCCGTACCCCGACCCCTATCTGTTCGCCGCCGCCGGCCTCGGCGTGGACCCGACCAGATGCGCCGTCGTCGAGGACACCGCGACCGGCGTCGCCTCGGCGGAGGCGGCGGGCTGTCACGTCGTCGCGGTGCCCTCCGTGGCCCCCATCGCACCGTCCGCGCGCCGCACCGTCGTGCCCTCCCTGGAACAGGTCGACCTGCCTTTTCTACGTGGCCTGATGCCGCTCCGATGATCGCCACCACGATCATTGGAGAGCGACCGGCAACACAAATGCGAGAGAGCGTTCACCCAGCGTGCACCGCCGATAACAAGGAATTCGGCGGGTGTGCGCGCGGGGAAATTCGGATCTTCGTCGACGCCTTCTGGACGGCCGAATTCCGCCCCACTCGAACCCTTTTGAGCATGTGACGTTCCCCACCCGACCGAGGGTCGACAGATGACTCTCCGTGTGCTGTACGCCCTCGTCGGAGGGGCCCCGGCGCGTCTTTGTGTCCCGATTGGTGATTCGCTGTACGAATCCTTCCGCTGACGGTTGTTCAGTGCGTCCACAGCCGGTTTCACAGCGTGATGGGCTTTCAACTCCGGTGGCCGCGAACCGTCGTGCTGGTGCGGACTAATCTCGTCGCGAGAACATCGCCGTAACCCCGTGATCCGCCGCGACACCCCTGCATGCCGGATACACGGACCGACAGCTCTGGAGAAACTCGAGCATGAACCGCAAGACTTTGGTGCTGCCGGCCGTGGTCGGTCTGCTCGCGCCCGTTCTCGCCGCCTGCGGCGGGTCCGACAGCGGCAGCGGCAGCGGCGACGCCATCGTCGTCGGCACCACCGACCGGTTCACCGCCACCAAGGACGCCCCGGCGCCGCTCGACCCGGCGTACTCCTACGACGTCGGCACCTGGAACATCCTGCGCCAGACCGTGCAGACCCTGATGATCCAGCCCAAGGGCGAGGGCGAACCCGTCCCGGAGGCGGCCGAAAGCTGCAGCTTCACCGACAGCGGCAACGAGCGCTACGCCTGCAAGCTGCGCAGCGGCCTGAAGTTCGCCAACGGCGACGCCATCACCGCCAAGGACGTCAAGTTCTCCATCGAACGCGCCCGCACCATCAAGGCCGACTCCGGCGTCTTCGCCCTGCTGTCCACCATCGACACCATCGAAACGCAGGGCGACAACGAAGTCATCTTCCACCTCAAGACCGCCGACGCCACCTTCCCCTTCAAGCTGTCGACCCCGGTCGCCGGCATCGTCAACCCCGACGACTACGACAAGGGCAAGCTGCGCGACGGCTTCGCGGTCGACGGCTCCGGCCCCTACACCCTCAAGGCCGAGACCGACGGCGACGAGATGACCAAGGCCGTGTTCACGAAGAACCCCAACTACAAGGGGACGCTCGACGTGAACAACGACGAGGTCGACATGGTCTCCTACAAGGACGCCGACGCCATGGGCACCGCCCTCCAAAAGGGCGACATCGACCTCATGACGCGCACCATGTCGCCGGAGCAGATCAAGAAGCTCTCCGAGGGCTCCGCCAGCGGCGACATCGACATGGTCGAACTCAACGGCCTCGAGATCCGCTACCTCGCCTTCAACACCACCGCCCCCACGGTCAAGTCCAAGGCCGTGCGCCAGGCGATGGCCCAGGTCATCAACCGCGCCGAGCTGGTCTCCAAGGTGTACGGCTCCCAGGCCGAGCCGCTCTACTCGCTCGTCCCGGCCACCCTGACCGGCCACTCCAACTCGTTCTTCAACGCCTACGGCGACCCGAGCGTCTCCAAGGCCAAGACCCTGCTGAGCGAGGCGGACGTCACCACCCCGGTGAAGCTGACGCTGAACTACACGACCGACCACTACGGCCCGGCCACCAAGCAGGAGTTCGAGACGCTGCAGAAGCAGCTCAACGACAGCGGCCTGTTCGACGTCACCATCCAGGGCACCGCCTGGGACTCGTTCGTCCCGGCCGAGCGCAAGGGCGAGTACGCCGTCTGGGGCATGGGCTGGTTCCCCGACTTCCCCGACGCCGACAACTTCGTCGCCCCGTTCCTCGACAAGGACAACTTCCTCAAGTCCCCGTACGCCAACAGCGACATCATCAACAACCTGATCCCGGCCTCCCGCCGCGAGGCCGACCGCCTCAGCGCCGCGGCAAGCCTGAAGGAGATCCAGGACACCGTCGCCAAGGACGTACCGATCCTCCCGCTGTGGCAGGGCAAGCAGTACGTCGCCGCCAACAACGACGTCACGGGCACGGCCTACGCGCTGAACTCCTCCGCCACCCTCCAGCTGTGGGAGCTCGGCCGAGGCACCAGCAACTGACGCGGGCCCCTGACGGTCCGGGGCCCGGGACGGCGGCCCCGCTGTGACGAGAACCGACGACAAAGGCACTACGTGAACATGCGCAACCCGTGGCCGGTCCTGCCCATCGTGGCGGGGCTGGCCTCCGGCCTGTTGACCGGCTGCGGCACCCAGAGCGGGGGCTCCGGAGGCGACGCCTCCGCCGTGGTCCTGGGGATGTCCGACGACGTCCTCGCCACCGACCCCGCCTCCGGCTACGACCCCGGCTCCTGGCTGTTGTTCAACAACGTCTTCCAGTCGCTGCTGAGCTTCCCCAAGGGCGGTACCGAACCCGAACCGGACGCGGCCAAGGAGTGCTCCTTCAGCGACACCAAGACCCAGGTCTACACGTGCACCCTGAAGGACGGCCTGAAGTTCAGCAACGGCGACGCGCTCACCTCCGAGGACGTCAAGTTCTCCTTCGACCGGATGCTGAAGATCAACGACGACGCCGGCCCGGCGATCATGTTCCCCATGCTGGACACGGTCGAGACGCCCGACGCCAAGACCGTCGTGTTCACACTGAAGGTCCCCGACGCCACTTTCCCCAGCAAGATCGCCTCAGGCGCCGGCTCCATCGTCGACCACAAGGAATACGACGCGGACAGCCTGCGCAAGGACGGCGGCGCCGTCGGCTCCGGCCCCTACAAACTGGACTCGTTCGGCGACGACGAAGCCGTCTTCTCCGTCAACGAGAACTACCGCGGCACCGCCGACGACGCCCAGAACACCGGCGTCACCCTGAAGTTCTTCAGCGGCGACCAGAAGGCCCTCAAAAAGGCCCTGCTCGCCGGCGACGTCGACATCGCCTACCGCGGCCTCACCGCCGCCGACATCTCCGACATCGAGCAGAGCACCGACAACGCCGGTGCCGAGGTCGTCGAGGGCAGCAGCGCCGAGGTCCAGCACCTCGTCTTCAACACGGCCGACCCCGTCGCCGGAAAGCTCGGCGTCCGCCGCGCCATCGCCCACCTGATCGACCGCGAAGCCCTCATCAGGGACGTCTACCAGGGCACCGCCGACCCCCTCTACTCGATCGTCCCGGCCGGCATCACGGGCCACAACACCGCCTTCTTCGACCGCTACGGCGCCCGCCCCTCCCCGGCCAAGGCCGCCGCCGCACTCGCCGACGAGGGCATCACCGACAAGGTGAAACTCACCCTCTGGTCCACCCCGTCCCGCTACGGCCCCGCCACCGACCAGGAGCTCAAGGCCATCGCCGCCCAGCTCAACGCCAGCGGCCTGTTCGACGCCGACGTCAAGTCCGTCGCCTACGACCAGTACGAGAAGGACATCGCCGCCGGCAAGTACGGCGTCTACGTCAAGGGCTGGGTCCCCGACTACCCCGACGCCGACAACTTCACCTCGCCCTTCTTCGGCAAGGGCAATGTGCTCGGCAACAACTACACCAACGAAGCCATCACCGGCACCCTCATCCCGCGCACCGCCGCCCAGAGCGACCGCACCGCCACCGGCACCGACTTCGCCGACATCCAGAACCTCGTCGCCGAACAACTGCCCGTCCTGCCCATCTGGCAGGCCAAGCAGTACGCCGTCGTCGGCGACCACGTCTACGGCCTCGAGAACTGCCTCGACGCCTCGACCGTGTTCCGCTTCTGGGAACTCAGCAAGGGCTGACAGGCGCTCAGCAAGGGCTGACAGCCCAACGCGACAGGGCGCCCCTCCTGCCCGGAGCGGCGCCCTGCGTTCGAACCCGCGGCCTCCTACTGCGCGCCGGGACGCACCAGACCACTCTCGTACGCGTACACCGCGGCCTGCACCCGGTCGCGCAGCCCCAGCTTCGTCAGCACATGACCCACATGCGTCTTCACCGTCGTCTCACTGACGAACAGATCGGCGGCGATCTCCGCGTTCGACAGCCCCCGCGCCACCAGCTTCAGCACCTCCACCTCACGGTCGGTGAGCGTGTGCAGCGTGTCCGGCACCGGCTCCTCGCCCGACGGCAGATGCGTGGCGTACTTGTCCAGCAGCCGACGCGTGATACTCGGCGCCAGCATCGCCTCACCGGCCGCCACCACCCGGATCGCCTGCACCAGCTCGTTGGCGGGCGCGTCCTTCAGCAGAAACCCGCTCGCCCCGGCCCGCAGCGCCTCCACCACGTACTCGTCGAGATCGAACGTGGTCAGCACCAGCACCTTCGCCGGACCGTCCCGCCCCGGCCCGGTGATCTGCCGGGTCGCCTCCACCCCGTCCATCCGCGGCATCCGGATGTCCATCAGCACCACATCGGGCTGCAACGCCCGCACCTGGTCGAGAGCCTGCAGGCCGTCTCCGGCCTCGCCGACGACCGCGATGTCCTGCTCGGCCTCCAGAATCATCCGGAAGCCCGTGCGCAGCAGCGGCTGGTCATCGACCAGTAGGACGCGGATGGCCACGTAAGTCTCCTTCTCTAGCCCGGCCCCATTCTGCCCTGCGCCCCTGACTCGGACTCTGCCGCCCTCACCGGCAGCGTCACCGGCAGCGGATACGGCGGGGGAGTGCCACCGAACTCCGGACAGTGCGCCTGGTGATCGCACCAGCCGCACAACTTCGTCGGCCGCGGCCGCCACTCACCCGTCTGCGTCGCCAGCCGGATCGCCTCCCACAGCGCGAGCAACTTGCGCTCGACCCGCTCCAGATCGGCCAGGACGGGATCGTAGGTCAGCACATCCCCACTGCCGAGATACACCAGTTGCAGCCGCCGCGGAATCACGTTCTTCAGCCGCCACACCACCAGGGCGTAGAACTTCATCTGGAACAGCGCACCGTCGGCGTACTCCGCGCGCGGCGCCTTGCCCGTCTTGTAGTCGACGATCCGCACCTCACCCGTCGCCGCCACATCGACCCGGTCGATGATCCCGCGCAACCGCAGCCCCGACTCCAGCTCCGCCTCGACGAACAGCTCCCGCTCGGCCGGCTCCAACCGCGTCGGATCCTCCAGCGTGAACCAGCGCTCGACCAGCCCCTCCGCCTCCGCCAGCCAGCCCGCCAGCCGCTCACCCTCCGGATCGTCGGCGAACAGCTCCCCGACCTCCGGCCGCGTCTCCCGCAGCCGGTCCCACTGGCCCGGAATCAGCGACTTGGCCCGCGGCGCGGTCCGCTGCGCCGCCGGAGCGTCGAACAACCGCTCAAGCACCGCATGCACCAACGTCCCCTTCGTCGCCGCCGGGCTCGGCTTCTCTGGAAGCCGGTCGATCACCCGGAACCGGTACAACAGCGGACACTGCATGAAATCACCGGCCCGCGAGGGCGACAGCGAGGCAGGCGCTCTCGCGACGACCGCAGCCCCCGCCTCGGGCGCAGCAGCCCCCGCCTCGGGCACGGCCGCCCCCGCCGACTCCGCCACCACATCGCCGTCACCCGCCGGGACGACGCCCTCGCCGCTGCTCTCCATGCCCCAGACCATACGGCCCACCACTGACAGTCACCCAGCCCGCGCACCCACCACACCCCCAACAGCGGCGACGAGCGGGGAAACACGGGGGGTGCCGGGGCGGAACGCGTCCCGACCGCCGCATACCATCGGTCCCAGACCCTCCCGCCCATCACAAGCGGGAGACGCTTCGATCGAGGGGAAACCGTGGTGGAAAGCGGCGGGAGCAGGCGGCCGCGGCCGGACAACGAACAGTCGGCCGAGCACCCCGCCACACCTGCGTCTCCGGCCACCGACCTCGCCCAGACCCCGGCCGCACCGCAGCCCGCGGCCACGGCGAAGCCGAGCGAGCCCGCCGCCGACGGCGCGGACACCCCACAAGGACCCCCTCCCTCCGACGCCGAAAGCGGCAACGGCGGCACCGATGACACCAGCGGCACAGGTGACACCAGCGGCACAAGTGACACCAGCGGCACCGGTGGCACCGGCGGCACGGGTGAGAACAGAAACCCGGCCGAAGGCGAAACCGAAGCCCAGACCGGACGGCCGACGCCCCCGACCCTCCCCAAAGGCCCCCCACCCCCACGCCCCCCGGAGCAGCCCCGCGGCGGCCTCCTCATGGGCCGCCCCTTCGGCGTCCCCGTCTACGTCGCCCCCAGCTGGTTCCTCGTAGCCGCCCTCATCACCTGGGTCTTCGGCGGCCAGCTCGACCGTGTCCTGCCCGAACTCGGCGCCGCCCGCTACCTCGTCTCCCTCTTCTTCGCCGTCGCCTTCTACGCCTCCGTGCTCATCCACGAACTCGCCCACACCGTCGCCGCGCTCCGCTTCAAACTCCCCGTCCGCCGCATCCAGCTCCAGTTCTTCGGCGGCGTCTCCGAGATCGAGAAGGAAGCCGAGACCCCCGGCCGCGAGTTCTGGCTGGCCTTCGTCGGCCCGCTCCTGTCCCTCGTCCTGTCCGGCCTCTTCTACCTCGCCATGCAGCCCGTCGAGCCCGGCACCGTCCCCGGCGTCCTCCTGGCCGGCCTGATGATCTCCAACCTCATCGTGGCGATCTTCAACCTGCTGCCCGGCCTCCCCCTCGACGGCGGCCGCATGCTCCGCGCCGTCGTCTGGAAGATCACCGGCAAGCCCATGAGCGGCACCATCGCCGCCGCCTGGGTCGGCCGCGCCCTCGCCGTCTCCGTCCTCATCGGCCTGCCACTGCTCACCCAGTCCGGCGCGCTCGGCTCCAGCGCCGAGGACAGCGTCGGCATGGACACCGTCACCGACGCCCTCCTCGCCGCCATCCTCGCCGCGATCATCTGGACCGGCGCCGGCAACAGCCTGCGCATGGCCCGCCTGCGCGAACACCTCCCCGAACTGCGCGCCCGCACCCTCACCCGCCGCGCCGTCCCCGTCGAAACCAACACCCCCCTCTCCGAAGCCCTCCGCCGCGCCAACGACGCCGGCGCCCGCGCCCTCGTCGTCGTCGACGCCCACGGCGAACCCCTCTCCCTCGTCCGCGAGGCCGCCATCGTCGGCGTACCCGAACACCGCCGCCCCTGGGTCGCCGTCAGCGGCCTCGCCCAGGACCTCACCGACGGCATGCGCGTCTCCGCCGAACTCGCCGGCGAAGACCTCCTCGACGTCCTGCGCGCCACCCCCGCCACCGAATACCTCGTCGTCGAGGAGACCGGCGAGATCTTCGGCGTCCTGTCCGCCGCCGACGTCGAGCGCGCCTTCGTCAAAGCCATGGCCAGACCGTCCTGACCGGACCCCCACCGTGGTCGGCGGCCCCGGCAAACCCCGGTAGGCTGTTCACATGTCCGAACCGACCGGTGCCGCCCGCAGGCGCGGGCCCTTCAAGGTCGGGGACCAGGTTCAGCTGACCGACCCCAAGGGCCGCCACTACACGTTCACGCTCGAAGCCGGGAAGAACTTCCACACCCACAAGGGTTCCTTCCCGCACGACGAACTGATCGGCTCACCCGAGGGCAGCGTTGTCCGCACCACCGGGAACGTCGCCTACCTCGCGCTGCGCCCCCTGCTCCCCGACTACGTCCTGTCCATGCCCCGCGGCGCCGCCGTGGTCTACCCCAAGGACGCGGGGCAGATCCTCGCCTTCGCCGACATCTTCCCCGGCGCGCGCGTCGTCGAAGCCGGCGTCGGCTCCGGCTCGCTCAGCAGCTTCCTGCTGCGCGCCATCGGCGACCAGGGCATGCTGCACAGCTACGAGCGCCGCGAGGACTTCGCCGAGATCGCCCAGCAGAACGTCGAGCGGTACTTCGGCGGCCCCCACCCCGCCTGGCAGCTCACCGTCGGTGACCTCCAGGACAACCTGAGCGACACCGACGTCGACCGCGTCATCCTCGACATGCTCGCCCCCTGGGAATGCCTCGAAGCCGTCTCCAAGGCACTCGTCCCCGGCGGCATCGTCTGCTGCTACGTCGCCACCACCACCCAGCTCGCGCGGACCGTCGAGTCCATCCGCGAGATCGGCTGCTTCAACGAGCCGAGCGCCTGGGAGTCGATGATCCGCAACTGGCACATCGAAGGCCTCGCCGTCCGCCCCGACCACCGCATGATCGGCCACACCGGCTTCCTCCTCACCGCCCGCCGCCTCGCCGACGGCGTCGAGCCCCCCATGCGCCGCCGCCGCCCCGCCAAGGGCGCCTACGGCGAGGACTACGCCGGCCCCAACGCCGACGGAGGCACCGGCCGCTGACCCGGCCCCCGCACCACACCCAACGACAAGGTGCCGTGACCGAGTTCCCGCACCACACCCGGAACTCGACCACGGCGCCTTCCCGTTGACACCCACCCGCCTCACCCCACCCCACGTCCGAAATCCCGCACCCCGCCGTTCCCCCGCCCTGTGACGTGTGGCACGATGCTGGCCAATCCCCCACCCCCACCGGCACAGCCATCGCAGGAGACACTCCTAGTGCAGCACTCCGCCGTCCCGGAACTGGCACACACCCACACCCGGCCCATCCACTGGGTCGCGACCGCCACCGCCCTCGCCGGCGTCATCGCGCTCTCCTCACTCCTGCAACCCAAACCCGCGACCGCCGCCCAGGCCGCCCCCGACGCCAGACCCGCCACCACCGCGGCCCCCGCCACCACCGGCGTCGACTTCCCCCTCGAATGCGGCCCCGTACAAGCCCTCGTGGTCAAGAAAGCCACCGGCGACCTCGACGGCGACGGCATCCCCGAAACCGTCGCCGTCGTCCACTGCGACGCCGCCATGGGCACCCCGCCCGACGGCGTCTACGTCCTCACCCACAGCGCCGACCCCACCCACGCGCGCGTGGTCGCCACCCTCGTCGACCCCAAGGACCGCACCACCGTCACCAGCATCGCCATCACCGACGGAGCCGTCCTCGCCACCCTCCTCGGCTACTCCACGCTCGACGTACCCAGTTGCTGCCCCGACCTGAAGGACAGCGCCAAGTGGCAGTGGAAGGACAACACGTTCATCCGCTCGACACCCGCCGGCGCCCACAGCGTCTGAAACCGGCCACCGGCCCTGTGAGAAATCAGACAGGCATCACCCAACGCACCCGGGCGCTCACTCCGCGTCCGGGCCGTAGACCTCGACCCTGTCCGAAACTCGCCGCACATGAATACAGTCACCCGGACACTCCCGCGCCGAGTCCACCACGTCCGTCAACAGCGGCAACGGCACCGGCGCCGCCGCCCCCTTGGCCTGCAAAAGCTCCTCGTCCGCGCCCTTGACGTACGCCAGACCATCGATGTCCAGCTCGAACACCTCAGGCGCATACTGAGCGCAGATCCCGTCACCGGTACAGAGATCCTGATCGATCCAGACCTCCAGTACCTCGCCGCCGACACCGGCCTCCTGCTGCACGCCCATGACTCCTGCCGTTTACTGTCGAGCCGCAAGGGAACGATGCAGGCTCTGACGGGTGTTGAACACTTCGACCCTACCCTCGGCCGCTTTCCAATCATGTTCGGTGGGTATTCCCCTGGCGTGAGGGAGAGCGCAAGGGTGAAGATCGGACACACCCCGACAGTCTTTGTGATCTAGGGGTTTCAATCGACACCCACCCAGGTAGGGTCTGGAAGCGTCCAGCTCCCCTTGGAGGAGGTGAGGACCGTGGCAGCCCACGACGACGACATGAACCGCGGCATCCGCCCGGGACGAGGGTCCGACGACCCGTCCGGGCAGATTGCCTACCTTGAGCAGGAGATCGCCGTCCTGCGACGCAAGCTCGCCGACTCTCCGCGACACACGAGGATTCTCGAAGAGCGGATCGTCGAGCTACAGACCAACCTGGCCGGCGTGTCCGCCCAGAACGAGCGACTCGCGAGCACACTCCGTGAGGCCCGCGATCAGATCGTGGCCCTCAAGGAAGAAGTCGACCGGCTCGCCCAGCCGCCCGCCGGCTTCGGCGTCTTCCTCACGGCGAACGAGGACGGCACGGCCGACATCTTCACCGGAGGCCGCAAACTCCGCGTGAACGTCAGCCCCAGCGTCGAGCTCGACGAGCTCCGACGCGGCCAGGAAGTCATGCTCAACGAAGCGCTCAACGTGGTCGAAGCCATGGAGTACGAGCGCGTCGGGGACATCGTCACCCTCAAGGAGATCCTCGAGGACGGCGAACGAGCCCTGGTGCTCGGGCACACCGACGAGGAACGGGTGGTCAGGCTCGCCGAGCCGCTGCTGGACGTCACCATCCGCCCCGGCGACGCCCTCCTGCTCGAACCCCGCTCCGGCTACGTCTACGAGATCGTCCCCAAGAGCGAGGTCGAAGAACTCGTCCTCGAAGAGGTCCCCGACATCGGCTACGAGCAGATCGGCGGCCTCGGCGGACAGATCGAGATGATCAGGGACGCCGTCGAGCTCCCCTACCTCTACCCCGACCTCTTCAAAGAGCACGAGCTGCGCCCACCCAAGGGCGTCCTGCTCTACGGCCCACCCGGATGCGGCAAGACACTCATCGCCAAGGCAGTCGCGAACTCGCTGGCCAAAAAGGTCGCCGAAGTCACCGGACAGGCCACCGGCAAGAGCTTCTTCCTCAACATCAAGGGCCCCGAGCTCCTCAACAAGTACGTCGGCGAAACCGAACGCCAGATCCGCCTCGTCTTCCAGCGCGCCAGGGAAAAAGCCTCCGAGGGCACCCCCGTCATCGTCTTCTTCGACGAAATGGAATCCCTCTTCCGCACCCGCGGCTCCGGCGTCAGCTCGGACGTGGAGAACACCATCGTCCCGCAGCTCCTCGCCGAGATCGACGGCGTCGAAGGCCTGCAGAACGTGGTCGTCATCGGCGCCTCCAACCGCGAGGACATGATCGACCCCGCCATCCTGCGCCCCGGCCGCCTCGACGTGAAGATCAAGATCGAGCGCCCGGACGCCGAAGCCGCCAAGGACATCTTCCAGAAGTACCTCACCGAACGCCTCCCCCTGCACTCCGAGGACGTCGGCGAACACGGCGGCGACAAGACCACCACCGTCCAGAGCATGATCCAGACGGCAGTGGAACACATGTACGCCGAATCCGAGGAAAACCGCTTCCTGGAAGTCACCTACGCCAACGGCGACAAGGAAGTCCTCTACTTCAAGGACTTCAACTCCGGCGCAATGATCGAAAACATCGTCGGCCGCGCCAAGAAGATGGCCATCAAGGACTTCCTCGACCACAACCAGAAGGGCCTGCGCGTCTCCCACCTCCTCCAGGCATGCGTGGACGAGTTCAAGGAGAACGAGGACCTCCCCAACACCACCAACCCCGACGACTGGGCCCGCATCTCCGGAAAGAAGGGCGAACGGATCGTCTACATCCGCACCCTCATCACCGGAAAGCAAGGCGCAGACACCGGACGCTCCATCGACACGGTGGCAAACACCGGGCAGTACCTGTAAAAACAGGGCGGCTGCGGGTGCCCACCACGGGTACCCGCAGCCGACTGTTTTTCAGGCCACGGCTGGAGCAAGGCAATGACGCAAATGATCTCCCCACCAGCGCAGAGGCGTTCTAGGCTCTCCCTACCGACGAGTCGCGCAGTGCGGGGACGGGCACCGCACACGCACCGGAGCACCACCGGTATCTGAGCGGCGCCCACGACCGAGGGTGCCGCCGGGCAAGGAGGGCCGCATGACCGTACGGCGAGTAATGGGCATCGAGACGGAGTACGGCATCTCCGTCCCCGGCCACCCCAACGCCAATGCCATGCTCACCTCGTCCCAGATCGTCAACGCCTACGCGGCGGCGATGCACCGGGCCCGCCGGGCCCGCTGGGACTTCGAGGAGGAGAACCCGCTGCGCGACGCGCGAGGCTTCGACCTCGCCCGCGAGGCCGCCGACGCCAGCCAGCTCACCGACGAGGACATCGGCCTGGCCAACGTCATCCTCACCAACGGCGCCCGCCTCTACGTCGACCACGCACACCCCGAATACAGCGCCCCCGAGGTCACCAACCCCCGCGACGCCGTCCTCTGGGACAAAGCCGGCGAACGCATCATGGCCGAAGCCGCCGAACGCGCCGCAGCACTGCCCGGCGCCCAGCCCATCCACCTCTACAAGAACAACACCGACAACAAGGGCGCCTCCTACGGCACGCACGAGAACTACCTGATGAAGCGGGAAACCGCCTTCTCCGACATCGTGCGCCACCTCACGCCCTTCTTCGTCTCCCGCCAGGTGGTCACCGGCGCCGGCCGCGTCGGCATCGGCCAGGACGGTCACGAACACGGCTTCCAGCTCAGCCAGCGCGCCGACTACTTCGAAGTCGAGGTCGGCCTGGAGACGACCCTGAAGCGGCCGATCATCAACACCCGGGACGAGCCCCACGCGGACGCGGAGAAGTACCGCCGCCTGCACGTGATCATCGGCGACGCGAACCTCTCGGAGATCTCGACCTATCTGAAACTGGGCACGACGGCGCTCGTCCTGTCCATGATCGAAGACGGCTTCATCGCGGTGGACCTGGCGGTCGACCAACCCGTCCGCACCCTCCACCAGGTCTCCCACGACCCCACCCTCCAGCGCCTCGTCACCCTCCGCAGCGGTCGCACACTCACCGCCGTCCAACTCCAGATGGAGTACTACGAGCTCTCCCGCAAATACGTGGAGGAGCGGTACGGCGCGGACGCCGACGACCAGACCAAGGACGTCCTCACCCGTTGGGAGGACACCCTCAACCGCCTGGAGAACGACCCCATGAGCCTGTCGGGGGAGCTCGACTGGGTGGCCAAGAAGGAACTCATGGAGGGCTACCGGCGCCGCGACGACCTCGACTGGGACGCCGCCAAGCTGCACCTCCTCGACCTCCAGTACGCCGACGTACGAGCCGAGAAGGGCCTCTACAACCGTCTCGCGGCCCGCGGCCGCATGAAGCGCCTCCTGGACGAGACCGAGGTCGACAGGGCCGTCACCAAGCCTCCGGAGGACACGCGCGCGTACTTCCGCGGCCGCTGCCTGGAGCAGTACGCCGACGACGTCGCCGCCGCCTCCTGGGACTCGGTGATCTTCGACCTGCCGGGCCGGGACTCGCTCCAGCGCGTCCCAACCCTCGAACCGCTTCGCGGAACGCGAAATCACGTCAAGGAGCTCCTGGACCGCTGCCGCACGGCAGAAGACCTGGTCAGGGTCCTCTCGGGTGGCTGAACGGTTATCCGGACGGAACCTGTCGGACGGGGTGGAAACCCCCTCGTCCGGGAATCATCGAGGTGGCCCCCGTACGTTGTAGCAACTGCGGGGCCGATGTCGGACCCGGCTTGTAGGGTCTGATCATCACCGATCGGCAGGAATGCCGACCTGTCGACCATGTCGGGCGAAAGAGCGGGGTGAGGGTTATGGCGACCAAGGACACCGGCGGCGGCCAGCAGAAGGCGACACGCTCCACGGAAGAGGTCGAGGAGCAGACCGCGGAAGCGCAGGGCTCCGAGGACCTCAAGGAGCGGCACGAGAAGCTGAGCGACGATGTCGACTCGGTTCTTGACGAAATCGATGATGTGCTCGAGGAAAATGCCGAGGACTTCGTTCGAAGTTTCGTTCAGAAGGGTGGCCAGTAGCCTTTGAATCGAAGGCTTCGGGGGGCTGGAGTTGGCAAGTCAAGAGGGTGTGAAGCGTTGCTCGCGGTGTAAGGAGTCCAGGCCGCGGGCAGCCTTCGCCAGTAACAAGGCGGCCCGGGACGGGTTGCAGGCCTACTGCCGGGAGTGCTGGGCGGCTTATCACCAGGTCCGGCAACTGGCGAAGGGCAAGAACGTGCGGCCGGGGGTGGAGACGCCCGAGGGCCACAAGTTCTGCCGCAGCTGTGAGGAGATCAAGCCGCACAGTGAGTGGCACCGCAACGCCACAGCGTCCGACGGCCTTGCGACCTGTTGCAAGGCGTGCAAAGCCGTCAAGGGACGGCGCGGGCACCTGAAGCGCCATTACGGCATGACCGAAGCCGAGCGTGACGCGATGGTCGCCTCTCAAATGGGGCTCTGCGTGATCTGCCTGAAAGCTCCTGCCGTACATGTGGATCACTGCCACAAGACGGGTAGGGTCCGTGGCGTACTGTGCTTCAACTGCAATTCGGCCATCGGCAAGTTGGGAGATGACCCCGACATCGGTCGTCGTGCCGTTGCCTACCTGGAGGGAAACGCGTGGAAGCCAACACTCGTAGCACCGGGCGTCTACCAGCTGCCTTCCTGACGCCTGGGTCCTCGTCCTTCATGGACTTTCTCTCCGACCACCAGCCGGAGCTGCTGCCCGGCAAGCGGCAGCTGCCCCCGACGCAGGGTGTGATCGAGGCGCCGCACGGGACGACGATCGTGGCCGTCACGTTCCCCGGTGGTGTGGTGCTCGCCGGTGACCGTCGCGCGACGATGGGCAACGTCATCGCGCAGCGGGACATCGAGAAGGTGTTCCCGGCGGACGAGTACTCGGCCGTCGGCATCGCCGGCACCGCAGGTCTGGCCGTCGAGATGGTGAAGCTGTTCCAGTTGGAGCTGGAGCACTTCGAGAAGGTCGAGGGGGCGCAGCTCTCGTTGGAGGGCAAGGCGAACCGGTTGTCGACCATGATCCGTTCCAATCTGGGCATGGCCATGCAGGGTCTGGCGGTGGTGCCGTTGTTCGCGGGGTTCGACGTGGACCGGGACAGGGGCCGGATCTTCTCGTACGACGTCACGGGCGGTCGTTCCGAGGAGCACAACTTCGCGGCCACCGGCTCGGGCTCGATCTTCGCGCGTGGGGCGATGAAGAAGCTCTACCGCAGCGACCTGTCGGAGGACGAGGCCACGACGCTCGTGGTGCAGGCCCTCTATGACGCGGCCGACGACGACTCGGCGACCGGTGGTCCCGATGTCGCGCGCCGGATCTACCCGATCGTCACCGTGATCACCGAGGACGGTTTCCGTCGGCTGACCGACACGGAGTCGTCGGGGATCGCCGCTTCGATCCTGGAGCGTCGTCTGGAGCAGCCGGACGGCCCGCGCGCCGCTCTGCTGTAGTCGGCGGCTTCGTGCTTGTCCCAGGTGGTCCAGTGACTTCGACAGAAAGGGATGGATAACCGGTGTCGACGCCGTTCTATGTGTCACCCCAGCAGGCGATGGCCGACCGCGCGGAGTACGCCCGCAAGGGCATCGCGCGTGGGCGTAGCCTCGTTGTGATCCAGTATGCCGACGGCATTGTGTTCGTCGGCGAGAATCCGTCCCGTGCGCTGCACAAGTTCAGCGAGATCTATGACCGGATCGGTTTCGCGGCCGCCGGCAAGTACAACGAGTACGAGAATCTGCGGATCGGTGGTGTGCGGTATGCCGATCTTCGTGGTTACACCTATGACCGTGATGACGTGACCGCGCGTGGTCTGGCGAATGTGTACGCGCAGACGTTGGGCACGATCTTCTCCTCGGCCGGTGAGAAGCCGTACGAGGTGGAGCTTGTGGTCGCGGAGGTCGGCGAGACGCCGGACGGTGACCAGATCTATCGGTTGCCGCATGACGGGTCGATCGTGGACGAGCACGGTTCGGTGGCGGTCGGCGGTAATGCGGAGCAGATCAGCAGTTATCTGGATCAGCGTCATCAGGACGGGATGAGCCTGGCCGAGGCCCTGAAGTTGGCTGTTCAGGCGCTGTCGCGTGACACCAACGGCACGCAGCGGGAGATTCCGGCGGAGCGGCTGGAGGTGGCGGTGCTGGATCGTACGCGGCCGCAGAAGCGTAAGTTCAAGCGGATCGTCGGTCGGCAGCTGGGTCGGTTGCTGGAGACGGACGGTGCGTCGACGGAGGCGGAGAGCTCCGATGAGGACGAGAAGTAGGTCAGTCCCGGTGTGAGCCTGCCTCTCGCCCCACCCTTTGTGCGCCCTGGTCGGTTGTCCCGGCCGGGGCGCAGGGCGTTTCAGGAGGCGCTTGGCGGGGCTGTGGAGGCTCGTACGACGAGATGGACGGGGATGTCTCCGGCGTCGGGTGTGCGGCCGTCCAGGACGGCGAGGAGGGCTTTCATGCCGCGTTCGCCGAAGAGTTCGGCGTCGAGGCGGACGGTGGTGAGTTCGGGGTCGAGGGCGGTGGCGAGGGCGAGGTCGTCGAGGCCGGTGACGGACATGTCGTCGGGTACGCGCAGGCCGAGGCGGCGTAGGGCTTTGTAGACGCCGGCGGCGAGTTTGTCGTCGTCGCAGATGATGGCGGTGGGGCGGGGTCCGGGGGTGGTGAGTGCTGTTTCGGCGGCGGTGCGGGCTGCGTCGATGGTGATGGGTGCGGGTGCGGTGCGCAGTGATGTTCCGGTGACGGCGCCGATGCGTGCGGTGAGTTCGCGGGCGCGTATGTCGAAGGTCCAGGAGGGCACGTCGGCGGCGAGGTGGAGGAAGTGGCGGTGGCCGAGGTCGAGGAGGTGGTCGGCGACCTGGCGTACGCCGTCGGCGATGTCGAGGTTGACGGTGGCGGCGCCGAGGCTTCCGGTGGGGTCGCTGTCGAGCATGACGAGGGGGAGTTGGTCGCCTCGGATGGCGGTGAGGGCGTCGGCGGCCATGGAGGAGGCGAGGACGCCGTCGAGGGCGGCCTGGGCGGAGGCGAAGGGGTCGCGGGCGGGGCCGACGCCTTCGGGGGAGGGGTAGAGGACGACGCCGAAGCCGTGTTCGGCGGCTACGCGTGCCGCGCCGGTGTAGACGCCTGCGAAGAATTCGGTGGTGAGGGCCGGGACCACGAGGAGGACGGTGCGGGTGTGGCCGAGGCGGAGGTTGCGGGCGGCGAGGTTGGGGCGGTAGCCGAGTTCGCGGGCGGCGTGGCGTACGCGTTCGGCGGTGGTTTCGGAGACGCGTCCGCGCCATTTGTCGCCGAGTACGAGGGAGACGGCGGCCTGGGAGACTCCTGCGGCTTGGGCGACGTCGCGGCTCGTGGGGCGCGTGCTACCTCGTGCCACTGTGGGCCTGCTCCTTCGTCTGGACTGGTGAACAGCGCTCATGGTACGTATGACAAGAGACGTTATACGTAAAACTTCGAGGTGGCTCACCGCCTCGGGCGAGCCGACGGAGGCGGGACATTGGCCGCGGGATACCTGGAGATCCTCAGGGCGAAGCACGCCGCCCGGTTGCTGACGGGCACGCTCGTGGGCCGGCTGCCCAACGCCACCGCCGCGATCGCGATCGTGCTGTTCGTGCGCGCGCAGGGCGGTACGTACAGCCTGGCGGGGGCGCTGGCGGCGGTGTACGGCGTGGCGAACGCGGTCGGGCAGCCGTTGCTGGGGCGGCTGGTGGATCTGCACGGTCAGCCGCGGGTGCAGTTGCCGGCGGCGCTGGCCTCGGCGCTGGCGATGGCGGTCTTCGCGTTCACCGGTACGGACCCGTTGCCGCCGGCGTACGGGGCGGTGGCGGCCGCCGGGCTGTTCACCCCGCCTCTGGAGGGCGGTCTGCGGGCGCTGTGGCCGGCGGTGCTGCGGCGTGAGGACCAGGTGCACACGGCGTATGCGATGGACGCGGTGGCGCAGGAGGTGATGTTCACGGTCGGCCCGCTGCTGGTGACGCTGTGCGTGTCGCTGTGGTCGGAGCAGGCGGCGCTGCTGGTGCTGAACGCGGTGGGGGTGCTGGGGGCGCTGTGGGTGGTGGTGTCGCCGCCCTCGCGCGCGTGGCGGTCGGCGCCGCGTGAGGCGCACTGGTTGGGTGCGCTGCGCTCGCCCGGTCTGTTGGCGCTGCTGGGGGCGTTCCTGTTCGTCGGTTCGGCGCTCGGTTCCATCACGGTGGCGTCGGTGCCGTATGCGGACGACCATGGCGGTGACGCGGTGTACGGCTGGTTGATGGCGGCGCTGGGTCTGGGGGCCCTCATCGGCGGTGTGGCGTACGGGGCGCGGCAGTGGGCGGGGGAGCCGGAGCGGCGACTGAGGGTGCTGGTGGCCTTCCTGGCGGTGTGTTATCTGCCGTTGATGTTGATGCCGGGTGCGGTGGCCATGGTGGTGTTGACGGCGTTGGCGGGGGTGTTTCTGGCGCCCGCGCTCGCGTGTGCGTTCGTCATCGTGGACCGGCATGCGCCGCGGGGGACGGTGACGGAGGCGTTCTCGTGGTTGGTGACGACGTTCACGGTGGGGGCGTCGGTGGGTACGGGTCTGGCGGGTCCGGTGGTGGAGGCCGGGGGCGCGCTGTGGGGGTTCGCGGTGCCGGGTGTCGCGGGGGCTGTGTCGTTGTCGGTTTTGCTGGCGACGGGGCGGGTACTCGCAGCTCCCGCCGGAAGTGGGGTTGTTGCGGCTTCGTCGGAAAATGATCCAAACCGTGCTGCCGAACCCCGTTTCAGTTCAGGGGATCGGGCGTAATGTTCAGTCATGGACCGCCGCATTTTCGGGCTGGAGAACGAGTACGGCGTCACATGTACGTTCAGGGGACAGCGTCGGCTGTCTCCCGACGAGGTGGCGCGGTACCTCTTCCGCCGTGTCGTGTCATGGGGCCGAAGCAGCAATGTCTTTCTGCGGAACGGCGCCCGCCTCTATCTCGACGTGGGTTCGCATCCGGAATACGCGACACCGGAATGTGACAACGTGACCGAGTTGGTCACCCACGACAAAGCGGGCGAGCGCATTCTCGAAGGACTCCTGGTGGACGCGGAGCGACGCCTGCACGAGGAAGGAATCGCGGGCGACGTCTACCTCTTCAAGAACAACACGGACTCGGCGGGCAACTCTTATGGTTGCCACGAGAACTACCTGGTGGCCCGGCACGGGGAGTTCTCCCGGCTCGCGGACATCCTGATCCCGTTCCTGGTGACCCGGCAGCTGCTGTGCGGCGCGGGCAAGGTGCTGCAGACGCCGCGTGGGGCTGTCTACTGCGTCAGCCAGCGGGCCGAGCACATCTGGGAGGGCGTCTCCTCGGCGACGACGCGCTCGCGGCCCATCATCAACACGCGTGACGAGCCGCACGCGGACGCCGAGCGGTATCGCCGGCTGCATGTGATCGTGGGCGACTCGAACATGTCCGAGACGACCATGCTGCTGAAGGTCGGTGCGACCGATCTGGTGCTGCGCATGATCGAGGCGGGCACGGTGATGCGGGATCTGACGCTGGAGAACCCGATCCGGGCGATCCGTGAGGTCAGTCACGACATCACGGGCCGGCGCAAAGTGCGGCTGGCCAGCGGGCGTGAGGCCTCTGCGCTGGAGGTGCAGCGCGAGTACTACGAGAAGGCTGTGGACTTCGTCGAGCGTCGCGGTATCCGTACCGGCACCGTCGACCAGGTCCTTGAGCTGTGGGGCCGCACGCTGGACTCGATCGAGGCGGAGGACCTCGACCGGATCGGCACCGAGATCGACTGGGTGATGAAGTACAAGCTCATCGAGCGGTACCGGGCCAAGCACAATATGACGATGTCGCATCCGCGGGTGGCGCAGATAGACCTCGCCTACCACGACATCCACCGTCGTCGTGGTCTGTATTACCTGCTGGAGCGCAAGGGGCAAGCGGCTCGGATCTGCAACGACTTGAAGATCTTCGAGGGCAAGTCGGTGCCGCCGCAGACCACTCGGGCGCGGTTGCGCGGCGATTTCATCCGCCGTGCGCAGGAGCAGCGGCGGGACTTCACGGTGGACTGGGTGCACCTGAAGCTCAACGACCAGGCACAGCGCACCGTGTTGTGCAAGGACCCGTTCCGGTCGGTGGACGACCGGGTGGAGAAGCTGATCGCCGGCATGTGAGCGAGGCGTTCCGCATGTGGTGCGGAACGCAACACGGGCGCCGTACGTTTCCCGTACGGCGCCCTTCGCACGTCGTAGAGTTGCGCGCACGCCATCAGAAGATCGACCGATTACGAGGCTTCATCGTGCGCCGACGCTCACTCATCCTTGCCGCCGTACCCGCGGGACTGGTCACTCTCTCCGCGTGCGGTGACGACAAGTCCGACTCGAGCAAGGCGAGCGACGGCAAGTCGCCCTCGGCCTCGGGCACGTCGGCCCCGCCGCCGCCGAAGATCGTCGACGGTCCGTTGCCGGCCATCACGGCGGGGGTGAAGTTCGGTGAGAAGCCGACGATCGCCAAGGGCAGCGGCGAGCCTTCGGACCAGCTTGCGGTGAAGACGGTGATCGCGGGCAGTGGGAAAACGGTCGCGGAGGGCGACTACATCCAGGCCAACTGCGTCGGTCAGATCTGGGACACCGCGAAGGTTCTCGTCAACACCTACGAAACCAAGAAGCCGCTGCTCACTCGGCTTGCGCCGGGTGCCACCATCGACGGCTGGCGTTATGCCCTGACGGGTAAGAAGACGGGCAGCCGGGTGCAGTTCTCCGTGCCGCCGACCTGGGCTTTCGGTAAGAACGGCGATGCGCAGGCGGGCATCAAGGGCACCGACACGCTGGTGTTCGTGTTCGACGTCCAGGACGCGTTCGGCCCGAAGAGCTCGGCCAAGGGCAAGGTGGTGGCGCAGGACGGCGCCGGTGTGCCGAAGGTCGGCACGAACACCGACGGCAAGGCTCCCTCGGTGGAGGTTCCCAAGTCGAAGGCGCCGACCAAGCTGGTGTCGGAGTACGTGATCGAGGGCGACGGCGCCGTGCTCGCGGCGGACGACACCGTGTTGGTGCAGTACAAGGGCGTCATCTGGAACACGGGCAAGGAGTTCGACTCGACGTACAGCCGCAAGGAGCTGACGTCGTTCTCGTTGCAGCAGGTGGTCAAGGGCTGGGCGCAGGGGCTGATCGGGCGGAAGGTGGGCAGCCGGGTCGTCATCGTGGTTCCGCCGGCGCTGGGTTACGGCGACAACCCGCCGCAGGGCAGCGGCATCGGGAAGGACGACACGATGGTGTTCACGGTGGACATCCTCGCCAAGGTGTGAGGCCGGCGAAGGTGTAAGACTGTGCGTGTTGCCTTTCCGTGAGACATGCAGGAGCAGTGACGTGAGCATTGACAAGCCCGAGATCGACTTCCCCGAAGGCGCGCCCCCGGCGGACCTCGAGATCAAGGACATCTGGGAGGGCGACGGCGAGGTCGCGCAGGCCGGTCAGACCGTCACCGTCCACTATGTGGGTGTCTCTTTCAGCACCGGTGAGGAGTTCGACGCCAGCTGGAACCGTGGGGCGCCGTTCCGCTTCCCGCTCGGTGGCGGCCGGGTCATCAAGGGCTGGGACCAGGGCGTGCAGGGCATGAAGGTCGGCGGCCGTCGCCAGCTGACCATCCCCGCGCACCTCGCCTACGGCGACCAGAGCCCGACGCCGGCGATCAAGCCCGGGGAGACGCTGATCTTCGTGGTGGACCTGCTCGGGGTCTGATCGTCGTAGGAGCAGTGTTGATCGGCTGGGGTCCATGCCTGCCCGGGTGTGGGCCCTCGGCTTTTGTCCCGACGCCGCTGAGCGGTACGGTCGTCGATCGTAAGCACCATAGGGGAGGCGAAGGGCGTCGATGGCCATTGCCAAGGCCGAGCGGCTGATGAACCTGGCGCTGTGTCTGCTCGGGACGCGGCGGCCGCTCAGCAAGCGCGAGCTGCGCGACTCCATCGAGGCTTACGTCGAGGCGTTCGGGCCGGGGCGGGGCGCGGCGGGGTCGGACGACTCCTTCAACCGGATGTTCGAGCGGGACAAGGACGATCTGCGGGAGCTCGGCCTGGTCATCGAGACCGTGGAGAGCCTGGACGGCGAGATCGGCTACCTCGCGCGCCGTGACAGCAACCGGCTGCCGGCCATCACGCTCGACGCCGAGGAGGCCGCGGCGCTGGGCCTGGCGGCCAAGGTGTGGCAGCAGGCCCGGCTGGCGGGTGCCGCGAGCGGTGCTCTGCAGAAGCTGCGCGCGGCGGGGCTGCCCGAGGACGTCGACCCGTACGAGGCGCATGGTGCGCTGGAGCCCCGGATTCCGGTGCACGAGGCCGCGTTCGAGCCGTTGATGCTGGCCTGCCGGGACCGTCGGCCGGTCGTGTTCGACTATCGCAAGGCGACCGCGGCGCATCCGGAGCCGCGGCATGTCGAGCCGTGGGCGCTGGAGTGCTGGCGCGGTCACTGGTATCTGGCGGGTTTCGACCGTGACCGGGGCGCCGAGCGGGTGTTCCGGCTGTCGCGGATCACCGGGCGGGTGCGTTCGCGCGGGGCGGGTTTCACCGTGCCGGTCCCGGATGTCGTCACCGTGCGGGAGACGGTCGCGAGCTGGGCGGGGGAGACCGCCGACCGAAGTGCGCTGATCCGGCTGCGCGCGGGCGCCGGGTACCCGTTGCGGGCGAAGGCCAGTGCGGTGCGGGAACTCGGGGACGGCTGGGACGAGTTGGAGATTCCGTACGGGCACGGTCTGGACGCCTGGCTGGTGGAGTTCGGGCCGGACGTGGTGGTCCTGGACCCGGCCGAGCTGCGGGCGGACGTCGTGGACCGGCTGCGGGCCGTGGCCAAGGGCTGAGGGGGAGCGAGCAACACAGTGGCAGGCAAACCGGTCAGGCCGGCGAACGCGATCGACCAGACCCGGCGGATGCTCTCCCTGGTGACGTATCTCAGGGAGCGTCCCGGCGCGCGGATCGAGGACGTGGCGCGCGCGTTCGGGATCACGGAGGACGAGCTGGTCTCGGACCTCGATGTGCTGCCCATGTGCGGCACCAGTTTCCGGGGCGGCGATCTCCTGGACATCGACACCGACGGTGAGCGCATCTGGTGGCACAACCCGGCCGCGCTCGGCGCGGAGGCCGCGGAGCCGCTGCGGCTGGCCGCGGACGAGGCGACGGCGCTGCTGGTGGCGGCTCGGGCGGTGTCCACGCTGCCGGGGCTGCGGGAGGGCGATCGGCAGGCGCTACTGCGGGCGACGGCGAAGGTGGAGGCCGCGGCAGGTGAGGCGGCGGGTGCGAGCGCGCGCCTGTCGGTGACGTTCGAGTCGGAGGGCGGGGTCTTCGCGGACGTCGACCGGGCGATCTCGGAGCGGCGCCGGCTGTGGATCCGCTACTACTCGCCCGCGCGTGACGAGGTCACCGAGCGCGAGATCGACCCGATCCGGCTGGTCAGCGTCGGGCACACGTATGTGGAGGCCTGGTGCCGCCGCTCGGAGGCCCGGCGCACGTTCCGGCTGGACCGGGTCGCGGAGATCAGGATCCTCGACGAGCCGTCCGCGCCGCCCGAGATCGAGCTGCGGGACCTGTCGGAGGGGCTGGTGCAGCCGGCCGCGGAGGATCCGGAGGTCGTCGTCGAGGTCGGGCCGGGCGGCCGCTGGGTCGCCGAGTACTACCCGCACGACAGCGCCGATGAGCTTTCGGACGGCGGGCTGCGTATCACTTTGCGCACGCCCGAACCGGCCTCGCTCAGGAGGCTGGCCCTGCGGCTGGGCCGGGACGGCCGGATCGTCTCGCCGCCGGACCTCGCCGACAGCGCCCGCCGGGCCGCCCGCGAGGCGCTGGCGGCCTACGACGGGATCGAGGCACAGGGGGCGGCGGGCGGGCCGCCCGTCGTGCACGGCGAGCGGCCGCGGGGTGACAGTCGGTTCGACGGGCGGGAGCAGGGGCTGTGAGCGAGTCGGTGGCGTCTGGTGTGCGGGGCATCTCGGTGGCTTCCGCGTTCGCGGGGATGCGCAGTGTGACCCCGGTGCGGTTCAGGGCGGGCTGTCCCGACTGTCGAAGCCATTTCGAGCTCGCCGCGAGCGCCCTGCTCCTGGCGATCGGCGGCTCCAGCCGCACCACGTTCTACTCCTTCACCTGCCCGGACTGCGGGGCGGCCGTGCGCAAGCCGGCCGGGGAGCGGATCGTCGAACTGCTCACGGGCGGCGGCGTGCGGACCCTGCGGCTGCACACCCCGTAGCGGGGTCTAGGCTCGGCCTCATGTTCTGGCCGATGTTCGCGGTTGCCGTGGGTTTTGTGGGTCTCGCCGTTCTCGCGGTGTTCGCCGTGCGGGTCTTCCTGGAGGCGCAGCGGCTGGGCCGGCAGGTCGCGGAGTCCGCGCGGCGCATCGACCGGGCGGCACAGGACCTGGAACGGGCGGCCGTGAGCGCGGCCCGCGCTGTCGACACCCTGTGACGGCGGCTGTGGTGTGCCGCGTGGAGCGCTGTCGCCGTCCTGTGAGCCCCGCGGCGAATGCGTTTTGGGCCACTTCGCCCTCCCGCGCCGGTGGTGGGGGCAGGTACGCTGCTCGTCGCGGCTCGGAGAACGAGGCCCGGACCGCTGACCGGGAGTACGCACGGGGATTGCCTCACGTTTACCCCTGAGCGTTACGATCGCTGTCAACACGATCGTTCGGACAGGCGTCCGACCGGTCGGACGGCATCCCGCCCCCGCAGCCTCGGTGAGAAGGTAAAGACTTATGTTCGGAAGGCTCGGCGCCCCCGAGATCATTCTCATCCTCGTCGTCGTCATCCTGCTGTTCGGCGCCAAGAAGCTTCCCGACATGGCGCGCTCGCTCGGCAAGTCCGCTCGCATCCTCAAGAGCGAGGCCAAGGCGATGAAGGAAGAGGGCAGCAGCACGGCCACCCCGGCCGGCCCGCCCCACACCGACGAGCAGCCCCCGGCGCAGCGCACCATCCAGGCCGCCCCCGGCGACGTGACCAGCTCCCGTCCGGTCACCGAGCCGACGGACACGACCAAGCGCTGACGCAGGGCCGGTGACCTCCGGCCCGCTGTACGAGATGGGAACGTGGGTTGCTGAAGTCTGCCCGCAAAGAGGAGAAGGACCCCGAGGGGCGGATGCCCCTCGCGGATCATCTTCGTGAGCTCCGCAACCGGCTCGCGAAAGCGATGCTGGCCATCGTCCTCGTGACGGTCGTGGCCGCCTTCTTCTACAACGACATCATCAACTTCCTCACCAAGCCGATTCTCGACTCGGTCGGCTGCGGGAAGACTTTCGAGGAGATCCAGGGCCAGCTCAAGTCCGGCGACTCCACCAACAAGTGCGCGAGCATCACGATCAACGGTCTGCTCGCGCCTTTCACGCTGGCTCTGCAGGTCTCCCTGATGGCCGGTGTCGTCTTCGCCTCGCCGGTCTGGCTCTACCAGCTGTGGGCCTTCATCGCGCCCGGCCTGCACAAGCACGAGCGCAAGTACGCCTACGCGTTCGTCGGCATGGGCGTGCCGCTGTTCCTGGGCGGCGCCTACTTCGCCTACCGGGTGCTGCCGACCACCGCCAAGGTGCTGATCGGCTTCACCCCGGGCAGCATCACCAACCTGCTGCCGTTGGACGACCTGCTGCAACTGGTCACGCGCATGGTCGTGGTCTTCGGTCTCTCCTTCGAGCTGCCGTTGCTGCTGATCTTCCTCAACCTGACCGGCATGGTCACCGGCAAGCGCATGCTCGGCTGGTGGCGGGGCATGATCATCGGCATCACGGTGTTCGCCGCCGTCGCCACCCCCAGCACCGACCCCATCTCGATGCTGGCCCTCGCCGGACCGATCTGGGTCCTGTACTTCGGCGCGACCGCCTTCGCCCTGCTGAACGACCGCCGCAAGCGTCGCCGCGACGCCCTGGGCCCCGCCGACGACGAGGCCTCCGACCTGGACCTCACCCCCGAGGACATCGGCGAGGTCGAGACGGTCACCGCCAGCCGTGCGGTGCCGGAGCAGTCGAGCACCGATCGCGTCAACGGATACGACGACGTGACCTGACGATCACTTGGAGCTCGCCGGGCCACCCGGTGGCCGGCGAGACGCTCTCTTCTCACCCCGACGGACTGCGGCCGGGGCGCTCCAGCAGCGCCACCGGCCGCTTCCGCATGTGCGGGCCGGCCGCCGGTTCACCGGATCCGGATAATGATCGTCCTGTTGTCAGTGCGGCCCGGTACGCTCGAAAGCACGATGACAGAGGATCTCTCACCGGCCGAGCGGTACACGGCAGCACGTAAGCGCGCTGTCGAGCAGGCCACCGCGCTCGCGTCCTTCCGCGAGATGTACGACTTCGGTCTCGACCCCTTCCAGATCGAGGCCTGCCAGGCACTCGAATCGGGCAAGGGCGTCCTGGTGGCCGCCCCCACCGGCTCGGGCAAGACGATCGTGGGCGAGTTCGCCGTCCATCTCGCCCTCCAGCAGGGCAAGAAGTGCTTCTACACGACGCCCATCAAGGCGCTGTCGAACCAGAAGTACTCCGACCTGTGCCGCCGCTACGGCAGCGACAAGGTCGGCCTGCTCACCGGCGACAACAGCGTCAACTCCGACGCCCCGGTGGTCGTGATGACCACCGAGGTGCTGCGGAACATGCTGTACGCGGGCTCGCAGACCCTCCTCGGCCTGGGGCACGTGGTGATGGACGAGGTGCACTACCTCTCCGACCGCTTCCGGGGCGCCGTCTGGGAAGAGGTGATCATCCACCTTCCGGAGTCGGTCACCCTGGTCTCCCTCTCCGCGACCGTGTCCAACGCCGAGGAGTTCGGCGACTGGCTCGACACCGTCCGCGGCGACACCGAGGTGATCGTCTCCGAGCACCGGCCCGTCCCGCTGTTCCAGCACGTCCTCGCCGGGCGGCGCATGTACGACCTGTTCGAGGAGGGCGAGGGTCACCGCAGGGCCGTCAACCCCGATCTCGCGCGGCTGGCCCGCATGGAGGCGAGCAGGCCGTCCTACCAGGACCGCAGACGCGGCCGCAACCTGCGCGAGGCCGACCGTGAGCGGGAGCGCAGGCAGCGCTCGCGGGTGTGGACACCGGGCCGGCCGGAGGTCATCGAGCGGCTCGACGCCGAGGGGCTGCTGCCCGCCATCACCTTCATCTTCAGCCGCGCCGCCTGCGAGGCCGCCGTCCAGCAGTGCCTGTACGCAGGGCTGCGGCTGAACGACGAGGAGTCGCGTGCCGAGGTCCGCGCGCTCGTGGAGGAGCGCACGGCCGCGATCCCGCACGAGGACCTGCACGTCCTCGGCTACTACGAGTGGCTGGAAGGCCTGGAGCGCGGCATCGCGGCCCACCACGCGGGCATGCTGCCGACGTTCAAGGAGGTCGTCGAGGAGCTGTTCGTGCGCGGCCTGGTCAAGGCCGTGTTCGCCACCGAGACACTGGCGCTGGGCATCAACATGCCCGCGCGGTCCGTGGTTCTGGAGAAGCTCGTCAAGTGGAACGGCGAGCAGCACGCCGACATCACCCCCGGCGAGTACACCCAGCTCACCGGGCGCGCCGGCCGGCGTGGCATCGACGTCGAGGGGCATGCCGTCGTGCTGTGGCAGCGCGCGATGAACCCCGATCACCTCGCCGGGCTCGCCGGCACGCGCACCTACCCGCTGCGCTCCAGCTTCAAGCCGTCGTACAACATGGCGGTCAACCTGGTCGAGCAGTTCGGGCGGCACCGCTCGCGTGAGCTGCTGGAGACGTCGTTCGCGCAGTTCCAGGCCGACCGGTCGGTGGTCGGGATCTCCCGGCAGGTGCAGCGCAACGAGGAGGGACTGGAGGGCTACAAAGCCTCTATGACCTGCCACCTCGGCGACTTCGAGGAGTATGCGCGGCTGCGCCGCGACCTCAAGGACCGCGAGACGGAACTGGCCAAGCAGGGCGCGGCCCAGCGGCGCGCCGAGGCCGCCGTGGCGCTGGAGAAGCTGAAGCCGGGGGACGTCATCCATGTGCCCACCGGCAAGTACGCCGGGCTGGCGCTCGTGCTCGATCCGGGCCTGCCCGCCGGGCGCGCCAACGGCCACCGCGGCTTCGACCATCATGACGGGCCGCGCCCGCTGGTCCTCACGGCCGAGCGGCAGGTCAAGCGGCTGGCCTCGATGGACTTCCCGGTGCCGGTCGAGGCACTGGAGCGGATGCGGATCCCGAAGACGTTCAACCCGCGCTCGCCGCAGTCCCGCCGCGATCTCGCCTCCGCCCTGCGCACCAAGGCCGGGCACATCCCGCCGGAGCGGGCCCGCAAGCAGCGTTCCCAGGCGGCCGACGACCGGGAGATCGCCCGGCTGCGGACCGCCCTTCGCGCCCATCCCTGCCACGGCTGCTCCGACCGGGAGGACCACGCCCGCTGGGCCGAGCGCTACCACCGGCTGCTGCGGGACACCTCCCAGCTGGAGCGCCGCATCGAAGGGCGCACCAACACGATCGCCCGTACGTTCGACCGGATCGTGGCGCTGCTGACCGAGCTCGACTATCTGCGCGGCAACGAGGTCACCGAGCACGGCAAGCGGCTCGCCCGGCTCTACGGCGAGCTCGACCTGCTCGCCAGCGAATGCCTGCGCGCGGGCGTCTGGGAGGGGCTGGCCCCCGCAGAACTCGCCGCCTGTGTCTCGGCGCTCGTGTACGAGGCGCGGGTCGGCGACGACGCGATGGCGCCGAAGCTGCCCTCGGGCAAGGCGAAGGCCGCGCTCGGCGAGATGGTGCGGATCTGGGGCCGGCTGGACGCGCTGGAGGAGGACTTCCGGATCAGTCAGACGGAGGGCGTGGGGCAGCGGGAGCCCGATCTCGGCTTCGCGTGGTCGGCCTATATGTGGGCCTCGGGGAAGGGGCTCGACGAGGTGCTCCGGGAGGCGGAGATGCCGGCCGGTGACTTCGTGCGGTGGTGCAAGCAGGTGATCGATGTGCTGGGGCAGATCTCGGCGGCTTCCGCCGCGGAGGGCTCGACGGTGGCGAAGGCTGCTCGCAAGGCGGTCGATCAGTTGCTGCGTGGGGTCGTCGCCTATTCGTCGGTGGGGTGACGCGCCTCAGCGCCCGTTCAGACCTCAGCGCCCGTTCAGATAGGCGCGCCAGCCGCCGTACTCCGTGATGTCCTGCGCCTCCTTCAGCGCGCCCGGCTCGCACAGGAAGCCGGGGACGCGGCTGCCGTCCGACAACTGAACGCTGCCCAGTGTCATGGGGCGGGGAAGTGCCGTCAGCAGGCGGCCCAGGGCTTCCGCCGGGAGACGCCAGACCTCGGCCTCGATCTGTGCGCCACCCTCGCCCACGTGCACCAGGCCCGGCTTCGCCGGGGTCGTGTGCAGGGCGTGCAGACGGTAGAGCGGGGCCGTCGTCGTCGTGCGGTCGAACACCGCGCCCAGGGACAGGAGTTGGGGGTTCAGGGGCTGGCCCGTGAGGTGGGCGCCGACCACGGCGACGCGGGCCTGCGGTTGCAGCAGGGACGCGATGGTCGCCAGGCGTTCGTCCGTGAAGGCCGGGCCGACCAGCATGACGCCGAAGGGGAGGCCGTTCACCTCGCCGGCTGGGACGGCGGCCGCCGCCAGGTCGAACAGGTTCGTGGAGTTGGTGAAGCGGCCCAGGCGGGCGTTGGCGCCCAGCGGGTCCGCGGTGACCTCGGCGAGGGTGGGATGGCCGGGGGCGGTGGGCAGGAGCAGGGCGTCGGCGTCGGCGAGTTCGGCCAGGGCGCGGGTGCGCAGGGCCGTCAGACGCTCGGTGTCCGTGTAGAGCCGGTGGGCCGGGATGTCGCGGGCCCGGGTGATGATGCCGGCGACGGTCGGGTCCAGGCCCTCGCCGCCCTCGGCGAGCAACTTGTCGACAAAGGCGCCCACGGCGGTGTAGCGCTCGGCGACGAACGCGCCCTCGTAGAGCATCGCGGCGGCCTCGGTGAACGGGGTGAGGTCGAGGGTGCGGATCTCCGCTCCGGCTGTTCTGACCTGGGACACCGCAGCCTCGTAGGCCTCGGCCCAGCCCTCGTCGAGCTCGCCCAGCTGGGCGAGGGGCGGCACCGCGATGCGCCACGGGCCAGGGGCTCGGGCGGGCAGTGCGGGGAGGGGGCGGGCGGACGGAGACGTCATGTGGGCCAGGGCCCGCTCGGCCTCGGGGAGCGTGCGGGCGAACACCGTGACGCAGTCGATCGAGGAGCAGGCCGGGACGACTCCCTCCGTGGGGACCAGGCCGCGGGTCGGCTTGAGGCCGACGATGCCGTTGAAGGCGGCCGGCACCCGGCCCGAACCGGCGGTGTCGGTGCCGAGGGCGAGGTCGACGATGCCGAGGGCCACCGCGACGGCCGAGCCGGAACTCGAACCGCCGCTCACCCGCGCGGGGTCGTGGGCGTTGCGGACCGCGCCGTACGGGGAGCGGGTGCCCACCAGGCCGGTCGCGAACTGGTCCAGGTTCGTCGTACCCAGCACCAGCGCGCCGGCCGCACGCAGGCGGGCCACGACGGGGGCGTCGACGGCGGGCTCGTAGGCGTATGCCGGGCAGCCCGCCGTGGTGGGCAGGCCGGCCACGTCGATGTTGCCCTTGACGGCGAGCAGCCGGCCGGCGAGCGGCAGGCGCTCGCCCCGCGTCAGCCGCTCGTCGAGCGTGCGGGCCTCCGCCTCGACCTCCTCCCGCGGCCGCAGGCCGATCCAGATCTCCGGGCGGCCGACGGCCTCGATGCGGGCGTAGGCGGCGTGGACGCGGGACAGAATGCGCGACATGCTCGTGCTCCTCGGGGTTCAGCTCGCGGCCGGGGCCAGGACGAGCAGTGCCGTCCCCGCCTCGACCTGGTCGCCGGGTCGGGCCAGGATCTGCGTCACCACGCCGTCGACCGGCGCATGCACCCTGGACTCCATCTTCATCGCCTCCAGGGCGAGCAGCGACTGTCCCGCCGTCACCTCGTCTCCGGGGGATACGTTCAACTGCCATACGGAGGCGGCGAATTCGGCCTCGATCAGGCGGCCGCCCGGTGGGACCGCCACCTCGGCCGGGGCGGCGGGCGGCGCTGCCGCAGCCTCCGCCCGGGTGAACTCGCCCGCCGCCTCCCACGCGTCGCGCTCCGCCGCGAACGCGGTCCGCTGACGGGACCTGAACTTGGCGATGGAGTCCGCGTGTTCGGCGAGGAAGGTCTGGTACTCGGCGAGCGAGAAGGCGCCCTCCTCGATGCGCGGCACGAAGCGGCCCGAGAGAATGTCGGCCCGCAGAGCGAGGAGTTCGTCCGCGTCGACCGGATACCAGCGGATCCGGTCGAAGAACCGCAGCAGCCAGGGCGAGCCCGGCTCGAACGCGCCGCGCTGCTGCCAGGGCGACCACACCTGTGTCGTCCGGCCCACGAACTGGTAGCCGCCGGGGCCCTCCATGCCGTAGACGCACAGGTAGGCTCCGCCGATGCCCACCGAGTTCTCGGCCGTCCAGGTGCGCGCGGGGTTGTACTTCGTCGTCACCAGACGGTGGCGCGGGTCGAGGGGGGTGGCGACCGGCGCGCCCAGGTAGACGTCCCCGAGGCCCAGGACCAGGTACTCCGCGTCGAAGACCGTGTCGTAGACGTCGGCCACCGACTCCAGGCCGTTGACCCGGCGGATGAACTCGATGTTCCACGGGCACCAGGGGGCGTCGTCGCGGACGCCCGCCATATAGCGGGCGATGGCCTCGCGGGTCGCCGGGTCGTCCCAGGAGAGCGGCAGGTGCACGGTGCGGGAGGGCACGACCAGCTCGTCCGAGGGCGGCAGGTCCGCCGTCAACTCCCGCACGAGCGCGAGGAGTTCACGCTGGGGGAGGCGGCGGGGGTCCGTCCGGATCTGCAGGGAGCGGATGCCGGGGGTCAGGTCGGTGACCCCCGCCAGGTCGGCCTGAGACACCGCCTCCATCAGCGCGTGGACCCGCATCCGCAGGGCCAGGTCCAGCTGCATCGGCCCGAACTCGACCAGCAGGTTGTCGTCGCCGCTGCGCCGGTACGTCACGTCGCCGTCGCATGCCAGTACGCCTCCGTCGACGATCTCGGGACGGGGCGCGCCGCTCACGTCCACCGGCCGGAAGCGGACCGTGTCGCCCGGGCGCAGCTGGCCGAGCTTCCAGCGCTCGGAGCTGAGCACGGTCGCCGGGCACACGAACCCGCCGAGCGAGGGGCCGTCCGGGCCGAGCAGCACCGGCATGTCGCCCGTGTAGTCGACGGCGCCGACGGAGTAGGGGGTGTCATGGATGTTGGACGGGTGCAGGCCCGCCTCGCCGCCGTCGGTGCGCGCCCAGCGTGGCTTCGGACCCACCAGGCGCACACCGGTGCGGGCCGAGTTGAAGTGGACCTTCCAGTCGGCGGCGTAGAAGTCGCGGATGTCGTCCTCGGTGAAGAACTCCGGGGCCGCGTGCGGGCCTTCGACCGCGCCAAGGTGCCAGACGGAGGTGAAGGACGGGCGGTCCTGCGCACAGGCGTCCTCGGCCGGCCGCCCGGAGATCGTCCCGCCGTGCAGCACGTCCCCCGTCCGCAGCGCCCGGCCGCCGTGCCCGCCGAACCGGCCCAGCGTGAACGTGCTCGCGCTGCCCAGGAAGGCGGGGACGTCGAGGCCGCCCGCGCACAGGACATAGGTGCGCAGGCCGTGCTCGCCGGGTGCGCCGATCTCCAGCAGGGCGCCGGCCGGCACGGTCACCGGCTCCCACTGCGCCACCGCCGTGCCGTCCACGGTCACCGGCGCCGGGGCGCCCGTCACACACACCGTCGTGGCGTGGGTGAAGCGCAGGGCCGGGCCCTGGAGGGTGCACTCCAGGCCCGGGGCGCCCTCGGGGTTGCCCAGCACGCGGTTGCCGAGGCGGAAGGAGCGGTCGTCCATCGGGCCGGACGGCGGCACGCCGACCTGCCAGTGGCCGGTGCGGCCGGGCCAGTCCTGCACGGTGGTGAGGGTGCCGCCCGAGACGACCTCGATGCGCGGGGTGGGGTCGCGCACCTCCGCGAGGGTCGCCGTCGAGTGGGTCGCCGTCACGAATCGGGGGTCCGCGAGCGCCGCGCGCACCAGCCCCAGGTTCGTCTCGACGCCGTCGACCCGGGTGCGGGCCAGCGCCTCGTCGAGGCGGCGCAGGGCATGCTCCCGGTCGGCGCCGTGGGCGATCACCTTCGCGAGCATCGGATCGTACGAGGCGCTCACCTCGGTGCCCGTCTCCACCCAGCCGTCGACGCGCACCCCGGCCGGGAACTCGACCCGCGTCAACAGGCCCGCGCCGGGCCGGTGTTCGCGGCTCGGGTCCTCCGCGTAGAGGCGTGCCTCGACGGCGTGGCCGCGGGGCGGGCCGGGGTCGGCCACGACGTCCCGTTCGCCGCGCGCCAGCCGCAGCATCCAGGCGACCAGGTCGACGCCGTAGATCTCCTCGGTGACCGGATGCTCCACCTGCAGCCGGGTGTTGACCTCCAGGAAGTAGGCCTCCTCGCGGGCCGCGTCGTAGACGAACTCGACGGTGCCGGCGGAGCGGTAGTCGACCGAGGCGCACAAGTCGCGGGCGGAGGCGGTCAGTTGTTGTCGGACGTGGTCCGGGAGTCCGGGCGCCGGGGCCTCCTCCAGGACCTTCTGGTGGCGGCGCTGGAGCGAGCAGTCGCGGTCGCCGAAGGTGACGACCCTGCCGTCGCCGTCACCGAAGACCTGGACCTCGATGTGGCGGGCGCGCTCGACGAGCCGTTCCAGAAAGACGCCGGCGGAGGAGAAGGAGGCGGCGGCGACGCGCTGGACGCGTTCCCAGGCGTCGGCGAGTTCGCCGGGGGAGTGGCAGGCGGACATGCCGATACCGCCGCCCCCGCCCGTCGCCTTGAGCATCACCGGATAGCCGATGAGCTGCGCTTTCTCCAGTGCTTCGGTGAGCCCCGACAGCAGGCCGGTGCCCGGCGCCAGCGGCACCCCGGCCGCTTCGGCCGCCGCCCGCGCCGTGTGCTTGGAGCCGAACAGCTCCAGCTGAGCGGGGGTCGGTCCGACGAACACGATCCCGGCGTCGGCGCAGCGGCGCGCGAACGCCGCGTCCTCGGAGAGAAAGCCGTAGCCCGGGTGGATCGCGCCCGCGCCGGTGTCCTTGGCCGCCTTCAGGACCAGGTCGGCGTCGAGGTAGGACTCCTTCGCGGGGGCCGGGCCGAGCCGTACCGCCTCGTCGGCGAGCCGGACGTGGGGCGCCGAGCGGTCGGGGTCGGAGTACACGGCGACCGTGCGCAGGCCGAGCTCGCGGGCGGTGCGGATGATCCGGACGGCTATCTCGCCCCGGTTGGCGATCAGCAGCGTGTCGAAGGTCATGCGCGCGCCGCCTCGGTGATCGTCATCTCCACCGCCGTCGGCTCGAAGCCGTTGCACGGGTTGTTGATCTGGGGGCAGTTGGAGACCAGCACGAGGACGTCCCGTTCGGCGCGGAGCGTGAGGGCGAGGCCGGGTGCGGACAGGCCGTCGACGATGCCGAGGGTGCCGTCCTGCTCGACGGGCACGTTCATGTACCAGTTGACGTTGGAGACCAGGTCCCGCTTGCCGAGGCCGTACTTCGCGCCCTCGGCGAGGAAGTTGTCCACGCACGCGTGCTGCGCGAACGTGTGGTGGCCATAGCGCAGGGTGTTGGACTCCTTGGAGCAGGCGCCGCCGACGGTGTCGTGGCGGCCCACGGCGTCGGCGGTCACCGTCATCAGCGGGGTGTGCTCGTTGGACATCAGCACACTGCCCGTGGTGAGGAAGATGCCGCCCTGCGCCTGGATCGTGTCCGGCGCGCTGTAGCGCACGGCGGTGTCCTGGGCGTCGTACACGAGGAAGTCGACGGCCTGGTTGCCGTGCAGGTCGGTGATGGTCAGCGTCTCGCCGGACCGGATGACGCAGGACCAGGCGGCGCGGGCCGGGACGACGGTCTTCATGCGAGCCCCCTCGCGGTGAGGAATTCGGCGGTGTTGAGGAAGGCGCGGCGGCCCTCGGGGGTGGCGTCCCACAGCGGGTCGCCCGGCCGGGTGGGCTCCGCACGCCAGGCGAGGACCTCCAGCGGGGTGCTGACGTAGTGCGGGCGGGGGTCGGCCGGGTGCGGCACGTTGGCGATCAGGACCGTCACGTCCTGCTCGGCGCGCAGGGTGACGCTGCCGCCGGGACCCGCCGAACCGGTGAAGTCGAGGGTGCCGTCGCCGCGGACCGCCACGCCCTGGAAGAAGGAGAGGGAGGGCGGCAGGTCGCGCGGTCCGAGACCGTTCTTCGCGGCGGCCAGCTTGAACAGCTCCCGGCCGGCCGGGGAGGGGGAGTGCGGGGCGCCGTCGCCGTAGCGCTCGGTGTTGCGTACGAGGGTGGAGGCGCCGCACAGCGCGTCGTGCCGGCCCGAGGTGTCGGCGACGACCGACGCGAGGACCCGTCCCTGGTCGGACAGGAGCAGCACGCCCTCGCCGAGGTAGGCGTTCCACTGGACCTTGACCGTGTCGGCGACGTTCAGCCGCTCCCAGGGGCGGCCGTCCACGTACAGCAGCAGGTGGGCGCAGGCGTCGCCGCGCAGGTCGGTCAGGCGCAGTTCGGTGCCACGGGCGAGGACCCGGTGGGTGTAGTTGCCGCCCGCGACCGTCTCGGCCCACACCAGGCGGTCCGCCGCACCGGGCGGGTCCGGCCAGTCGGCCGCCGGGACGACGGGCATGGCGTCGGCGTGGGCGCCCTCCTGGGCCCGGGCATGCGCGCGGGCTCCGTAGGTCGTCTCTGTCGCCATCGGGGACCTCCGACTGAGGGACTCAGGAATGATTTCTGTCGCCCGACAGAAATTAGGGGCGGGTCGGGTCGCCCCGATTGCTGCCGCGTTGCCTGCGCGTTACCGGCCCCTCACGAAGATCGCCGTCCGGCGTCGTGTGCGAGGATCGAACGCATGGAGACGAGCGGCGGACGTCGAGTGGGCCGGCCCCGGGCCGCGCAGCGTCCGGACAGCGGGCTCTCGCCCCGCGCCGAACTGCTCACGGCCGCGGCGGAGCTGTTCGTCACGCGCGGCTACGCCGCCACCACGACCCGGGCCGTCGCCGAGCGCGCGGGCATGCGCCAGGCGTCCATGTACCACTACGTCTCCGGCAAGGAGGAACTGCTCGCCGAGCTGCTGGAGTCGACGGTCACCCCCTCGCTGACATACGCCCGTGAGCTGCTCGCGGACGATGTGCGGGCGGCCGAGGACCGGCTGTGGGAGCTGTGCCGCGCCGACGTGGAGGTGCTGTGCGGCGGCTCGCACAACCTCGGCGGCCTCTATCTGCTGCCCGAGGTGCGCACCGAGCGGTTCGCCGGGTTCCATGCCGTGCGCGGCGAACTCAAGGGCGCCTACCGTCAGTTGATCGCCGCGACGGCGGCGGGCGGCGCGCTCGCGAAGAGCGACCTCGATCTGCGCACCGACCTCGTCTTCGGACTCATCGAGGGCGTCATCCTCGTCCATCGCTCGGAACCCGACCGGCCCGTCTCGGAGTTCGCCCGCGCCACCGCCGACGCGGCCCTGCGCATCGCGGGCAACTGACCACCCTCCGACGGGACTTGAGGGCACCTGAGGGTGTCTGAGGGTGCTCAAGGATGGTCGCCTCATCCGTCCCGGTGAACTGTTTCGCACACCCGTGCATCATCACGCACCGTGTTCGAACAAATCCCCAGCGTGTAAATAGGTTTGAGGCTACTCCATGCGTGGAGCCGGTTTCAGAGGGTTGCTGAATATGACGCAGCGATGATCCGGTGAGACTAAGCTCGCCCGCGGCGCACCGAGTTGAGGTGTATTCGTGCGCCTGTTCCCAAATGTTCCGAAGATGCCGACAGATCCCTACAGAGGGTGCCCACATGGTGAGTGTTCAGTCCCCACCCGGTCGCCGAGAACTTCCCTACGCGCGCGTGCTGTTGCTGCCGGCGATACTGATGGCCGCGGCGACCGGAGCCGCCGTCGCCCTGGTGGCGACGCCGGCCCGGCTCGCCGTCGGCGTCTGCGGAACCGTCGCCACCCTCCTGGTGATCGCGGCGGGAGCCGAGTCGGTGCGCCGCGGCCGGCTGCTGCGCGAGCTTCGCGCGGACAAGGACCGGCGCATCGCGTACCTGGACGACTGCGTCGCCGGTCACGCGGAGGAGAACCGCCTCCTCGCCGAGGTGTTCGTGCCCAACGCGGTGGAGTGGCTGCGGGCCGGAAATTCCCCCAGGGAGGTGATGCGCGACCTCAGCGACGACGATCCTTCGTTCCGTGCGCTCGACGACGCACAGCGCGCGGTCATCCGGAAGATCCTCGACATCGTCGACCACGAGGAGTCCCTGCGCGACTCCGCCCAGCGCTCCTTCGTCAGCATCGCCCGCCGCATGCAGGCCATCGTCCACCAACAGGCCGCGGAACTGCGGGAGATGGAGGAGGACCACGGCCGCAACCCCGAGGTCTTCGACGACCTGCTGCGCATCGACCACGGCACCTCGCTGATCGGCCGGCTCGCCGACTCCATCGGTGTGCTCGGCGGCGGCCGCCCCAGCCGCAACTGGCCCCAGCCCGTCCCGCTGTACAGCGTGCTGCGCGGCGCCATGTCCCGGATCCTGGAGTACCGGCGCATCCAGCTGGACTCCATCGCCAAGGTCAACATCCGCGGCCTCTCCGTCGAACCGCTCATCCACGCGCTCGCGGAACTCCTCGACAACGCCACCCGCTACTCGCCCCCGCAGGCGAAGGTGCACGTCAACGCCACCGAGGTGCAGACCGGCATCGCCATCGAGATCGAGGACGCCGGCGTCAGCCTCAGCGAGGAGACACGCGCCAAGGCCGAACGCATGCTGGAACAGGCCAAGAGGGGCGTCGACATCCAGGACGTCGGCGGCACCCCCCGCCTGGGCCTCGCGGTCGTCGGCCGGCTGTGCACCTCCTTCAACCTGGAGGTCTCCCTGCGCAAGTCGGCGTACGGCGGCGTCCGGGTCGTCCTCATCGTGCCCAGCGAGATGCAGACCCTCGACCCCGCGCCCGGCTTCGCGCACGGCATCGGCGCCACCGCCGTACCGCAGATCGACCTGAGCCAGGTCGGCGAGGGCCCCAAGCGCCCGCCCAAGAAGCGCCGTCCCACCAACCCGCGCATCCCGGCCGGGGTCTCCCTGACCGACGACGAGGTGCCCGAGGTCACCGAGTGGACCGAGCAGGGCCTGCCGCAGCGGCGCAGCAAGACCACGATCTCCATCGTGCAGCGCTACCAGGAGGCGTACGCCGCCCAGGAAGCCGCGCGTGAGGGCAAGCCCGACCTGTTCGCGCAGCCCCGCCCGGAGGCTCAGCCCGCGAAGAAGAAGCATGAGCCCGGAGTGGCGTTCGAGGCCTTCTGGGACGGCCTGAAGAAGGTAGCCCCGCCCGGCCACCACCCCACCGACTTCACCCGTAATCCCACCGCATACCTGCACCTGATCGAAGACAAGGCCAAGCCCGAGGCCGACGACGAAGGGGACCTCACGTGATCCAGCAGCGCCAAAACTTCGACTGGCTGCTCAAGGAGCTCTACGACGGCGTTCCGGGCATCGAGATGATCGTGGTGCTCTCGGCCGACGGTCTGCGCATCGCCCGCTACGCCGGTGACCCCGACGCCGCCGACCGCGTCGCCGCCGCCTGCGCGGGCGTGCAGAGCCTGGCCGCCGCCGTCGCCCAGGAGATCCAGGCCAGCGACGGCGAGATGAACATGGTCGTCATCGACCTGAGCGGCGGCTACTTCTACCTGATGGCGGCCGGCGACAACGCCTACCTCGCGGTCCTCGCCGACGTGCGCTGCGAGGCCGGCCGGATGAGCGCCAGCATGCGCGACCTCGTCGTCCGCATCGGCGCCCACCTCACCAGTCCGCCCCGGCGCAACGGGCAGAGCGTATGACGCCTCCGCAACGCCAACGGCGACAACCCCTGCCGGAACTGCTCCCGCCGCCCCCGCCGCCCGCGCCGCCCGCACCGGCCGTGTCGCCTCCCCAGGAGGGCGAGGGCGAGGGCAAGAACCCCGAACGGCTGTACATCATCACGGGCCCCGACGGCGAGCGCGCTCCCGTCGACCTGGTCACGTTAATCGTGGCGTGTGCCGAACCGCCCTCCTCGGCCACGCCGGAGCAGACGGCGGTGCTGCGGATGTGCGGCGCCCCGCTGTCGGTGGCCGAGGTGTCGGCGTATCTCGGTCTCCCGTTCAGCGTGGTGACGGTGCTGCTGACCGAGATGCTGGCGGCCGAACTCGTGCAGGCGCGCGCCCCGATCGTCCGGCAGCAGCTCCCCGACCGTTCCCTTCTCGAAGCGGTGATGAATGGACTTCAACGGCTCTGACACCATTCCCGGCCCACGGGCCGAGGACTATCTGCCGCAGACCACCACGGCCGCGGCGAAGATCGTCATCGTGGGCGGCTTCGGCGTCGGCAAGACCACCATGGTCGGCTCCGTCAGCGAGATCAGGCCGCTGACCACCGAGGAGACCATGACGCAGGCGGGCATCGGCGTCGACGACAACTACGGCTCCGAGACCAAGACCGCCACCACCGTGGCCATGGACTTCGGCCGGATCCGCATCACGGAACAGGTCGTGCTCTACCTCTTCGGCACGCCCGGCCAGGAGCGCTTCTGGTTCCTGTGGAACGGGCTGTTCGAGGGCGCGCTCGGCGCGGTCGTCCTCGTCGACACCCGCCGCCTCGAGGTCAGCTTCGAGGTCATGGGCCGGCTGGAGGAGGGCGGCGTGCCCTTCGTCGTCGCCGTCAACACCTTCCCCGACGGGCCCCGCTACCCCATCGAGGAACTGCGCGGGGCCCTCGACCTGCCGCCCGAGATCCCGATCGTGGAGTGCGACGTCCGCCGCCGCGCCTCCAGCCGCGACGTCCTGATGACCCTCATGCGCTTCCTGCACAACCTGGCCCTGAGCCGCAGCCTCACCTGACATCCCACCGCACCACCTCCCCCCCGACACCGGATCCATCACAGTTTCGGAGCGACCCTGTGACTCCCGAACACCCTGTCCCCACCGGTCCGCGCGATCTCGCGCTGGACCCGCCGCCCGGCTGCCCCGCGCACAACCGGGGCCCCGGCGGGCTGGCCCGCCTCTACGGCGCCGGCGCGGAGGACCTCAGCGAACTGTACGAGCGCCTGCGCGACGAGCACGGTCCCGTGGCGCCGGTCCTCATCCACGACGACCTGCCTATGTGGATGGTCCTCGGTCACGCCGAGAACCTGCACATGGTGCGCTCGCCCTCGCAGTTCTCCAAGGACAGCCGTATCTGGTCGCCGCTGGTGCAGGGCAAGGTCAGGCCCGACCACCCGCTCATGCCGCACATCGCCTGGCAGCCCATGGCCGCCCACGCCGAGGGCGACGAGCACAAGCGGCTGCGGGGCGCGGTCACCGCGGCCATGGCGACCATCGACGACCGCAGCGTGCGCCGCTACATCAACCGCTCCAGCCAGCGCCTGGTCAACCGCTTCTGCGAGGAGGGCCGGGCCGAACTGGTGGGCCAGTTCGTCGAGCACCTGCCGATGGCCGTCATGTGCCACGTCCTCGGCATGCCCGACGAGTACAACGACCGGATGGTCCAGTGCGCCCGCGACGCGCTCAAGGGCTCCGAGACCGCCATCGCCAGCCACGAGTACGTCATGGGGGCGCTGACCCGGCTCACCGCGCGCCGCCGCGCCAGGCCCGAGGAGGACTTCACCAGCCACCTCATCAGCGACCCGGCGAACCTCACCGACGAGGAGGTCCGCGAGCACCTGCGCCTGGTCCTCTTCGCCGCCTACGAGGCCACCGTCAACCTGCTCTCCAACGTGCTGCGCATGGTCCTCACCGACCCCCGGTTCCTCGCCCGGCTCAACGGCGGCCAGATGACGGTGGCGGAGGCGGTCGAGCAGTCCCTGTGGGACGAGCCTCCGTTCAGCACCGTCTTCGCCTACTTCGCCAAGCAGGACACGGAGTTGGGCGGTCAGCGCATCCGGCGGGGCGACGGCCTGTTCTTCGCGCCCGCCCCCGGCAACGTGGACCCCCGGGTGCGCCCCGACCTGTCCGCCAACATGCAGGGCAACCGCTCCCACCTCGCCTTCGGCAGCGGCCCGCACGAATGCCCCGGCCAGGACATCGGCCGCGCCATCGCCGACGTCGGCGTGGACGCGCTGCTGATGCGGCTGCCGGACCTGCAACTCGACTGCGAAGAGGACGAGTTGCGGTGGACGATGTCCATCGCTTCACGGCACCTGGTGGAACTGCCGGTCCGGTTCGGCCCGAAGGACCAGCAGGACGTCAAGCACAAGCCGAGCCACGCCTCGATCCCGCCGCAGCGCATGACGCGACCGGTGAGCACGGAACCGCAGCCCGCCCCGACGCCAGCCCCGGCGCAGTCGGCCGCGCCGCAGCCCGAGCCGACCGCCCCGACGCCGACGGGCCCGGCCCGCAGGGCGAACGCCTGGCGGCGCTTCCTGTCCTGGTGGCGCGGCTACTGAGCGACGCCCGGTGACGCGGTGGCGGTGGGGCCGTCGAGCCAACTGCCGTACGACGCCCAGGCCTCGAGCACCCGGCCACTGCGCAGCCGGTGCTCCGTCCCGGTGACCGGATCGGTGAACTCCAGCTCCCGCGCGAGCAGTTGCAGCGGGCGCCGGAAGTCGTCGGCCGGCACCGGGGCGGTCACCTCCGGATAGAGCGGATCGCCGAGGATCGGCACGCCCAACGCGGCCATGTGCACCCGGAGTTGGTGGGTCTGCCCGGTGTCGGGGACCAGCCGGTAGCGGGCGAGGCCGTCCGCACGGTGCTCGACCGGCTCGACATGACTGACCGCGTTCGGCTCGCCCGGCACCTCCCGGGCGGCCAGGACGCCGCGCTCCTTCACGATCTTGCTGCGCACCGTCACCGGCCACCCGCGCGAGGCGCCGTGGGGCGCCACGGCCTCGTACACCTTGCGCACCCGGCGGTCGCGGAACAGCGTCTGGTAGGCGCCGCGCTCCTCGGGGCGCACGGTGAACAGCACAAGCCCGGCGGTGAGCCGGTCGAGGCGGTGCGCGGCGCCCAGCGCGGGGACGCCCAGCTCCCGCCGCAGCCGGGCCAGCGCGGTCTGGGTGACATGGCTGCCGCGCGGAGTGGTGGCCAGGAAGTGCGGCTTGTCGACGACCACGATGTGCTCGTCGCGGTACACGATCTCCAGCGGGAACGGCACCGGCGCCTCGGCGGGCAGCTCACGGTGGAACCATACGAACATACCCGGCACGTACGCCGCGTCCGGCGCCACTGCCGCACCGTCGGCGCCGACGACGAGCCCGGCAGCCAGCATCCCGTCCACCACCCCGGGGCCGGCCCCGCCGAGCCGCTCCACCAGGTGCTCCCGGACGGTGGCCCAGGCGCCCTCGCCCGGCAGCCGCAACCGCACCGCGTCGATCCCGTCGCGCTGCGGCAGCGGGGAGGGCGGGGGAGAGGTGCGGCGTCTCATCGGGGCCAAGCCTACGGCGACGGAAACCCGGTTGACTCCTCGCGGCCCGTTGGCAGGATGCGGCTCATGCCCTACACCGCTGACTTCGTGCTGCCCGTCGGAACCCTCTCCAGCGCCCCTCAGCCCGTCCTGCGCGCCGGCGACGGGCTCCTTCTGCGCCCGTGGCGGGCCGCGGACGCGCCCGCCGTGTACGCGGCCTTCCAGGACCCGGTGATGCACCAGTGGCACATCAGGGCCGCCGAATCCGAGGAGGAGGTCGCCGGCTGGATCGAGGAGTGGCAGACGAGCTGGGCGGCGGAGCAGAACGTCCAGTGGGCCGCCGTCGACGCCGACTCGGACGAAGTGCTGGGGCGGGTGGCGCTGCGCGACATCCGGCTCGGCGACGGCATCGCCCAGGTCGCGTACTGGACGACCCGGGCGGCCCGTGGCCGGGGAGTCGCTCCCCGGGCCACGACCGCCCTGGCGCGCTGGGCTCTCGACGAGATCGGCTTCCACCGGCTGGAGCTGGCGCACGCCACCGCCAACGAAGCCTCCTGCCGCGTCGCGGCCAAGGCCGGTTTCACCCTGGAGGGCACCAAGCGCAGCGCCGCCCTCCACCAGGACGGGTGGCACGACATGCACCTCCACGCGCGCGTGCAGGGCGACTGAGCCCGCGCGGCACGCGCCCGCCGGCCGCGCCTGCCCGCGTCAGGCCGTCGTCCGCCGCCGGTACGCCCGGAAGGCCACGCCGACGGCGACCGTCGCACCGAGGAACAGCACCGTGAACCACTGGAAGTACCAGTGCCCGCCCGCCGGGTCGTACACCGCGGCGCGCGGCCAGGCCAGGTTGACGGTCATCAGCAGGCCGTAGAGGAGGGCGACGGCGTTCACCGGGACGCCCCAGCGGCCCAGGGAGAACAGACGGGCGCCCGTCTCGTCCGTGCCCGTCGAGGAGAACTGTCCGCGCAGCCGGCGCACCAGCAGCGGTCCGGTGACCATCGCGTAGGCCAGGTACAGCATCACGATGCAGGTGGTGCCGATGGCCAGGAAGGCGTCCGGGGAGGCGAAGTTCAGCAGCAGCAGGGCCGCCGCGAGGACGCCGACGACCAGCGCCGGGGCGCTCGGCATGCCGGTGCGGGGGTTCACGCGCGCGAGGCGGGCGGAGAACGGGAGCTGTCCGTCGCGGGCCATGGAGAACAGCATCCGGCAGGCCGCCGTCTGGATGGCGAGCGTCGCCACCGCGATCGCGACGACCACGTCCGCCAGCAGCGCCTTGCCGACGCTGTCGCCGAGGCTGCTGGTGAGGACGTAGCTGAGCCCGTCGACCCCGAGCCGCCCGTCGGTGAGGCTGGGCGCGGCCAGCAGGCCGGCCAGCACGATCAGCCCGCCGAGCAGACCGGCCGCGCCGAGCGCCGTCAGGATGGTGCGGGGCGCGGTGCGGCGCGGATCGCGCGTCTCCTCGCTCATCTCGCCCGCGCTGTCGAAGCCGATCATCACGTAGGCGGCCGTGAACGAGCCGACGAGCAGCGCCCCGAACAGACCGTCCTGCGCCGCCCCTTCGGTGTGGAAGGTGATGCCGGGGCCGCGCTCGGAGTGGGTGAGCAGCAGCACGACGATGAGCACCGCGCCGATGATCTCGGCGGTGACGCCGACCCGGTTGATCAGGGACAGCACGCGGTTGTCGACGACGTTCACGAGCGTCGTCAGCACCAGCAGGACCATGCCGAGCAGCGCCGCGTTGGCCGCGCCGTCCGGTGATGTGGGCGCCGGGTCGGTGCCGATCAGCTGGAAGCCCGACCAGATCGCGGGCAGGACCATCTGCAGGGCCAGCGCGGCCGCCGCGACCACGACGACCTGGCCGATCACCATGATCCAGCCGGCGAACCAGCCGAAGGAGGGCGTCGACAGCCGCGTCGACCACTGGTAGATCGCGCCCGAGATCGGGTAGCGCGCCGCCAGCTCCGCGAAGCACGCGGCCACCAGCAACTGCCCGGCCAGCACCGCCGGCCAGGCCCAGAAGAAGACCGGGCCGCCGAAGGCGTACCCGAAGGCGAAGAACTGGAAGACGGTCGTCAGGACGGAGATGAAGGAGAACCCGGCGGCGAACGAGGCGTACCGGCCCAGGCTGCGGTGCAGCTCCTGGCGGTAGCCGAACTCGGCGAGGGAGCCGTCGTCGGCTCCGGGGGAGTGCGGCGGGTCGGGGCGTACGTCGGAGGGTGTCGTTGTCGTCACGGCGGAACCTGCCTTGGCGCCAGAGGGGGACGGGGAATTCCTGTCGGGCGACAGAAATTAGGGACGGGCTGTTTCGTCCGCGTCACGCCGCCATGTCGGGGGCGGGCCCAAGTCCTCACGGTCCGGAACGTCACTCGAACGCGTTACATCGCGTCTCTTGTTCCGGTCCGCAACTCGCGATATGTTCGGCTACGGATATTCGAAAGCGAGGTGGTCATCGTGGCGAGGAAGCGCCGCAAGCTCAGCAATCCGTTGGCGCTCGCCGTGATGACGACGCTCTGGCAGAAGCCGATGCACCCGTACGAGATCGCCCAGACCCTGCGCAGCCAGGGCAAGGACACGAGCACGAAGACGAACTACGGCTCGCTCTACACGGTCGTGCAGAACCTCGAGAAGTACGGCTTCGTCGAGGTGACGGGTGTGGAACGCCAGGGCAACCGCCCCGAGCGCACGGTCTACGGGCTCACCGAGGCCGGGCGCGAGGAGATGGCCGAGTGGCTCTCGGACCTGATCGCCATCCCCGCGAAGGAGTACCCGATCTTCGAGACGGCGCTCTCGCTGATGGCGGCGCTGCCGCCGGACGAGGTGGTGCGCCTGCTGGAGACGCGGCTGAGCTCGCTGGAGGTGCAGCTGGCCAGCGGCCGGGGAGCGCTCGACAAGCTCTGCGAGACGCTGCCGAGGCTGTTCCTCGTCGAGGTCGAGTACCAGCTGCACATGGTCGAGGCGCAGGTGGAGTGGGTCGGCGGTTTCCTCGACGAGATCAGGAAGGGATCGCTGCCCGGCGTCGAGCAGTGGCGGCACTTCCACGAGACGGGGGAGCTGCCGCAAGAACTCAGATCATGAGAAAGACCCCGGCAGGTCTGTTGCAGCAGTCCCGCCGGGGTCTCGAACCCCGAAACGGATCCGCCGTGCGGCAGAACCGGGCCATCGAGGTGCGGCACACCCAGGATAGCCCGGCGCTCTTCGCGCGGATCGATCACCAGTCCGCTCACTCAGGAGAGCTGTCGTCATGAGCAGTATGAGCAGTATGAGCAGTCCGGGCAGTGCGAGCAGTATGAGCAGTGCCGGCGTCACTCGCGGGCCCGCGGTCGAGGCACGTGACCTCGTCAAGACCTATCCCGGCGGTGTCACCGCCCTGGACGGACTCGACGTCACCGTCGAGCCCGGCACCGTCTTCGGGCTCCTCGGCCCCAACGGCGCCGGCAAGTCCACCACCGTCAAGATCCTCACCACCCTCGCCCGCCCCGACTCCGGGACGGCCACCGTCGCCGGGCATGACGTGCTGCGCCACCCGGACCGGGTGCGCCGCGCGATCGGCGTGGTCGCACAGAACTCCGGGGCGGACCCGGTCGCCACCGGCCGGGACAACCTCCGCCTCCAGGGCCGGCTCTACGGTGTGAAGGGCGCCGCCCTCGAGCGCCGGGTCGACGAACTGCTCGAACGCTTCACGCTCACCGAGGCCGCCCGGCGCCCGGTCAAGGGCTACTCCGGCGGAATGCGGCGCCGCCTCGACGTCGCCCTCGGGCTGGTGCACCGGCCCGAGGTGCTCTTCCTCGACGAGCCCACCACCGGCCTGGACCCCGAGGCCCGCACCGCGATGTGGGACGAGATCGGCCGCCTGGCCGGCGAGGAGGGCCTCACCATCCTGCTCACCACGCACTACCTGGAGGAGGCCGACCGGCTCGCCGAGCGCGTCGCCATCGTCGACCGCGGCCGGATCGTCGTCACGGGCGCCCCCGACTCCCTCAAGGGCGAACTCCGCGGCGACGCCGTGCACGTGGAGGTGCGCACACCCCTCGGCGAGGCGGGGCGCACCCTGCTGGACAGCGCCCTCGGCGGGCTGCCGGGCGTGCACGAGGTGCTGTGCGAAGGCCGCCGGATCAGCGTCCGCGCCGACGACGGAGCGGCCGCCGTGCCGGTGCTGCTGGGCGCGTTGGAGCGGGCCGGGGTCCAGGTGGCCACCGCGACCGTGGCCCGGCCGTCCCTCGACGACGTCTATCTCAGGTACGCGGGCCGCCGGTACGCGGACGCGGACGCCGCCGCCGGCGCCGCTCCCGTCCTCGCCGGAGGTGTGCGATGAGCACCGCCGTCGCCCAGACCTGGTACATGACGCAGCGTCAGCTCATGGTGTTCGCCCGGCAGCCCGCCTACGCGGTGATCACCCTGATCCAGCCGGTGATCTGGCTGTTCCTCTTCGGCAGCCTGTTCAGGAACGTCGTCGAGCTGGGCGGCTTCGGCACCGCCTCCTACCTCGACTACCTGGTGCCGGGCGTGGTCGTGATGAGTGCGCTGAGCGCCAACCTGTGGGCAGGTATGGGCACGTTGGAGGAGATCCAGCGCGGCACCCTGAACCGCTTCCTGACCACCCCGGCCAGCCGGGCCGCGCTGATGAACGGCAATGTCGTGCACAACGGCATCGTCACCGCCCTGCAGTCGGGCGTCATCGTGCTGCTGGGTCTGGCGGGCGGCGCGGACTACCCGGGCGGGATCACCGGGGTCGCGGTCCTGATCGTGGCGGCCGTGCTGCTGGGCACCGTGTTCGGGGCGCTGTCCAACTCCCTGGGCATGCTGGTGCGTGAGCGGGAGTCGATCATCGGCATCAACACCTTCCTGCTGCTGCCGCTGACGTTTTTGTCCTCCGCCTTCATGGCGCCGGCCCGGATGCCCTCCTGGATGCGGCACATAGCCGACTTCAACCCGGTCAACTGGGCGATGGTCGCGGGCCGTTCGGCGCTGTCCGCCGACGCCGACCGGGCGGACGTGCTCAGCCGCGGCGGGGCGCTGCTCGCGCTGGCGGTGGCGGCGGTGTGGCTGTCGATCCGGACGTTCCGGTCCTACCAGCGGTCGGTGTAGCGGTTGGTGCAGCGCTCGTGGGGCGGCGCCCAAGGCCGAGGGCGGCCCCGCCCCAGGAGCGCGGCCCGCTCCACGAGTACGGGCCGCTTCCGCCGGGCCTCGGATGCCGGGCCTCGGGTGCTGCGCCTCGGATGCCGTGGCTCGGGTGCCGGGCGTCAGATCAGGCGGCCGGGGTCTCGCCCTCCTGCTCCGCCTCCACGCGCGCGTTCCACTCCCGCTTCGAGGCCTGCCAGCCGTCCTCGTCGTGGCCGAGCCGCCAGTAGCCGGAGATCGACAGGTCCTCGCGCGGGATCTGCAGCTCCACGCGCAGCAGTTTGCGCAGGTCCTTCACGAAGGCGGCCTCGCCGTGCACGAACGCGTGCATACGGCCCTCGGGGAACTCCAGCGCCCGTACGGCCTCGACGAGCCGCTCGCCGACCGGCCGGTCGCCGCGGTGCAGCCAGACGACCTCCACGTCGGAGTCGATCTTCTGCTCCTCCTCGGGCCCGGCCACCTCGATGAAGGCGTGGGCGAGGGCCCCGGCCGGCAGCGACTCCAGGGCGGCCGCGACGGCGGGCAGGGCGCTCTCGTCGCCGGCCAGCAGATGCCAGTCGGCGGCCGCGTCCGGCGCGTAGGCGCCGCCGGGGCCCATGAAGCGGACCGTCTCGCCCGGCTGGACGCGGGCCGCCCAGGGTCCGGCCAGGCCCTCGTCGCCGTGCAGCACGAAGTCCAGCGTCAGCTCGCGGTGTTCGGCGTCCCAGTCGCGCACCGTGTACGTCCGGGTCACGGGCCACTGCTCACGGGGGAACTCGGCCCGGATGCGCTCCAGGTCGAAAGGCTCCGGGTAGGTCACGCCGTCGGGGCCGAAGAGCAGTTTGACGTAGTGATCGGTGCAGTCGCCCGCTGCGAACCCGGCCAGACCCGCCCCGCCGAGCACGACGCGCTGCATGTGCGGGGTGAGCCGTTCGGTGCGGACGACCTGCGCGGAGTGGGGCTTCCGCGGCTTGCGTGCCGGACGTTCTGCCATGACGGCCTCCCATGTCTCTGCCCATGACACCATGGTTAGGTTTACCTAAGTTAGCATCTCTTTCCGGGCGATGCCCCCAGAATGCCTATGCGTGCCGGGTGTTCAGTGTCGTCAACAGCCGCTGCAGTGACCCCCCGAGCCCCCAGCGCCCTGCCAGTGCCTCCAGTGTCGCCCCGTCCCGAGGCGTATGCGGCAGCGCCGTGTCCACGTCCGGAAGCGGCACGTCGTCGGCCACCTTGACGACCTTCGGCGCGACGGCGACGTACGGCCGCGCCTCGTCCAGCCGCTTGCGCTGCGAGGGCGTCAGCTTCGCCCTGGGGTCGTCCACCGCCGCCATGATCCCCGCCAGGTCGCCGAACTCGGCCAGCAGCTTGGCCGCCGTCTTCTCCCCGATGCCCGCCACACCCGGCAGACCGTCGCTCGGGTCGCCGCGCAGCAGCGCCAGATCCGCGTACCCGCGCCCGTCGACGCCGTACTTCTCGCGCAGCCACGCCTCGTCCGTCAGCTGCAGCGTGCCGACGCCCTTCAGCGGGTACAGCACGCGCACCCCGCGCGCGTCGTCCACCAACTGATACAGGTCGCGGTCGCCGGTGACGATGTCGACCGGGCCCTTCGCGCGGCCGGTGAACGTGCCGATCACGTCGTCCGCCTCGTAGCCCGCGACGCCCACGCGCGCGATGCCCAGCGCGTCCAGGACCGCCTCGATGATCGGCACCTGCGGCGAGAGCGTGTCCGGCACCTCCTCCTCGTCCGGTCCGGCCTCGTGCTCCTCGGCGACGCGGTGCGCCTTGTAGGTGGGGATCAGCTCGACCCGCCACTGAGGGCGCCAGTCGGCGTCCATGCACGCCACCAGTTCGTCCGGCCGGTGGTCCTTCACCAGTCGGTCGATGAAGTCCAGCAGTCCCCGCACGGCGTTCACCGGGGTGCCGTCCGGCGCCCTGACGGAGTCGGGGACGCCGAAGTAGGCGCGGAAGTAGAGCGAGGCGGTGTCGAGGAGCATCAGTCGTCCGGTCACGCCCCGCATCATGCCGCACGGGTGCCCCGGTGACCGGCGGGTATTCGCTCCCGTGGCAGGCGCGAACCTCCCGCCGGCCCGGCCGTGACCCCGGCCGCGCCGCCTGTGAACTGAACCACTCGCACGTTTGCCCATGTCGGGCCCGGGCAGGCGCGGCCTCGGAGCGGTGTCGGTTGCGCCTTCAACGGTTTGCTGTTGCCGAGTACTCCCGTTTCTGTCCCCCATCGAGAGGTACGCGTGTCATCCAGGCTTGAAGCCGAGCAGCTGTACAAGGTGTTCGGCAGACGACCGGAACAGGCAGTCGAACGGCTGCGCGCCGGAGCAGACCGGGAGGAGCTGCGCGCCGACGGCACCACGGCCGCCGTCGTCGACGCCTCCTTCACCGTGGAACCCGGCCAGATCTTCGTCGTCATGGGCCTGTCCGGCTCCGGGAAGTCCACCCTGCTGCGCATGCTCAACGGACTGCTGGCACCGACCGCCGGACGCGTCCTCTTCGACGGCCAGGACCTCACCGCGCTCACCGACCGCGACCTGCGCGCGGTGCGGGCGAAGAAGATCAGCATGGTCTTCCAGCACTTCGCGCTGTTCCCGCACCGCAGCGTCCTCGACAACGCCGCCTACGGCCTCGCCGTCCAGGGCGTCCCCTGCCGCGAGCGCGAGCAGCGGGCCGCCGAGGCGTTGCGGCTGTGCGGTCTTCAGGGCTGGGAGAAGTCCTGGCCGGACGAGCTGTCCGGCGGCATGCAGCAGCGCGTGGGCCTGGCCCGCGCCCTCGCCACCGACGCCGACCTGCTCCTGATGGACGAGTCCTTCAGCGCGCTGGACCCGCTGATCCGCCGCGACATGCAGGACCAGCTCCTCACGCTCCAGCAGACCCTGAAGAAGACGATCGTCTTCATCACCCACGATCTCAACGAGGCCATGCGCCTGGGCGACCGCATCGCCGTCATGCGCGACGGCCGCATCGTGCAGACCGGCACGGCGGAGGACATCCTGATCCGACCCGCGGGCGACTACGTCGCCTCCTTCATCCAGGACGTCGACCGCTCCCGCGTGCTGACCGCCTCGGCCGTCATGGACACCGCCGTGCGCGGCGACGAGGCCGACTGCGGCTGCGAGACCGCCACCCCCGACACTCCGTTCACCGCGCTCTGCGCGCTCAGCGCCCGGCTGACCCATCCGGTCGCCGTCCTCGACGGACAACGCACACTCGTGGGCGTCGTGCCGAGACAGCGCCTGGTGCGCTTCCTCGGCGACGAGCAGGGCGCGCCGATCGTCTGCGACAGCCCGGGCGACGGCCGGAAGCAGGTGACCGCCCGTGCCTAGGCTGCACCTCGGCGACTGGGTCGACTCCGGCGTCGACTGGCTCGTCACCCACATGTCCTGGCTCTTCGACGCGATCAAGACCGTCGTCGAAGGCATGTACGACGGCCTCGACGCCGTCCTCACCGCCCCCGCGCCGCTGCTCCTCGCGGGCATCCTCGCGGTGCTCGCCTGGTGGCTGCGGGGCCTCGTCGCGGGCGTCCTCGCCTTCGCCGGGTTCGCGCTCATCGACTCCCTCGCCCTGTGGGAGGAGGCGATGTCGACGCTGTCCCTGGTGCTCGTGGCCACGGTGATCGCCCTGGTGATCTCCGTCCCGCTGGGTATCTGGGCCGCCCGCTCCAAGGCCGTCAGCGCCACCCTGCGGCCCGTCCTGGACCTGCTCCAGACGATGCCGTCGATGGTTCTGCTCATCCCCGCGATCCTGTTCTTCGGTATGGGCGTCCCCGCGGGCGTCATCGCCACCCTGATCTTCGCGCTCGCCCCGGGCGTGCGCATGACCGAGCTCGGCATCCGCCAGGTCGACGCCGAACTCGTCGAGGCGGCCGAGGCGTTCGGCACGACCCCCCGCGACACGCTGCTGCGCGTCCAGCTGCCGCTCGCGCTGCCGACGATCATGGCGGGCGTCAACCAGGTCATCATGCTGGGCCTGTCGATGGTCGTCATCGCCGGCATGGTCGGCACCGGCGGCCTCGGCGGCGCCGTCAACGAGGCCATCGGCCAGCTCGACATCGGGCTCGGCTTCGAGGCGGGCCTCGGCATCGTCGTCCTCGCCATCTATCTCGACCGGATGACCGGCGCCCTCGGCACCCGGATCTCCCCGCTCGGCCGCCGCGCCGCAGCCAAGGCACGCAGCACGGTGTGGACGTACCGTCCGCGCCCGGCCGTGGCCGTGGTCGGCGTGGTCGTCCTCGCCCTGGTCGCCGGCGGCATGGGCGTCTTCGGCTCCTCCTCCGGCACCGCCGAGGCCTCCGCCTCGGACGTCGGCAAGGGCAAGGAGATCAAGATCGGCTACATCCCGTGGGACGAGGGCATCGCCTCCACCTACCTCTGGAAGGAACTCCTGGAGGAACGCGGCTTCAAGGTGGACACCACCCAGTACGCGGCCGGACCCCTCTACACCGGCGTCGCCACCGGCCAGATCGACTTCCAGACCGACGCCTGGCTGCCGACCACCCACGCCGAGTACTGGAAGAAGTACGGCGACCGCCTCGACGACCTCGGCTCCTGGTACGGCCCGACCTCGCTGGAGCTCTCCGTCCCCTCGTACATGAAGGACGTGAACTCCCTGGCGGACCTGAAGGCCCACGCCTCCGAGTTCGGCGGCCGGATCACCGGCATCGAGCCCAGCGCCGGAATGATGGGCCTGCTCAAGGACAAGGTCCTCGGCGCGTACGGCCTCGACGGCGCCTACACGGTCGTCGACGGCTCCACCCCGGCGATGCTCGCCGAACTCAAGCGCGCCTACGCCGCGAAGAAGCCGATCGTCGTCACGCTCTGGTCGCCGCACTGGGCGTACAGCGACTACGACCTCAAGAAGCTCGACGACCCCAAGGGCGCCTGGGGCAAGGGGGACGGCGTGCACACCATCGCCCGCCAGGGCTTCGCCGACGACAACCCCGAGGTCGGCACGTGGCTGAAGAACTTCAGGATGACCGAGGCCCAGCTCACCGGTCTGGAGGCGCGGATCCAGAAGGCCGGCAAGGGCAAGGAGCAGGACGCGGTCCGGACCTGGCTGAAGGAGAACCCCGCTCTGGTCGAGAAGTGGGTACCGGTCGCCGATTCGGGGCAGAAGAGCCGGGCGGCCCGGTGACCTGACAGCACCGCGGCCGTCCGACCAGGGGCGGGCACCGACGTACGGCCTTCACGGCCTGCGACGGGGCCCGCCCCTCGTCCCGTTCCGCTCGTCCGCCCCTCGTCCCGTTTCCCTCGCCCGCCCACGGCAAGGATCCGGCCAACCACAGAGAGCTATGCCCATCCTGGGGCCGAGGGTCCGGGGGAGCCGGGACGAGCGGGAACACGCGAGGCCGCTCGCGCATTGAACCGGAAAGCCGGAGGACGGGCCGTCGCCCCGAGGGTCGGGGGCCTGATCATCTGGCGCGAACTGTGAGGTCGAGTGTCACCCCATGTGTCCTCGATGTGACGGGCGCATGAAACGGTTTGCCGAACATGCGTAGGGTGCAGACAACTCAGCAGAGGACGTGTCGGCGGACACCACGGCAACGACGAGCGAAGGAGGGAGCCGGAGCGATGGGCGACCACAAAGAACAGCCCCTGCGGGTGGGCGCGGCCGTGCGGCGCCGGCGCCGCTCCCTGGAGCTCACCCTCGCCGTCGTGGCCGAGCGCAGCGGCCTGTCGGTCCCGTTCCTGAGCCAGATCGAGAACGACCGCGCGCGGCCCAGCACCGGCTCCCTGGAGAAGGTCGCCGACGCCCTGCGCACCACGGCCGTCGAACTCCTCGCCGCCGCCGACCCGGCGTGCAGTGTGGACGTCGTCCGCGCCGAGGACACCGACCCGGGCCAGGGCGGGGGACAGAGCCGGGGTGCGGGACAGGGGCAGGACTCGGTGCCGGGCCAGGACCCGGAGCCGCGTTCTCGTTCCCTGGTGCGCGGGCACCACCAGATGCACGCCTCCGAGTTCACCGGCGACCACGACGCGGGCCGTGAATTCCAGTACCGCAACGACCAGTTGATGTACGTCGCCGACGGCGCCGTGGAGATCGAGGCGGAGGGCCGCGCCTACCGGCTGGGCCGCGGCGACACCCTGTACCTCACCGGCGGGGTCCGCCACCGCTGGCGGGCGACCGTGCCGGACACCCGGGTGATCGTCGTCGCCGTGGCCGAGCACATCGAGGCGGTACGCGACCGGGACCACCGGGGCCGGAAGCGGTAGTGCGGCTCGTCTCCCTCGTCCCCTCGCTCACGGAGGCGGTCGCCTCGTCCGTGCCCGGCGTCCTCGTCGGCGCCACCGACTGGTGCACCCACCCGGCGGACCTCGACGTCACCCGGATCGGCGGAACCAAGAACCCCGACGTCGAGCGGATCGTCGCCCTCGCCCCCGATCTGGTGATCGCCAACGAGGAGGAGAACCGCGAACCGGACCTGGCCGCCCTGCGCGCGGCCGGCGTCGAGGTGCTGGTGACGGAGGTCCGGGACGTCCCTCAGGCCTTCCGGGAGCTGGCGCGGGTGCTGGCGGCGTGCGGGGCGCCGCAGCGGCCGGCCTGGCTGGTGGCGGCGGAGGAGGCGTGGGCGGCGCTGCCGTCGGCCGTCGGGGCGCGCCGGAGTGCCGTCGTGCCGATCTGGCGCCGCCCGTGGATGGTGCTGGGCCGCGACACCTTCGCCGGGGACGTGCTGGCCCGGCTGGGCGTCGACCACCTGTACGCCGAGCACCCCGAGCGCTATCCGCGGATCCCGCTCGACGCGCTGCGGGCGGCCGGCCCGGACCTGGTCGTCCTCCCGGACGAGCCCTACCGCTTCACCGCCGACGACGGGCCGGAGGCCTTCCCCGGCCTGCCCTGCGCGCTCGTCAGCGGACGGCACCTGACGTGGTACGGGCCGTCGCTCGCCGAGGCTCCGACCGTGCTGGGCGAGGCGCTGCGAGCAGCTCGCCGCTGAGCAGCCCGCGGACGGTGTGCGTCGCGACGACCGCCCAGGCGGCGACGAGAACGGCGTACAGCGCGCAGCCGAGCACCGCGTAGACGGCCACCCCGGTGTGCCGGGCCAGGGCCCCCGCGCCGGTCACACAGGTGCCGACCGGGAAGGTGAACGCCCACCACGTCATCGTGAAGTCCGTCCCGTGCCGCCGGGCGCGCAGCACGTGCGCCGTGGCCAGGCACAGCCAGAACAGCGCGAACCCCATGACGGGCACCCCGTACAGGACGGCGAGGACGGCGAGGACGCGACCGTCCGGGCCCGGCAGGACGCCGGGAGCGACCTCCGCGAACTTCCCGACGGCGGTGGTGGACTGCCCGAGCGGGCCCAGGACGAGGAACAGGGTCGGGGTGAGGGCGAGGGGCAGCGGCCCGCCGGTCACCAGCCGTCCGAACACCACCGGCAGCATGGCGAACGTGGCGAGCAGACTCAGCCCGAACAGTGCGAAGCACGCCAGGAGCAGGGTCTGCCGCGGCTGCCCGGCCGGCAGATACGGCACCAGCAGCGGCCCGAGCGCGGCGGACACCAGGGGCGCCACGAGCGGCAGCAGCCACACCGGAGTGGCCTGCGAGGGCTCCACCCGGTGGCGTACGGCCATCAGATACGGGACGGCGACGGCGGCCGTGAGTCCCACGAGCGTCCCGGCGCCGAACAGCACGGCGTCGAGCGCGACCGCGGGACGGGTGCCGATCCAGTCCCGGCCGACGGTCAGGGCACCGCCCCCGACGGCGAGCAGGGCCATCGCCAGGCAGCCGTAGAAAGGGGCCGTCGCCGGGTCGAGGAGGTGGGCGCGGGCCTGGTCGCGGTGGTGGCGCCAGTGCAGGGCGCGGGCGGCGAGCAGGGCCAGGAGGAGGACCAGGGAGAGCACCCAGAACGCGGCGCACAGCGGTCGTAGCCCAGGTATCCGCACCGGGAGCGTCGCTCCGGCCGTGGCGACGATCGCGGTGCCCATGACAGTCGCGTACCAGTTCGGTCCGAGGTGACGGACGTGACGGACGTGACGGACGGCGCGGGCGCGCGGGCGGGGAGGGGCGTAGCGGGGCTGGGCGGCGGTGACCATGGTGTCCACGGTCGCCCCGGGTGTCCGCCCGCGACCAGGGAGTATGCCTCTATGGGGACATAAACTGGGCTTATGGGGAGTGTGGAGGAACAGCCCGCGGACACCGCGACGGGTTCGATCGCGCACCGCGTCCCGGACCTGGGCGCACTGGAGCTGCTGCTGGGCGTGGCCCGGCTGGGCAGCCTGGGCGCGGCCGCGCGCGAGCTCGGTATCACGCAGCCGGCCGCGAGCAGCCGGATCCGGTCCATGGAACGCCAGCTGGGCGTGGCCCTGGTGGACCGTTCACCGCGCGGCTCGCGGCTCACGGACGCCGGTGCGCTGGTGACGGACTGGGCGCGGCGGATCGTCGAGGCGGCGCAGGCGTTCGACGCGGGAGCGCAGGCGCTGCGGGACCGGCGGGATTCGCGGCTGCGGGTGGCGGCCAGCATGACGATCGCCGAGTACCTGCTGCCGGGCTGGCTGCTCGCGCTGCGCGCCGGGCGGCCGGACACGGCGGTGTCGCTGCTCGCCGGCAACTCGGCGGCGGTCGCCGAGCGGGTGCTGGCGGGGGAGGCGGACCTCGGCTTCGTGGAGGGACTCACGATGCCGGCCGGCCTCGACTCCGCCGTGATAGCCCATGATCACCTCATTGTCGTCGTCGCGCCCGGTCATCCCTGGGCCCGTCGCCGACGTCCGTTGCCCGCGGCCGAGCTGGCGTCGACGCCGCTGATCCTGCGGGAGAAGGGCTCGGGGACCCGTCAGGTACTCGACACGGCCCTGGGCGGACTGGCCCGCCCCCTGATCGAACTGTCCTCGACGACGGCGGTGAAGGCGGCGGCGGTCAGCGGGGCGGGGCCGGCGGTGCTGAGCGAGCTTGCGGTGGGGGAGGAGCTGGCGCTGCGGCGGTTGGTCTCGATACCCGTCGAGGGGGTCGCGCTGGCCCGCGACCTGCGAGCGGTGTGGCCGACGGGGCATCGCCCTGCCGGGCCGGCGCGGGACCTGCTGTCGCTGACGCGGGGGTAGGTCCTTCGCCCCCGCCGCCCCTTCCCGTCCCGACCCTGGGGGCTGCCGCCCCCAGACCCCCCGCTGTCGGCCCAGACCCCTGCTGGCCGCCCGCAGACCCTCGCTGTCGGCCCAGACCCCCGCTGGCCGCCTCAGGCCCCTGCTGTCGGCCCAGACCCCTGCTGGCCGCCCGCAGACCCTCGCTGTCGGCCCAGACCCCCGCTGGCCGCCTCAGGCCCCTGCTGTCGGCCCAGACCC